>CAVTYW010000016.1:0-263520 GCA_963738955.1 Pirellulales bacterium | reverse complement strand
TCATTGATGCCGGATCTGGTGCGGAAGTTAGGAGAACAAGGCCTGACGGCAAATCAGATTGCCAGACGAACAAAGATTGCCATTTGTTACGTTCGACAATTCTTAGAAGAATCGGGGGCAAAAGGAGAGGCCGGCCCCCAGACTTCATTGTAGAGGTTGGCATCGAAGTTGGCCTTCCATCGTGCAGGCTCTCCGCTGGCCGTGCGGCCGTGGACCCTGCCGGGATCTCCACCAGAAGAAGGAAATGCTAATCGTGTGTGCGGTCTTTTACCCAGTTTCAAACAGGACCAATTCATGACTCTCGATCAATGCACTCAATTCGTTAACAGTTTTCCGGCAATTGTCGCCGTCGCCTTAATCAACACCCAGCACAATGCCGCGGAAAGCGAGGTAATTGGCCGTCGGGCCGATGGGCCTACTTGCGTGAGACCCGACGTTGACCCGTCAACAAACTCAAATGAGCCGATGAGGAAACTCGATCAACCTCTGAAGTGGCACGGGGGCAAACACTACCTCGCAAAGAAACTCGTTCAGCTTATGCCGCGACATTTGCACTACGTCGAACCGTTCGCCGGTGGCCTGGCGGTGCTGCTCGAAAAAAATCCCTTTGACCCAGCTAAGTATTGGGGCGAGCAAAGCAGCGAGCGAGGCATTAGCGAAGTCGTGAACGATCTGCACCGCGGACTCACTAATTTCTGGCGGGTTTTGCAGACTGAGGATTCCTTCATTGCATTCAAGCGGATCGTTGAGTGCATGCCGTTTTCCGAAATCGAATGGAAGGACGCGGAAGCTCGGCAGCACCCGATTCGCGATCTGGATGTTGACGCTGCCGTGGCGTTCTTTGTCCGCTGCCGTCAGAGTCGAGCCGGTGGTTTCAGAGATTTCGCGACACTGTCGCGTAACAGGACTCGGCGGATGCAGAACGAACAGGCGTCGGCATGGTGGAATTGTGTCGAGGGGCTGGCTGCGGTGTCGGCCCGGCTACGGAGAGTGGTCGTCCTCAACCGGCCTGCCGTTGAGGTAATTCGGCAGCAGGACGGACCGGCGACGCTGTTCTATCTCGATCCGCCGTACCTGCATGACACCCGGGCCAGCACCTCTGCCTACCAGCACGAAATGGGCGAAGCGGACCATCGCGAATTGTTGGCGACGCTCAAGCGGTGCGTGGGGAAGGTGATGCTGTCGGGATATCGCAACGAATTGTACGACCGAGAGTTGGCCGACTGGAACCGCGTAGACTTCGCCATTGACAACAAGGCAGCCGGCGGTGCGACCAAGCGACAGATGACAGAATCGGTGTGGATGAACTATGCCCCGCCGACGGATGCCGGAAGCAACCAAGACTGTCGCGAGACCAGTCATTGACCCGTGAACAAAAAAGGCACCGGCCGGCTTTTATCCATGGAGGCCCGTTGGGAATGGAGGAATTAGACTATCAACACACAAAGGAACGTGCTCTTAGGTATTACACATCCAGCCTGGTGTTACTTACTATACCGAAGCAAACTGGGCTATTGTCAGTAAGCCGTATGCGCTACAATACAGTAATAAGGTCAGTAATGTACCGGGCCTGAAGTTCTTGTTTGAACCAAGCCCATCGGTGTTACAAGGAAGTAACCCAACGCTGACCTGCTTACTCGGCTGAGCCGCGCGGCTCAAGGAAGATTACCTCATGAAGTTCTCGATAGTTATTGACCGTGCTAACAAACGCATCAACCAGATGTACCCGCAGTTTCCCGAGACCTACAAAGTCCGCAGGGGCCCTACGCCGTTGGTAGTGCAAGACGATTATGGCTTCGGTACGTTGGTGCGGCGTACACCAGGGGAGTATGCTCTGAGTGCTTTTCTCGATACACGGCCGGATATTGAGCTACGAATGCTGCTGATGCTTGTGGACTGGGGCAACGAGATTGTCCACGGTTGGACGTTCAATTCCGAGGAGCTGCTCGACAATTATTGCCACGTGAGTGACATGTTTCCCACAAAAGTGCCGCTCGTGCAGCAGTTGATGGAGAAACTACCGCGGCAGGAGTATTTGAGCTGCATATTGGAACACGCCGCGGCTGGTGGCCTGAACATTGACCAGCTGGTGAAGCCGATACGCGGGAGCCGCAAATGATAATCAGCAAACCGCCGATGAGCCTGTTTTGTCGTGCCGTCAAGTACCGTGCCGCGGTAAGTGGTCGGTCGTATGGGTCCGATACAGCAACGCCGGGAGATTCCACATGAGCACACCGGCAACCCCAACCACACCGGAAATCCAGGGCCAGTGCGCATTCTGCGAAGGATAAGCAAGATGGATTGAGTTGCGCCAAGGGGCATTGTTTGCTATGACTTTCTCCGTACGGTTTCGTTTCCGCGCCGACGGAGTGTGGAGTCATGGTGGACCAACGTGAGATCGACGATATCGTGCGGCACTTCGAGGACCTCGAAGACCCTCGTTCCGAGGTTAACCTCCAACATCCTCTAATCAGCGTCGTCGTCATCAGCCTGATGGCCGTCCTGGCAGGCGCATCCGGACCTACGGCGATTGCCCGCTGGGCTCAACTGAAGGCCGATGAATTATTGAACGTGTTACCGTTGCCCAAAGGCATTCCCAGGAAGGATGTTTTTCGGCGCGTGCTTTCGGCGCTCAAGCCGGAAGCCTTTCAAACCTGTTTCGCGAATTGGTTGGCGTCGTTGCGTGCCCGCGCTGCTGCGGCGACGGGCATCGACCAGCCGGTTTTGGCGGTGGATGGAAAGACGTTGCGGCGGAGCCATGATCGACGCAAGGGATTGGGCGCGTTGCACTCGGTCTCGGTCTGGGCGTCGGAGTTCGGCTTGACGCTGGGGCAAGTGGCCACCGAGGAGAAATCGAATGAAATTACCGCGATTCCCGAGGTGTTGAAGCTGGTTGACCTCCAAGGCGCGATCGTCACGATCGACGCCATGGGAACCCAGAAGGCAATTGCCGCGCAGGTTGTTGACTCTGGGGCAGACTTCGTATTCGGATTGAAAGGGAACCAGAGCAAGCTGCACGAGGCGGTCGCCGATTATGTTGTGGAACAATGGGAGAACGACTTTGCCGACGCCCAGGCGCGGTGCCACGTAACGACCGAAAAAGCACATGGCCGCGAAGAGACGCGGACCTACCTTCAGATGCCCGCGCCCCAGAGCCTGCCGGGGTTCCACCTGTGGAAAGGTCTGTTGACAATCGGTGTGGTGGTGCATGAGTGCTTGCGCAATGGCAAGGAGACACACGAAGTGCGGTACTACATCAGTAGCCTGACGATGGGCGTGAAACGATTTGCCCACGCGGTTCGCAGCCACTGGGGCATCGAGAACGCTTGCCATTGGTGTCTGGATGTGACGTACCGCGAAGACGAATCTCGCATTCGGGACGCTCGCATGCGGGAGAACTTTGCTTGGTTGAATCGGTTCACTTTGTCACTACTGAAGCAACATCCCTGCAAGGACAGCGTCGCCATGAAACGCCGCAGTTGCGGCTGGGATTTCGATTTCATGACCGAAGTCCTTGCCGGGAAAGAAGGTTAGTACTGCGCTGGCCCTGACCGGAAATCCCAACTGCCTTGACCCCTGCCGCCACGACGGCCGTGTCGATCCCCGAGATTTCAGAGGCCCAGCGGGTCGAATACGCCGCTTGCAACTTAATGTTTAGGTCCGCGGCTGTGTTTTTGGACATCCTGATAAACGGCAACCCGGGGGCGGGTATTTCGGCGGAAGCGATCGACCTCTATATGCAGCGGCTTCGAGGCAAGGCGAGCGTCACAAAGGATCCCATAGAGCAAATGATGATCGAGCAGATCGCCTTGTGCATCACCACATCATGCGGCTACACGTGTTTGCCGCGAAGGCCCAATCGATGGAGGCCCAGAAACTCTACAACTCAGCGATTCCTCGGCTGCTGGGTGAATTCCAGCGAACCGTGCTGGCCCTCAAGCGATATCGCGAGCCAACGCCGCAGAACAACGTCACTCTGGTGAAACAGCAAAACGTCGCCCAGAGCCAGCAGATTGCCCTGTTGGACGGGCATCAACCAACCGAGAAGATTTCGACCCGGGAGCCCGTGGCAATTTCTGACACCAAACTGAGAACCGAGGCTATCCGTCATGAACCAAAACCGAGACTTACCACCCAACCCCAGAAGAGCAGCGGCCGGCAGGCTGAACAGGATGAAGCGACGAGGGCTGACGGCTGAAGGTCGCAAGAGGCTACGGGCCGCGGCCCTCGCGAACAAACCGTGGTTGTTTGCAACCGGGCCCAAGACCGCGGCCGGCAAGGCGGTGTGTGCCCAGAATGGAAAACTACGGCAAGCAGGCCCGATCTCGGTGCGACGGTTGCGGGCCGATCTTGCCGAGATGCTCGCTGTACTGCGTGATGTGCAAAACACAGTGGAAGAAATGCGGAATTGAATCGTGCAACAATACCCCCAAAAACCAAGGAATTAAATCATGAAGACCGAAGACCCTATGTTCAATGCTTACGTAGTCGTGGAGGCCTTAATGGAAGGCTTGCGACCTACGGACGACGTGCTCAACGAGAAATGCAACCGGGCACTGTTCAGTATCGGCGAACTGGCGATTCAGTGGCTGGTCGAAGTTGCCAACAACAACCGCACCAGTGCCCCGCATCGCGAAAGGCTCCTCAGCATCGTGTCGCAAATCCAACAGAGTGGCCGAGCAGGCACAAACATCGACGGATCGATCCTTGAGGCCCTCCTGGATGCATTGAGGGTCAGTGCTGTTTCTCTGAACCGCAAAGCAACGATGGCCTTTTGTCGCCTGCGGCCCGCCTCCGTAAACTGTTTGATCCTCGAAGCATTTGAGAAGTTCAAGCAACCAGGTTACTGCGTCCGGCTCCTCAAGGCAGCGGAGCAAGTCGGCTCGCAACCCGAATCACTCCGGCTTTTGAACCTTCATGTGCTTGCGATAGGAAAGAATCGGCGGATCCGAGAACAGGCTGTCAAGCTGCTGCTCAGATTCGAACCGTATTGGTCGCAGGGTGGATTTCCTCCACGGTGGGCCCCATCGGCGGCTGAGCGACAGCCGGTCAGTAGTGGCGGCCCGAGTGAGCGAGGAACGGCAACGAATGCCGCAGTGCCGTTATGAGAAACCACAACCCAGAAAAAAACTAGGGCCGGAGGAGAAGCCGACCCTAGTGTTACTTTTGTCCCCAGGAACAGGAACGTTAGCTATGTCAATCATATCCGATCCAACGTCATCAGTACAGTGTAATGGCGAAACAGCGGCCATCTCGATCGCCCCTCCGGCCCCGTTGTTGATCGTCACCATCGAGGGCGAATCCAAATCAATTGATCCCCAGCTTCTATGCGGTGATGAATATGGGGGTGTTGGACAGGGGGCCGAATTTCACTTTTGGCTCGACACCGGATCACAACGAACCCTTCAGGTCGTTAAGTTTCACGCGCAGCAGTTTCTCTCTTGGACAGAGGACCAGCAGGCCGCTCTGTTCTGCCTGCTGCCCCAGGTGGTGGCGCAATGCAGCTTTCAGCTCGATCTTGACCCCGTCGAGTATCAGAATCCTTACTTGGCCCTGAAGGCCAACCGACCGCCGGCGGACAATCATGAACTGGTTGCTTCATGGCTGCGGAACAGCATTCGGGCGATCGGGGTGTTCTGTCCCGAATCAGCCGACCAAGAGGCTGTCACGATTCAGAATGCAGAAAAGCAGCTTAACCTCGTGAGCACGCCGCTAAGAAGCATCAAACGGCAGGTTCACGAAATCGAGCAAGAAAACAAACCAAAGCCGGATCCCGTCAAGCGAGCGATGGAGAAGTTTTTCGCGACCCTTTACCAGAAGGGAGAAACGGGACCCAAGCTGTTCTTCTTCCTCGGAGAGCATTGGTTCAGGGAAGACGACTGTTGGCACAAAGTATCAGAAGAATTGTTACGTTGCCGGGTCGGTCAATGCCTGCAGGGAAGTGCTGGCGAAAACTCGGTTGACCGCGGCTTCCTGGATAATGTCATGCTGAACATCCGAATTCGCACTCTGTTGGACCCCGGCAATATCTCGATGCCATTCTGGATCGGCAACGAAGGGGAGCAAGCGGGCAAATTCCTCAAGCTCCGCCTGCTTGCTTTCCGAAATGGCCTGGTCGATCTTGAGGCGCTCGATACTCCCTACTGCATGCCGCTGCTGCCGCATTCGCCCTACTGGTTCTCGGCCATCCAGTTGGATTACGACTACGAGCCAGCGGCCCAATGCCCCCTGTGGCTCAAGACCCTAGCGGAGATTCTCCCCGTCAGGGAAGCAGGGGATCACCGGATCGAAGTCCTGCAGGAGATGATGGGGTCAACTTTGCTGGAAGGCACCAAGGCGTTCGACAAACTGCTGATTCTGTTTGGCGAAGGGGCGAACGGCAAATCGACTGTGCTAAATATCCTGCGGGCCCTCCTGGGGGCGGCCAACTGCAGCTCTGTGTCACTCGATCAATTCAGCAGCGAGTTTTTTCTCGAGCGGATGCAGAACAAACTGGCCAACATCGGGTCTGATCTTACGCACGTCGATAAGATAGACGAGGGCCGCCTGAAGGCGCGAACGAGCGCCGACACGATCGTGGTCAATCGGAAATTCAAAGAGCCGATCGAGATGCTCCCGACCGCCAAGCTGTTCTTCGCCTGCAACACCCTACCGCAATTCGGGGATCGGTCGGGTGGAATTTGGCGCCGCTGCATCTTCATGCCATTTATGGAATCGTTCGAAGAGACGGCGGATCACGGGTTGTCGGCCAAGCTCGAAGCAGAGCTTCCGGGGATCTTCCTGTGGGCCCTCGCGGGAACTCGCCGGTATTTGGCTCAGAACAGCCGGTTCACTCGCTGCGACGTCTGCGAGGCTGTGGGGGCAGAGCTGCGGCAAGAATCGGACTCGGTGAAGATGTTCCTCGAAGCAAGGGTCAGGATGACCGACTGCTGCCCAGCATCGGTTGATGCGGTGTATGCCAGCTACAAGGATTATTGTCTGGAGTCGGGCGTCAAGAGCCTGGGTAAACCGACCTTTGGCCGCCAGATCAGAAAGCTGCCGGGCGTGTCAAAGCCCAAGATCCAGGAAGGTGGCAGAAGGCAATATTTTTACACCGGTCTAGGACTCAGGGTGGACGTTTGTCACAACCACCAGGCCACTTTGCAGCGTCGAGCTGACCGTTTCTACGGCCAACCCAGTGAGTGCGCCGACCTGATTTGCGAAAGTGGCCCCGATGTGTCCTAGCAGAAATCGTTGCTAGGACACTCTGTAAGTATTGTGTAGATAACGCTTTAGGGATGAAGTGTCCCCGTTGTCCCCCTTTTTCTAAAGTATTAAATAGAAGAGAAAAAGATGCATCATCAACAACATATCTACGCAGCAGGGAGTTTTCGATTTCATGGGGACACACCAGGACACACCACCCATCGTGGCGGTATTGGGTCATGCTCCATTCTGCTCCCGAAAGCCAAAACAACCTGGTCATGCCAAGGCGTGTGGTCGCTTGCCTGCTGGGAATCAGTTGGTTGCAGGGTTCCCCGAGCCTGTGGGCCCCCACGACTGCTGCCCAACCTACCGGTAGCTCCCGCTGCCAACCACGCGGGGCGGTGACCTCCGTCTACCATCGGGTAATTTGGGTCCAGCCACGTGTGGGCACGAAATCCAGCCGACAGTGCCCCACGACGATGATCTGCTGGGCAGCCGCCCAGCGACCAAGCGACGACGTAGATCGCGCTCTCTACTTTACGCCCCACGTTCGCCACGTCTGGACATTTTCGCGTGGGGTGGCCCCGGTTAGCCCAACGTCGTCGCCGGCCGCGATATGGACCAAACGCGCAATCCGAGAATTCCCAGCAGCCATTAAAGCCTGGAGAAATATTCACAATATACTGGACGCCGGGGAGGGGGGCATTGGTACAATCCTGCCCATACCGCGAATGGTTCCCATCCCAATTCCTGCCCGCGGGGCAACCTCGGGCAGCGCCGGTTCTCGAACTTTCCGCTCCCGTTAATCGACCGGAAAAGGAAACGCTAATGAATCTTCAAACTTGCCGTTTGGCCTTGGCGATCGCGTCATTCTCACTTGCTCCTCTCGCTGCACGGGCTGGGACAATCAACCCCGATGCAGTGGCGTACCAGGACGACCCGGCGCACGACGGATCGGTCACGTTCCAGAATTTCTCGGCCACGCCGGTCAAGCAGTGGTCGGTAAACTTAGGGGGCGCCGTTTCTTACCCGCTGATTGCTCAAGGCGAGGTATTCGTCACCGCGCGAAGCCCGATCAGCGGAGTGAATCTCTATGCACTCAATGCCCAGACGGGACTCATCAATTGGAACGTGAATCTGAATTCGATCTATTGGGCAGACAGCGCCGCATATGATAACGGCAAAGTCTTCGTATTCAACAACAACGGTTCGTCGAGCACGATGAATGCCTACAACGCGGCGACGGGGTCTTTGATATGGAGCAGCCCCCTCGAAGGTCAGTATGGATTCAGTTCTCCGCCGACAGCGAGTAACGGGATTGTCTACACAGGAGGCGCGGCTCGGGAGGCACCGTGTATGCCCTTTCAGAATCCAATGGCGCAACGCTCTGGACCGCACCAGTTGCAAACGGTGACCATTCATCGCCCACGGTGACCAGCAGCGGCGTGTACGTCTCGTATAGCGGTCCACAAACTTATGATTTTAGCCCGACGGGAGGACAGATTTGGCACTTCTCATCGGATTCGGAGGGTGGCGGTGGAAAGACGGCTGTTTACTACAATGGAAATCTCTACGTCCGGGGTGTCTTTGATCAAACCCTTCCGGACAAGAATCTCCTTTTGCTGAACGCAACTACGGGACAGCCGTTGACGACCTTCCAAGACGCATTATCGAATCCGACAGCCCCGGCCTTCTCGAATGGCAGGGGCTACATTGAGGACGGCAATGGTTTACTCGACGAATTCAACGCTTCAAGCGGGGCCGTGGGATGGAGCTTGTCATCGCCGGGAGGCGCGAACGATCCGTTCGTTGCCGCGCCGATCATCATCAACGGCGACGTGTTCGAGGGAACCGCTGGTGGCCATGTGTACGAATTCAACGGCATCTCCGGCAACCTGCTCGGAATGATCAATGTTGGCAGCGGCATTGATGGGCCGGACGAGCAAAATGTGTCCGCACCCCTAACAGGTCTTGGCGCGGGCGACGGACTGCTGGTCGTCCCAGCCGGAAACACCCTAAATGTGTACTCTGTTGTCACGGTTCCCGAACCTCCCGCAATAATCCTGGCGATGGTTGGTTCGATTTGCATGATCGGACTAGCGGCCAAGATTAGAGGTAGGGCACACACTCCATAAAGTATCGCCGTCCCCAAAAAATCCGACCCCGCCCGAACTCTCCCGCCATCCACGGCGAAACCGTCTTCTGACAGTAGAGGAGCAGCTAATGACAACATCAGGCGAGCGCAACGCCAAATGGCTAGTCGTGGGCATATTCGTCCTGTTGATGATCTATGGGCGGGCAAGAGTCGTTGTAGCCGGCGGCCTAATTGTTCGCGGCGATCTTTATACGTCGAACCCCTCTTCGGACGTAATCGAACAATACTCGGCAAACGGAACCTACTTGAGTTCCTACACTGTGCCATCAATCTATGGCAGTCAAGTGAGGGGCCTTGCCGTGGGTCCGAATGGACTGCTGTATGCAGTAACCTGGACCAGCCCAGAAGGGGCTGTTGGCGTGGTCGCTATCGACAGCAACGGCATTGTGGAGCAAACGTATAGCGGTCCTGGAGACACATTTGCCAGCATCGCGAACGGCCAGATCGCCTTTGCAAAAAACGGCGATTTCTTTGTAGCAGCAGACGGCGATCTGGATCGATTTTCTCCCGGGTCACCGACCGGTACGGTCGTTTACACGAACAATCAAGTGTACGGTATCGCGTCACTGCCGTCAGGCGACCTATTGGTGTTGTCCGCCTATCAATTGCAAGAGATCACCACCGATGGGACTGTCGTGCGGACGATCACTCCTAGCGTCAGTCTCGGCTTAGCCCTTGGAGTCGCCTACGATGCGGCGACGAACGATATTTACGTTTCGATGCTTGGTTATACGAACGAATTTGATCAACTCATGCAAATTAACGGCACCACAGGGCAAGTTGAGAACCAAATCACTTACGGCGCCACGGACTTGTTCTTAACGAGTGACTCACGATTGCTCGCCGGCAATCGATCGGTGTCGCCAGAAATATTTGACTTGAATCTGAATCAGATTGGCACTTTGAACAACGGCCAACAAATGTTCGTGACGCAAGCCACTGTGCCTGAGCCATCGTCGATTGTTCTGTTGGCGTTCGGCGGTGTGGCGGCCATACTCCTGCAAAGCAAAGTTCGGTTTCTGGACACCTTCGACGCTGTAGCTGGCCGTCTTGGGAGGCATCGGCTTGGCCCTTTGACGATCTGGCAAAGCGAATTCTTGCCGCACGCCGGAAAAAACGAGCAACGCCGCGACCGTTGACGATTGGCGTCTGTGCCCCGGCAGCCCACGATGGCCCATTCCGCAGCGGGCCCCACGGTCCAGGCCGATGCCGAACCCCCGTTCCGGCCCCGCCAAACGTCCTCCGCTTGTTTCTGCTGTTTTGCTGTGAGTTGAACGTAATATCAATCACGGTAACGACTTAAACGCACACTAGGCCGATTGAGCGATACTGTGTGATGTCAGGCCGCTCAACGCTCACTATCGCTCAATTTAGCGATTGTGCGCTTAAGTGCATACGGTTAAACGACTTAGCATCAACTCAC
The DNA here is from genome assembly GCA_963738955.1 of Pirellulales bacterium. Classification (GTDB taxonomy): domain Bacteria; phylum Planctomycetota; class Planctomycetia; order Pirellulales; family DATAWG01; genus DATAWG01. The sequence goes on along the minus strand of CAVTYW010000016.1, from coordinate 252,757 downwards.
ACCAAATCCTCCCGAGAGCGAGGCAGTTATTTTGGGCGGCCAGGATCAGGCTATATATTGTGCGCCTGTCGGTAATTAAGAAGACCAAGGGTTAACCGATGAGCACCACCGACCGTCATGCATCCATGTTCAGCGACCACAACCGGTGGTGGCCTTTCGGTCTGGTGGCTCAACCCGATCGCAACGACCGTCTCCGACCGCCGGTTAAGCGGCCGCAAATGGGGCAGCGGCGCCGACAGCAGTTGGCTCAACACGTGGAGGATCGAGGGCACCAATGGCTCAGAGCGGTTCGTTCGAGATTCTCAGTTTACCGGTTTCTCACAAGCTAAATAGCAAGCGGCGGCCGCGCAAGGCCAAGTAGCCGCGGCACGTCGCTGCTTCGCGGTCGAGGATCCGCAACGACTCGTGTTGGCAGAATCAAGGCCGGTCGCGGTCGGTTGACCAAGGTCAATTTGCCGACCAGGTGATCACGGTTTTTACAAATCGCATTGCTGGTTGTCCAATCGGTCAGCCGGCCGCCACTGCGTAACGCTTGCGCACTTGATCGACCAGGCAGCCAAGCGAGCCGTTGCTGCTGGTCGTCCCTGCCGAGTGTTTGGCCCTGACGGCGAACCGATCCCGTGGTCGCGACACAGATCAGCGGGCCAACAAACCAGAAATGGTGGCTTCGTCGCTGGTTGCGAGATGCCGATTACTCCAGCTACAAACCTGCTGCTAGCTTCGCGAGTCGACTGACAACGTGACGGACGCGTGGTCAGTCTTCCGGGGGCGGCTCTTCGTGCGCCATTTCCTTGAAAAATGCACCCAGTTCGAAGTCGTAAGCTGTTCCTTTGTCGGTGGGATCCTTGCCCATCACAACCCGCAACCGATCGCGCTTGATGGTCAATGAAGTGATGGCGATCGGGTATGATCCCTCGGCGTGCAAGTAACGGCCAGCGGCATCACCGCGATCAGCAGCGTCCGCAGCGTGAACTGAAACCAGTGGCGTCGTGGCTTCTGAGGCTCGGCGGTGTTGGGGTTGGTGGGCATGGGGGCATTCTGGTTTAGTTCTTTGGACCGGGCATGAAAATCATTAAGCTGAACCATAAATGCATGGTCCGGAGAAGAGCACGGAACACTTCATAGAACAAAACCGCTCCCCTTCGTCGCCGTTACGGCAGCACCTCGCGGCTAACGAGCCGGCCGGTGGAGGCGTCGAGCGTCTCGATAAACGTACCGTAGCTTCCGCGGCTCGTCACCCGCAGTTGATCGTCAAGCTGTTTAACGGTTGCCTCGTGTTGATACGCCGAGTGGGAAACGCCCAATGCCTTGCAGTAGGTCGACCAGAGCACAGTGCCCTGACTTGGATCGAAGCAGAGCACTTGCACGCCACTGTCGGCGATGCAGCAATAGTGGAACGCCACCACGCCACCCGTCGTGAGCGGCACCAAGCCACCGCAGGTCAACCAATCGGCGTACTGAATGGGAACCGACCACCGAACGACGTCTTTCGCGGAAAGACTTACCACGCGCTTGCCGGTAAAGATGAGACGATCTTCCGCGCGTCGGACGGCATCAATAATGCGGCAGTCGCACCGAAAGCGAACCCTCCCCTCGCGGTCAATTAGTAGGGCAACCCCTGCTGGGCCCGGCCAGAGCGCCGATTGAACTAGGAACAAGCCCGCGATCTCGTCGATCGGCTCCGGGTCGAACTCTTGTAGCGGCAACTCGACACGAAACACCTCGTGGCCCGTGGCGGTAGCTCTGGCGGTCACCCATCGACCAGACGTCCCCAATGAATCGCCAGTGGAGCATTCGGTGGCCAGCAACAAATCGCCACTCAGCAGCATCCGGTCGGCGGGTCCGGGGGAGTGCCACAGGACAGCGCCGCTAGCCGAATCCAACGCGGTGACGCCATCCTCGTGGGTGACGTACGTCCGGGCCGCGTCGGTCAACAAGTCCGGCGGCCGAGCCCTGTAGAGGCGGCCGTCGAGCGGCGTTGACCAAAGGACATTGTTCGCCGAATCGCGTTTGACAACTCGGTGTGCGTCTTCGTCCGCACCCAGCGCATCACGGCACCGCATACGACAACCGCGATCAGCAGTCTGCGTAGCCTGAATTGAAACCAGCGGCGGCGTGGCTTCGGTGGCTCGGCGGTGTTGGGCTCTTGCTCCATGCCAGCATTGTAGCAGGGTTCGCAGCCGGAATCGGAATCGGCATTGCGGCACCACGCAACTCGATTCTACTGGCTCCACGGCACCCGAAGTCAAGCGACTGCGGGGCGGGATAGTGGTCCAAAGTTGCGTTGATCGGCGGCGGGGCTATCTCGCGTAGCCGTCAAAGTTCTTAATGACCGTCGCTTCCGGAAATAGGTTCTTGGCGGCGTCCTCTTCGACTGGGTCTAGGACCGATACAAACGGCACCGGTCTATCTCCAAGCCATTGCCGAATGCGCGGTATCGCCGGCTCTGGTGGCGGACCGATCGTGCCGTCGGGACGCATGACGTTGACGTGGAACATAGGCTGCTGGTGACTCGCCAGCCACGACTTCCGCTGAGCGATGATTTGCCGCTCGTGCGCGACGTAGCCGGCAATCGCCCCCACCAGCGCCACACCTACCAACATCGTCCGCAGCCTGAACTGAAACCAGCGGCGTCGTGGCTTCTGCGGCTCGGAGCTGTTGGGCTTGGCGGCCATGAGGGCATTCTACCAAAGGGGCCATGCTGCTCGGAGCCGATAGTCCGTGAATCTCTGTGCAAAGGCGAAGCTATGGTGCCCGTCGACGACTTTGGTTATTCAAGCGGACCCCCGGCACACGCAGTACGTGTGCCTCGGGAAACGCATCCTGAATTATGGCGACATCGTTCTCCGTCGCTGATTCTGGCAACTCGATCGTGCGCCTCGGGATATCTCCGAGCCATTGACGGATCCTGGGAAGGGGCGAACTCTCGAAGCCACCCGGCCCCTCTTTACCCCCTAGCTGATTCACCTGCGCCCACACCCACACGCGGTCTTGAATTATCCACCACTGCTGCCCGACATGGAAAATGACCGCCAGAACCGCGAGGCCGATTAGTAGCGTTCGCAGCCTGAGCTGATACCAGCGGCGGCGTGGCTTCGGCTGGGCGGAGTTGGCGATGCGGGCGTTTTCCATCGGACTCCTAGCGCACGAACTTGGAATTGGCCAACGCGCATTTCCGTACGCGGAACGAGCGAAAGGGATGTCTCGCGTCACCCTTGAGTATAGGGGCCGTATGAGTCGAACGGCCAGTCGGTCCGTTTGTATTCCACGAAATATTCGAGGAACTCGCCAAAGTCGTCTGCTTTATGGTCGATTCGGCGCTCGGCGCACGTCCACCACGCAATCGGCCCGGACGGATGCAGCAGAACGGTGTCACCGTTTCGCGCCCTATAGATTATTGCTGACCCCTCCCAGTTGTCATAACCAGCGACATCTTCCTTCATCCACGGCTCATTTACAATTTGCATTGCCTCTTCGTCGCCGCGCACGAAATCGCCGGAGACTATCGGGTCTTCGCGAAGTCCGCCGAATTGCACAAGAAATTCGCGAAACAACTCGTTGCCCGACAGTCCGTGATGATCCAACAAATGATCGATTCTCTCGGCGGCGATTGGTTCGGCGATCAGAAAGAGGTCGCAATCGTCGGGCGATCGTTCGCTGCCGAGCCATCCATGCTGCTCTGCGACGAAAAGAGACGTGCAGCCAAAGCTGAGGAGTAACTCTCGCACCTTGAATAACGGACGCGTGGTGACGCCTGCCCAACGGCTTTCCAAAACTTGATGGGCATGTTCGGGCGACATTCCCACGAATTGTGTCAGCCAGGGATGAATTCGCGCACGTTCCTCCGATGGCATGGCAAGCGCTGGCAGCCGATATTCGGTCACACAGTCCGGCACATAGCCAGGGTATGCTAGGATTCTGCTGCTATGAACGATTACATCTTTTCGGTTTTCGTCCACAAGGCACACCTTCCGACTGCCCACTGAATTTTTGAAGCACGAAGAAACGGGGACGCGACGGACGCGACCCTTTTTTGTAATTTGACTCGCGTCCGCTTTTCCACGTCGAACTTAGAGCCTATCCGATTACTGTACAAACGACTACTGGCACGCGAATTGCAATTTGAGGAGGCAGTTTTCCTCATTTCGCATGGAGGTGTGCCAATGGCCACGGTTTCTGCCTCACAGTTTCACCAAATTCCCGATGCCCTCTGGGAATGCATTGATCTGCTTTTACCAATTTACAAACGGAGCCCCAAAGGCGGACGTCCCCGGTTAAATCTGCGGAAAGTGGTGAATGGGATTTTGTATGTTCTGCGAACCGGCTGTCAGTGGAAGGCGATGCCCAAGCAGTTCGGCTCTGGCAGCGCAATCCACGCCTACTTTCAGGAATGGGTGAAGCTCGGCGTGTTTGAGGAGCTGTGGCGTCTCGCGTTGGAAGAATACGACGACCTGAAGGGAATCGACTGGAAGTGGCAGAGCCTGGACGGGGCGATGAACAAATCGCCGCTGGGTGGGGAAAAAAACCGGGAAAAACCCGACCGATCGTGGCAAACTCGGCGTCAAGCGTTCTGTGTTGATCGACGGTCGGGGCGTGCCGATCGGTGTGGCGGTGGACGGCGCCAATGTGCATGACCAGAAACTTTTGGCCGCCACGCTCGACGACATCCCGGTCCATCGCCCGAAACCCACGCGAAACAAGCCCCAGCATCTCTGCCTCGACAAAGGCTATGTCGGCAAGCCCTGCGAACAAGCGGCTCTCCGCCGCGACTACATCCCCCATCTCCCACTCAAAGGCACAGAAACGGCAAAGCCGAAACGCCGTCGCCACAAGGCGCACCGTTGGAAAGTTGAGCGCACCCTCTCCTGGCTTAACCGGGCGCGACGACTGCTGATACGGTGGGAGAAGAAAGTCGCAAATTACGTCGGCTTCTTGCATCTTCAGTTCGCTATCGTTGCGTTGCGGACAGCGGGGGTTTTCGGATAGGCACTTAAAGTAAACCGCATGCGCTCGAAGATGGTTGCCCTTTTCTACGCATTTCAGCATCGCGAGACCATGCTGCTTGAAATTCCTTGCTCACTGCGCACGTTGCGCCGCCGAGCGAGCATTCCTTAGTTCCGGCAACGCCACTTTACCGACCATGGTCTCGAGCGTGGTCAAGCCGCGGATTTCGACGGTTACTTGCTTGCCAACTTGATGCGGCACGAGCCCTTTGACCAATTTCGCTGCCGTACTGATCATCAACTCGCGTGATTCGCGCACCGCAGCCGGCACGTTCTCTCCTGGGGGGACTTTCACCGTCGGCAAGAAGTCCTGCGCCGATTGTTGGAACGATTTGATCATCCGCGCCGTCTTACCGGCCGCGTCGTCGTCGTTTCCCGTTAGCGTCAACTTGAGCGAAATCTCGGGGTTGGTCCAGATGCTCAATTTTGCGACTCGCAGCAGATCGGGCAGATTGCCAACTGCTTTCAGTGGCTCGGTAAGCGACTTCGCGGGCATCGCATCGGCGAGCATCGCCTTCGCCGCCTCGGTATTGGCGAAAATTATCGTCGCATCGTCAGACGGATCGCTCGCCGACAACTCGGAAATCAACAGCGACTTTGCGTTTTTGGAGGAGAATATCTTTGGCAGCCACGTCTCGCTTGAAAGGACAAACGTATGGCTGGGGCACACGTTCGGCGATCCAAGCGACTTGGGCCGTCGAGTACGATGCTCCGATCATACCCGGTCGGAAGGTGGGGAACTAGCGTCACAGGCTTCAGAAACGAGGCAGCAGCCTCTCTCCAAGAAAGGCTGCTCTTCCATCGTTGCCGCCGCAAAACCCGTTTGCGAATCACGATTTGGTTGCGAGTGCTAACGCGCATCCGTTTGGCCAAAACACGGAGAATGTTTAGCGACCAATTCAACGCAATACTTCAATAGGTCCGGGGTTAATCCAGACGCGAACTCGTGGTTCGTGCAAGCCCATTGAATTAGCTTTCGAGCGGTCGAGTCATTTTCTGAGGCGATCAGCTTTGGATCAGCTCCGTTGACAACCGACGCCGCGTCCGCGAATCGACGAGCAAGCAGCAAGCTTCTGACCAAGCTTTCCAAAATGTGTGCGTTGTGATCGCACGATTGGTAGGCCTGATAAAGAACGCCACACGCGTACTCGAGCAATCCTCGATCGACGTAAAAATCACCAACGAGCTTTAGCACGCATCCAAGGTTGCCCGCACGGACTACATAATCGTCACTGGGTACGGCGCCGGTATCTCGCAGCAGCCACAGATCGCCGCGAAGGGAATCGGCCATTTCAAGGAGTCGTTGGCAGTCGTTGGCTAAGTTTGTCCGCTCTGATTCGGAAAGCCGATCCCAGCCAACCGCCCGCCCGCCCGCATCCAGGTATTCTTCCCAAAGCGTGGCCAAATTACGATCAAACTCGGCCGCTTCGGCGTTCAAAGGTCACCTGTCGCTTCTTCGGCCTGGCTTTGCACCGTTTCCTCGCGGTCGGGATAAGTCGTTATTCGCAGCGACGCATCGATGCCAGCAATTCGGCCCAATAGATCGGTCGACAATCCTTGGTTGAAGGCCCACGGGTCGGCTCCGCAGTTATAACCGAGATTGAATTCCCGCGTCGTGCATTGCCGCCAGACGGATCTGTGGGGTTCCTCGAGCGACTCGACGACCGCAACCATCGCGGCGATATTTTGCTCCGGCTCGCGGTGGGAATCTTGTGTCTCGATCCTTGCGTAACAGAGGCCGTCCTCCTCGCGGCCCACATGCAACGGAAACACTCCCCGAGAATCAAAGATCGCCGCCAGTACCGTCAGGTCGTCGAGCGACACCAAATCAAGGTCGGTATTCAGGTAGCGGATCGTGTTATCCACCGTTCGTCGCCTGTCCCGCGCCGCGTTTCCGCCCTACCGATTGATCTTGCAATTCGGCAGGCATTTCTGCAGATCGTTGACTCCTGCGTCAGTGACCGCGGTTTCGCGCAGGGATTCTAGCCGCGTCAAACCTCGTAGATTTGCGAGGCCGGCGTCAGTGACCTGGGTTTTATCCAGGGCCAACTCCCGAAGCTCAACCAACCCACTCAGATTCTCAAGTCCTGCGTCACCGATCGCGGTTTCGGTGGCGTACAACCGTTGCAATTGCGGCAGGTGCCGGAGGGCCTTCAAATCGCCGTCGGTCACTTTCGATTGACTGAGAAACACCTCCACGATCTCGTTGAAAAAGTTGTCGCCGAGGATTCTTCGAAGCCACTCTGGACCTTCTGGCCTGCTGTCCTTCGTGTCGGAGTCGTAATCTACTTGGCCTCCTACCGTAGCGAAGCGCTCGGCCACGGCACGCTCTTCGCGTTTTCTTGCAATCTTCCGTCCCAGCGTCGCGCAGACGACAGCGCAAATCAACGCAAAGATGAGGAGCGATCGCAAGCTGAACTGAAGACGCGGAATTCGCATCTCCCCATTTTCATCGTTCGCGGCCGGGCAACGCAATAGATCGTGCGGACAATCGTCGTGTTTCGACGCCCGCGGGGGCTGCTTGAGCTGCGACCAGCAGAATTCTGCCGAACCGAACGTGTAATCGCTCTAAAAAAGCGACCTATCGAGCTGCGCAAGACGGCGTTTATAGGAGGCTCGTTCCTCCCGGATTGCCTTGTCAATCTCGCGCTTTTCATCAATTGATGCGCCTTTGAGCTTTCGTGTGAGGCTATCCAGCCGTTTTTCAAAATCCTGTTGCAGCGACTTTCGGTACGCCGCAAACCCTCCGTCCACAAACCCAACCATTTGTCGGTCCTCCCCGGCTCTGTTGTGCGGAGTGCGCATTACCTTGAGGGTTCGGGAAACTGGACGCACCTCTTTACTTGACAGAAGCCGCGTGCCGTCTCGCCTCCGCTCAGCAATGTCCCGCGTTTGTTCGTTTAACGCGTCATCACGCTCCATCGTCAGACCCGCGCACCGGTACATCCCTATTTCAACCAATTCCTCTCACGAATCCGATCGCACAAATACCCGTTCACAAATTCCTTTGAACCAATGGCCGTGTAGAAACCCAGCAGGTTGATCCCTCCGCCTTGCCGCCGAAACGCCTTGAATTCGTCGTGCCATTCCGCCGTTCGAAAACAATCGTAACGATCGAGGCGTTGCATTCTAGCATCCCACCCGCTTTGCCATTCTCGCAGTTGCAAACCTCGTCGCACCGCCGCCTCGGCGTCGCCCGAGCAAATTCCAAGGAACCGCAAGTCGCCGATGGAAATCCACGGGCAAACCATGTGCGGAGCAAGTAGGCCCCGTTTGAGCAACGAGAAAATGAAATAACCCCATGTATCGTTGTCTGCGAGCAAATATACGGGAAGCGTTGACTCTTCCGCGAGGCGGTGAATGAAGCGACGGACTCCGGCGCGAGGGATGCCGTGGCCACACACGATTACCATGTTCAACGTGCGCCATGCCCTGGCGCGGCATAGCCGATCAAAAACCGGCCAACTCTCGACCAAGATGATTCCGGCAGCGGTTTGCTTGCCGAACTCCAAATTGTCTGCTTCAACCCACGCCGGAATCTGAAATCGGCTCCCGTTCTTGCTTGCAGCAGTTCCGGATAACGACCCGTCTTTTTGCTTGAATCGCCACTGGGCCGGCGCACCAGCCCCGTTGCTCGCAATATTGAACCTCATGTTCGACAACTTGTGCAAACGCGTATGCCTCGACGCCAGGAAAGCGATCGGCATCGCCTTCCGCCATGTCGCGGAGGAACAGGTGGTATGGAAAGCCCGGAGGGCCATGTAAATCGGAAATGCCTTCGCAGAAAAGGGAATTCTTGCTGGGCGATGCAGTGTTCTTCGGCGACCGTTTAGCTGGCATGCGTTTGTCGGGTAATTGGGCCGCCTCCACCGAAGCCGATATACCGATTCCAATACCAATCGCCCTGCGATCCGATGTTGCCCCTCGATCGGTCCGTCTTTTCAATATCGAACCCGTCCCGCTTGTCCGGCCAGATGTACGAACACATTGCTTGCTTCTAACGGTCAGTATTGGCTCGTCACGTCAACGCCCGACTGCTCAAGTAAGCAGTCCAGATCGTTCAGAAAGTTCGGGATCGCTGATTGATCGATCTCGAAACCATCATAGCGCACTTCCACGCCTGCCCCGCTCACGCTTGATTTCGAGAATCTTCCTTCGCTTGTAGTGTTTGAATAGGTCTCGTGGTCAACCAGATTGCCTCCGAGAGCTACTCTCCCCCTGTGGCCGTATACCGTTATACAAAGCACGACCGTGCCATACCAATCCATTAGCTGGGCAGAGCCAGCGAGATCCTTATAACAATTCGACAGCTCCGCCCGAAACCTGGCAATGTGAAATCCGGACAAATGCAAGGGATACGTCAGCGCGACCGGTGCGTCGCCGTAGACAGAAAGTGACAACGCCCCGTTGATGTAGTTTCCACCGACCTCGGAAAACAATAGAAAACGGAGTTGTTCATGAAGGCGTTGTACAGACCTAGTGGGTTGGCGCCGGTTGGATCGTTGGAGTTGAGAAACGCGTCGTATTGAGTGTTCGTCACATCATAAGTGCCGATGTTGTACGAATATGGCACGGCACCGTACAGAGAGCCGGTCGCAGGGTCAGCGGCATTGCCCGGATTGCCGACCGGGCTCCAACTCATTGTGACTACCGTTGCATGGACCGGCCGGGTGCGAAGAAAACGATCGCGCAGAAAACAAACAGCGGGGTGAAGAGTTGTCGGCTCATTGGCGTTTCCTGCTGACCAAGGGCATAGGATTTGGGGCGTCAAGGTCTCGTTGACGGCCAAGCATAACCCCTCGCCGGCCGGATTACCAGCAGATCAGCGGCGGCCGACGCGGTTCGATTCTACTGAGCCCACTCCACGCGAGCGACTGCGGTCGCGGGTAGTGGGTGAAAAGTGAGGCGCTGGGCTAATGGCCGTTGCCAGAATCCTCATTCATGTCGTCCGCCCGAACCTGCATTGAATAGCTCGGATCGACAATTATGAGAACGCGTGGTCGATGCAGCATAGCCCACTGTTCAAGCTGGTATTCTTCCCAAGCCGAAACGGCCCGCGCTAGAAGCGGGCTCCACGCTGCGGCGGCTGCGACCGCCAGCATCAGCGTCCGCAGCCTGAATTGAAACCAGCGGCGGCCTGGCTTCCCCGGATCGGCGGTGCTGGGCTTGTCGGGCATGTGGTTTGGAGAGTCGCCTAATTCGACGGACTATTGTCGAGAGGCAAAATCAACTCATCCGGCACGCCTTTGACATCGCCTGGCATCCACCCTCGGCCGACAAGACCAGCGACGTAATGAAGAACCATGCCGATCTCTTGTTGCTGCGAAATCTTCCCGTCGCCCCTGGCGTATGAGCGCACAAGAATGCGGTGAACTTCGGGGCCACGCTTGAGGGAAACGGCCCAGTCCGTTCCCGGCTTACTTGGGCCGTCGGGCTGCTTGAAGTGCGCGTTTAGGCCGCCGGTGATTTCGATTTTCCAACCAGGATCTTCCATTGCTGATTTTTCTCCGAGTTGACGCGGATCATCTGCGACTGCGGGCCGCGGCAGGGCGTCAAGTTTCTTGTCGAGGAGATCGCCAAGGCGGGCTTGCTTCGACTCATCAGCGCGGTGCTGCACCGAGTGCCAGACATGAAGCACGCCAGCTGTGCAAAGAATCGACACGACCAGCGTTGCACAGACCAACAGTGCCCGCGTACAAAGCCATGTCCAGCGGCGGCGTGGCTTCGTCGGCTCAGCGATGTTGGGGTTGGTGGTCATGGGGGCATTTTAGCAGAGGGGCCATGCAGCCGAGATCCGGAGGCTGAATTGAGGCAGAATCCAAAGTGCTTGTTGGCGGCGAATTGTCGGTTGCGGCGTCATTGGGCTATCTGGCCTCGATCAGGGCAAGATCACTCGTTGCAAACTGTAGCCGCTTGCGGCCGGCATTCGTTCAATATCGCCAGCGGGTGTCGTCCCAGAGATCGTCTTCCGTCCAAATGACCTTCGTCAGATGGGTGTCGGTCCAATCGACTCCCGTCACATCCGCAAGGCGGAGGTCGGCGATACGTACATCCGCCGCGCAGACCCTGGCTGTTCGAAGATTTGCTTTGTAGAGGCATGCGCCGAACAATCGCGTCTCGGAAAGGTTTGCCCAGGAAAGATCGCAGTTGCTCAGGTCGGCATCGGTGAGTTCAGCGGCACACAAGTCTGATCTGATAGCGGTCGCGAAGGAAAGATCGGCGCCATGCAGGTTCGCATTCCGAAGATCGGCGCCCGTGATGTTCACCGAATGGAAAATCGCGCCGATGATCGCCGCCCAACGAAAGGACGATCGCACCAATGTCGCTGCCATGAAGTTTGTCCGATTCAGCACCGCGCCAACAAAACACGACCAAGAGAGATCTGCACTGCAAAAACGGCTCCCGGACAGGTCGGCACCATCAAAGCAAATGCGGGCGAGACTTGCCTCTGAGAAGTCCGCGTTGCGAGCCACCACTCCGCGGAAGTCGCGACGTCCCTTCGCGTACTGATGCATGATCTCGCTTGCGTTCATGGCGGTTGTGGCCCCTAAGTTCTCTCAGTGCAAGCTGCAGCCGGCAATCGTCACGACGACCAGCAGCGTCCGCAGCCTGAATTGAAACCAGCGGCGACGCGGCTTCGGGTGGACGGTGGATTCTGTGGTGGTGGGATTTAGGGCATTCACGGAAGCCTGTCCCCCCACAGCAGCCCCAGGATCATTACAATGGCGAAGAACGCGATCATTAGCCAGCCCAGCCATATCCGGCGGCGGCGAAGTCGATAGGCAAGCGTGCCGGGTTGGGGCGGCTCGTTCCCTTCCGGCTCAGCGGTGTCGGGCTTGTCGGCCATGGCGGCATTTAACAAAAGGCAGTGTCTGCGGCCGGAATCAGCATCGGCAGTGCGAGAAGTTGCAACTCGATTCTACCCGCTCCACGGCACCCGAGGTCAAGCGACTGCGGTAGCGGATGGTGATGCCTTTTGCTTTTTGTCAAGGAAAAAGCGTTAGACGCCTGCTCCCGCAGCCATGCGATACCACCACATGAGGGCGACGAAACAGATCGCACCAACACATCCGCCAAGAATGGGTCGCTTGATTGGCGTGAAGAGCCCAATGCCGATGAGCGGAAAGCTGCAAAGCGATTCGATTAACCTTAGAACGCTCATCGACCCAGGCCCCGCGGTAAACAAGTCGGCAATCGCTGCAAAGCCAACTGCGATTAAAGTCTGTAGCGACTAGCATTCTACGAATCGAGAATTGAAACGGCTTGCTCATGGCCGGATTATACCAGCGCATGAAAGCGATCGCTCGATCCTGCGACATTGAACGGAATATCGCCGCTACAGCTCGGACGCGAGCCGAGGTGAAATCATGCGATAGCGTGAGCTGGTATTGGTCCCTTCTCGTGTGCGGACCGCTACTCATCCGGCAGCCGGGCTCGTTTCTCTGGGTGTCGCGACAAATGCAGTGCCTCCGCAATCACGATGAGCCCAGCGGCCATCCCCAGCACAAAATGCACGACGAAGTTCGGCACGAGGATCTCCGTCATAAAGGCCATCCAATAACCGAATGCAATGGCGAACCACGTCTGCGGGTAGGACACGCGCCGAAAAAACTGCCTTGCCCAGCGGCGGCGGGGCTTATCCGGCTTAGCGGCGTCGGGATGTTGGGCCATGGCGGCATTCTATCAGACGGGCCGAGTTGCTGGCATCGTCGGGCAGAATCGGGTAGTCGGTGAAAAGTGCGTTGCTGGCCCTACGGCTTTGCGGCGTTCGCCGGCGCGTCAAATCGGTGCGCCCGCTCGTAACCCGCCTGGAAGGCGCTTGCCAACCATGCGCAGAGAACGGCCACTATCGCAGTCACGATCAACAGCGTCCGCAGCCTGAACTGAAACCAGCGGCGGCGTGGCTTCTGCGGCTCAGCGATGTTGGGCTTGTCGGGCATGACTCGCGGGCCAGGTTGAAATCAGGACGTTTTTCGGCGGGCATCGGTTGGTAAACTGTCGCTGGACATTGCATGGGCTGTTGGAACGGCTATAGGGCGCGTTGTTGTGATCAGATAAATTACTTCTTCGCTCCTGCGCCTAAGCACCTCACCGAGTAGGCCTGGGTGGTAATAGGTGTTCCCGAACCGTTCAGCCGGCACAATTTCGCGCCCATCACCGATGCGAAATGTCACGAGACGGCGGGCGCTGCAGAGCCATCGTAGAGTCCGTCCGGGACCCAGGCCAGCCAGTCAGCGTCGTCGTTGAAACAGCGGAGCGTCAGCAACTGTTCTCCAGTTTCGAACCGCCAAACCTTCACTTCGCCCCCGGTCGTCCCGGCAAGCAGCAACTCCCGATTTGGGCTCAGGCAAACGGAAGTGGCCCAATCATGCGCATCGAAGGAGCGGATTTCGGAGCCGGTTTTCGTGTCCCAGCAATCGACAAACTGGCTCCACGAACCGCCAACGAGAATGCTTCCATCGCGGCTGAAACCGAATGATTCGTACGGGCCGGTACCTTTGAACACGCGAGTCTTCTTTCCCGACGCGACCTCCCATTCGACCACGGTGCCCGCGTTCGCGTTTGTCACCAGTTGTTTGCCGTCAGGGGAGAACGCCAGCGCCGGCCCGCCAAGCAATGGCTGAAGTGTGTCGCCGCCGAAGCGGCGGACCGTCGCGCCGTCGAATGTCTTCTCGATCACGACTTCTCCGCCCGTCAGCAATGCAAGCAAATTGCCGTCCGGGCTAAAGGCCGCGTAGTCAACGCCGCCTAAGCCTCCTCCACCGAAGCCGCCTGCGCCGTTAGTTCCATTCTTGGTTTGTTTTCCCCGTTGGAGTTTCTTCGGCAAGCTAGTAATGTCCCAGAGCGAAATTGGCTCGCCGATCGGCACGGCCACCAGGAAGTGCCCGTTTGGGCTAAGCACCAGACCTCCGTCCGGCGCCGAAGGGTCGTCGAACGACCGCACCGCTTGGTTTTTCGCCACGTCCCACAGCTTTACCGACAGACTGCCATTCGCCGCACACACGAGGAGCTTGCTGTTCGGGCTCCAACTCATTGCCAATACGCCTTCGTCCGCTTTTCCAAGAACCCGCATGGTTGACGGGTCGTCCGCCGTCCAAACTCGGGGCGAATGTGAATTGCCGCCCAGCGCGATCGACTGCGCGTCCGGGCTCACAGCCGAAAGGGCGTATGGGCTGCTGCTCGGCTGCCCCGCAAGAATGCGACGCATTTTTCGCGTCGGTGCGTCCCAGATCGAAATTTCGCAGCCATTTGTCGCTGCGGCCAATTGCTGACCGTCCCCGCTGAACGTGGCTGGCCCGAACGCTACAAATTGGGGTTTCTTCACATCCTTGGGCCAACTGTCTTTCAATGAGTACAGTTTCTTGCCGGAACGCGCATCCCAGTACGTGCCTTCGGCCACCAATTGTGATCCGTCGCGGCTGAACACCAATGACCTTATCTCCCCATCGGCGTTGATTGCAACTCTCTTGTTTCCCGAAGCGACCTCCCAAATGATCGCCGAATGGTCGAGGGAACCGGTAGCAACCGTCCGGCCGTCGGGGCTGAAGGCTAACGAGGCGATTTTCTTTGTATGCCCGACCAGCTTGTGAACGATCTGGCCGGTATCAGCATTCCAAATAATCGCTGTCTCATCGTCCGAACCGGTCGCACAAAGTTTCCCGTCGGGGCTCATTGCGATGGCGATGATCGCCTGTGTGTGGCCGCTAAACGTTCGTACCAATTCGCCACTCTCGGCATCCCAGATCTTCAGCTTATTGAATGTCGCCGCAAAAATTCGCTTGCCGTCTGGGCTGAACACGGCTCTATCGGCATTTTCGTGCGACGAGCCGAATTCCCGGGTTTTCTTCCCAGTTGCTACATCCCAAAGAATTGCTGGTCCACTACTGCAGGCCGTGACGAGCGACAAACCGTCAGGACGGAAAGCTACCGACTTGATGAAGTCGCGGTGGCCGACGAGGGACCGAAGCATATTGCCGGACGGCAAATCCCAAAGAATGATAGTTTCGTCATCCCCGGCACTGGCAAGCAGCGTCCCGTCGGGACTGAACGCCAGCGCGTTGATGCTGGCAGAGTGTCCGCTTTGGATAACGAGGCCCGTCCGTTCCGCCGGACGGAGCGCGGGTTCGTCTGCGATCACTCGTGCGAGAAAAAACGTCAAAAGGAATACGACCGACGCGGCCTGAAGCAAGTAGCCGGAAATAACCTGCATCGACTTTACGCGCGAGGGTTTCATGACCCGTTTATTCCGGCACTGGATCGGCGCGAATAGATAAAGATCGTTTTTCCACACTGGCAATGTCTCTACGATGTCGAAGTGCCAATCGGCGGCGATCTTTTGCTCGTCGAGAGAATCGCGCAAGGATTTGCTCGCAACCCCGTGAGATCGTCTTCATGCTCGGCATCTTTGCCATCGAGGACGGCCGAGGTCAGTATATCGCCTGCAGCCCACCGTGGCCAATTTCGTGGCGGGCTTTGCCATCTGGCTTCGTCAAGCGACGGCCAAATGTTGGCCCCCGAGCAGAATCCGAGGCGAGAAATTCGGAACCGATTCGGCTGATAGCTAAAGATTGGCGGGCATCGGGGCGACCCTGAACCTCCCGCCACTCGCTCCGCCGATGCCCAAAAGAGCACCAGCGAAGCAGCGGGACGGCTGTCAGACGCGACGGTGCTTATGTGCAGGTCATCCGGCATTTAATTCCAGATGCAATGTCTGCGGCCGCGGCGGCGACGTCGGTGGCTACCGCCGCGGCCCCCAACCGGTCTCGAACGGTTGGCCCAAACAAGCAAGCCCACCACGATGGCCAACAGAATCAGCGTATTCATGTTTTCGGTTCCAAGAGGCTTGATGCAATTAAGAGCAACGCCCAGCGGGCCGCTAGCCCACCACGGCCAATTCCGTGACGGGCACATCTTCTGCATCACGCGGCCGCTAACTCGACTTGCCCTGATGTCTCGGCTTGAAACACGTCCCAGTGAAGCCGGAGCCACAATCGGATCTGCGAGATTCGGGCTGCCGACACTCCAAACTGTCGGGCTGCCTCACTGGTCGATTCACCCCTGGCCAGCATCAGGGCAATCTTTCGGCTCCTTCGCGGAAGCATCCGCAACCACGCCGCGAAGTCGATCCGAGTAATCGCGATTTCGGCCGGTGTTGCCCGTTTGTCTTCGACCACTATTTCCTGCCACAGCTCCTCACGTGGATCGAACTGAGTCAGCCGCTCGACCGCAAATTGCTTTCTGTATTGGGCGCGGCTCGACATGACGTCCCGCAGTGATTGTCGGCCGGCTGCTCGCCGGCCATCACGGAATTGGGCCATCGCGAATCTCGACAACGCAGTCGGGGATGCAACTTCTTGTTTGCCTCGCTCGACCAATCTGCTGAATGCCGCCCAGCACATGGCGGTCACCTCTTGAACCGCTTCTTCACGCGGCTCGGCCGGCATGTAGCGGAATGCAATCCTGGTTTGGCGAACAATCGCCGGCAGCATTTTCAGAAACGCTTCATGCCACGCCGGCTGGGAACGACTTCGTTTTTGACGCTTCGCTAACGCGATCATGGGGATCTCCTTTGATAGAGACCGCCCATGCCGGGCGGTCATGTTGGGAAACACAACCGCCCCGCTGTTAACAGGGCCACGACAAGCTAGTCACACGCGCGTCGGGTTCAGCGAGGCCAATCGATGCCGCTGCCCTGTTTCCATCGGTCGGCAGACCGGCTCACTGGATCAGCGAGTTAACACGATGCCGGAGGCCCGATCAGAGGGCGCTGGCGCGCACGCTGGCAGCTCGATAGCGCTGTCAGCCAAAGGGGGCCACTGTTGGCGAGGACGCGCGTACGGCGCCCCTGGGGCGCCTGGAGGGCAGGCCGCTTGGGCCGCCTGATTATCAGGACCCGCTGCTCCCTGGATCAGAAGGCCGGCCCGGGGCAGCTCAGCGGCCGCTGCACCAGTAGATGACAGGTTTTTCGCCTGACTTAAGGTCGGGAGCTGCTGCGTGGCCATCGATCGAGTCGTCTCTCCGGGGTGCGGATCCCGGCGGTAGCGGCTGAGAATCGTGTTGCTGGCCGCTGCTTCTATCGAATAATGCCAGGACTCTCGCTGGGCGGCGCGACATGGAGCGGCGGGTCACGCATCTTTCTGTAGAACCACAAGCTGGTCCAAAGAAACGCGAAACTCACCAAGAGCGCCAGGAGAATTGCTAGCCATCGGTCCAACTTGTACCGATCCCATCGCTTCCCCGACTCCGCAGTGTTGGGTTTGTCGACCATGAGGGCATTGTAGCAGCGGAAAAACAATCCTTGTCGGGAAGCAGAATTCAAAGCCGATTTCATCGGATCATTCTACCAGCCAGTAAGCCGGCTCGGGTATGATGGGCCCAGACTGTGGCTTTCCGATGCGATGCTGCCCTCCCGCAGTCAACCCGTTTCCTAATGAGGGGATCACTGTGATGACGCGAATTTCCCAAAGTCGATTCTTGGAGAACCGCGACTGGACTGTGTCCCGGCATTCGGTCGCCCATCTGCTCAGCGGCCTCCTGTTGGTCCTGGCCGCCTCGGTCACGGTCCTGTCCTCTATGGCCGACGAACCGGAACTGCTGAAGGCCCCGTTCGATGCGACGGCGGCGAAGAGCAAGCAACAACAGTGGGCCAAGCATCTGAACCGCGAGATCGTGGAAACCAACTCGATCGGCATGAAGCTGGCCTTGATCCCGCCGGGCGAATTCATCATGGGCTCGCCCAAATCTGAGATGGACCGAAGCGGTGACGAGCAGCAGCATCGCGTGCGGATCACGCGGCCGTTTTATATCGGGGTCTATGATGTGACGCTCGGCAACTTTCTCGCGTTTTGTCTTTCCTCCAATTACAAGACCGAGGCCGAAACCGACGGCAGAGGTGGCTTGGGCTGCGATTCCGACGGCAAATGCGGCCTCCAGAAGCCGGAGTATACGTTTCGGCATTGGGGCAAGAAGCAGACGAACGACCATCCGGTGGTCAACGTCACTTGGAACGACGCCGTGGAGTTCTGCAAATGGCTCAGCAAGAAAGAAGGGAAAACCTATCGATTGCCCACGGAAGCGGAATGGGAATACAGCTGCCGGGCCGGCACCACGACGGTGTTTCACTATGGCGACTCGCTCTCCTCGAACGAGGCCAATTTCAATGGCAATTATCCTTACGGCGGTCCGACTGGCCCGAATGTTGCCGACACGACGGCCGTGGGATCGTACCGTCCTAATGCGTTTGGGCTGTACGACATGCATGGCAATGCGTACCAGTGGTGCCAGGATTGGTACAACACGGACTATCACCCAAAATCGCCAACGATCGATCGCCATTCCTCTCTACCCTCCCGCGTGGTTCGCGGCAGTAGTTGGTTCGACCTCGCCATGCACTGTCGTTCCGCCAACCGCTGGCATGACCACCCCACGGTCCGCGGTTTCTGCATTGGGTTTCGTGTCGTGTGCGAGCGTTAGCGATTGCGGCCCGGTCGTCCTCAAGCGATTCCCGGAATCGGACCATCAATCACGCCGTGACGGTTGGTCCGGTGCGTCTTCAAATCTAAAGCATCGCCAGGACGACGATCAAATCGATCGCGACAATCAGCCAACTGATCACGGCCGCGATGCTCATGAACATTCCCGCGACGGCCAAGGCTGGGCATTGCCGCTGGCGACCGGCGATGATGCAGCCGCGAGCACCAAACACGATACTTGCAACACCGATCGCCAGGATCACGACGAGGCCAATGATCGAACCGGTCCAGGCCAATCCCATCGGGACTCTGTAACGCCCTCCATTTGCGAAGATCGTATTGAAGACCAACAACACGGGAGACGCCACGAACACAACGCACCCAATCATTAGCGACGCCAAGCCCCATTGGGCGGCCGGGCCAAATCCCTGGCCTGATTCTCTATCGGATGCGGTTGTAGCGGCTTCGTTTTCCATCGTTTGGACCTCCGCGTTTGAGATGAGTTGTTGCCGCGTTTAGCCATCCAAAGCCGACTAGCCCGATGGCACTGATGGCAAGGAGAGCGAGGCTGGAGGGCTCGGGGACGACTTCCTGAACGGTGGAGAGATTCGCACCGATGTAGTAGTACGGACTACCGGACGCCTCCGCGTCTCCAACACCCGCGGTAGCCCCGGCGTTGCCAATCTGGGCATTCGACAGGATGTCGGTCTGCGTGGTTCCTAGAAAGTCGAGGTGACTGAATGGGGGATCGGGGGTGAAATCCGTAGCGACGACCGGTCCTCGCTTGTAGAGCCCGAAAGTCATCCCGCTCGATGTTTTCAGCAGATCGATCTCGTCCGAGGCGGATGGCGTCGTATCCTGGTAGTCATATTGGCCGTCGATTACGATATTGACGTTCAAATCCAACGCCGTGCCGCGATAGTAACCGCTGCCGCCGCTCACGCTGCCTGGAGCCGCATTGTTGAAACTGATCGTTCCGGTGAACGTGCTGCCGTCCGTGATCGAGGTCGGCACATAGTGGTCCGCCGATTCATCGGTGATGGTGCCACCAACCGTGCCGCTAATCGAGTAGGTTATCACTGCGGCATGGGCTGCTTCTGCGAACGAAACGACAAGCCCCAAGATCGGCAGGGCCAGCCATGCCGCCGCCACACGTCGTCGCACCATCTTGTGATTCATTGTGCTTCTCCTTCGCCTCCACTCTCGTCTCCTGGTCGAAATCGTCATGGTGGTGTTTAGGCCCTCTGCTTTCGCATTCTCGGGCGAGCCACAACGGCAAAACCGATTGCGGCAAAACCGAGCAGAACAACTGAAGATGGCTCGGGCACCACGGCGATACTCCCCGAATATGCACCCGTGTCGTTGAGGGAGTACGAATCGTTGACGGCGAGATACAAGTCAGCCCCTCCGGGTGGAACTACGACCGATGTGCCATCTCCAATGGAGAACCAATCGCTCCGAGACGGGTCCGAAGCAAATGTACCCACGACACAACCTACCCTAATGGTCAATGGATCGGTCGTGTCGGTTGTTATCGCCCCGGCAAATCCATACTCGTTGGAGATGTCGTCGTAGTTCGCCCCGCCGCCCGGATAGTGATTGATTCCGTCGCCTCCTCCAACCGTTGGGTAACCGGTAGCCCCGACGTTCGCGTACAGATAGGGAGCCGTCACCGGTGCGGCGAGTGAACCGTCAGGATTTGTTAGCCATGTCTCGGGTGGCGAATCGCCGGCGAGATTGACAATCCCCGATGCCGACACGCTCAGAACCTCACCACCGGGGAAAAACCCCATATTCAGCGAGTTGTCCGACCCGGTGTCCCCCGGAAGTGAAAAAGAGATTGTGCCGCCCGGCGAAGCTGCAGGGAAGAGAGCCACTGCGATTGCAGCGAGAAGAAATGAAATGACGGGTTTTGCACGGTGCATTAGCTTTCTCCAATTCTCGCCGCTTGTGGATTAGGCCTCGGGGCGATTGTACTTGCCCCAATGGGAGGAAGTCCAAGGAATTCGCGTGGGAACCCAGAAAAACGCCGGCTAACGTCGGGCAGGCATTTTCGATCTCTGCGGCGGGACGAGCGGCCGATCGAAAATGAGGGCTGCATTGCCGCCCACGGTGCTGATCAGCGATAATCTTTGAATGGACGCAACCTCGGCACCGCTCGGCGGATCGGCTCGACTTCGGCACTGGCTCGCCCAGCACTTGGTCGCCATGATCGCCACGGCCATCGTTCTGACGACGCTGGGATGGAAGAACCAATATCGAATGGCGTACCTGAGCGACTCGCCCTTCACGCATGAAATTGTGTCCGGGGTGTACGGATGGCCCCGAGTGTGCGTGAACAGAGACGATGATTGGGGGTCATCCGCCGCACCTTTCACGTCGCTCCTCTCGTCACAATACACCGTTGCCAGTTGGCCGTCGCTGCTGCTTGACGCATTCATCGCCGCAGTTTCGCTGATCGTCACGTGGGTTTCGTTTAGCCGTTCTCAGCGACGATACCAACGGTGGCGGCAATTGTCGCTGACGTCTCTTTTTGCCATCGTCATGCTCGCAGCCGTGGTCTGCACTGTTTTGAAGTCAGAGCAGTTGTGGGGCTGGTGAGCGGCCGGGCAGGCCATTCCGCCTTGCCGCCCCTGGTGCTGATCGGCGATAATTCCCGAATGGACACTCCCACGGCACCGCTCGGCAAACCGTCAGATCACATGCAATGACAATGGCCGGAGCATGAACCCGAATGCATTCAAGGACTGGTTCTTCGCCTTATTTCCTCTTTGGTTCACGGGAATGTGGGTGGGGATGTGTTTTGTGCTTTCGGTAATCGGTGGTTGGCGACGGCTCGGCACCCGATACGCTTGTCCCGATCCGATTTCGGGAACGACGTGGCAGTTTCGGAGTGCGGCGATGAGTTCCCGACCGGACGCTTTTTTCGGTTTTCTGCGGGTAAGCTATGGCAGATGTCTGAAGGTTATAGCCAACGAAAATGGATTGCGGCTGTCGATCTGGTTCCTGTTTCGGCTCGGCCATCCGCCTTTGTTCATTCCTTGGTCGGACATTCTGGTGAGTCAGGAGCGGTGGTTTTTCTTTCTCAAGATGGTTCGATTCACTTTTTCCCAGGAACCATCGGTTGCAATGTGGATAGAGATAGGACTGGCCAGAAAGATTCAAGAAGCTGTCGGCCAGAACTGGTTTCAGGAAGTCAGTTGACGAGAGTCAGCCAACCAGAATACGCGAATGGCCGGGGACGACCATGCTGCCAGAGA
The DNA here is from genome assembly GCA_963738955.1 of Pirellulales bacterium. GTDB lineage: Bacteria > Planctomycetota > Planctomycetia > Pirellulales > DATAWG01 > DATAWG01. The sequence goes on along the minus strand of CAVTYW010000016.1, from coordinate 231,022 downwards.
ATGACTTGGCGGGGCGAGGTCGCAATGGTCACGGCGACAAATCTAGTCCGCCTTGCCGCACCTCGTGCTGATCGGCCATAATTCCTGAATGGACACACCCACGGCAACGCCCCGCAGATCGGCTTCACTTCGGGATTGGTTCGCCCGACACTTGGTCGCCTTCGTTGCCACGGCCATCGTTCTCCTCACGCTGGGATGGAAGAACCAATATCAATTGGCACTCCGGGTGGGCGACCTCGGATATGCGACTGCGTGGGGAAGTTATGGGTGGCCGCGAGCGTGCGTGGACCGAGTCGATGATTTGAAATTCGTTCTGACCGCAGCCCAGCCATTCACTCGTAACTCCCCGTCGATTTATTCCGTGAGGAGCTGGCCGTCACTGCTGCTTGACGCATCGATTGCCGTGGTTTGGCTGATCGCTACTTGGCTTGTTTTCAGCCGCACCCAGCGACGGTGCGAACGATGGTGGCAATTGTCGCTGGCGTCTCTCTTCGGCTTCGTCATCCTGGCAGCCGTGGTCTGCACCGTTTTGAAATCAGAGTCGCTGTGGGGCTGGTGAGCGGCCGGGCATGTGACTGGCTATTACGGAATTTGCCCCTCCCTGCAGCCCCATCGCCGCCGCAGCGGTCTGGTACAATGCCGGCATGGATGAGAAGCAGATCACCGCTGAGCCGGCCAAGAAGGCACGCAGCCGCTGGTTTCGTCTCACTCCAGATCAGTTTATAGCCGGTCTGCTGGTCTTAATCTGCGTGCTCTGGCTGTCGGAACGCTTTCAATGGTTCGGCTTAAATCAGCACAAGGGCTGGACGGTGCTGATCGCTGTGGCGGCGGTTGGAGTGGCGGCACTCGTGATGCCGCTTTGGTGGGTCGCCAGCCTGATGTTCCGTTGGCGATTCCAGTTGGGCATCCGGTCGCTGCTGACCTTTTGCTTGGCCTGCTCGACTGCCGTCAGTTGGCTAGCGGTGGAAGGCCGGCAGGCTCGACGGCAAGCAGAGGTGGTCGAGTGGATACAGAAGTATGGCGGATGGGGGCATTATGATTGGGCGGTTGATGCGAACGGTCATGAAATACCAAATCCGACGCCGCCAGGTTCGAGCTGGTTGCGGCGTATACTCGGCGATGATTTCTTCTCAGCGGTTGTTCAGTTAGAATTCGACGACCCCAATATCACGGACGCAGGACTGGAACACCTCAAAGGCGTGACACAACTCCGAGTGTTGATCCTCACCGACACCGGGGTCACAGATGCTGGTCTTGAATACCTCAAATGTGTGACACAACTCCGGGTGTTGGGCCTCTGCGGCACCAAGATCACGGACGCTGGACTGGAACACGTCAAGGAACTGTCACAGCTCCAACTATTGCTCCTCGCCGGCACCAAGATCACGGACGCTGGGCTGGAACACCTCAAAGGTTTGACACAACTCCGATGGTTGTACCTCGGCGGCAGCGAGACCACGATGGCTGGCATAGAGCGGCTCCAACACTCATTGCCCAACTGCAAGATTGAACGCTGAAATGCCTACCGCCGATTCAAAACGCCGCTGGTATCAACTCACGCCCGATCGCTTCGTAATCTCATTGCTGCTCGTGATTTGCCTGCTGTGGCTGTCGGAACGCTTTCAATGGTTCGGCTTCAATCATCACAAGGGCTGGTCGGTGCTGATCGCCGTGGCGGCGGTTGGAGTGGCGGCACTCGTGATGCCGCTTTGGTGGGTCGCCAGCCTGATGTTCCGTTGGCGATTTCAGTTCGGCATCCGGTCGCTGTTGGCGTTTTGCTTGGCCTGCTCGATTGCGGTCAGTTGGCTGGCGGTGGAAATGCGTCAGGCGGAAAAGCAACGACTGGCGGTTGAGGCGATTAAGGAGTTGGGGGCTGACGTGAGTTACGATTATGCTTTTGATGATTCCGGCAACCAGATTCCGAATGCCCGGCCACCAGGCGCAGAATGGCTGCATAGGTTGCTTGGTGATGATTTCTCAGCGAATGTACTTGCGGTGTTTCTCCGCGACAGGGAGATCACCGGTTCTGAGTTGGTAAACCTCAAATGCTTGAGCGAACTAAAAGCACTAAACCTTTGGGATCACTGCATCACCGACGCGGGAATGGTGGACCTTCGAGGCTTGAGTCAACTCCAGACACTCGACTTAAGGGAGAACGAGATCACCGACTCTGGACTCACATGCCTCAAAGGACTGACGCACCTTCAGGTCCTCACCTTGGGTTCTACCGAGATCACCGACGCCGGGCTGGATAGCATCAAAGGATTGCCCCGTTTGCGAACGCTGTACCTGTGGAAGACCGACATCACCGATGCTGGAATGGTGAAGATCAAGGGCTTAACGCGACTCCACTCGTTGAGTGTGGCGGGGACGGGGATCACTGACTCGGGGCTGGAAAACCTCACAGGGTTGACGCAACTCCAATGGCTGGACTTGTCGGAAACCGCGGTCACCGATGCTGGGCTAGTAGTCCTAAAGGATTTGCCACAAATGCAACGACTCTATTTGGGAAACACCCAACTAACCGACGCCGGGCTTGAGAACATCAAGAATCTGACGCACCTCCTTGCGTTGTCGCTTAATACGACGCAGTTCAGCGATGCTGGCTTGCGATACATCAAGGGTTTGACCGAACTTCAAGATCTGGACCTCCGCAAGACAAGAGTCACTGACGCTGGCCTTGAACAACTCAAGGGGCTAACCGACCTGAACCTCCTGCGTCTTGATGGCTCCGAAGTCACCGACGACGGTGTGAAGAAGCTCCAGCAGGCGTTGCCAAAATGCCAAATTGCACCCTGATGATACAGCCACGGCCCCTCGACGCCGCTGATTCCATCCCTCGCCGGATCGGTTCGTGATAGGACTGATTCTGATGACCTCCCGCCCCTTCTCAATCGATCCGCCCGAAGTTAACATAACCCGATCACCAACCCTTCCCCACGGAGAAATGTCATGCCACGCGGCGTACCGAAGAAAGCTGCGGAAAGCGGCCAAGTGAATAGAGCCGAACTGATCCGTCAGACCGCCAAGAAAGAGGGTAAATCTGTTCGGCCCAAGGACATCATTGCCGCCCTGAAAGAGCAAGGCATCACCGTTTCACACTCCCTTGTCACCAAGACACTGAAGAGGGCCGGATTCAAGCCAAAGGCTGCTGGCAAGAAGCCTGCCGCTCCCAAGAGAAGTGCCGGGAAGAAGGCTGCCGCCGCGACGAGCCACGCTGACGGCCAGGTCAATAAGGCCCAACGGATTCGTGATGTCGCCAAGACGCTCGGGAAGAAAGTGCGGCCCAAGGATGTGATCGCTGAATTGGCAAAGGAAGGCATTACGGTCTCGTCCGCTCAGGTCAGTTCGACGTTGAGTGCCGCCGGCTATCGACGGAAACGTCGAAAGAAGGTCGCCGCCGCTGCTGTTGCCCATGCGACTAATGGAAATGGATTGAATCTGGAGGCGTTGATTGCGGCCAAGGCGTTAATAGCCAAAGTCGGCAGTGTCGAGGTGGCTCAGGAGGCGTTGGCGGCACTCAAGAAGCTTGGGTAGTCCAGAAGCAGCCCCCGCACGGCCTCGATGTCGATCTGAGTTGTCGCTAGAACGATCTTCATAGATGGATTCTTCGCTGCTCGACTCCCCCAGAGGGACCGAAGGAGACTCCTTGGTTCTTGGGCCGGCTCCAATTATTGTAGTATTGTTGTAATGAGATGGCCCCACTGCATAGCACTCAAGGTGAGAAACATGGCAAGAACCAAGACCAACAAATCAGCTTTGATTCGAGCAGCGTTGATCGCGACCCCTGATCGGTCGGCCGTCGAAATCGCCAAAGAGTTCGGGGCAAAGCCCGGCCTCGTGTACAACATCAAGGCGACCATGAAGAAGAAGGCCGGAACGGCAAAAGCCAAACCAGCTCCGAAGCCGGGCAAGAAACCCGGCAAGAAGCCGGTTGCCAAAGTGGTTGCCCCGATGGCCGCTCATGCCGCACTCGATACGGCGTTTGAGTTCGTCGTGAAGGTCGGCGGATTGCTGCACGCCGAGCAATTGATCGGCAAGCTGAAGGCGATCAAGGAGCGGCTGTAAGACCTGCTTTCCTGCAACAACCTGGCCCGCTAAGGTTCCTGGTGAATCTTGGCGGGCTCTTTTGTTGGGACGTTGATTGCCGCGGTTGCCGATCCGGCCTGCGGAAATGGTTGGAATCCAGAAGCGTTGGTTGCGGCCAAGTCGTTGATCGCAATAATCGGGCAGTATCGAAGTGGCCACGGTGGCGTTGAAGAAGTTAGGGTAGGGACATTCGACCGGTGCCGATGCGGCGATGAACGACGAGGCCCAGCTACGTCTGCGGAAAGGGCTCTCACACTGGTCGCCAATTCAATTGCCAGGATAGACCATGCGAAACGCGATGGATTGGCTTCTTGCTAGGACGAAGCGACTTTTCTCGCCGGCGGTAGCTCCCGCAAAAGGGGCGAAGGATGCGTTCGATCAAGCGGTCGAAGCCTACGCGAACAATGATTTTGATTTGGCCGTTAGTCGCTTCACTGAGGCCATTCGCCTCAAGCCCGAATTCGTCGCAGCATACTGCAACCGTGGTGCTGCCTACGAGAGCAAAGGTGATCACGACAAGGCAATCGCGGACTTAACCGAGGCCATCCGCTTCAAACCCAACGACGCCTTGGCGTTCCACGCGTTCTACAATCGTGGCATCGCCTACGCGGCCAAACGCGAGCACGACAATACGATTGCGGACTGCACCGCTGCCATTCGCCTCAAATCGGACGACGCTGAGGTCTATTGTATCCGTGGAATCGCCTACGAGAGAAAGGGTGAGCATGACAAAGCGATCGCGGACTGCACCGAGGCCGTCCGCTTAAAACCTGACGACGCCAAGCCCTACTTCAATCGTGGTTTCGCTTACGAGGCAAAGGGCGAACACGAGAACGCGATCGCGGACTACACCGAGGCCATCCGGCTCAATCCTGTCGACGCCAAGGCATACGTTAACCGTGGTTGCGTCCTCGGATTGAATGGCGACTACGACAAGGCGATCGTAGACTACACCGAGGCCATCCATCTTGCCCCGGAACTTGCCAAGGCATTCTACAACCGTGGTCTGGCCCATGGATTGAAGGGCGACCACGACACGGCAATCGCGGACCTCACCGAGACCATTCGCCTTGAACCGGAGTTTGCCAAGGCATACTACAATCGTGGCCTCACCTACGGATTAAAGGGCAACCACGACGGGGCAATCGCGGACTTCACCGAGACCATCCGTCTTGCCCCGGAACTCGCTTTGGCACACTACAACCGTGGTCTTGAGTACGGATTGAAGGGCGAGCACGAGAAGGCGATTGCAGACTTCACCGAGACCATCCGCCTCGACCCGGAATTCGCCCTCGCCTACGACAATCGTGGTCTGTCCTACGAACTAAAGGGCGATCGGGGCAACGCGATTGCAGACTACGCCGAGGCCGTTCGCCTTGACCCGGAAATCGCCTCGCCCTAGTTGAATCGTAGTGTCGCCAATGGAGTAGAAGCAGCCGGATCGTCTGGATGGCATCCGCTGGAGCGAATGCCTCGGGAGTCATCGAGGAACTCGTTTATTGATGCAGCACTTCTTGTACTTCTTGCCCGAGCCACATGGACATGGATCATTGCGTCCGATCCTCACTCGGGTCGTGGTCGGCGAAATGTCGGATTCGTCATCGAGATCATCGAACACCCGTAGCGGCACCTCTCTGCTGGCAAATGGTCGTCTCGGTTCGGCAAGCTCTCGTTCCCACTGCTGCAATTCGGGAACCTCGTAGTCCATCAGCCTGCACGCAACGACCAAGCTGGATTTGAGATCGCAGCTGTCCGGGTGACCTTCCAGCAGCACGGTGCGAGCGGCCTCCATGGCCTCCGTTGAGAATTGATCCACCAGAGCGGTCGCCAACCACATTCTCATCACGAGGTCGAGTTCCAAGGACAACAGCTCAAGGCCCGCCGAAACGGCCAAGTCCGAATGGATGTCGCCGAAAATCCCCGAGGAATAGAGCCGGAAATGGTGCGGGGCCTGCGGGTATTTGTCACGCACCGCCCGCACCACCGCATCCGTGCCGATTTTCGTGAGGGCCTTGTCGCACTCCTCGTTCAAAACATCACCGTCGACCAGGAACTTCGTGATGATGAGCGGAATGGCCGGCTCAAACCGCATGCTTCCGGCCATTTGGACCAAGAAGATTTCGAGCCAAGTCAAAGCGGGCTCGATTTCGGGGGAGAAATCCTGTCGCAACAGTTCCATCATCCGTTCCGCTTGGGAAGCGTCGCGAGCAAGTGCCTCCGCTATATCCACGGCTTCCCCGTAGGAGATGTCTCGTGCGTACATCTTGCCGGTGCCCGCTCGGCAGATCGCTTCGAGTCGTTGCCAAAGCTGATCGCTGGGCGTCGAGACTAGGTCCAGCCGATGCTCAATTTGAGCCGCCTGTTTCCGATCCAAGCCGGGAGACGCCAGGATCGTCGCCCTATGGGGCAGCAGCAACATCGGGTCGGCATTAAGCAACAGCGATCCGAGATGGCCGAGAAAATCGTCTTCGGCATCATTTCTGGGAAGGTGTTGAAGTCGTCCCAACGCCCAGGCGATCGTTTCGTCCGTCTGGGCCAAATCGGCGATGGGGAACGAATAAAGAAAAGCGGCTTTCGGCCCCAGACGCTCCAGCAACTCGATCACGTCCCGCATGATCGCCGTATTCCGGCTGTACGATTTGGCAAAGTACAGCAGAGCGGCGAACCGCACGTTCTTGTCCGGGTGCTGCAACGCTTGGCGAACCTGATCTTCCGTTAATCGCATCGTCGTTCCCTCCGGCTCCGCGGAATCAACTTCCGCCAGCAGTCTATTCGATTCTGCTCGGTTTGCCAGCCGGCTCGATTGACTTTGGAATCTCCGCTCTGGCAACGATCCGTTCGTAGTGCCGAGCAGTTCAGGCGAACTGCCGTGCCTCCAAGTCGGGATTGAGGACCGCTTCCTTTATTCTCTCGGCTGGCAATCGCATCGTGCCTCCTTCGTGCTTGCTGAGTTCCCCTGCTCCGCCAACCACATCTATCCGATTCAAGGCCATCGACGACCAAGAGCGTATTTCAATCGGATTGCTGGACGGGTCGTCTGATGCTCTCAACGAGCGGTAGCTCGACCGTGATGCAGGTTCCTTCATTTGGCGAAGTGCGAATGCTGCATTTGCCACCGGCCAGCCTCGCACGCTCCCGGATTCCATTGAGGCCATGCACTCCTCCGGACACCTTGCGTTGATCAAACCCTACTCCCCAATCCCTGATCGTCAGCAGAACGCTCTTGTCGCTTCGGCGTAGGCTGATCTGCACCTTTGCGGTGTGGCTGTGTTTGACCGCATTGACGAGCCCCTCTTGGGCAATCCGATACAAGGTCGATTCCAACTCCGGCGTGAGACGACCAAATTCGTGGTCCGTGACGACTTCGATGTCCATCGCTGAGGTGCGTTTCTCGCCCGCCAGGTGTTCGATCGCTGCGACGACGCCAGCATCATCGAGAAATGGTGGCCTGATTCCATTCATGACACGGCGGCCGTCAGCAATCGCATTCCGCAACGCACGCATGGCCGGTTCAAGATCGTCGGCATCGGCACTACCCTCACGCCTTGCTTTGCAGCCCTCCAAGAACAACAGAGCACCCGCCGCATATTGGATGACGCCATCATGAATGTCGTAGGCAATCATCCGTCGCTCTCGCTCCTGAAACTCGATGCTCTGTCGCAGCAATTCTTGCTCCTTTAGCAAGGCCTCTGCGGCCTCTTTGCGTGCGGTAATGTCCATCACCGTCCCGACATGACCAATCAGTTCGCCTCGCAGGTTTCGCAGAGCTACGGCGGACCCCTCAACCCAGCGAATCTCCCCCGTGTTGCGGCGATAGCGGTGCTCCAAGGAAAACTGCCGATTGTTTCGCACACTCGTTGTCCACGCTTCCATGAGGCATTGGATATCGCCGGGGTGAATGAAGCGTTTCCATTCCGATCCGAGTGCATCTTTCGGCTCAGCACCGGCGATTTCGCACCAATGCTGATTGACGAACGTGCATTGTCCCGCTGCATCAGCTAAATAAATCCCCACGGGAGCCTGCGACGCCAAGAGGCGAAATCGTTCCTCGGAAGCACGCAGGGCCTCTGCCTGCAACTTTTCCTCGGTGACATCACGGGCCGATGCCACGAGTTGGCTCGCACCGGGTGCAAGTATTGCCTTCCACGCCAACCAGCGATACGAGCCGTCGCGACAGCGGTAGCGGTTCTCGAACCGGATCGTTTCGTGGCGATCATGCAAGAGCATGTAGGCTTCTCGAATCGTCGCTTCTAAATCGTCCGGATGAATGAAGTCGATATAGGGGCGGCTCGTAAGCTCGTCGATCGACCACCCCAAGGCTTTGGTCCAAGCCGGATTGACCCGAGTAAAATAGCCACGATCATTGGCCACGCAGAGCATTTCATTGCTGAACTCAAAAAAGTCGATCATGTGGAAACAACCCTTGGTATTTCCGTTCTGGCAACGCTGTCTTGCACGGTGGCAAGCAATTCAAACGAATTGCCGTGCCGCTTGGAGCCTCTTTCGTAGCGTCGTGTTCTGCTGGCCCGTAACGGCACTCCGTCGCCAACGCCAACACGCTAATCCTCCTGCACACTAAATCGACGCCGATTACTTCTTTGGTTTGCCCGGCACGATCGGCGTGTCGTCGGTGTTGTCGTGCTTTTGCTTGGCCTTCTTCTCGAAGAATTCCAGCCAACCGAGAATGAGGGCGTCCTCGATCTTCTTCGATCCGCGAAGTTCATCGGGCGGCTGTCCCCAATAGAACCCGATGACCCCCGCTGTGTGCTTCTCGGATCGTTCGAGGAACTGCCCCAATTCGGCGATCGAACAATTGAGCGGGAAGGTCTCTTCGATCACCACGGGCTTGCCGACCGAAAAACCCTTGAGCGTATTCAGAGCGTCGTCGAGTTTCCCCGTTTCCGGGTAGAGATGGACGCAAAGTAAATCGAGATCATCCACGATCTTCTTGGGTTCGAACCCGGAGGTCAGCCCCGGACGATCGAGGCTCCAATCCACAAGCCCGACCGTTATCAGATGCCGTGTGTCCTTCGTCCGGATGGCAGCGGTCAATTGCTTCACCCACTGACGGGCGATGTCGGGCCGAGGCCGGCTTTTCTGATCGAGTGTGATGAACTGGACGAAGTGCTCGCCGGCGAACTCAGGTCCGAGCCAATCGCCGTCCTTACGCTTCCCGCCCGGCACAACCGGTTCGTTCATCAGGTCGTAGCAGAAGATCGCTGGGCTTTCTGCACATGTCGCCGCTACGGATCGCCAGAAGTTTGCCTGCACGTCCCAGCGGCCACGCTCATCGAGCTTGTCGTACCATTCCGGCACGTCGGCCTTGTGGTAGCAGCCCAGTCCGGTCAGATCGAGATATAGGCCAACGACCTCGGCCAACTTGACGAGTTTTCCAAGTCGTTCGAGGGACTTCCTGTTCGGCTGCTCCGCCTCTTCCATGAACTTGCCGAGTTGCAAGTGAATGCGGACCACATTGGCCCCGAGCGTTTTCATTGATCGGAAATCCTGCTCTACTTTTTCCCATTCTGACTCCCAATAGTCCTCGATCAATCGCCCCTTTCGGTCGTGATCGTAATTGAAGCCCCAAGGGGCAAACGACTTGTTCTGCTGCTCAAGGGCAAAGCCTCGCTGATCCTTCGCCACAACCACCCACGACAGATCGGCGGCAAACAAGGGACTGGCGAACGACGCAAAAAGCGTGGCCGTCAGTACGAGCCTTATTGGGAGGATTGTCATTCTCGCTCTGCCTCTTGATCTCAGTCGCCAAGTCGCCCGCTTCGTCGCCGAGGTTGGCCAACTTGGCAACACCGTGGATGTTCGAAAGCCGATCCTCCGCCTCAATTCCCCAACATCGCGACCAGTTTACTCAATCTCTCGCCCGCCTCAAACGCACGAGCGAAGCCGACGCTGATGAGAACGGCTACTAAGACGATCATCACGCAAACTGCCGTGCTGCTTGGAGCCTCTTTCGCAGCGTCGTGTTTCGCTGGCCCGTATCGGCCCGCCGCACCGCCATCCCTAACGCCTTCTTGCTTCCCACCAGGACGACCAGCATCTTGCCTCGCGTGACGGCCGTGTAGAGCAGGTTCCTCTGGAGCATCAGGTAGTGCTGGGTGTGGATCGGGATCACGACGCACGGAAACTCCGATCCCTGGCTCTTGTGAATCGACAAAGAGTACGCCAGAGCCAGCTCATCGAGATCGCCGAAATCGTATTCGACCGATCGCCCTTCGAAATCGACATGCAGCACTTGCTCGATGCGGTTAATTTTCTGGATCACCCCCAGATCGCCATTGAACACGTCTCGATTGTAGCTGTTCTCGTTCTGGATCACGCGATCCCCGATCCGAAACGTCCAGCCGAACCGCTGCACTTCGGGGCCATTGAGGTCGGGATTGAGAGCCGCCTGGAGGACCTGGTTCAGATTCCTGGCTCCCAGCACGGAACGATTCATGGGCGTCAGCACCTGGATATCGCTCTTCGGGTCAAAACCAAAGCGAGTCGGAATCCGCTCCTTGACCAACCGCACCAGCAACTCTTGGATTGCCTCGGGCTCGTCGGCCTCGACGAAATAGAAATCGATCAACTCTTCCGGTGACGACAATTTCGGCATCTGGCCGTGGTTTATAGCATAGGCGGCGGTGACGATCTGGCTCTGGCTGGCTTGCCGGAATATCTCCGTGAGCCGAACCACCGGCACCACGCCCGAGGTAATCAGATCGGCCAGAACCGAGCCGGGGCCAACGGAGGGAAGCTGGTCCACGTCTCCCACCAGAATCACGCACGCTTCACTAGGGACCGCACGCAAAAATTGGTAACCCAGCACAACATCGACCATCGACATTTCATCGAGGACGAACAGATCGCCCGTGAGCGGGTGCTCTTGATCCTTCTTGAAGTCTCCCGTGGCGGGATCGAACTCCAGCAATCGGTGGATCGTCTTGGCGGTTCGCTCGGTGGTTTCCGCCAACCGTTTGGTCGCACGGCCCGTGGGAGCCGTCAGCACGCATTTCAGTTCCTTGGCGGCGAAGATTTCGAGGATGCTGCGGACCAGCGTCGTTTTGCCGACGCCCGGGCCCGCCCGTGATGATGAGCAGCTTGTGCCGGCACGCCTGCCGGACAGCTTCCTGCTGGCTCACCGCCAACTGGATGTTCAATCGGCGTTCGACCCACGCGATCGCTTTTTCCACATCGATCCGCGGCAACGGATGAGCAGCGGCCGAGGCAATCCGCAGAATCGCCTGTGCCAGCCCGACCTCGGCCCGATGGAGACTCGCCAGATAGAGCCAAGGCTCGCCGTTGACGTCTTCGCGAACGACGCTCCGATCCTGCAACGGCAGCTCTTGACCGCCGCCTCCACGATCTGCTGATCGATCTCGCACCAGCTTGGTCGTCTGCTCCACCACGCCCAGACTCGGGGAAGCCGCAGTGTCCGTCGCCGGCCAATTCTTGCAGCGTGTAGCGGACGGCGGCTCTCGCCCGGTAGGGACTGTTGCGATCGATCCCCAAGGTTGCCGCCAGTTCATCGGCCGTCTTGAAACCGATGCCCCGGATGTCGTCGGCCAATTGATACGGGTTCGCCTTGATCTTGGCGATGGCTTCGTGGCCGTAGGTGCGGTAGATGCGGATCGCTCGGCCCGACGTAATGCCATGCTCGGTCAAGAAGAGCATGAGCTTGCGGACTTCTTTCTGCTCCTCCCAGCTCTGGCGGATTCGCTTGAGCCGTTCCTGCCCGATCCCTTTGACGTGCAGCAAGAAATCGGGAGCCTTCTCGAAGATTTCCAGCGTTCGCTCGTGGTAGACGGCGACGATTTTGGCCGCCAATTTCGGGCCGATGCTGCGGATCGCCCCCGAGGCGAGATACTTTTCGATCCCTTCCGCCGAGGCTGGATGGGTTGTCTTGAGTTCGTCGGCCTTGAACTGCTGCCCATGCTGCCGGTCGATCACCCAGCGACCGCTGGCCTCGACATGCTCGCCCGCCGTCACCGAAGTCGTGCTGCCGACCACCGTCACCAGCTCTTCTCGCCCTTTTACCTTCACCCGCAGGACGGCGAAGCCGTTCTCGGGGTTGTGGAAGGTGACCCGTTCGATGAGGCCAGTCAGGTTTTCGGGCATGGGGAATCGACACATTTGCCGACCAGCTCTGGCAAATACTCAACCAGAACGAGCGTCGTGTTTTGATCGCCATCCGAAACGTGGACAGACTGTCCTCCGTCGAGGACGGCGGCTATTTCATTCGGGATGGCAGCTTGATTGACTTTCCGGCCACCATGAACGTCCCCATCCCACGGTGATGGAGCGTTCGTGGAGACTTTTGCTGGGGATCAATCCACGCCTTGATGACTTCGATGATAAACAGGCCATACTTCGCCACCATCCGGGTGTCGACCGCTCGGCATTCGAGATTCGCAAAGCATTCGGCGATGAGTGGTGCTCGAATCGTGGAGGCAGCGACTCGGGTCAAACCAAAACGGGTAAACTTGTCCACATCCTTGCCCGATACGTTGCCGCACCCCACAACCTGCTTGGCGAATTTCGCCGTCGGGATATTGAGTCCACATTCCTTGGTCGTTTTGAGGATGTCGAGCGAGTAGTTGCGATTGGAAACAACTATGCCCACCAGCGGCGGCTCAAATTCCATCATCGTATGCCAGGACAGCGTCATGACGTTCGCACGTTTTTTGTTCGCCGTCGTGAGCAGCACGACCGGCCCAGGCTCCAGCAGGCGATAGACCTTGCCCAAGGGAAGGTTTCGTTTCAGCATAGCAAGGCCAGTTGTGTTTCTTTCTACGAGCCTCGGAACTTACGCGACTAAGCGTTGTAGTTTCTCGTTGATCTTCCCGGCCTCAAACGCAATGTCATTGCCCGCATCTTGGATATCCGAAGTGACCGCCAACAGGGCGTTCAAGTCATCTTTTCCAAGACGTATGGGTGCGGATTCTTCTTCGGGGGCGATCTCGTCCACGAAGTGCTTCAATCCTTCAAAGTCTTTTTTCAATCGTTCGAGGGACTCTCGTAGCTCATTTTTTAGACTGCTGGCCGTTGGCCCAGAAGCAGGCGTCGTTTCATCCATGCGTCACCTCGCAATTGTTGAGAGAATCAGTTGTCATGGCTGTCAGGCGTGATCGACATCTCGATCATCCCAGATCAACCTCGTTTTCGACCAACCACTTGGCGATTCCTCGTTCCAAGGCGATCATCGCTTCATCCAACGAACTTGCCTTGGTCTCCTCAAATGTGAGACCGCCCTCATCCAAGGCCCGCACGACAAAGCCAAACCCTTGCTGCTCGCCAATCTCTATCCAGCCGCCATGCTGAACCCACTTCGACACCGTGGGGAATGACGATTCCACGATCCGCGAAACCGAAGAGGATGGTTCGGCACCGAGCTTCCGAAGGGACTGTTCCCAGCGGATTCCGAATTCCTCGGCCGCTTCCGCCCAGGCTGGCAACGCCTCTGCTGTCTCTAACTCAACTCCGAGATCACGAACGTGGGGAAGCAGTTCGTCCCATTCGGGTACATGACGCATCATGATTGTAGTTGCCTGAACTCTGGCCTTTCAGTTCAGTGCCCGTCACTATTACCGATCGCCCAGCCCTCATCTCGGCTTGGCCGTAACCGCCTCTTCCTCAACTTCACCATCCCCATCCCCATCCCCATCGACTGACTCCAACATCAGAACGCTTGCCGACTCTTCAACCGGCAATTCATGCACCTGGCGGAGCCTCCGTTCAATGGCCCTCGACCGAACAGCCGTGTTGTCGATTGAGTTAGAAGCCTCCTGCAACTTCTTTTGCACCTTTTCGAGGACCGCCCCATACTTGCTGAACTCGGTCTTCACCGCCGCCAGAAGATTCCAAACTTCGCTGGATCGTTTTTCAATCGCCAGCGTCCGGAAGCCCATTTGCAGACTGTTCAGCAGCGACCACAGCGTCGAAGGACCCGCAATTACCACTCGGCATTCACGCTGCACGAACTCGGTCAAGCCGACGCGACGAATCACCTCGGCAAATAACCCTTCGGTGGGCAGGAACAGAATGCCGAAGTCAGTCGTCTTGGGCGGGCAGAGATACTTGTCACAAATATCCTTCGCACAACTCTTGATGCGAATTTCAAGCTGCTTGCCCGCGGCTTCGGCCAACTCGGCATGTCCTTGCTCAAGGGCGTCCGTGAGGCGATGGTAGTCCTCGATGGGAAACTTGGCGTCAATCGGCATCCAAACGACTTCATTCTTGTCTTCCCCACGGCCAGGCAGCTTGATCGCGAACTCGACCCGATTGCCATCGTCCTTGGTCGCCACATTCTTGTCGTATTGATCGGGCGTGAGAACTTGTTCGAGCATGGCGTCGAGTTGAACCTCGCCCCAAGTTCCTCGTGTCTTCACGTTGATCAGCACCCGCTTGAGGTCGCCGACGCCGGTCGCCAGCGTCTGCATCTCACCCAGGCCCTTGTGGACCTGCTCCAATCGCTCGCTGACCTGCTTGAACGATTCTCCCAACCGCTTGTCGAGCGTCCCCTGGAGCTTCTCGTCCACCGTTTGCCGCATCTGTTCCAGACTCTTGGTGTTGTCCTCTTGGATCGTCTTGAGCTTCTCCTCGACGGTCGTTCTGATTTTCTCCATTCGGGTCTCGTTCGATTCGGTCAGCGTGCCCAACTTTTCCACGAAAAGGGCGAAGTCCCGTCGCTGTGTCGTGGTGAAATCGCTGATGGATGTCCCGACCGATTCGTTGAACGTCTTAAGGGCTGCCGTCACCTCGTCACGATTTTTCTGGGCATTGGTGGTCGCATCTTGTCGCATTTCAGCCAGCTTCTTCCCGTTTTCTTCTTGAAGAACGCCAAGCCGCAGTTCAACAGTTTCACGCATCTTTTCGAGCTTCTGCTCGTTCGTGGTAGTCAACTTGTCGAGTCGCTCTGAGAAGAGGTCGAGTTGGGTTTTTTCGAGCTTGGCCATCTCGCCGATACTGGCGACGAGAGACTGACCGAAGTTCTTCAGGGCTGATGCCGTCTCCTCGCGGAACAGTCGGGCTGCTTTTGAACTTTCCTCCCGATTCTTGCCGATCTCGTCGCGAACGGCCCGCTCGCTTCGCTCGTAGCTCTTCTCAACCCCACTGCCAATTTCCCGAACGGGCGTCAAATCCACGCTGTTCTTCCGGAGAAGCAGTGCGATTTGAAGCCCGATGACGACGAGCAAGCAGATGATTACGACGACGAGCAGGGCTTCGATCATTCTCAATGCTCCCGACTGACGGCGATTTTTCTAGGGAACGCGATTGGCTGGGGCAGCCGATAAGATTCCCCATTATAATGGGGGTTCGGCCGGTCACAAGCGTCGGACTGATTATCGTGATAAGGGCAATCCAGCGTTGGCGAGCCGATTTGACACGGAAGGATCGGCGGACTTCGAATCGGTCGGCAATCTGGAGAGGAATCAAGAAGATCATTGGCTTCGATCCAGGCATTCTCGTGCCGAGGCGGCGATCGGCGTAGAATCTGCGGCGAGCCAAACCACTAACCGATCCGGTTTGAGAAGGCGATAGCCGATGTTTCCGAACACATTTTTTTCGCTCTTTCCACCGTTCCCACGAAACAACAAGATTTTCGTGGCGATGAGCTTTGACCCGCAATTCAATGCACGCTGGAATGGCGTCATCGAACCAGCCATCATCAATGCGGGATTCGACCCACACCGTGTAGACAATCGCAACGTCAGCGATTCGATTCTGACGGAGATTCTTGACGGGATCAGCAACGCCAGTCTCATCATCGCGGATATTTCCGTGATCGGTGAACTAAACGGCAAGCCGATCCGAAACGCAAATGTGCTTTACGAAGTTGGCCTTGCCCACGCGAAACGGCTGCCGGAAGAGATTCTGATGTTTCGGTCGGACGATAAGGCACTGCTGTTCGACACCTACAACGTCCGAGTGAATCCATACGACCCGGACGGCGATCCGACGAACACGCGAGAGAAACTAATCAGCCATATTCATATCGCAATTCGCGAGGTAGTGCTACAACGCAGTCTTGCCGTCGAACAAGGGGCTAACTTGCTGGACCTGAATACGCTGGGATCACTTGTTCGAGCCCGTTCCAACGGGCTTAGCCCTCCGGATGGGCAAGGCCTGCTGGTAACCCAAGAATTACGGTCCATCGAGCGGGCATTGGAACTTGGAATGCTTCAGATTGAATTCTCGCCAGCCTCCCCGTTGCAACCCGGCTTCATTCCAGTTGCGAACCGATGCAAATACCGCCTCACCACCTACGGCTTGGCAGTTCTTGGGGCGATCGACGGGAAGATCGGACTACCCCTGTTTTGGAATCCAGATCACAAACCGTCCACTTCACCACCGCAATGACTTCGCCGATTTTCAACTCCGATTCGTGGAAGTCTCCGACGAGCTTGCCGCAATTGCAAAGCCAATCCGTTGACCGACATTGAGGCAACGGCCAGCAATAACGGCCTGCCTTGGTCATGCTCGACTTACGAACTACGTGGCGGGATGCTTGAGATTCTCGACAAACCGGTCGTAGGTGGCTTCCGAGATTTTCCGAGTTGAGGCAGCATCTCCCTGGAGTTTTATCAGCTTGCTCTGCTTCAACGACTTCCACCGATTCCGAACGAGACGACGGAATCGCACTTTTCCGACACGGGTGTAGGCAGCGAAGTGAACCCCATCGGGGGTTTTGTGAGGAGTCTCCGTCGTATCCATGATCTTCACAATTCTCACCAGGTTATCGTCCAACTCGAACAAGATCACTTTGTCGCCAACCTTGAAGCGAGTGTTCCACGTACTCAGATACAAATAGTTTCGACGATCCCAGTCCGTTGTATCCGTCAGCACCGCTTCAGTGGCGTCGTCCAGTTTGCCGTTTACCGATTCACGCCAAAAACGAGGAGCTTCTACATCTTGCTTTATTTGCTTGGCGGGTTTGCCGCCCAGGATCGCTTGAATCGGCACTTTGGCCCCTGGGCGAGATTTCCCAGCCTTCGCCTTCCACTTTGCGTATTTCTTCACAACTGCGTCAGTTAGAAGAGTCGCTTTCGATGACCATTGCCTCTGGAACGTCGCTGCCAAATCACGGAACGGCTTGGAGTCGGTCGGAACCGTGAGAACGACGTTGAGTTCGCCGCTCGCTTTCAGACCATCGCTTGTCAGATTTGACGAACCAACGATCAAATCAGCACTCTTGGCTTTTTCGATGAAGTAGCACTTCCAGTGAAAATGGCCGTCACGAGAAACGGCTACCGAAATGCGTCCTTTCGTTTCGGTTTGAACACGCAAGAGTTTTCGCAGGGCCGATGGCTCGGTGAACCCTTGGTAGAGTCCGGTCAGCAAACGCACTTTCCCTCGCTTTGCGACTTTCTTGAGCAGATACAAAACGGAATCAACGCCGGATTCTGTCAGAAACCCTACGGCGAGATCGATCTTTTTCGCACCCTCGCCAGCAGTTTTCAGAAACGAAACGAGCGTGTTCGGGCCAGCGTTCTCAACAATTCCAACCCGCAAAGCCTTAGCCATTGAAGCCTCGTCATACAGTGAACGGCATTCGTGCTGTACAATAATAACTTGGCTCAAACTCGCAAGCAAAGAAGCCATGACAATCCTTTTCCTCCACGGCTGGCAGTCGGTTCCTGGCGGCGTAAAGCCGACCTATCTCGCCCAGCACGGCCACCAGGTCATCAATCCCAAACTGCCGGACGACGACTTTGCGCAGGCCGTGCAGATCGCCCAGGCGGAGTTCGATCAGCACCAGCCCGATATTGTTGTCGGCTCATCGAGGGGCGGAGCCGTGGCGATGAACATCAACAGTGGCGACGCTCGGCTCGTTCTGCTCTGCCCGGCTTGGAAGAAGTGGGGAACAGCCAAGACGGTCAGGGCCAGCACCGTGATCTTGCATTCACGGGCCGATGACGTGCTGCCCTTCGTCGACTCGGAGGAATTGGTCAAGAACAGCGGCTTGCCAATCTACACGCTGATCGAGGTCGGGAACGATCATCGATTGGCTGATCCTGAATCGTTGGGAATGTTGCTGGAAGCCTGTCGCGATGGTGACGAGCCGCCCGAAGACGACACGCCCGCGGACCTTCTCGAACGAGACTGGGCTGGCCTCTGCTATACGGCGGCACTGAGTTGGATCAAAGCAGCAGAGGATGATGATTGGGTTCTTGTCCACGGTACGGTCTTGAGCGAGAAAGTCGGCAAGCGAATCAACCACGCTTGGTGCGAACGGGGCGAACTGGTCGTCGACCTTGCCATGCCGGTCGGCTCTCGGGTCATCGAGCGTGAGCAGTATAATTGGGCCGTTAGGCCAGAGGTCAGCAAGGCCTATTCTTCGTCGGACGCCCTGATGTTGGTCCTGAAGAATCGGCACGATGGCCCGTGGGACGAGTCGGAGCAACTCCGTGAGGGAGGCGGCCAAGTCGAACGGCCGGATTGAACGACCGAATTGACGAGCAGCGAGGAAAACTCGCCGAAAGCCAGAAGCGGAAATGCCGTGCTAAAGCGTCGAGCCGCTCACTCGTCCAGCAACCACTCCTTTGCACGTTCGACCAGCAGCAGGTCGGCGGCACTCCTCTGAAGTTCAAGGTGCCGCTCCAACGCTGCCTCATCGGGATCGTTGTAGAGGCTCGGATCGAAGGGCTCCAGCTTCACATCCTCGCCGTTGAACTCGATGGTGTCCGCATTCATTAGCAACACAGTCTGGATTCTCTCCCACGGAAATGTATGGCCGACAAACTTAACGATTGGCACCAGTGTCCGGTGTGCTGTCTCGTCGGAAGAACCGATTGGCCTTCTCTGAATAAAGAAGCCTATGGAGGATAAAGAGTAGGACGGCAAAGAACAATGCCCCGCCGATCACATAGGGCACCGCTTGCGAGCCTTGAAGCTTTGTGTCAAACCTCGTTGCATGTGCTGATTCGGGCGATAGTATGACGAGAATAACAAGTAAGCCACAGCCAATGTATCCTAAGATGATCCAGAATCTTGCCCACCATTGAGAACTTTGCTTTCCACTCAGCAAGCCGATGCCTACTGGCAAGAGTAGAACTCCAAAATTAAGATTTAGGCGAGACTGAAACAGATCACTCAGCACGTCCCAGATGGCACAAATGCCTCCTAGGCAAAACAATAAACCGATGATGAGAATACGCTTGGGCATCTTGTTCAGTGAATTAACACTGCCATCCGATTTCCATTTGTCTTAGCATACGCCAGGGCATCCGGCACACCGAACTCGTTTTCGATTTCACAAGCGGCGGTGCATTGCTCGATCCAGATTCGGTGGGGCTGGGTCATGGCAATCGTGTTCAAGCAGGTTGTGGCGGTAGTCCCAATCGCCCCAGGGCAGCAAATTGGCCGAACTGTTGTGATTCACTGGTGGCCTAGCCGCTTGGCTTCAGCATAGTCGGCTTCCGCTTTGCTCTTTTCGCCTTTCTTGTCGTAGGCGGCACCACGGTTCTTGTATGGCACGGCGGCGTCTGGCTTGAGGCGGATCGCCTCAGTGAAGTCCGCGATTGCCTTGTCGTAGTCGCCCTTGCTGTTATACGCCGCACCACGGTCGTTGTATGCCTTAGCGAAGTCGGGCTTGAGGCGGATTGCCTCGGTGAAATCCGCAATCGCCAATTCATGCTCGGCCTTTGACAAGTACGCGGTACCGCGATTCACGTACAAAACGAACACAGTTGGAGCGAGGCGGATGGCCCGAGTGCAGTCTGCGATCGCCTTCTTGTGGTCGCCCTTCCTGTCGTAGGCAAGACCACGGTACGAATATGCGTCCGCATAATCGAGTTTGAGGCGGATGGCTTCGTCAAAGTCCGCGATTGCTTTGTCGTAATTCTTCTTCCCAATGTAAGCGAGACCACGGCCGTGGTATGCCTCCGCATAATCGGGTTTGAGGCGAAGGCCCTGGCCATAGTCCGCGATCGCCTTGTCGTAGTCACCTTTTACGAATTGGGCCGCACCACGGTTGAAGTACGCCAAGGCGTAGTCGGGTTTGAGGCGAATCGCTTCGTTATAGCCTGCGATCGCCTTGTCGTAGTCACCTCTTAATTTGTAAACGGCACCACGGTCGTTATATGCTTCGGCGAAGTCGGGTTTGAGGCGGATCGCCTCAGTGAAGTCCGCGATTGCCTTGTCGTAATCGCCCTTGCTCTTGTAAGCGACCCCACGGTTGCCGTATGCCTGGACATAGTCGGGCTTGAGTCGGATGGCGTCGGTGAAGCACTTAATGGCCAAGTCAAAATCCTGTTTCGCATAGGCATCGAGGCCTTTGCGGTCGGCGTCCACAGCATCCTCCCCGTATCCCACCGAACACGAGGCAAGGAGCGTTGTTGCAAATAGGAGCGAGCAACTTACGTTTCGCATGGCCGAGGCCCCCCTTCCATTTTGTTACTTCGAACCCAATCGCTATTAGCCGATTGAAAATCGAGCCCGCTACCCCGCCCTGAAACGATCGCGGTGCCGCGGAGCCCCGCTTCCAGCCCCGTTTCATTTGCCCGCCGCAACTGCCTCCCATTAGAATAGCCACGCCAACGGTTTGCCAGCCTCCGATCATCATTTTCAAAACCACCGCATGACCGCACTCGATTTGATCCGACGTCTCCACCAGCATCGGGCCTGGGTGAACGGCAACCTGCTGACCGCCGCGGCCCAATTGACCGACCAGCAGCTCCGTTCGCCGTTCCAGATTGGCCAGGGCTCTGTCTGGAAATCCTTGCTCCATCTCTACGCCGCCGAGTTCGTGTGGCTGGAGGCTCTGCAGGGAAATGAGAATGCTCTCGTGCAGGGAGACTTACCGGGAAAGCTTCCGGGCAATCAAGAGGGCGTGGGCGGAATCACCGGCTTGGAGGAACTGCGGCAAAAGTGGCTGGCGTTGGAGCAGCGGTGGTGCGGCTATTTGGCATCGCTCAAGCCCGCGGCCCTGGATCGCCTCGTCTACAAGAGAAGCGTTCGGTCCGGCGTGGTGAAGCGGTTTGGAACCCGTCGATCCGACGTGTTGCTTCACGTCTGCACGCACGCCCAATACACGACCGCTCAAGTGGTCAACATGTTTCGGCAGGTCGGTGCTGACACGATGCCGGACGTGATGCTGATTGCATTGGCCCGACAGGAAGGCGTGAAGGCCGGCTCCGAATGACGATCCTCTTCCTGCATGACTGGTAGTTGGCTCCAGGTGGCGTGAATCCCTCAAGCCGTTCCCCCATTCGCCCGGATGTTCTGGCCGGTGATCCAGTGGGCGTCGTCGCTGGCTAACAACGCCACCGCGTCGGCGATGTCCTGCGGGAGTCCCAATCGCCCGAGGGCTGCCAGTTGGCCGAACCGCTGCTTCTCCTGCTCGGTCTTGCCTACACTGAACAATTCGGTGTCGGTCGGCCCCGGCGAGACCACGTTGACCGTGATGCCCCTCGGGCCCAACTCCTTGGCGAGGCTGCGAGTCAATTGCTCCACAGCTCCCTTGGTGGCGACGTAGGCCGAGTAGTTCGCCAGCAGCATCACAGTCGTCGAGGAGGAAATGTTGATGATCCGCCCGCCATCGGCCATCCGTTTGGCGGCCTGTTGGCAGGCGAAGAACGTGCCTTTGACGTTCACGGCGAAAATTCGGTCGAAATCCGCCTCGGTGATCTCCACGAGCGGTTTGGTGAACAGGATGCCGGCGTTGTTGACCAAGATGTCGAGCTTGCCGAAATGGCTGAGGGTCGCAGCAAAGAGCCGCTCGATCTCATCCACCTTACTGACGTCCGCCCGAACCGCAAACGCCTGGCCGGCCGCCTTCCCGATATCATCGACAATCGCCTGAGCCTGATCCGCACTGGCCGAGTAGTTCAGCACCACCGCGGCCCCATCTTGGGCCAACCGCCTGGCGATCGCAGCCCCGATCCCCTTCGAGGCACCCGTGACCAGTGCGACTTTGCCGTGCAGATTCTTGGCCATGTCGGTCGCTCCTTGCTCGACAGTCTGAATTCGCTTCGCTCACCTCGCCCCATCGAGATGGAGCGGAGTGATGCTCAGTTTAATGGAGACTTTCGGAAAGAACCAGCGACTTGGCCGCCAGTCGCACCGTCCCAACCCGCTTCGGTCAAGGTCCGCCCGAGAGAATTGCGATTGCGTTTTTCCACCCGCTTCGGATTCGGCATGGAACAACACCAACGCCGTCGGCCTGTCCTGCCCGGCAAGAAACCGTTCAATGTTCGCGGCTGTTGGTTCTGGGGTCGCATTGAGCTTGGCGGTGGCGAGCAACCCCAAGGCCGGGCGAAGTCCTTTCGCGTGAAAGGAATTCACCTGGCGGTCGTGACGCGGCATCGCCCTAATCCGCCACGTACGCGAGCCGCCACCTCGTCTGGCAAGTCTTTGCCCACCGTGCTGAACAACGAGCTATGGCCCGCGTGCCGACAGTCAGGTCGAACATCGCCCCAATCGATGAGCCGACCTTCTGCTAGCAAATCCTGCTAGCACTTCGTTGACTTGCATCCGGTCGATATTCAGCCATTTTCGCCCCGCGAGCCCGTTCCCCAGCCGATTGGCTGGAACCCGAAGTCGCCAGATGCCCCAGGTTCGCGTCCGAGGACCCGGGTCGACGTTGGAGTCCCTGGAGCCAAGAGGGTGTCTGATGCAGTCCTACGGCCTCACGGCTTCCGTGACCGGCTGATGTAGTGTTCTGTAGTGACAGCAACTGCTAGCACGCGTTTCGATATTAAAGCGGTGCTAGCATCGACGAACACAATACTCGATGGCAAAAGCGGCGGTCGCCGCGTTGGAAGCCGTGATCCGGGCTATTCGGACCGGAGCAATTGAACGGACGACTGAGATTATTTGCCGACTGGAGCCCAAAACTCTTGCCGCCCGGTCGGGATGTGGAACCCGCGAAACTCTCCGGAGCCGTTCGGATTCGGTATGGAGATATGAGCTGGTCCCTTCAAGACCCAGCGTTTTTCGATACTCCATTCGCCCCGACCGGTTGCCGCAACTTTGCCATGCTTTACTGCTGTCGCGAACGTGTCGCCGAACACGCCGGGCTCCCACCCCTCCCGAAACTGTTTGCCGTCGAGCATCTTGATTACCTGGCCGAATGTTGGCCCGACAACGTCGTCCGCACTCGTTTCGTCTTCCAATTTGCTCTTTCGTTCGGCGAGCAGTTGGTTCGCCAGTTCGAGCCCAGCCGCTCCGTGCTTCATCGCACCATTGATCGCCTTGTCGTAGTCATTTCCCAACTCGGCCTGAGCGTCCGCGATCGACTTCTCGTAGACCCGTCGAGCGGCCAAGACGCTCTGCTTGTATTTCCCCAAGGCAAGATCAGCCATGCGGCGTTCTTCCGACTTTGATGGATCGGCCGCCACGGCAAAGGAAGCGACTGAAAGCAACAACGCGACGAGAAGGGTCTTCATCGGCCACCTCGGTCAACATGGTAAGGGGTGCAGACGAACGAATTATTGCCCGTCCGTCGTGCAGATTGCAACCAAGAATGCGAACGGCCGAAGACGATTGCACAGATCAGCCGCATCGTCGGGCTTTCACGGCCAACAATCTATCGCATTCTCAAAGACTGCTGACTTTCAACTTTCGTCGCCTGACCAGGAAGCCGCCCAAGGCAGTTCCACCAAATGCAAGGAGGATGATGCTCGGCGGTTCAGGCACGACTGCCTCGTAACCGACGAATTGGGCACCTCCGGTGGAACCCACCGCCCCATACCGACCAACAATTTCGTCGCCGTCAACGCCAAGGGCGGTCGTTCCAGAGTTAACGCTTACCGTTAGATCCGCCAACGGATCCTGAAATGCAGTCCAGGTGTTCGTCGCAATGTTGTAAAGAAATGCCTCCGTCGCATGTTTGGAGCCGATGAGGATGTTGTTGACGCCAACGACATAGTTTCCCGAAATCCCCATCACAGAGAAATTACTGTCCAAAGGGTCTTGCAGTTTAGTCCACGCTTGAGTGTTGATACTGTACAGATATCCGCCTTCGTTGCCCGAGGAAGGATCAGTGAAGTCGCCGACTACATAGTTTCCGCTGATGCCCCATGCAAATCCCGTGGCAGAACCGCTGGGCGATGGACCGTCCAGGGTCGTCCACGCATGGGTTGTCATGTTGTAAAGAAAACCGTGATTGGAGGCACCATTCGTGTAATAGTAACCCACGACGTAGTTCCCGGAGATACCAGTAGCGAGCGTGCCCCCGGCTGGATTGTTGCTGGAAGGGTCGTCAAGTGAAGTCCAATTCGTGCCGTTGTAAAGAAAACCGTGTTCATTGCCGGACGTATCGGAAAACGTTCCGACTATATTGTTTCCGGAAATACCGATTGGAAGTGTCCCTCCGTCCTGCGAAACCGGTCCCGCCAATGGATCTTGCAGACTGGTCCAGGTATTCGTTGCAGTGTTGTATTCAAAGCCATTTTGTTCGCCAGATGCGTCGAAGTAGAGGCCAACGACGTTGTTTCCCGAAACCCCGCGTGGAACGGTCCCCTCGCCACTTGTCGGGGCTGCTGGGTCGTTAATCGTTGTAAAAGTCGTGGCGGACGCCGTTCCGGCCAATAGTGTTGACAGCACCGCTGCAAGCAAGGCCGTAGTTCGTTCTCGTTTCATTAGCTTGCTCCGCTTGTTCTCTTTAAACCGAGGGCAATGGGATTTGCTGGTGCCCGTTTCCCACGAATTAGGCGACGTGCTTAGGCTGTCGCCCTCAGTTTTCGTCGCGTGACCAAGAAGCCTCCAATGGCAGTTGCACCAAACGCAAGAAGGATGATGCCCGACGGTTCAGGCACGGCTGCCTCGTAGCCATTGAAAAACGATCCTCCGCTCGCATTTTTCGTCCCATACCAGCCGACTACTTTAGCACCATCGAAGCCGAACGCAGTCGTTCCCCTGTTTGCACTCACAGTCAGATCCTCTAAAGGATCTTGCCAAAACGACCAAGAGCCTATCCGATTACTGTACAAACGACTACTGGCACGCGAATTGCAATTTGAGGAGGCAGTTTTCCTCATTTCGCATGGAGGTGTGCCAATGGCCACGGTTTCTGCCTCACAGTTTCACCAAATTCCCGATGCCCTCTGGGAATGCATTGATCTGCTTTTACCAATTTACAAACGGAGCCCCAAAGGCGGACGTCCCCGGTTAAATCTGCGGAAAGTGGTGAATGGGATTTTGTATGTTCTGCGAACCGGCTGTCAGTGGAAGGCGATGCCCAAGCAGTTCGGCTCTGGCAGCGCAATCCACGCCTACTTTCAGGAATGGGTGAAGCTCGGCGTGTTTGAGGAGCTGTGGCGTCTCGCGTTGGAAGAATACGACGACCTGAAGGGAATCGACTGGAAGTGGCAGAGCCTGGACGGGGCGATGAACAAATCGCCGCTGGGTGGGGAAAAAAACCGGGAAAAACCCGACCGATCGTGGCAAACTCGGCGTCAAGCGTTCTGTGTTGATCGACGGTCGGGGCGTGCCGATCGGTGTGGCGGTGGACGGCGCCAATGTGCATGACCAGAAACTTTTGGCCGCCACGCTCGACGACATCCCGGTCCATCGCCCGAAACCCACGCGAAACAAGCCCCAGCATCTCTGCCTCGACAAAGGCTATGTCGGCAAGCCCTGCGAACAAGCGGCTCTCCGCCGCGACTACATCCCCCATCTCCCACTCAAAGGCACAGAAACGGCAAAGCCGAAACGCCGTCGCCACAAGGCGCGCCGTTGGAAAGTTGAGCGCACCCTCTCCTGGCTTAACCGGGCGCGACGACTGCTGATACGGTGGGAGAAGAAAGTCGCAAATTACGTCGGCTTCTTGCATCTTCAGTTCGCTATCGTTGCGTTGCGGACAGCGGGGGTTTTCGGATAGGCACCAAGTATTCGTCGGAATGTTGTAGAGAAATCCCTCCTCCACGTAAACCGATCCGACAAGCACACTGTCAATTCCGACTACGTTATTCCCCGAAATGCCTTGCAGGCCTGGGCTATTACCGAAGGGATCTTCCAATATCGTCCAGACGTTGGTACTCATGTTGTAAAGGAACCCACCATTGTAGTATTCCCCGACGACATAATTCCCGCCTATGCCGAAGACCATTGTGGTTGTTCGGCTGCTCGGAAACGGAGCGTTCAGAGCCGTCCAAGCCTGAGTAGTCATATTGTAAAGAAAGCCGTGGGCCACGGCATCGGACGTATAATAGTAACCTGCAATGTTGTTGCCGGAGATGCCAGTGGCTATCGTTCCCTCGGGCCGGTAGGCGGAGGGGTCGTCCAGCAAAGTCCACGTCGTCCCGTTGTAGAGAAAACCGTTTTCATTGTTGGATGTGTCGTTGAAATCTCCAACGATATTATTCCCCGAAATACCGTAAGGGATGGTTCCCCCTCCCTGCGAAACCGGTCCCGCCAATGGATCTTGCAGATTGGTCCAGGTATTCGTTGCGGTGTTGTATTCAAAGCCGTTGAGGTGGCCTGACGCGTCGAAGTAGTGGCCAACGACATTGTTTCCCGAAACAGCGTTTAGAACGGTGCCCTGACTGGTTGTCGGGGCCGAGGGATCGTTGATCGTTGTGAACCCCGAAATCGTTACGGCGGACGCTTCACTGACCAGGAGTGCGAACAGCACCGCCGTAAGCGAGAGTGCAATTAGTCTTCGTTTCATTAGCTTGCTCCGCTTGTTTTCTGTAAGCAAACGGCATGGGACTTGGGGCGTCCAGGATGCTGACGCAAAGCATAATCGTTCGCCAGCCGGATTGCCAACGAAATCCCCCGAGACTGGCAAGCGAATCAGCAGCCCATTCGGACCGCTTCAAAATGGGCTTTTTGCGATCGCCTCGACACGGCATCGCAAGCCCAATTCAGGGCCAGCCCAGCGGTGCAGACAACACCGATGACCTAGGCCGGCGTTCGGCACCCAGCCATGAGGCGTCGATGCCGTTCCAACAAGTCCCTGGATCGCCGTGGCGTAGTTACTTCGCACCGGCCTCCAACTGCTTCGCCCGAGCCAGGTCTTCTTTTGCTTTGACCAGTTCGCCCTTTTGTTCGTGGGAGATGCTCCGGCTGTAGTACGCCTTCGCGTAATCGGGCTTTAGTCGGATCGCCTCGGTGAGGTCCGCGATCGACTTGTCCAGATCGCCCTTCCGCCCATAAAATATGCCTCGGTTGCAATACCCGTCCGCGTAATCCGGCTTGAGCCGAATCACCTGGCTGAAATCAGCAATAGCCCGCTCCAAGTCGTTCTGCCTCCCGTAGGCGGTGCCGCGGTTGATGTACGCCTCGGCGAAGTCACGCTTGATCTGGATAGCGTCGGTGAAGTCGGCAATTGCCTTGTTCCAATCGTTATTCGTCCCATAGCTGACGCCCCGGCCGAAGTACGCGTCGGCCGAATTGGGTCGTAACCGGATCACCTCGCTGAAGTCCGCGATCGCCTTGTCCGTTTCGCCTTTGGTCATGAGGGCGATGCCCCGGCTATAATATGCGTCGGGGTCATCGGGCCCGAGCCGGACGGCGTCGTTGAAATCCGCGACTGCCTTGGTCCAGTCGAGCTTCGCACAATTAGCAATGCCCCGGTTGATGTACGGCTTGGCGTAATCGGGCTTGAGCCGGATGGCCTCGGTGAGATCGCGGATCGCCTTGTCCTGGTCGCCCTTCTTCGAGTAAGCGAAGCCGCGGGCGTTGTATGCCTCGGCAAAATCGGGTTTCAGCCGGATGGCGTCAGTGAAGTCCGCGACTGCCTTGGTCCAGTCGTTTTTCATCGCGTACGTGACGCCTCGGTTGATGTAGGCATCGGGGAAATTCGGCTTGAGCCGAATCACGTTGGTGAAGTCCGCGATGGCCTTGTCCGGCTCGCCCTTCGTCTCATACGCAAAGCCTCGGTCGTAATACGGCTTGGGATCGTCGGGCTTGAGCCGGATCGCCTCCGTGTTGTCGGCGATCGCCTTGTCCGGGTCGGCTTTTTCCGCGTTGGCAGCATTGACGGCAAGCAGCAAAACGCCGGCGAGACATACGGTGAAAATGGATCGAGCAAACATCGCTGACCTCCCGCCAGAGATTGGGCCTTTTGAGGAGACTGGCCGACCAGGCTTGCGGCTGATCTTATCCGCTGCGGCTCACCCGAGTCCAGCAACCGTCTTGCCATGCAACCAGTGTTGGGTCCGCTCTTCGGGTCCGTGGCCTGACTCGGTCTCCGGCCTCAGGAGTTTGGTCGCCCAGTCGGCACTGGGCCAGATGCCCGCCTCGAATGAATCCAATGGCGGTCTTCTGCCAGGACGGAAATTGGCCGGCAACAAGATGTGGGCTTCACCTTTGCATTATTTGGCACTTCGGCAATGCCCTCTGAAGTCCTTGCACCCCAGCGTCGGTCACCTTGGTTCCCATCAGGTTCAGCGATTGCAGTTTGGTCAGCCCTTTGAGGTGAACCAGCCCAGCATCGGTTATATTGGTTCCGTCCAGCCTGAGCGTTTGGATTTTTGGCAAATGTTTGAGGTCAACCAGCCCGCCGTCGGCGTCGCGTAACTGCGATCCACTCAAATCTACTGAAATCACCGGCGTGTCGGGACTCTTTTCATCGAACATGACCGTCCCACCCATTCGCTCGATTACGTCAATCGCAGTTTCTTGATCCAATTGCGGTCCGGAAGAATGGCTGATGCTGATCATGCACTTCCATAAACACGCCTGAAGTCGATGTTTCCCAGCATCGGTCACGTGGTCACCCAGATGCAGATATCGGAGATTGGTCAACCCTGTGAGGTGCTCCAACCCGGCGTCGGTTACCTTGGTGTACGACAGGTCCAGCGATTGGAGTTGGGTCAAACCTTCGAGATGCTCCAGCCCAGCGTCGGTCACCCGGGTACCCATCAGGTCGAGCGATTGGAGTTGGGTCAAACCTTTGAGATGCTCCAGCCCTGCGTCGGTCACGTTGAATTGCTTCAATTCCAGCGTTTTGAGGCAGGTCAGTCCTTCGAGATGCTTCAGCCCAGCATCGGTTATGTTGGTGCTTTCTATGATGGTGCCCAACGTGACTCCCTGCAAGGTCAGCGAATAGGGTGTGGTCAACGCTTTGAGGTGCTCCAGCTTTCCACCCGTGGCTGTGAGGTACATAAAGGACACATCCGGAACACCTGCAAAGAAATCAATCCCAAGCATGCTCCGAAGCCATGCAGGTTCTGGTGACGGCCGATATTGCACGAACCCACCCAACGCCCGAATCTCATCCATCGCCTCCTTCTGCTTCTTCGCCGCCTTCATCTCCACTGCCAGCCAACTGCACAGGATAGCGACGGCGGCGGTCAGAACCAGCGACGAACGGATACTGAACTGGAACCGCCGGCGAAAGAGCAGGCTGACGACGAACCGCAGCGACATCAGGACACAGGCCACGCCCACTATCGCCACGGCGATCAGCACAGTCCAGCCCTTATGCTCATTGAATCCGAACCACTGGAACCGTTCCGATAGCCAGAGCAGGCATTCCACGACCAGAAGTCCGATTGCGAAGCGATCTGGCGTGAGGCGATACCAATTCGATGATTCCGAACGACTCCCTTCTTGTGCATTCCCCTTTCGCTCTGGCTCTTTGCCGGTGGGGGCCGTGGGTCGCTTCACGAAAACCGCTGGGCACAGGATCGCCAAGATGCTGTTCATGTGGATAGGCGAAAAAAGGAGTAGTTTTAGTCGCCTCGCGAAGACCGCACACGGGATCGCCAAGATGAGACTGCCGCCAATAATAGAGAGATAAATGATGTACTCAGGCGGTGGATTGATGATCTGGTGGTGCAGTCCAATTTGTGTCTGAACCATCACATACGGCAATGAATACTCATACTTCCGTTCCAACACGAAACCGATGACACCCCCGAATCCCCCGCCGACCATCCCCCAACCTAGGCCGGCTCCCAGCCCTCCTCTAAACGAGTTGACGAAACCGCCCGCAAATGCACCAATCAACATCCCAAGTCCCAGCGGAAAGACAAACTGCAGGACCATCCATTCCATCGCACACCTCCCCCGTTGATTACCGACCGACCGCCTCGCCCCACATTGTAGCGGGTCCAGAAGGGGAGCGGCGAGAAATGGCAACGCCGTCTATCCCAATTCGGAATAGGCGTGGAAGAAGACGAATGTCAGGCACGCTGACCAAATCCCAGGTCAAATGCCGCTCGTCTTCATCACCACAGGCCCGTCGGTTGTTGGAGCCAAGAAAGCCACAACAGCCAGAATGGGACCATAAGCACTAGCACGATCAAACTGCCAATCATCCCAACTTTCCCTGAAAGATGCCGCCGTCCAGCGATGCCCAGCAGCAACGCCGATGCCTCGCAAAGCGATCCGATTCCAATTCCGAGAAAAAAGGCGGCGTCGACTCCGGGGTGCGGTCGCCGATTTCCCCAGTTGATGAGAATCAATTCATGGGAATGGAGAATCGCAACGGTGGTCAGAATCGGCACCAGCACGCCGATGATGGAAAGGACGAGGGAGAACCTAGCGATTGCCAAGCGTGGGCTGATTCTGGGTTCATCCATAACGAAGCCAGATGTCGGGATTGTTGGATGCTTCGGCCCAGTTGATCTTACCGAACCAGGATCGCCGCCACAACAATTTGACACAAGCGATCGCACGGCCGACTTGTTTTGCCGATGCGATGTCGTCGCTCGCCCCGCAGCGAAAAGATCAGCCGGCGATCCAAATAGCGGGAGAAAGAGCCGACGGATTACCGGTGGCCAAGCCCAGCATCAGCAGCGAGAATGCGAGACGGTTCATGGAGTCGTCCTTTCCGATTCTTGCCTTACCCCGCCCAATATTGTAGCGGATGCGGAAGCGGAGCGGCAAGAAATGGCAACTCTGTCCGGCCCGTTTCGGGAACGGGCGTGTTCCGCTGTTCGGAAGGCGTTGGCCGTCGATAAGAATGCGAACCCCAAGCAACCAAGGATGACGATGCCGCCGCTCCGCTACTTCGTCGTTGACGCCTTCACGGACCGACCGTTCGCCGGCAATCCAGCCGCCGTCGTTCCGCTGCCGGGGTGGCGGGACGAAGGATGGCTCCAGAGCGTAGCGATGGAGATGAACCTGTCGGAGACAGCCTTTCTGGTGAAGCAAGACGACGGCTATCGGCTCCGTTCGTTCTTCCACGACAAGCCCGCCACCAAGCTTTCCAGCCCTAATCACGCCACATTCGCTTGCAGGGTGCCAAGCTGCACGGAGACTGGTGGCACTCGGGGCGGTGGGCGAAATTCACTGATCGCCTGCCTCATACCAAACTGAAATAATCCACAGCAATGGCCCCATACTGCCGCCCGTTGCCGATTGCTTGATGTCCGCAACCTTGATATGCGGATTTTCTCGCAGCCAAGCATTGATCTCGTTCTCCAGGGAAATGGCATTGGCATCCTTGTTGGAGCCAAATGGTCCGAATTTCACCGGGTCTTTCTTCCAGAAGAACTTGACCTTCATGTGAGGATTCTCCTGTCCGGTTAATCGGTTCGCATCGGCATCGCGGCGAGGCCGCCGAGCGGCGATTCATTCAGAAGCCAGTTTAGGCCTTGCAAGGGCACGCGAGCAACTGGCAGCTACAACGCATCGGCGGCCGAGGAGATTCGCTTTCACACGAAGAGCGGCCTGCTGACGGCGACACGAACGGATTCGCGGATTGAACTCAACTTCCCCGCCACACCGCCGACCGAAATCTCGCTGCCGCCAGGGCTGCTGGAAGCCTTGGGAGTCTCTGGTATATTGCTCGAATGAATCTACCGATTGTGGAAAAGGTCGAAGCATCGACCCCGTTGACCCGGATCGGACCTCTAGGTCGGCAGACCTGCAAACCGCAATTCTGCTGACCTACATCACGCTGGGATGGATGACGATTGAAGGGGCGGCGTCGTTGATCCTCGGCTGGTTTTCCAAAAGCCTGTTGCTTGAAGCCTTCGGAATGGACAGCGTGATTGAGCTGCTGAGTGCGGGCGTCCTACTGTGGCGGCTCAAGGTTGAAATGGGCGGGCAGGCCGACGAGGCCAGAATCGGATTCGTCGAGCGACGTGCGGCTTGGCTGATGGGATATATGCTCTACGGGCTGGCCCTGTTCGTCATGCTGAACTCGGCTTACGGCTTGTTCATAACCCACCGCGTTACCAACACGCACGAGAGCGTCTGGGGCATTCTGATCGGGCTGGTCGCCAAGATCGGGATGCCGATTCTCGCCGGATACAAGTTGAAAGTTGCCGCCCGGTTGAATTCCCGTGCGTTGCGGGCCGATGCCATGGAGTCGATCACCTGCGGCTACTTGTCGATCGTACTAATGATCGGATTGGTGGCGACTCGATTGGTCGGCTGGTGGTGGCTGGACAGCGTGGCCGCACTCGCGTTGATTCCGTTCCTCGTGAAAGAAGGGCGGGCAGCAGTCAAGGGTGAGGGTTGCCGCTGCTGCCAATAACGAACCGGCAGACCGACCTACGCCCAAAGCAAACGCTGGCTGAGGCAGTAGGGCTTCGGCGGCGTGGTCATGCAGTTCGAATGCGAATCGTTGCGGCGATGATTCGTCGGTCAACAATGGGACGGACGAATCCTGATCGAACGGAGGATCGCCCTCGGTCGAGGCAATGCCATATCGCCTCACCTAAATAGACGTGCGGCTATCGATCCGCCTTTGGGCCGCTACTTCCGCCGCTATCATAGCCTCGCTACGTTCGTCAAAAAACCTCGGTCGGCCATTAGCGTCCTTGATTGATTCGCCGACGACAATTGCTGGGGGTTCAATCTGGAGAGAAAATGCGGCGTAGTAGTTACCGCCCCGATGCCCTCCTTCGCCATCGGGCAAAAAGACCTCTTCGACGGTTACCCAATACTCGACACCGTGATGTTCACCTTTGAAAGTCATTTGACACTTCGCCCTTCATATAAATACCTCCCTACGAAAACCCTCCGGGAATGGCTTGCCCGAGGCAAGGCCGCATTGTACCAAATGCCCAGCCGTGGGAACGCCAGCTACTCCGCTTGCGACAAGCCCGGCCTGAAAAGTCAGCCAAGCAGAATAGCATCACGATCCAGCCCGTTTCTGCGAACGCGTGTGGCTAAGTCGCTTCAAAGACCGATCGACGCCCAAATCAAAGGCCGACACCGGATATAATCTGTTGGGCACATGCGAATCCCAGCGGCCAAGCTGTTTCATGACGACCATCCGTGCGGGACAGCCCGATGACGCAGAAGCGATTGCACGCTGCCATATCGCAGCCTGGCGGGACACGTACCGGCCAATCGTCGCGGAAGAATACCTCAACAATCTCTCGTTGGAGAATCACGTAGCGAAATGGACCACGCGACTCCAGCAGCCAGACTGTTTCACCTTCGTCGCGGAAAATGCGATCGGGGAACTGGTTGGTTTCATCAACGGCGGTCGCGAACGAACAGGGCGAACGGATTATCGGGGCGAGATTTATTCCATCTACATTCTTAAGGACTTCCGAGGGCAGGGGATCGGTCGAGGATTGCTCCGGCGATTCTCGACGGCGTTGCTCGAACGTGGGATCACGAGCATGATCGTGTGGGCGTTTCAGGACAATGAATGCCGCCACTGCTATGGGGCCTGGGGCAGTGTGGAGATTGCAGTCGGCCCCATCAAAGTCGGTCAACAGGACTTGGTCGAAGTAGCGTACGGTTGGCAGGATATAGTGCCGTTGTCGGAATCCGTTTACCAACATTGAGAACGCGACGCCCAGCAACCAAAAATGACAATGCCTCCGCTATACTACTTCGTCGTTGACGCCTTCACGGACCGACCGTTCGCCGGCAATCCAGCCGCCGTCGTTCCGCTGCCGGGGTGGCGGGACGAAGGATGGCTCCAGAGCGTAGCGATGGAGATGAACCTGTCGGAGACAGCCTTTCTGGTGAAGCAAGACGACGGCTATCGGCTCCGTTCGTTCTTCCACGACAAGCCCGCCACCAAGCTTTCCAGCCCTAATCACGCCACATTCGCTTGCAGGGTGCCAAGCTGCACGGAGACTGGTGGCACTCGGGGCGGTGGGCGAAATTCACTGATCGCCTGCCTCATACCAAACTGAAATAATCCACAGCAATGGCCCCATACTGCCGCCCGTTGCCGATTGCTTGATGTCCGCAACCTTGATATGCGGATTTTCTCGCAGCCAAGCATTGATCTCGTTCTCCAGGGAAATGGCATTGGCATCCTTGTTGGAGCCAAATGGTCCGAATTTCACCGGGTCTTTCTTCCAGAAGAACTTGACCTTCATGTGAGGATTCTCCTGTCCGGTTAATCGGTTCGCATCGGCATCGCGGCGAGGCCGCCGAGCGGCGATTCATTCAGAAGCCAGTTTAGGCCTTGCAAGGGCACGCGAGCAACTGGCAGCTACAACGCATCGGCGGCCGAGGAGATTCGCTTTCACACGAAGAGCGGCCTGCTGACGGCGACACGAACGGATTCGCGGATTGAACTCAACTTCCCCGCCACACCGCCGACCGAAATCTCGCCGCCGCCCGGATTGCTGGAGGCCTTGGGAGCCACAGCCAAGTACATCGGCCGCAATCTGTTCGACTATCTGGTCGAGGTGGAGACGGAAACCGAGGTCCGCCGATTAGCCCCTGACTTCGCCCGTCTGTCTGGCCTTGAAGTGCGGGGCGTGATCGTCACCAGCCGATCCGCCACGCCGCAATACAATTTCGTTTCCCGCTTCTTCGCACCGCGAGCCGGCGTCGATGAAGACCCAGTCACCGGGTCGGCCCATTGTTGCCTGGGGCCGTACTGGCAACAGCGATTGGGCAAGAGCGAGTTCACGGCGTATCAGGCATCTGCCCGAGGCGGCGTGGTGCAGGTTCAAGTGGTTGACAACCGCGTCTTCCTTAGCGGGCAGGCGGTCACGGTGCTGCTGGGCGAGATGGTGGAGTGAGCAGCGGGTTCGGCCGGCTGAGCTACTTGTTCTTCGCGTCCTTGAACCGCTCGTCGATAATCGGGGTATCTTCTGGCAGAGCAATGCGATTCAAATCAACGATCTGGCCATCAACCACCAACTCAATATAGGTTGCGTTCGCCCACGTTGCTCTCGCGTTGGATTGGCCAGGGATCGGGGCTTCGGGATTGGCTTGCTTGTCGGTCCCGGCCGGTGGACAGTGAATGAGAACACCCGCAGGTTTGACCTCGAAGAAATCAGTCTTCGGACCACGGACCAGGATGATGGGGGCTCCTTTGCTTTTGACCTTCAGGAGATGCGGCCACGCCGCTTCGAACTCCGCCCGTTTGGTGAACGGGATCAGGTATCGCAGAAACAAGACTTGCGGGCCCTCAAACGTGCGTGCTTGCTTTCGCAGCGGCTCCAATTCCTTGGGCCAGCTTTTGGGCCACGTCCCTTCGTCGCTAACCTCATAGACGGCATACACGGCCGAGCAGACCGTGAAGAAGGCGATTGCGGCCAGGAGAGCGGTTCTTCGTTTCATCGTGATTCCTCCGTCGGATGGAGATTAAACGCCCCGGCGTTGGACGAATGAGGCAAGCTTTTGGTTCCAAATCTTCGGCGATTGGATCACGCCGTCGCTCGATTTTGACTCTCCGAGGCGTGGGCCGGGGCGGCCGGCATGACAGCAGAC
The DNA here is from genome assembly GCA_963738955.1 of Pirellulales bacterium. Lineage (GTDB taxonomy): Bacteria > Planctomycetota > Planctomycetia > Pirellulales > DATAWG01 > DATAWG01. Next base: position 195,397 of record CAVTYW010000016.1, on the reverse strand, counting down.
TGGTCCGCTGGTGTCGCGACGGCATCCGCTGTTCAACGATTTAGCAGCAGCCGCATTCGTCATCAATCGGCCGTCGATTCCTTCGCAAATGCAAACCGTTTGGGCCGGGCCAGCTTCTCCCAATCGGCTGCCGACATGATGATCGACCAAGTGAGCGATCCGGCATTGAACGCGACGCGGTCGTAACGAATGCCGATCGAAGTATCGGCAAATAGCTCGAACGGCAGGATCGGCTTGCCGAAGGGCGGCACCGAGCCGGGCACCAATCCCGTTTCGGCGAGCAATTCCTCGGGAGTTGCGAAACGGATTTGCTTGACGCCGAATTCGCGTTTCACCTCCGCGGAATCGAGCCGGCGGTCCGCGGGCAATACGAACAGCCGAAACGTCCCATCGGTCCGAAGCAACAGGGCCTTGGCTCCCACCCCAAGTTCTTCACCGCGGGCTTGGGCCGATTCCTCCGACGTGCGGGTCGGCGGATGCTCGATTTCGCGAAACTGGATGCCGGCCTCGTGCAGCATACGGCGGATATCGGCGAGCACCTGCTGGTTCATCCGTGGGCCTTCTGGTTAAGCTATCGCTGATACAGCTCGACCGCTCGTTCAAGCGAACGAAAGGACGCAGCTGGGCGAGCGTCATCGCTGGACCAATGGATGCTGCTATCGTGAATCAGGTACGAACAAGAGCTGTGCCAGTTCTATTGCCCTGGATTCAAGTGCCTTCCAATCGTCGTTTGAGAGCAAGCCATACTTCCAACCGTCTGAACCTTCACAGGACCGGAGCTTGCGATACTGTCCCTTGGCAGAAATCAGGGCGTTGATGGATCGAATGACCTTATCAAAATCGTCGTCGTCATTCGGAACGTACTTGACGTGTTCTCGCTTCCCTTCAATCTCGATGTGCCCATGCTCTCCCTCTTCTCCCAAATCTGCAATTGCCGAGACGCCGATGGCACTGAGTTGACCCAGAATCGTGTTCACGGCATCCTGCAACCACTCTCGCCAATCTACCCTGAGTAGGAATTGGCTTTCGCCAAGCACATCCTCCAGATCGACAAGCCGAAATCCATCCTCTCGCCGCCAACGCTGATATGCCTTACTGTACGGTCCGATGCCAAACGTAGAAAGAACCTCGTGAGCAGCATCAAGCGGAACAATTGTCTTTTCAAGGTCTGCCATCGTCTTTGACTCTCCCTTGATTCGTCCCATTCCATCAGGCCAATCCAGATTCTAAGGCAAACCGATCTCTGGCTTCGTTTAGCTCCGCTTCAGAAAGCACCCGCTGAAAATCTGGGTGATCGATGAGCCAACGCCAAAACGGATATTCGTTGTCGTTCGTTGCAAACGTGAAGACGCACGAAAAATGGTCCGAATCCTGCCAGACTGAGACCCGCATTGAAATCGTTCCATCGACGTCGATACTGCTCCAATGCGGGCGATAGTAACGGAATTCTTCCGAATCGCTATCCATATCGGCAAGCCACATTGCCAGATCAGTGCCGAACAACTCGCCAACAGCCCGATCGGGTCAGGGAGCCTCACCAGAGCGGCGTTTGATCTCAAGTGCCCGTTGGTTTCCAGTAGCGAGCATCTCCGGACGCAATTACCCGGCCACAATCAAGATAACGCCTCTCACTCTCTCAAGTCCAGCATCTCGAATACCCGACCAATCTGGCCGCTGACGGCTCCTTGGTCGCCTTCCGCGGCACACGATGGCGAGCGGCTTGCGACTGTCGTGCCGCTGATCGTCAGGCCCAACGCCCAAGTTAACGAGATCAGCGTCAGCGACGATATGTTCACAATCAGTGCGTGTGCTTGACGATCCGGCTTTGATCTTCGCGTTGATATGTCGATGGGCCTTCCGAGCGATTCTGGTTGATCCTACGCATCGTAGCGAGGCGTCTGGGCGTTTGCGTTGCCGCTATGATGGGGTAGAATGTTGGCTTTGTTGACTGATCCTCTAATCAATGGGGGCAAGCGGTTATGGCAGAATCAGGCGACTCTACCTTCGGAGCGTTCGTTTTGACGGCAGACAAAGTGCGGGAACTCGATGCACTACTCAAAAGGACACTTAACAAGATCACTTACAGAGTGAGAACAAAGGACGGGATAACTGACGAATTCACATTAGAAGCGTTGGTACAATACCCTAACCTGCAAGAATCCGCAATTACGAAAATCGAAGTAAAGGCATGGTCGGCGGACGATCCAATGACCCGCGTTTCAATGACGTTTGGCTATGGTGATGCGTGGTTTGACGTATCAATTCTAACCATCGTATTTGGATCAAGGGAACACATTGCCGAAATGAGGCAGAGTCTCACAAACTTTAACCAAACCTTGCGTCCAGCATGGGCGTGGTTGACCGATGAGCGTTTTCGCATCGGCCCCGTCATAGTTGTAGCAATACTATTGTTGGTATTTGTGTTCGTCACGATTACATACCGGTTTACTTGGCAAGTAAATGCGATAGTTCTTTCGGTCTTCGCTTGGTTATCGACGTTGAGCCGCTTCTATTTATACATCTTCCCACCAGCAACCTTTGCGATTGGAGATGGAATTCGGCGGAGTGAGCATTTAGGCAAATGGAGGGCTGTCGTTGTTGTTTCGCTCGGTATCGGGATTGTCGCAAGCATCGTTGCCGCACTCTTATTGAAGCCGTTTAACTAAATGCAGTGCCAGACATTCTGCGGAGAATCAGGATTGATCGTTTCGTTTGGCTCGATACGTTCGCCGCTGCAAGGTGTGCGGGGCCTCGATCAAGTCGACCATCCCGTCTGATCGGTGCTGGCGAGACTGCGGCCAGCCGATTGCCAGGCCAACGCCGCGACGATCAAAGCCGTGGTGCGGTCGGAATGGTCCCAGAACGATCCGGCATTGATCTTGGCAAATGATCCGTCGAGGGGCGTCGGAAGTCGCCAGCGTTGACGGGCGGAGCGGCGGGCGTGAGTGTTGGGCAAATCAAGCAATTGGCAACGCAATTATCACAGGCGACGCGGTTCGCTCAATCGGAAATCCTTGTCGTGCGGCACCGGCGAGCAGGACGTCCACGAGCACCCGACCGCCCGGCTCCAAGGTCAGACCGAGGGCATCCGGCTCATACCGCAGATACTTGCTGAGGAAGCTGCTGACGGTGGTGAGGCGTTTCGTCATGGCTGGGTTTGCACCCTTCAGTGTGCCGAGCGAGGATTCGGATCATGTCGGAACTCGCCGTGTACGCATTCAGTCGTTGCTTGGTTTGATCATCGGCCCATTTTGAAAAACCTGAAGGAGATTGAGGTGATCGTCATAAACTTCGAAACTGCATTGAATCCCCGCCTCCGTGAAAACTCTGGCCAACTCCCGGACAAACGCCAGAACGTCTTCGGCAGTGCCGCCAACTCCGCCATTCAGTAAATGCTGATGACCGCCTTCCAGTGGCGTAGACTCGAAATCGACGCTATCGGTGGAGAAACGAAGTGTCTCGGCTCCGTCGAATCGCGACTGGTAAATCGAGGCATGTCGTGCTCCCACAAGGCGGCTTACGGCTTGCAGAACCGGGTCGAGGCCGTCTGGTGCGACAACGAGGCCGAATACGTTGTTGCCATCCGGCCTCGTCGGAACGTTCATGGACTGGCTACCCTCTCTTCACTGCCCGACGAACGCTCCTGACTATTCTGGATCACGAGCCGCTCGATCCAGGCATGAGTTCCTTCACCATCCTGGACCGCTTCGCCTGTCTGTTGGTGGGATCACGTCAACCATGTGCGGGTTGAAATCACCAGGAGGCTCGCCTCGCTCGACGCATCCGATCATCTTTATCAGGTCGGAGAATCGACTGATCCACCCGTCCCAGCCCTCGGGCCCGTGCCAGCCAATCGGGCCGCATGTTGCCTCTTCGAATGCAGCTTCGATTGCACGGAGGAACAATTCCCTATTCGCTGCCGTCCGTTCTCGAACATCAACGTGGTAGTAAACCTGCACGCTCGGATCGTTTTGGAGCCACTTTGCCAACTCTCGACCTTGCGGCGTCTGGGGCAGCGATTCGACAACGGCCGCAATTGTCGCTCGAAGGGCCCGATTTGCAACAGCGTAGGCTCGGCCGTCGTCGAGAACAATAAAACCGCCCATCTGAATTAGTCCTCCGCTCTGGCTAGCCGTCCGCCGAAAACCGCCGCCAGCCTCGCTTCTCGACCTCCCGGAAGTTTGGTGCTGCATGGATTTTAGCCAAGTATCGGCGAAGGTCGATCAATTCAGAATCGTCCGGCAGTCCGACGAACGGCTGAACGTAAATCGCGTTGCCGTAGTGCCTCGCAACCTTATTTGGTTCGTCCTCCACGATCAGAACTCGGTTGAGGTCGAACCCCAGCCGCTTCACTTTCTTCAGGTCTTTGAGATAGACCTCGTCGTGCCGTTCAGCGTCGATCCGAGTGGTGCAACGATTCCTGCTCCACGCAAACGCTGGTTCGGCGTGATCCCGGAAGATGTTTTCGACGATGCCGGCAACGTACTCCGAGCCGGCTGACGACCAAACCGCAAGCGTGTAAAGCTCGGCAGACCGAGCCAAGAAGTCAGATAAGTGCGGGCGGCGATAGACGTGGTACGGGCCCAGCATGAAGTCTGGATTGTGAGCCAACGGGCGTCCGAGGGCATGGATCAGCGTCTCGTCGAGATCGAGGATCAGAAGGGGAAGATTATCCGGGCACATTCAATTTTCGGTTCGAAAGCAAGACCGTCTCCGTGAACGCCGCAATAGTCGCTTCTCCTTCGACATGACAGCCATCGTTGCGATCTGGTTCGGCCATTCACCCTGCGTCTGACACGGCATCCTCGCCAGAGTTGGACTCTTTCGGCAAATACGTCTTCGAGACTTGGTATTCGAAGTCGTCTCCCTTCAGATATTTGACGCTACCGCAGTGGACTGCGAGGTTGAGGGCAGAGGCCAACTGACTTCCGATTCGGTCTGTTCCCAGTTGCTGGTCGGACAGCCGGATCGAGAATCGAATCGGCTCACCGGGCACCGGATGATGCTCGACTCCATGCTCATCAAGGTATTCCCAGGGTCGGCAGATATTGAAGCCAATACTTTGGTCTGCCGTTTTTCCGTCGAGCCACTCCCAGACGTTTTCTGCGTCATGGATGAAACCGTCGTCGTCTACCGGGAACGCACGCCGAAATCTCTCGAACAATTCCAATGTCGATTCATCTGAATAGCACCAGAAGTCGGCCAGAACCAATTCGTTGCCCATCGAAGAGAAGTCCTTTGTCGTGCCCCACACGCCAAACAAAATGTGCCGTGGGCCGATTTATTTTCCGAGTTTGACCTCGAACACATTGTTACGGCTATTGATTGGCTCAGCCCACCATCGCTGGATGCGACCCCTACTCGCCCTTCCACTCGGCCGACAACGACATCAGAGCTGTCCGCAACTCTTCTCGAATCGCCTTCTCCTCGTCCCGCAATTTTGGAATCGTCCGCTCTTCACGCTCGTTGATGTCGTTCTCCGCCTTGCCCAGATCGGTTCGCCATTGAGCGGTCTGATCGTCGTGGCCGCCCGTGCTGATGTTTTTGCGAAGTCGATCCTGGCGTGCGATCAACCGCTCGGTCTCGTTGACGGCGTCGGCAATCTTTTGCTTCTGCTGATCGAGCGACCGTTGAAGATCGAGGCATTTGCGGATTCCAGGTTCGTTCGCCAGCGGGCCATTGGAAACGACAAGATTCTGTTCGAGCCACCCGACCTTGATGGTTTCGATATTGGAATTGACGTTGACCAACTCGACGCTCGAAAGTTCGGTGCGTGCCTCTGAAACCGTGACGACGATCTCGCTCTTGGGAGCGAGCACCATCGCAAGCCGAATCCCATTCTTGAGGCGTTCCTTGGGCTCAATCGCAACGTCCTTGCCATCTGCCCCGTGAAGCGAGCATTTCACGTCCGGCTCATCCAAGACGAAATCATGGTCGAGCAGGAAATTGAAGCTCTCGTCCTTGAGGTTCTTAACGCGGTAGAGAATGTCTTGCTTCTGGTGGAGGCTCGTGTGGCAGAAGCCTTCGGAAAGCCTGATCCCTACGGTCTTGGACCGCAGCTTCTTCCGCTCATGCCAAATCCTGACGCCCGTTGCCAACGCATGCGGCAAGAGAGCATCGCCGCCAGGCCGAGTTGCCGGCATGATGCAGCTCCCGGCATAAATCCCGTCTTGGTAAATCGTGCAGACGCCTCGCCCGAGGCTTTGGGGCGTCTCGTTGGTGAATTCGATTGCCCGAAACGGGCGTTCTTCGTGATTCTCTCGCTTGTAGTGCAGGACCGTCTTCGCTTTGCCCAAATCCGTTTGAAAAACCGGGATAACCGCGGAACGATTCGAGCCGATCGAGACCGGCGACTGCGACTCGAACACGCAAAAGTCTCCGACCTCGCGAACCTCCGCCTCTGGGGCTGCGGCTGACGGGCCTGCCATTGCTACTGCTCTTCCGCCGAGCGGTCTTCCACGGGCCGCCAAGCTTTTCCTCATGACACTGCCCGCCAGTGGTGCCGAGGGTTCATCAACGTCAGCCAGCATAGAAGCGGCAGCACCCCCCATCGCGATCGCTTCCTCAACTTCAACGGCCCCGATCGCCATTCCTCGGACCACGTTGACGTGGCTACGGCGAGGAATCTTTGAATCGGCCAAATCGGTTGAAAAGGTGATCGGCTCTCCCGTGACGACCGAAACCAAGAAATCCTTCCAATCTTCATCCGTGTTGTTGTCCACGATGGCGAACCCTTGGAACTCGAACCCACCGTCCGTTTCCCGGAGCCGGTAGGAGATTTTCCAGGCTGCGGCCGGGACCGTGTAGTGCAACACGACCTCGGCTTCGTCTTGCTCGGTGGTCACGGCCAGATCGACGAACGTGCTGTTCGGCTTGATTCGTTCGACGCTTCGCTGAAGGGATTTGTCGATCTCGGTTTGGATCGTTGCATCTGGAAATCGGAGCTTCTGGATTTCTTTGAGGGCGATCCGCACCAAACCTTGCTCGGCCATGACGATGAGCGACTTCGGAAAGATGCGTTCTTCCAATTTTCCTTCCGGCTCGGTGTGCAATCCGACCAGCACGCCCTCGACGCTTCCGCCAGGCTTCTCCACAACAACCTTGGCTCCGCTCAACTTCGTCGCCAAGTCTTCCAGGGCCCTTTGGGGATCGATCGACAGGTTTCCCGCCGATTCGTTGGACGGTCGAAAGCTGGGCGGCCTGGTCAGCAGGACGTCGCCATAGACGTTCAACGACGCCAACACGTCCGCAATGTGATCCTTCCGAACCGGAATCGAAATTTCAGTCGGCGGACCCTTCTTGGCGGCATAGGTTCGCTGAAAATCGGCGATTCCGTTCGAAAAAATAACGACTCGGTTTTGACTCATGAAAAGATGGCCCCTTGTTGGATTTGTCAGTTCGTGGATTGGCCACTCAAGAATTCGCCGTAGTCACACCACGCTACAATTTATCCGGGATCGAGGTGAGCAGCCACAGGCTGCGAGTTTGCAACATCGATCCAATCCAGCTGTCGGCCGCACCGTCGATTCCCGTGTGATGAACGGCTAGAATGGGCGGATCGCACCCTGCATGGGGCGGGCTGACTCAAGGGGAGAAGCAAGATGGATGAATCTACCAGCAGGCACTCCGTACGCTGGGCCGTGATCGTTGCAGTGGGCCAGGGCATGACGTGGTCGGCTCTAATTGCCTTCTTGTTGTTCTTCGAGCCGTCGTATGAACACGTCTTTCGTGACTTCCGAGAAGAGCTGCCGTCGATCACCGTCATGGTCTTCAACCTCACGCATTTTTTGCACGAAAAGTGGTTCTTGGCGGCCGTGTCGGTTCTCCTTTGGATGGCAGTGAACGGAGCTGTGGTCTGGCGGCTGGATCGTTCGCAATCAACCGGTGGAAAAATTGCCTGGTACGTTCTGACTTGGCTTGCGGCTTTTTCGTTCCTCGTGCTTGCAAATTTCGCACTAGTGATCCCGCTGGTGAATCTTTTCGACGCCGTGAGACGCTAGCCGACGATTGTGGCGGGCTGACTGATCGGGAGACTGTTGGCCCTTTGCAGGTCGGCAGCGGATAACCAGATTCAAACCTGCCCACGAGCATCAGAGCCAATCCAAAATGGCACTCGATCTAAAGCAAGTTCGGCTCGAAGAATTGAGCGACGTTCGCTACTCGTTTTGGATCGGGAAGCATCCAGGAAAGCGATATCCAAGAGACGTCTTGGTAATTCGCTTTGAAGGGACGTTCGGCTTCGGCAGCGGGGGCAATGCTGACGCCGCGTTCATGACTGCGATTGGAAATGCTGGGATCCATGCGTTTGACCCCCATGCCATCATCACCGACTTGTCAGCGTTGAGCTACGAGTGGGGCGACATGATGGAATCAGTAATCGATATCGGCCACGACCGAAACGCACAGACGGCATTGGTCGTGGGCAGCAAGTGCCGCAAGGCCATTGGGACCCTTTGCTTTGGCATGAATTCGACAAACGATGCGTGCGAGCGAGAATCGATATTCGATTCGCTAGACGACGCGTGGCAGTACGTGACGAAACTTCTTGATGAGGGAAACAAGCCCCCGCTTTGCGAAGCGGCATCGGACGGCGACCCGCAACGGGTCAAGCAACTTCTGGAATCCGGAGAAGACCCAAATCGCCCAGATCGTTGGGGCGGCACGCCGCTGCACTCCGCGGCCAATCCGAGCATTGTGAGGCTGCTCATTGAGGCGGGGGCCGATGCCAGAGCCAAGAATTTGGCCGGCGTCACGCCGCTTGACCTCGTCAAAGATGTTGAATCGGCTCGGCTCTTGCTGGATGCGGGTGCTGATCCAGATGCTCGTTCCCGGACAAATTCCTCGCCCCTGTGTGGAGCCAGGTCGGCCGCTATTGCCAAACTTCTGATCGAAGCTGGAGCGGATGTCCTTCTGCGTGCGAGGAATTCATTGCTGCATAACGTCCGGTCGCCCGAAACCGCTCGGCTGTTGATTGAAGCGGGAGCCGATGTGAACATGGTCGATGAGCATGGAAAGACGCCGGTGGATCGGGCCGAAGAAAACCACCAAGTGTTTTACCGACAGGCCCACCAATACAAAATGAAGGGTGACGCCGAAGTCGCGAAGAACTATGCCGAAATCGGTTCAATTCTTCGTGCGAACGGCGGCAAGACGGGCAGCGAAATCACGAAGCCGCGAGATGCCCAATAGGGCGTCGAGCTTGTTGCCCACCCTGCTCTGAAATGGGTGCGAGGTCGAGTTCGGGTCAACAACCGGCACCGGCGTTTTGTCACGAAGGTCTGAGGGCGTGCTGGAAATTCGAGTTGACCGAGGATTCCGATGGCCATTCCAGAAACTCCCTGGTTTCGCGACCTCTTCGACGGCATCCTTCGATACGAGCAGAATTCGCTGTTTCACGACGTTCTGCAACCTTGGGTCGCTAAGGCTCAGCGAGCCGTTGCCGATTTTGCTCGCTTCAGGAGCCGCAGTCTCTACGATCCAAGGGACGAAGCAGCACAGGTTGCAATGTGGAATCTTTATGCTCTGAGTCGTGTGAACGATTTGCTGCTGATGCCGTTTCAACCCGGAGCGGAGGAAATCAAGATCGCAACCGTTTCCCGGGAGGAATACGAATCTTTTTTCTCTCAGATTGGCTTCACGGTTGCCGCATCAGGCACGTTTTCTCCTTTTCATCATGAGATCGTGCAAGTCCATCCGTCCAAGGACGACGACGAGCCAATTGGTATTCTCGAACAGTCGTGGCCCGGCCTGATGCTGGGTGAAATGCTGTTCTCTCGGTCGGGTGTCGCAGTGGTCGGGGGAGGAAATCATGTCATCAAGGAGGTCGCCGAACAATCGACGCTGTACTTCACATATTGGCGTCGGAACCGAAAGACCAATGACCTCTCGCAGGGCTGGGGCAGCAATTCGCAATGGAGAACGAGTTTTCGTCGAGACTACGAGACGGGCGGAATGTGGATTTACAATGCCAATGGCAAGTGTCTCCTGAACGGTCAATTGATGCCGGAGGAGGATCGCGACGGGCTGACCCAAGAAGAACGCATGGAATTGTGCAAGAATAGGTGCTTCATCGTCACGTCGAAACAGAACGATGACTTGTGGCCGTTCGACGATCGAATCGAGGAGCCATGTGCTTGACGATCCGGCGAATGCCTAGAACTCGACTCAAGCCAAACGGAGAAGCAGGATGGATGCCAGCCGAAAAGCAAATCGTGAAGCCGACGAGATCACGCTCCAATACCAAAGCCCGGAAGACCATCGGCTGCTAGATGAGCTGAACGTCGACAAGCTGAAGCAATTGCTGACGTTCATCGATCATCTCAAACGAACGCCTCCGGGAGCCGCCGAGCTTCAACGCCGAATCAATTTCTTCGGCAAGTGCGAGCGAGGCGAAGACGAAACCGCGGGCCAGTTCTGTGCTCGGCTGCGGCACTGGTTGGACCGGGATTTTCCGAAGGCGAAATCGCAACGCCGTGCTCGGAGGCAAACGAGCGATTAGTTGAAGCCGCACGAGGGAATCTCGTCGGTGAAGTGTTGTCTCAGGCCCAAATCGGTTTCACGACCATGGCCGGCAGCCGCAGGTGCTGGATGGGCTAGTGCGGCTACTGCCTTTGTCGTCGCCGAAGGGCCGTCGTGCGGACGGAGTATTGTCGTCCCGAAGAATGCTTGAGTAGGCCGTTTGCCTGATGGCATGATCGCCTGATAAAATCCGGCAACCAACGGATGGCCAGGCGGCAACCGTAAGCTTGGCATTGTCGATTCGAGCATTCACTCCAGGAAACGCACCCATGGCCGAAGGCACGATCAAGAAGTTGAACGACAGGGGCTTCGGGTTCATCAAGACGAGCGGTGACAAGGACCTCTTCTTCCATTCGTCGAGCGTCCAGGGCGTCGGTTTCGACGAACTGCGTGAAGGCCAAAAGGTCTCCTACACGGAAGGCCAGAGCCCAAAGGGCCCGTGTGCCGAGAACGTCACGCCGCTGTAGATTCGCGGTTGGCCGGAACTGATGGCGAAGGCTGCCGTGGCGGTCTACAACGCGGTTGAGAACCAGCGACCGGAGGAACGAACGTGCCGCGTCAACCGACTTTGAGATCACCTCGCGAAGGCCGCACGATCGCTGTCGTGGGCGACGTTTACCGCTTCCTGGCGACCGGCGATGACACGAACGGCAAGTACGCGATGTGGGAAGCGATCGTGCCTCCCGGCGGCGGCCCGCCTCCTCACGTCCACAGTCGGGAAGAAGAAGGATTCTATATCCTCGAAGGCGAGATCGCGGTTCAGATCGGCGACCAGCGAGTTGTGGCGACGGCGGGAATGTTCGCCAACATGCCGGTCGGGACGCCGCACTCGTTCAAGAATGAATCGAGCGAACCGGCCAAGCTTCTGATTTCGGTCGCCCCAGCGGGGCTGGAGCAGATGTTCTTTGAGGTTGGGGTTCCGGTTGCCCAAGGAGCCACCTCGGCCCCGGCAAGCACGAAGGCAGAAATCGAAAAGATGATGGAGATCGCTCCTCGGTACGGCATCGAGATCAAGATGCCGGGGCAATGATGACGCTTGCAGGAGCCTGACGAATGGCCTTCGACGAAACCCTGACCCAACGCATCCGTGACGCCCTGTCCCGAAAGAAGAACATCGAACAGAAGAGGATGTTCGGCGGCATCTGCTTTCTTCTGAACGGCAATTTGCTGGTTGGCGTTTGGAAAGATTCGCTGGTTGCCCGGCTGGGTCCAGTCCAGGGCGAGGAGGCAATGCTGGAGCCGCACGTCAAAGCGTTCGACATCACGGGCAAGCCGATGAAGAACTGGATACTGGTCCAGCCGAACGGCGTCGAGGACGATGACCAGTTGAAGGACTGGATTCAGCGGGCGATGAAGTTCGTCGGGAAGTTGCCGAGGAAGTGAAGGAGCAGTCATGTCTACCAACTACACCCACATCCTTGATCTCGCCAAAGACGCCGAACCGCCTGCTGATGGCATCCTGAGCCGGACGGTCTTTCAGGATGATCGGCTGAAGGCCGTCGTCTTCGGCTTCGGACAAGGACAAGAACTTTCCGAGCACACGGCTGCGAAACCGGCCATGCTATTCTTCGTCAAAGGTGACGCCACGCTGGGTCTCGGTGACGACATCCAGGAAGCCCATGCAGGAACTTGGGTCCACATGCCTGCCGGGTTAAGGCACTCGATCAAGGCGACCACGCCGGTGGTCATGCTGCTGGTGCTGCTAAAATAGACTAGGACGCCGGAGCCCTTGCCCATCGGCGTCAACCCGATCTAGCATGTCGCTACGAACGACCCAACGGCGAAGAGGTTCGTGTCGGCGTCGGAGGAGATTCAGAGCTAAGCCCCGAACTCTCTGCTCGCATCTCCTCGGAACTCATCGCAATACGTCCGGGGCTGATTCTGTCGGACTAATGCGGGCCACAATGACGGTGATGTTGTCATTGCCTCCAAGCCGATTGGCCTCGGCGATCAGGCGTTCGCACGCCCGCTGCGGATCGCACTCTTTTTGGAGAACGGCGGCAATTTGGCCTTCCGGAACCATCTCCGTAAGACCATCGGAACAAAGGAGCAGCACGTCGTCTGTATGCAGATCGAGGCTGTGCAATTCGACTTGAACTCCCCGTTTCCGGCCACCGACGATGTTGGTCACGAAATGCCGCCACGGATGCCCAACCGCTTTCTCGGCTGAAATCATTCCACTCCGGGCCATTTCGGCGATCACGGTATGATCCTGGGTCAACTGTCGCAGCTTCCCAGCCGAATACATATAGCAGCGGCTATCGCCAGCATGGGCCACGAACAAACGCCAATTGACGGCAAACGCCAACGTCAGCGTCGTCCCCATTCCTTCCCATTCGGGATGCTTGACCGACTCCTCGAAGATGCGGGAGTCGGCCTGACATAGAGCGTCCTCCAACGCACATAAGGCACCTTGCTCCTCACCGGCTTGCAAGTTGGAAAATCGCTTCAGCGTGTTCAGCAAGAAATCCTCGATGGTCGTCACGCTGAGTCCACTGGCGATTTCCCCCGCTTGGCTTCCCCCCACACCGTCAGCAATCAGAAACACGTAGCCCCGATGGTCGCTAACGCTCGTTCTGGATTGCGGAAGATTGGTCTGATGAATCTGCAGCGTCCTCGCTAATTCTGCGATGGCGAAGCAGTCCTCGTTGGAATCCCGCTCTTGTCCTCGGTCGCTGAGGCCGAAGCTTCGCACGCGGAACGGGGATCGACGCTTCGATACGCCGGTGTCGTCGGAATCAAGCATCGACGATCCTGATCCCGACACTGAAGGAGCGTTTCTTTCAATCGCTCCCTTCGAACATGCCCCGTTCGTTGGCTTGTCGCCGGATGCTTCGCGAAACATCGTGCCCTCGCTTTTCTGATTGGCGGATTTGGTGACCAACGAAGAGGTTTGACAGGTGGTGATGGCGATGAGCGTGCCGCAAAACGTGTGCGACATCGCACCACGAATGGCGAATCCGCACACAATGGACGGGTCACGCGGGCAGCAAGGATCGCCTTTAGTGGGGCATTTTGTTCCGATGACACTTCGGCGAAAAGGCCGATGCAAGTAGTGTACCGTAGCGGCCTCGATTGGCCGGCTTACGGTTGCACTCCAGCGCGAAGCCCCTGCGGCTAGGCGAATTCCTTTCACGCGAAAGGAATTCACTCAGCGGTCGTGCGGCATCGTCAACGCCACCACGTCGGTGAGCCGCGGAGCTTCAAAGCCGAAACAAACTCTTCGGCGAGTGCAAAAGAGGTGAAGATGAAACCTCGGGCCAGTTCTGTGCTCGGCTGCGGCATTGGCTGCATCGGGACTTGCCGACGACGACATCGCCTCAATGGAATCAGCGTTGACTCTCCGGCGACGGTTCGTCAACCGCTTGGCAGCAGAGGAGCCAAAGTCCCTCGTCGAAATCTTCGGCTTCCGGTTCGTGGCCATAGAGGGCGACAAAACATGCCTCGATGCTCTCCGGTTCGATCGATCCCTCGTCCATCGATCGGACGGATCGCATCCACTCTAAAGCCCTTGCTTCGCAATCGATCTTGTCGTCGGGACTGCTGGTGCCGTGACACCCGAGGCAGAGCCTTCGACCGTCGGTGTCAAAATCCCTCGCGATCAGGTCGTCAGAAACGGATCGTTCGCAGACTTCGCATTGTTCCATGACTCGTATCCCCTGTCGGTTGTGGCCACCGGCGTATTTTGATGGCAGTCGAGCTTAGATGCAAGAAGATGCCAGGGGTGGGCAGTGTATGGAGGTCGAAGCGATTGGTTGACCCTCACGGTGCGTTCTGATGAGCCGTGGCGTCGTTGTTGTGGCCGTCTCGTTTGCCGGAAGAACGGCCCAATCGAGTTCGGCGAACAATCAAATTACTGACATTATCCGCTGACCAGTTGCGACCAATAGTTGCAATTTTTAGAGGTCGCAACAATCAAAAACCCCGAGAAATCGATGTCAGTCATTTACTGACGGAGGCTTGAATTACTGTCCTAAGTCGTTAAACTACGTGGCGATTTGTGTGCCTTTGCAAGACCTCTGTGAAGGCTCGTTTTATGCATATTCATCGAGAGAAACTAGGTTTTTCCACCGTCGGCAACGTTTTTTTCGGGACGTAGAGGTCGCACGTTCAAATCGTGTCGCCCCGACTGGTATTTGAAGCATGGGTGAAGCGGTGGGCGGCAATGAGAGAAGAGACCTTCGACCGCTGTCTACGGGCCTTCAGCGAGCGCAGGCCTTTCAAGCCTTTTCGGGTCGAGCTAGTCAGAGGCGCTCAACTGACGATTCACCATCCTGAGGCCTTGGTCCACCGCGGTCGAGCGGCTATGTATATCGACCGGGACGGCAATTTCACGCTCTTCGACAACGAGGGCGTCGCCCAGATCTCCGACATCAGCGGCAACGGTTCGAAGCGTCCGCGCAGGCAGTAGACGACAGGGAGCCGGAACGGCTTCCAAATCGCATCACTCCTCGGGCACCTGGAAAGTATTCGGATCAACCTTCTCCTCCGCGACGAGATGTTCGTAGTGCCCCGTAATGACCAACACTCCGCTGCGAGCCAACAGCGTCGCATAGTCGCCGGGGGGCGAAAGCGGAACAGGTCCGATTTTGGTGGCCTGCGGTGGTACAAAACTCTACCAAGCTCGCAATAGCGAGCCTGTCCCGGTCTCCGGCGTCAATGAGCAGGCCCGGCAAGAGGTCCACAATGCCGTCGCATGGATCCAGAGCGCGAAGGGCCACATCGCCCACTTCTAGGAGCTCCTCGGCGCCTTCGAGGGCTAAAAGGGATTGCGATTCGTCAAAGGGATGGTGAAAAAAATCCGAGTCCTCTTCGTCAGCCAACCGGCGTCGCGACTGAGCAAATTCTTTTCGGGCTTTTTTGTTGCACAACGCAGCGAGCGCCGCTATAAACTGGCGTAAACAACGATGGATTTCTGCGGCCTGCTGGAGAGCGGTTCTCTAACTTTCCCAGAAGTTTTCCCTGCCCGAGGAGAATCGTCATGAAGAAGTGGTCGCGAAGCGCGGTATTGATGGTGGCCCTGGTGGCGGCTGGTGCGGTTCTGATCGCGCCAGAACGATGGTGGCGGGCCACCCCGGCACATTGCAACAACCCACATGCACAAAGCTGGGGGTCACCTATAAGGATACGGACGACGGCTGCAAGGTGACAGGATTCTCCGTGCAACCCAACGGAATCGCCTTGTTGATCAACCCGTCCGTCGACTTGACCGCTATCGAATGGCTGGACGTCAACGACATCATCGTCGAGGTTGGCGGCGTGAGTGCCAAGGGAATGCCCAAGAACCTGGAAGATCTCGTGAATGCCGCTTACGACAGTAAAACCGGCGACATGAGCATCAAAGTGCTTGATAAAAACACGCAGACCGTCAACACGTTCACCCTGCCGTAACGCCGCAATGGATGCCGTTTAGTCATGCTCGTTCCCAAGCTCCCGTTTGGGAACGAGCCTGAGCTGGCAGGGGGAAAAGCGGGATCTCCGATATTGGTGGTCTGCGGTGGTACAAAACTCTACCAAGCTCGCAATATCGAACCTGTCCCGCTTTCCGGCGTCTTTTCGATCAGAGGCCGATTTGTGCCAATTTATCCAAATGGCTCTACCGTCGCAGTCAGGAAACGGCTGCTGGATGGGATGGTGAGTTACATGCAACAGATCGGAAGAGAGGAGAGAGACGGGCAACGCTTCCGACTGCGGCTATTCTCAGGAGCACATTGATCGCTGTGCGGAGATTGTTGACGCATACCTTGCCGGTTTTATGCCGAACCACAAATTGCCGCACGATCAGATTCTCGCGGCGGCCAAACAGGCTGTTCTCAACCTAAATGCGCTTAACAAGGAATGCGGTGGGAGATTGATCGAGACGGACCAGCGGGAAGATTTATGCGAGTTGATTCTCGTCGCCGCGAAGCTCGCGGGTCTCGAAAGCGACGAGGACATCACCGAGGAATGGCGCGAGTGGTAAAAGCCGCCCAATGACCACCGCGTCGGACTGCATTCCGCCGGAGAACGCGGTTCGCAAGCCAACGGCAAATAGGGTAAAACCGCACTGTTCGCCGCGACAGCCCGTCAGTGTCTCGCGTTGCGATTGATCAATGTCTTGCGAAGCGCGGATTGCAGTTTGGCGATGCCTCGCCGTGTGACGCCGGTTTCGCGGACATTCAGCGTTTCGAGATGCCGCAGCGCGATCAATTCGTTCAGGCCGGCGTCCGTGATGTCGGTGCCCGTCAGGTCGAGCGACGTGAGTTGACGCAGCCGCCCAATTGCCGTGAGCGTGCGATCCGTGATTCTCGCGTTGGCCAACGATAGGTCCGTCAGATCGGTCAGTTTTTCAAGCGGGCCCATGCTTTGATCGCTGATCCGGCAGCCGTCGAGGGTCAGGCTTTCGAGCGCGGGGAACGTCTCGAGCGACAGTGCTGCGAGGCCGGCATCGTCCATGCGCGGATTCCCGCAAAGAACAATCGATGCGGGCCGTTCGACTCTTTCTCCCCACCCGACGATTCGCCACAACGTCGCATCGATCGACGCCGATTCCGCCGGCAAATCAAACATCACTTGGCCGCCGAGTTTCTCAATAGCGGAAACCCGAGCTTGAAATTGCCGGTCGCGCGACCAGTGCCGGCCATGCCACTCTATCGGCAGCGCAAGCACGGCCACGACAATCAGCGCCGTTCGCAGTCGAAATCGAAGTCGCATGAGCATCTTGACAAAACCACTAGGGGCTTACCGAGTGCATGGCAATCGTGCAGACGACGGAGAGAATCGCGATTCCAATAACAAAAACCTTCGTCGCCGGCCCCAGCGGAATTCGGGCGAGCGCCACCGCCGTTAAAACGACGGCGCCGATCGTTAGCAAAGGGCCGATCATTCCGGCGACCGCCAGCAGCCAAGCCGCGACCGTTTCGACGCCGGCCGGCAACGTATTCGGCCGATAAACCGCGTGAATCGCTATAAACGCCGGCGAAACAAGGCTAAATGCCGTGATCAAGCCGACGACTACTTTTCTGCCCGGCGTGCTACTCTGTGTGCTGGCGGCTACCATGTCGCATCACTCCCCGGGCACGTGGAATGTGTTCGGATCAATCTTCTCGTCCGCGACGAGATGTTCGTAGTGCTCCGTAATGGCCATGACCTGCACTCCGACGAGCTTCCAGGTGATCGTGCGCTTCAGCGGCAGGGATGTTTTCGGATCGAGCCACACCGACGCTCGGAACGGCGCATCGGTTCCGTCCGGTTGCTTTTGCCCCTTCACGTCGAACCGATAATCGAGGCGTTGGGCCGTCATGTCGCCCACCTTTTCCCGTGGACCAAGCTTGAACTCGGAGACCGGAAATCGATCCTTCGTATCGCGGGCCTCGACAGGCGGCAGCGGGTAAGTGATTAGCAACACTCCGCTGCGAGACAACAGCGTCGCATAGTCGCCGCAGCGCGTTGTCCTTGCCCGCTTTGTGAGACTGTGAATTCGGCATGCCCGAGTCTTGATGCAGCACCCGCTTGCCATCGCTGATCGTCAGCCAATAGGGAACGCCTGGGTCATCGGCTTCGGAACCGGCCTTGTGCAGTTCGAATCGCAGGCGATTGCCATCGGCCAGCGCCAGTTTCCCGGTCAGTTCCCGCTTCATCAGCGGCCCGCCCGGTTCGCCGGTTCCGTCGAATTCGGTTTTCAGGGCACATTGGAGACTTGTGGCCTTCGCGAGGCGGTCTTCCATTTTCTGAAAGAGCCTGGCCGCCTCGGCGTCACGTTGCGATCTTGAGCGATCGCAGTCGGCGCTCGCGCCGCGACGAACAAAATGAAAACGATCAAATTGACTGCCTTGAGCATTTCATCCTCCTTTCGAGAGCGGAATCGTGCGGCCTCCTAAAGATTGTTACCCAGCCGCTGGACCGCTGGTTTCGGTTAGCAAGGACTATGCCAATGAATTTATCCCGCCGCTGAAATGTGCCGTCGTAACTCGATCGGCGCGAGATTCCAACTTTCTCATCCCTTCTTCCATTTGTGCGTCTCCGCCAGCGGTTCCCCCGTCTCCAGCAGACTCTTCAAACTCGCCAAAATATGCGGCCAGCCGGTTGACACCTTGCCGATGAATTCCGAATTCGGCTTGTCCATCTCGTGGATTACGGTGAGCTTGACCGAATCGCCCAATTGCTCGATTTCATAGGTGCAACGGGAAAATCCTTCGGCTTTCAACTCGGGCATGAATTCGTTGCGCCACGACAGAACGAGTCGCTTGTGCGGCTCGATTTCCAGAACTTTGCCGGCGTCGCCAACGCGGCCGTCGGGGATCATGATTCGCCAATCCGCCCCGGGCTTCCATTCCGATTCCTGCCACGTGCCGACCCAATAACGGCGCGTGAATTCGGGATCGATCAGCGCCTGCCAGAGTTTTTCCGGCGTCGTGCGGATGTAGGTCACGTAGACGAATTTGCTGGCGGACATGGATTCGGTTCTCCTTCCAAAGTTTTCTTGAGATCGGCCAGCGCACGAAGACGCCCGCGCTCGTATTTGCCGATCCAGCGATCGGCGATTTCGAGAATCGGCACGGGGTTCAGGTAATGCAATTTCTCGCGGCCTCGGCGGAGCGTGGCGACCAGATTCGCGTCTTCCAATAGCTTCAAATGCTTGGTCACCGCTTGCCGGCTCATATCCAGATTTCCGCAAAGCTCGCCCAACGTTTGGCCGTTGTCGGCATGCAGCCGATCGAGCAGCTTCCGCCGGCCGGCGTCGGCGAGCGCCTTGAACACTTTGTCTATATCGGCATGCACGAATATATTATGCAACCATTTGGTTGCATGTCAAGAGGGGCGGGGTTTTTTCGGTGATTCGATTTCTGTTGGGAACGGGCTCCGTCCCGTTCCGTGCGAACCCGCGACGCCGGAACGCCACGGCGCGGCCGAGCCGCAACCAATGTTGGAGTTCACGCTTCAGCGTGCTGGCTCGCAACACGCTAAAGCGTGAACTCCAACAAAATCACCACGCCTTGCAACGAATTCAACTGTTTGTGGCACGGAGGGCGTTCCCTACAGTTGCGCCTGTCAGAATTGCGCTCGAAATCGACTACGCCAAGACATCTCGGATCACCTGCCCATGCACGTCGGTCAGCCGGCGGTCGATGCCGTTGTTGCGGAAGGTGAGCCGTGTGTGGTCGATGCCCAAGAGGTGCAAGATCGTGGCGTTCAGATCGTAGCAATAGATTGGATTCACGACGGCTTTGTACGACCATTCATCGCTTTCGCCGTAGGAAATGCCGGGGTTGAATCCGCCGCCGGCGACCCACGACGTGAAGGCAAACGGATTGTGATCCCGTCCGCGGCCCTGGGCGCAGGGCATTCGGCCGAACTCGGTCGTCCAGACGACGATCGTATCGTCCAACAGGCCGCGAGCCTGAAGGTCTTTCAACAGCGCGGCGGCGGGCTTGTCCATGCTGCGGCCCATTTCGCCGTGATCTCTGGCGATGTCTTCATGGCTATCCCAATTGCGGCGCGGGAAACCATTGTCGGCGCCGCTCCAAACTTGCACGAATCGCACGCCGCGCTCGAGCAGCCGCCGGGCGACGAGACAATTGCGGCCGAAATCCTCGGTGATCGGCTCGTCGAGGCCGTAGAGCTTGTGCGTGTCGGCCGTTTCCTTCGAGATGTCGAGCACTTCGGGGGCACTCAATTGCAACTTCGCGGCCAGTTCGTACGACGCAATGCGAGCGTCCAATCGCGAATCGGCCTCGCGCCCCTTCCGATGTTCGCGGTTCAACGCTTGCAGCAAATCGCGGCCGTGCTGTTCCGCTTCGCGGGTGACGAATTTCGCGTCGTCGGGCGGAAACAGATCGGCGATCGGATTCTTGGCGCTCGGCTTGATGAGTGTGCCTTGATGCGTCGCCGGGAGGAAGCCGGCCGACCAATTGCTCGGGCCGTTCGGAGCGAAGCCGCGTTTGTCGGGCAGAACGACGAACGTCGGCAAATCGTGGTTCGTGCTGCCCAGGCCATAGGAAATCCACGAGCCCATGCTGGGGAAGCCCGGAAGCACGAAGCCGGTGTTTTGCATGAACGTCGCCGGGCCGTGAACGTTCGATTTCGAAACCATCGAATGGAGAAACGTCAACTGGTCTGCGCAACTGGCCAAATGCGGCACCAAATCGCTGATCCACTTGCCGCACTGGCCACGCTGCTTCCAGGCCCAGGGGCTTTGCATCACGGCGCCGGATCGCTTTGAAACAGCTCAACTTTGCCGCCCGGATCGAACGGCTTGCCATTGTTCTTGACCAACGCTGGCTTGTAGTCGAACATGTCGCACTGGCTGGCGGCGCCCGACATGAAAAGCTGCACGACGCGCTTGGCCCGAGCGCGATGATGCAAGCCGCCGTTGAATTCGGGCGCGGAGCCGGCGAAGAAGTGTCGGCCAGCAAGCCGCTTTCGCCCAAGAGTTGCGCCAACGCTATGCCGCCAAGCCCGCCTCCGACATTCCACAGGAATTGCCGGCGATCGAATTGGCTCGCGGATTGGTTTGGATACTCTCGCACGGTGACGGTCCTTCCCTGACGGAAGTCGTGACGACATGGACGACCCGCCCTCGTTAACGCTTCGGGTCAGTGTGGCGACGCATCGCCACATTCACACTAACCCGAAGCGTTAGCGAGGGCTGGCGGACGCTCAGTCAACAAACAAAAACTCGTTGCAATTAAAAATCACCCGGCAAGCGTTGGCCAGCCCGAATTGCCGGGCGTAGTCGATCAGCAATCGCGATTCGTTCGCCGTCGGTTTGCGCGACAGCGTCAGCAAATAGATTTCCTCGATCTGGCCCGGCAAATCGCGTCGCATTTTGCTTACTCGATCGGCCAACACTTCGCATTGCCGCAGCACGAAGCGGTCGTTGAACATCGACAGTGCTTGGATGGCCGTCAGCGTCGTGTTGCGCTTCGGCGTGAGAATCGAGGGATCCGCGCAATCGAGCGATTCCATGAACGGATCAGGCACGCTACGGACAATGAATCGATAGACGCTACGGCGGAAATTCTTGGGATCGTCGACATTGAATCGATCGTAGTCGTAGACCGGCGAATGGTCGTCTTTGAAATAAAACTGCTGGACCGACGGGCCCCCCATCGTCAGATCGAGCTTGCCGTCGGCGGCGAGTAGCGCGTCGTGAACGCTTTCGGCATCGAGCCTTCTTCGGTTCATTCGCCACAGCAGTCGATTGTCGCCGTCGATCTTGGCGAACGCGGGTTTGTTGCGCGACGCCTGCCGATAGGCCGCGCTGCAGACGATCAGCCGATGCAACTGCTTGATCGATTCGCCGTGGTCCATGAACCAAATCGCGAGCCAGTCGAGCAACTCGGGATGGCTCGGCTGCGAGCCCATGCGGCCGAAATCGTTCGGCGAATCGACGATTCCCTGCCCGAAATGATATTGCCATATGCGATTGACGATCGACCGTCGGAGCAGCGAGTTTTGCGGATCGGTGAGCCAATGGGCCAGCGCGACGCGGCGCTCGCCTTCATTGTTTGGATCGGCCAGTTTGAACACCGGATCGAGCCCGCGAACGCAGGCTAGCGCGCCCGGCTCCATCAATTGCTTGGGACTGGAGACGCTGCCGCGCTCGAGCAAGTAGACCGGCCGCGGCGTTTTGGTCGGAGCGAAACTGCCGATAGCAGCGAACTCAGTCGCGGCGGCGTAGGTCAGTTGTTGCGGCGGAAGCGCCGCCAACTCCTTCTTGACTTGCGAGATATCTTCCTTGCGTTTCGTCAAATCGCTGAGCCGCGCATCGAGAGCGCGGCGCCAGCGCGACTTGCGGATCGGCGTCGTAGGCCCGATCGGCTCGATCGACGCCCGCGAAGTCGGCTTGCAGGCGGTAATAATCCTCCTGGCGGATCGGATCGAATTTGTGGTTGTGGCACCGCGCGCAATGGGCCGTCAGGCTGACGAACGTTGACATCGTGGTCATCACCATGTCGTCGCGATCGTTCGACAACGCGATTTCGCTATCGGTGCTGCCGGCGACGAAGCTCCGCATGGCCGACGAAATCCCACGGCCCGGCGGCGATGAAGCCAGTGGCGACGATCGCTTGCGGATCGTCGGGAAACAGCACATCGCCGGCCATTTGCTCCTCGACGAATCGCGTATAAGGCTTGTCGCTGTTGAAGGCGTTGATCACGTAGTCGCGATAGGGCCAGGCATTTGGGCGAACTTTGTCTTTGTCGTAGCCGTGCGTTTCGCCGAAGTGGACCACGTCGAGCCAATGTCGGCCCCAGCGTTCGCCGTAGCGCGGCGACGCCAGCAGTCGATCGACCAGTCGTTCGTAAGCATCGGGCGATGGATCGGCTCCGAACGCGGCGACTTCCTCAGGCGTCGGCGGCAGGCCGTGCAAGTCGTAGGTCAGCCGGCGGATCAACGTGCGCCGATCGGCTTCGGGCGAAGGAGTGAGATACTTTTCACGCATCTTCGCCAAGAGGAAATTGTCGATCGGCGTTGCGCACCCAATGCGAATCGGCCGGCGGCACCGGCGTCTTTTTCAACGGCAACAGCGACCACCAATTCAGATCGAGCGGCTTTTTGTCGGAGAGCGTCATCGCGGCCGGCCATGCGGCGCCCGATTCGATCCAGTGCCGAACGATCGCGACCTCGTCGGCCTTGAGCGGCGGGCCGCTTTTCGGCATCGCCGGCTTGTTGCCGGAGATGTAGTCGAGCAACATGCTTTCGATCGGCGCGCCGGGCACGATGGCGGCTCCGTTTTCGCCGCCGGCAAGCGCTGATTTGGCGTTGGTGAGCGATAGGCCGCCTTTCGGTTTTGCGCCGGAATGGCAGCTCACGCAACGCTGCTCGAAAATGGGTGCAACCTGCTGACGGAAATAATCGTCGTCGGCAGCCGCGCCGATCGTGACCTGCGCGAACACAAAGGCGAATATCAATCCGCAGACCGCACGGAGCGCCGTTCTTCGATTGCGTTTCATGGCGATTGTCACTTGATATCGATCACTGCGGCGCCGAGCACATTCATCCGCGGCGTGATGCCGAGGCCCGGCGATTGCGATGCCGCCATGCGGCCCTTGACGCGCTGCGGCGCGCCGTCGGCGGTGCTTACTGTGACGTAACTATTGAAATCGGTCGAGCTGAAAAGAAACTCGGTTGGAGTGCTGTGCGCCAGGTGCGCGATGGCCGCTGTCACGATGTCGCCGCCCCAGCTATCTTCGATCGTCATCGCGATGCCCAGCGAAATGCAAAGATCGCGGGCTTGCCGGGCCTTGGTCAGTCCGCCGAATTTGCTGATCTTGATGTTCACGACGTCCATCGCGCGATCGTGGCTTGCTCGCAGCAAGGCGCCGATGCCGTCGATGCATTCATCGAGCACAAAGGGATGCGACGTTTGCCGACGGATCGACAGGCATTCTTCGTAGCTCGTGCAAGGCTGCTCGATGTATACGTCGATATCTTGCACCGCCCGAACG
The DNA here is from genome assembly GCA_963738955.1 of Pirellulales bacterium. GTDB lineage: Bacteria > Planctomycetota > Planctomycetia > Pirellulales > DATAWG01 > DATAWG01. The sequence continues at coordinate 171,448 of CAVTYW010000016.1, read as the reverse complement.
ACGCGCGCCGCGGAGTGCATCAGCCAGCCGGTGTTCGCGTCGGCCACCAGTACGTCGCCAGTTTGCAGCACGGCCGCGACGGCGCGAATTCGCTCGATATCGGTCTGCGGATCGCCACCGACTTTCAATTGAAACTTGCGATACCCCTCCTCGCGATAGCCGGCCACATTCTCGGCCATTTGCTCGGGCGATTGCTGCGAAATGGCTCGATAGAGCGGAAAATCTTCGTTGTATCGCCCGCCGAGCAACACACACACCGGCAACCCCGCCGCCTGGCCGAGCAAGTCCCAACAGGCCATGTCGATCGCCGATTTCACGTAAGCATGTCCTTGCAGTGCCGCATCCATCGTGCGATTGAGCCGGGCGAGTTGCGTCGGATCGTGGCCGAGAAGATGCGGCCCAAGCTCGGCGATGCCGGCCCGAGCTCCGGGTCCGTAGGCGGGCAAGTAGAAAGGGCCAAGCGGGCAAACCTCGCCGTGGCCAATCAATCCCTCGTCGGTTTCGATTCGCACGATCGTGCTATCGAACACGGAGACCGACTTGCCCCCGGACCATTTGTAGCTCCCTTCGCGCAGCGGCAGATCGACTTGATACGCGGTGATGCGGCGGATTTTCATGGCTTAGCAAATCCAAGGTCGTTCAAGTTGCCGGTTGCGGCACACGGAGTGTGCCTACTACATTAGACTTCCGCCAGGGAAAAAACCAATAGACGCGTCAATTTTCAACCGGATCGGATAATTCGCATGGCCCAGCAGCGCAAAGTGGTGATCACCGATTTCCTTCGCGACGCCTTGGAACCGGAACGAAGAATCCTCGGCGACGTGGCCCGGCTGGAATGGCTCGGCGCGACCGATGAAGAGCAACTGATCGGCCGGATCGAAGACGCCGACGCGATCATGATGTATCACGACTTGACGATTTCCGCCGCACGATTGAGCGGCTCGAGCATTGCAAATTGATCGTGCGCTGCGGCGTCGGGATCGACAACGTCGATCATGCGTTTGCCCGGCAGCGGGGCATCCCGGTTGGCAACATTCCCGACTACGGCTCCGAGGAAGTCGCCGACACGGCCATCGGGATGATGCTGGCGTTGACCCGCGGGATCGCGCTGCTCAATTCGCGTTTGCGAGCCGGCTTCGGGCCTTGGTACTACACGCAGGCGGTGCCGCTGCGGCGCTTGCGCGGGCAGGTGTTTGGCATCGTGGGGCTGGGGCGGATCGGTTCGGCCGTGGCCGTGCGTGCGAAGGCACTGGGAATGGATGTGGTTTTCGTCGATCCCTTCCGCGACGACGGATGGGACAAGGCCTTGGGCATTCGCCGGGTCGAAACGCTGCCGGAGTTATTGCGGCAATCGATGGTCGTGAGCGTGCATTGTCCGCTGACGGAGCAGACGCGATCGATGATCGACGCGGCAGCGATCGAGCAAATGCCGATGGGTTCGTTTTTGATCAACACGGCGCGCGGCGCGATCGTCGATACGTCGGCGATTCCCAATGCGATCGTTTCGGGCCGCCTGGCGGGCGCCGCCATCGACGTTCTTCCCAAAGAACCGCCGGGCGACGACGATCCGTTCTATGCCGCCTGGCGAAATCCGGAGCATCCGTCGCATCATCGCGTGCTCATCAATCCGCATTCGGCCTTTTACTCAGAAGAAGGCCTGTTGGAAATGCGCACCAAAGGGGCAGAATCCTGCCGCCGGGCGCTCTTGGGGCTGCCGATGCGGAATATCGTAAACTGAGTTGGATTTACCGCGTGTGCCGCCCTCCCTAACGCTTCGGTTTGGTGTGCCGTAACCTGCCTTATCCATACCAACCCGAAGCGTTAGCGAGGGCGGCGGCTCAGCTTCGCGATTTTCCTGCTCGGCTCTTAGCGAGGAAAATCCCCTTTGATGCCCCAGGCGCGTTTTTCCATTTCATAGCCTTGCAGATCGTGCTTGCGCAGCTCAACGTTGACGAACGGATAGAAATCGTTCGTGCCGAAAAAGGCTTCGGTGAGCTCGGCGAAGTATTCCATCTGATTCGTCGTGGCGTAGGCCTTGTCGACCTTGAAACCTTTCCGCAAGACTGAATCGTAGAGCTTCTCGTCCATCGCATGTTGGTAGGCGGCGCGGACGTCGGCATTCTCGAAGCCGTTTTCAAGAAACTGGTCGTGGTATCCGTGCGACAATTCGTGGAGCACCATCCACGGTTGTTCGATCGTCCAAGTAAGAAAGTTGCGGGCGTTGGCCAACTCGACGCAACGGGCTTTTTCCGGGTTCATTCCGTTCTGAATGAGCCAGCTGGCTTCGGGATGGTAGGCCATGCAGGGAGTGTGCTTTTCGAACAACTCGACCCAAATCTTGATCTGTCGAATCTTTCCCAGGCCCGGCTCGGGCACAAGCCGGGTGATGTTGTAAAGTTGCACGCTAAGCTGCTTCATCGCTTTTTCATACACGTCGGGCGCCGCCGGCTGGAATTTCTTGTTCACCAGAATCTTCCAGCCTTCGATCTGCTGGACTTCGTATTGGTCGGTCTTGTCGAACGAGGGAGTGGTCGCCTTCGGCGTTTCGCTTTTATCTTTTTGCTTGTCGGCATCCGGCGCCGATTTGGCGGCTTTCACCGGATCGGCCGATTGCGACTCCGCCGGTTCACGCCCCTGCACCACCAGGGCAATCAACACAGCGATCGCGGCAAACGACAAGAGCAAGGAGCGATTCATCGGGGTTCCTTTGAAACATGCTGTGGAGTTTGGCGGCGCCCCGTAGCCGAGTTTGTGAACTCAGCCGGGCATGCTCATGCACCGCCGCGACTCTTCATCCACACTCCCCAAATCATGCAACGCGATTTACCTCGGAATTTTCACAAATTCCGCTACAGGCTGGCGGGACTTCCAAACTACAATCGTGCCAGCCTGAAAACAATGGTCATGCAACCAGAAAATAGCGCATAATTCCTAGCGATTCCCTCCGGCCGTCCGCCGCAGTCCTCCGGCCCCGCCGTCCTCGTTTTTGGAGCAACTTGTGGCTTCGCAGAAAATCCAAGGCATCTTCACTCCGCATCTCGTGCCGCTCGATTCGGCCGGCCAGATCAACGAAGCCGAATTGCGGCGGTATATCGATTGGCTGATCGCCCAAGGCGTGCATGGGCTGTATCCCAACGGCTCGACCGGCGAATTCACGCGGTTCACCCCGAAGGAGCGGCGGCGGATCGTCAAAATCGTGTGCGAGCAGGCCGCGGGACGAGTGCCCGTTCTGGCTGGGGCGGCGGAAGCCAACGTCCAGGAGACGATCGATGCTTGTGCCGCGTATGCCGAATTCGGAGCCCGGGCGGTGGCGATCGTGTCGCCCTATTACTACAAGCTCAGCCCCGAGTCGGTCTACGCCTACTTTCGCGAGATCGCGATCGCCAGCCCGATCGACGTGACGCTGTACAACATCCCGATGTTCGCCAGCCCGATCGACGTGCCGACGATTCGGCGGCTGGTCGAGTTTCCGCGCATCGTGGGGATCAAGGATTCGTCGGGCGATTTGACGTTCATGATGCGGATGATCGCGGCCGTGCGCCCGTTGCGGCCCGATTTCTGCTTTCTCACCGGCTGGGAAGCGATGCTCGTGCCGACGCTATTGGTCGGATGCGACGGCGGCACTCATGCCACGAGCGGCGTCGTGCCGGAGTTGACCCGTAAGTTGTACGACTTGACACGGGCCGGCCAGATCGACGAAGCGATGCGGCTGCAATATGGGCTGCTCGAGCTATTCGACGCGATGCTCTTGTCGGCCGATTTTCCCGAAGGATTCCGTGCGGCCGTCGAACTGCGCGGCTTCAATTTGGGCCACAGCCGGCAGCCACTCAGCGAATCGCAGCAAGTTGATCGGGCCGCGCTACAACGAGTATTGAAATGTATTTTGGCCGATTTCGGCTATATCAAGTCGCTCGAAGCCGCCTGCCCGCCGCGCACGGGCAATATCGACCGCGACAAGGTCAACCATCTGACGGCCGAAGTGCTGCGGGAATTGCGAAAACGAGGGGCGGTTTGAACAGCGGTCAAACCAACGGCAAGCCAGGCCAAAGTCAAGCATTTGGCCTCGTTTTTCTCGTTTCCTTTCTTTCCGCCTCATGGTAGGATGCCTCTTGTCGGGGGAAACCGGAGAAGAAAAACCATGTCTGGTATTCATCGTTCGATGAACAAGGCCGTGACGAGCAGTGCCGCTATGAACAGTGCCGTGACGAATCAATTTGCGATGCGACACCGGTCAATGCAAACTCGGTCGGCACGGCGACGAGCGGCGCGGCAAGCCGGCTTTACTCTGGTCGAACTATTGGTCGTGATCACGATTATCGGGATCCTGGTCTCGCTGCTGCTGCCGGCCGTCAATGCGGCCCGCGAGGCGGCCCATCGGGCTCAGTGCTCCAACAATTGCAAGCAATTGGGTTTGGCATGCACGGCCTATCAAGTGGCGTACAAGGTCTTTCCGCCAAGTTCGGTGTGGCGGAATGGCGGCGGCACCACGCCGCCCAATCTCGATCCTTCGCAAATCGAAACCCAGTCGGGCAATGCTACCCCCGCCACGTATGAGAACTGGGTGATGTTGATCCTTCCACAATTGGATGCATTGAACCTTCGCCGCCTGTTTGTCAGCGACACCTACGGCAATATCACGCAGCCGATCGGCGGCACGGCCACGGGGAGCACCGCCGGCGGCGTGACGCAAAACAATGCGCAGGCTCGCGGCACGACGTTGCAAAGCCTGCTATGCCCTTCGGATTCGTTCAACCGCGTGAAGTTCGACGGATCGAGCGATTCTTCGGTAAACAAAATGAACGGAACGGGTCAAGGCTGGGCGCGCGGCAACTACGCGGCCAACGCGGCGCCGAACGGCACGATGACCTACACCTCGGGAGCGGTTGCGGCCGCGAACCCGACCAGTTGGGGAATCCGCTGGGTTCGCGGCATCATGGGCGCCAATGCGTCGGTTCGGCTCGACGATATTCGCGACGGCGCGAGCAACACGATCTTGGTCGCGGAAATCCGCTCCGGAGTGACGGCATTCGACCCGCGCGGCGTGTGGGCGTTGAGCGGCAGTTCGAGCTCTTTGTGGGGTGACGGCTCGGTCGGCAACGACAACGGACCCAACTCGACGCTCAGCGGCGGGGATACGATTCCGAGCTGCACTCCCGTGCAAACGGCCCTCGGCGGTGCGTCGAAGTTGGTAGCGATCGGCATGCCCTGTAGCACGGGCAATCTGACTCAGCAGACCGCGCGCTCCATGCATCCCGGCGGCGTGAACGTGTGCTTCGCCGACGGCAGCGTCCATTTCATTTCCGACTCGGTTGAATTGGGGCCGTCGAACCAAGGTTCGGCGATCACCACGCCGAGTTCTCCCGCCGCCGCGAAACTAGGCATTTGGGACAAGCTCCTGTTGTCCAACGACGGATTCCCGATCCCGGGCACCGCGTACTAGATCACTTCGCGTCAACCTTGCAGGCAGCGCCCCTCGCGGCGTTCCGTGCGCCTCGAATCCGCAGAGAACTTTTCCGTCGTTAGCCCCGGCATATCATGCCGGTCGGGAAACTTCGTCGGCTTTCGCCCCATTGCCCGATGCCGTCGGTCGGAATGCGCCACTTGCATCGCGCCGGCGCGAAGGTTAGCATTCTCAAACACGTTTTCCCCGTGTTTTTCTCGCTCCGAAGCCGATTCTCCCGCCATTCGCCGTCATGGATAAAACGCCCTTCTTGGAAATGTACGTGTTTCGTGCTGGCCGGCTTTGTCGGCTATCAGATCATCACCACAGGTGCCGGCGCTGCTGCACACGCCGCTGATGTCGGCCACCAACGCCATCTCCGGCATTTCGCTGGTCGGCTCGCTCGTCGCGGCCGGCGGCCGATCGCAGCGGATTCAGCACGATTCTGGGCTTCGCTGGCGGTGACCGCGGCCACGATCAACGTCGTCGGCGGCTTCATGATCACCGACCGCATGCTCAAGATGTTCAAGCGCCAGGAGCGGAAGTAGCCGCCGCGTCAACTGCAGCGTTGCCGACTCCGCCGCTTGCTGCGGCCCGAACGCGCCCCTCGCGGCCTGCCGACCGCTCTGCCGCCCGAATGCAGCGCGCGCGAAGTTTTCATCCAGATCGCTACCTGGCGGCCTCGGTGCTGTTCATTCTCGGGCTGAAGGGGCTGACGCGCGCCCGACAAGGCCCGCCGCGGCATGCAGCTGGCCGCCATCGGCATGCTGCGTGGCCGTGGTCGGCACGCTGTTGGATCATCCAGATCATCACGTTCACTTGGATCATCCTCGGGCTGATCGTCGGCTCGGGCATCGGCGCGGCGATTTCGATCTGGATGCCGATGACGGCCATTCCGCAGCGGACGGCCATCTCGCACGCCTTCGGCGCGCTGGCCGCCACGCTGGTCGGCATCGCGCACTATCACTACCTGACCCGGCGGTGCTGGCCTGAGCCGGTTCGGCGCAGCGTCGAGATGGCCGCGCTCGGCTTCGAAGTGATGTTCGGCTCGCTCACGATCACCGGCAGCTTCATGGCCTTCGGCAAGCTGCAAGGGTTCGTTCCCAGCGCACCGATCACGTACAAGTTCCAGAACCAATCGAACATCGGCCTGTTCGTCGTCGCCGTGCTGCTGTTCATTGCGCTGGTGGTCGTGCCCACTTCGATCGGCCGATTCATCCGCGTGCTGTTTTACCTGATGGTCGCTGGTCGGCCTGGCCGTGGGCGTGCTGATCGTGATTGCCGATCGGCGGGGCCGACATGCCGGTCGTGATCTCGCTGTTGAACTCCTACGCCGGGCTGGCCTCGTCGGCCACCGGCTTCGCGCTGCGGAACAACGTGCTGATCATCGCCGGCGCGCTCGACGGAGCGAGCGGCTTTCTGCTCTCGATCTTGATGAGCAAGGCGATGAACCGCTCGTTCGCCAACGTGCTTGTTCGGCGCTTTCGGCGGCGCGGCGCCGGCCGCGGCCGCCGGCCGACATCGACCGAGGGCATGACGGTCCGCAGCATCTCGGTCGAAGACGCCGCCATGCAACTGGCCTACGCCCGCAGCGTGATCGTCATCCCCGGCTACGGCATGGCCGTGGCCCAGGCCCAGCACCAGGTGCGCGAGTTGGCCGAGCTGATCGAAACGCGCGGCGGCGAAGTGAAGTTCGCCATCCATCCCGTCGCCGGCCGCATGCCGGGCCACATGAACGTGCTGTTGGCCGAGGCCGACGTGCCCTACGACAAGCTGCTGCGACATGGACGAAATCAACGGCGAATTCGCCCGGGCCGACGTGGCGCTGGTGATCGGGGCCAACGACGTGGTGAACCCGGCCGCCCGCACCGATCCCTCCAGCCCGATCTACGGCATGCCGATCCTCAACGCCGACCAGGCGCAAAGCATCATCGTGCTCAAGCGGAGCATGAACCCCGGCTTCGCGGGCATCGAGAACGCGCTGTTCTACGATCCCAAGTGCTCGATCCTGTTCGGCGACGCCAAAAGTTCGCTGACGAAGCTGGTCGCCGCGGTTAAATTGGCTTGACGGCCGGAATCGGACTGAAGCCGCTACCCACTCGGCTTTACCCCGTGTTCCTTCTTTGCATCGGGAGGCCGAGCTCATAGTCTCGACATACCGTACGTGGTCGGTGCGCGTTATAATTTTGGGCTGGTCGCCTGACTCAGGCGGACACGGATCAGGCGGCCCCGCGCGACAGGGACTTTGAACCATGGGCGAGCCGTTCCGATTCCGCCGATTTAAGGTGCAAGGCTTCCTCTTCACGCCGATCTACCTCGCGGTTACCGTGGGAGGAGCCGCGGCGATGCTCCTCCTCGACGAGCCGCAGAAGCGCGGTTTCAACCGCGCACACTCGGTCGCGATCGTGGTCGCGATGTGGGTCGCAGTCTTCGGTGGAATGACGCTGATTAGCGCATTGATACTTGCCCTGTACTACCGAGGTCGATTTTCCGTTCAACGGAAACAGCGTCGGATTGAGGTCGGTCTTTCGGACGTGGCAATTCGACGCTCGGGAGATCGAGCGGTTAATCTGGATCGCGACGCCATCAGGCGGGCGGATCACATTCATGGTGCCCAGCGGGAAGGTCCGATTGCACCTCCACGGCATCCTTAAAGTGGACCGCCTTCAAATCATTCAGTTGTTACATGGCCTCATTCCCAAGTCGAGGCAAGTTGGCTGGCCACTCTTCTGCATGAAAATAGCCCTGCCACTTCGCGAGGGCGCGGCGGCTAAGATCAGGGTGCAACCCGCAGCCGAGACACATCACGCGCCAGCCGACGTGCAAATCACTCGCCGGCGCTACGACCGCCTGCTTGCGGTGATACTTCCATTGACCATGCTTGGCGCATTCGGCGGATGGTGGGTGGTCGGATGGCCGCAGCTTTTCGTCATTCCGGTCTGCGTAGTCGCAGGCTGGGCGTTCCTGCGTTTCAGCACTCCGCGGGAAGGGACGGTGCAAAAGAAGCTGATGGCGACAAGCCACGGGCGGACCGCGTTGCTGGGTTACTCGGCGGTTGTCGGCGCAATGCTCTTAGAGCTTGCGGCCCTACTCGCCGGTTGCACCCGCGATCAAGCGTGTTCAGCCGCGTTGGCGATTCTGGGCCCAGCGCTGCCGATCATCATTTACCGGCTGTACCGCGAAGACAAGCAACGAAAGGACGCGGAAACTTCCCTGGCGGCGTCTGCAGTCGAGCAATGGGATCATGGCGAATTTATTCGCGAAGATCCAACGGAGAGTCGCAGGCGTCTCGGTCTTGTAGTTGACTCAGAAGTCCAGCCTATCGACTAATGCCTCGGTGGAGCCATTGAATCACCCCTAGGTTGCGATTCTCGCGGCGGACTTGGCTTTTCAGGTGTCGCCCCGATGAACCGTGCGACGATCGGCGCGACGACCGCGAGGAACAAGACATACGCAGCCGCCAGCGGGCCGAGTTCGGTTCCAAACCGGCGGTGACGCCCAGGCCGGCGATCACGATCGAGAATTCGCCGCGGGCGACCAACGCTCCGCCGGCACGCAATCCGGCGGACTTGGTCAATCCGGCGCGGCGAGCGGACCACAAGCCGGTGAGCAGTTTGGTCAATGCGGTGACGACACCCAATGCGGCCGCGTGCAATAACACTGGCGGCAGAGTCGCCGGGTCGATTTGCAGGCCGAAGAACAAGAAGAACAGCGCGGCGAACAGGTCGCGCAGCGGGCCGATCAATTCATGGGCCCGTTTGACGATCGGGCCCGACATCGCCACGCCGACCAAAAACGCCCCGACGGCCGCCGACACTTGCAGCCGCTGCGCAATCCCCGCGACGACCAACACGATGCCGAACGTTCAACAACAGCACGACTTCGTCCGACTTGTGAAACAGCACCCGGCTCATCGCCTCGCCGTAGCGAATCGCCACGAGCAGAATAATGCCGACGGTGACGAGCGCGATGGCGATCGAGATCGCGCCGGCCCAAAAGCCCTGGCCGATCAACAGCACGGCCACCAGCGGCAAGTAGATCGCCATCCCCAGGTCTTCCAATACCAGGATCGAGAGGATCGTCGGCGTTTCCGGATTGCCCAGCCGCTTCAGTTCTTCCAACAGCCGGGCAATGATTCCCGACGACGAAATATACGTCACGCCGCCCAGTAGCAGCGAGGCGAGCGGGCTCCAGCCGAATAGCAATCCGGCGACGAATCCCGGCGGAAAGTTGAGCAAGAAATCGACGACGCCCGCGGCAAAGCCGGTGCGCAGATTGGTTCGCAGTTGCTCGCCGGTGTATTCCAAGCCGAGCATGAAGAGCAACAGAATGACGCCGATCTCGGCGCCGATGTGAACGAATTCCGCGCTGACATTGAGCGGAATCAGACCGCCGTTGCCAAACGCAAGGCCGCCGAGCAGGTAGAGCGGGGTCGCGGAGAAGCCGAATCGATGGGCAATCCGAGCGAGCGTCGCCAAGCCGAGAATCGCGATGCCCAATTCGATGAAGATCCAACTTCACGCGCGACATGGCCGGCGGCAAACAAGGGAACAGTCATACTGCTAATCATCGTGTCGCCTCGCGTCTTCGCTCGGCGTTCTCATGCCCACACTAACCCGAAGCGTTAGCGAGGGCGAGCTCGATTGGCGGTTCGCCCTCGCTAACGCTTCGGGTTAGTGTCGGGCGAGCCGCCATGTTTTACCAGAAAATCGGGCCAGATGGCGTCGCTCAGCAAGAGACCTTCGCGCGTCAGGCGGATCGCATTGCCGGTGTCTGCGAGCATTCCGAGATCGACGTATCGCTGCAATACGAGGCCGACGAGCGCGTCGATCGTGAAACCGCTGCGATTTACGAACCATTCGCGCTCGACGCCCGCCATGCGGCGCAGGCCAAACACGAGCAATTCGCGGGCTCGATCCTCCGGGGCCAGTTGCTCGCGCTCGGCGACCGGCGATTGGCCGGCCAACACGCGCTTGAGGTACGTCGTCGTGCTGCGATGGTTTGTTTGTCGCACGCCGGCGATATAGCTCGTCGCGCCGGGGCCGGCGGCGAAGTATTGCTCGCCAGTCCAATAGGCCTCGTTGTGCCGGCAGCGGCGGCCGGGGCGAGCGAAATTCGACACTTCGTAGTGCTCGAACCCACTGGCGGTCAGTTGCTCGATGGCCCGCAGATAGAGCGAGCGTTCGAGGTCTTCGTCGGCGCGAGTGATTTGCCCGTGCGACAAGCGATTCCAAAACGTCGTGCCGCGCTCGAATGTCAGACCATACGTCGAAACATGGTCCGGTTCGAGTTCTAAAGTGGCATCAAGATCGGCGTGCCAATCGTCGAGCGTTTCGCCCGGCACGCCGAAGATCAGGTCCAATGCCAATTGCAAACCGGCTTCACGAATGAGAGTTGCCGCGCGGCGGATGTCGGCCGGTTGATGATCGCGTTCGAGTGTTCGCAATTTCGCCGGCTGAAACGATTGGGCGCCGAGGCTGACGCGCGTGACTCCGTGCCGAGCGAGCAACGCGACTAATTCGGGAGTTACATCGGCCGGGTTGGCCTCAACGCTGAATTCGTAACCGGCAGCCGGTGGATGCCAATGCGTCGCCGTCTGCAAAAGGCGCGAAAGCTGCGGCGGCGAAAGCTGCGTCGGCGTGCCGCCGCCAAAGAATAGCGTGTCGACCGGCTGCGGCTGCCATGGCTCATCGAGGCCGCTCAATTCGCGTTCAACGGCCGTCAGATAGGGCTCGGCCAAATCAAGGCGGCCGGCGACAAGCGTGAAATTGCAATACCCGCAGCGATGAGCGCAAAACGGAACGTGAATGTAAACCGAGCGCGCGTTAGCCGCGTTGCTCGCGACGCGCGTCGTCGTCGTGTGGTGGTTCAAGTGGTCAGGCACATTTTTCGGCGTGAAGTTCGTTGGTTGTTCCATCCGCAAGGAGCCGAAAAATGAGCCAGACCCCGTTCACAGCCACAAATGCAGCCGCCCGCCGAGCAAGTCGGGAAACGCCCGTTCGACCAATCGCCGAATTCGGCTCTCGACGTAGCGGGTGCTGAAATGGGAGGCGATGATGATTTCATTCTTGAATCGATCGCGCCGCTCGACAAGGTCGTCGAGGTGCGTATGGCCGAACTTGTGAATCTTGTCTTTGCGGTGCGACGGCGCGACGAATGTCAACTCGGTGATTAGAATCCGGCGCTTCGTACATCGCCGGGCAATCGTCGAGGCCTTCCGGCGTGCTGTCGCCCAGAAAAGCCAGCAGCGGGAAGCGAAGCTCCTCGGTCACTTCGGTGCCCCCCAACCTCAAGTCGCGGATTTGCTCGCCGGACAGACTCAAATACTCCGGCTTCAATTTCCGCCGTCGATCCCAAACGATGTAGCCGAGCGACGGAATCGTGTGCCGCGTGGCGGAAACCGTGACGACGTGTTCGCGCGACAATTCGATTTCTTCGCCCGGCCGCGCCGCGATCAAGTGGCACGGCAATCGGCCGCGGTCGAGCCGGGTGAATAGTTTCAAAATCCGCTCGACCGTTTCGATGGCCGGTTCGGGCAGATAGATCGTCGGCGGCTCCATCTTCATCATTCGCCGCCGGGCAACATAGACCGGCAGCGCGGCGATATGGTCCAAATGCGTGTGGCTGACGAACCAGACGGCCGTGTTCATGAACGACCAGGGCTGAGCGCCGAAATCGAAGCCGATCTTCAGCTCGGGAATACGCCAATAAGTCTGCACCGCGGCTCGCGAGTAGCCTTCGATCGTGAGACCTTTGTGGACAAGCGTGCGCAGCGGCGAATTATCGACCATGGCGAATCGTGGACCGTAAGAAAGGAGACTCGTAAACCGTGGGCGCGCTGCGGTCCACGTCCTTGAAGTCTATATTCCCGTCGAACGATCCGAAAGGGCGCGAGTTGTCATCGCTGGAGCGCCCAATTCCGAAGCGGCCAGCTATGCCGCGCCTTCGATTACGTTCGACTCGCCGTCGTCGATGTCCGATACCACCGTCAGCGTCGATTCCAGCGGCGGCAGAATCCAGATTTCGCCGCAAGGCTCGCTCTGCTCGACGCGCACTCCGTGGTGCCGCACCAATTCCAGCACGGCGAAGAACATCCCGATGACGACCGATTTGTGCTGTGCGGCGGAGACCAATTGCGTGAACGCCAGCGCGCCGCGCTGGCGAAGTTGGGCTTGAATGCGCTCGAGATAGACGTGAATCGGCGTGTCGTCGTACACGATGCTCGGCAGCTTCGATTTTTCCCGTTCTCGCAGCACCCGCGCCAGGGCGCTCACCAAATCCCAGAGCTGCACTTCGTGCACCGGCTCGTCGTCGGTCTTGGCGCCGGGCGTTGCCAGGTCGCTCGCCAAGCGGGGAAACCGCTGCTGCCAATCGCGGCCACGCTCTTCGAGCACCGTGGCCGCGTCTTTGAATTTCTTGTACTCCAGCAGCCGCTCGACGAGCTCGCGCCGCGGGTCGTCCAGCGGATCCTCGATCTCATCGCCGTGCGGCAGCAGCATGCGCGATTTGATCTCGATCAGCGTGCTGGCCACTTCGAGAAAATCGCCGACCGCATCGACGTCGAGTTGCTCGAGCACGGCCAAATAGTCGAGAAACTGATCGGTGATCGGCGCGATTGGAATCTCGGCGATCTCGACCTCGTGCCGCCGCACCAGATAGAGGAGCAAATCCAGCGGCCCGGCGAAAATCTCAAGCTCGACGAGGAAATCCATGCGGTCGATCGGCGTAGAGTTTCGGGGAATCGCCACGGCCTCGGCAAATCCGGCCGCATCGGTGCCGGCGGAAAATTCGCTAGAATCAAGTTCGTCCGGCAGCACGGAGCAACTTGAAACCGCGGACGACCGCCGGTAAACCCGCAGCCATGCGGCGCGGCAAATCTTGCCCTATTCCGCGCGGCGAGCGCGCCAGCGTCGGCACGATTTCCCCAATTCCCCGCCGTGGATTTTGGTCTCCCCGATTCCACAGCGAAATCAACGGACGCCAAGCCCAGGGATGCCTGCCGACGACTTTGACCTTGGCGGCGGGTCGGCAGGCTTCCCTGGGCCTTGCGGGTTGGTAAACTGTGCTAATCATCAAACACTTCCCCCGGGCAGCTCGAGATCCGCATTTTCAAGGAGCCTTCGCTTTGTCGCACGAACAATTGTGGGCTCCCTGGCGATTGGGCTATATCCAAGGGACGAATCCGCCGTCGACCGACGCCGAGCGGCCGATCCATTGGCTCGAAGGGGCCGATTTGGGCTGCTTTCTCTGCCGCGCCGCCGCCGACGGCGAGGACCGTGAGAATCTGGTCGTTGCCCGCGGCGAGCATTCCGTCGTGCTGCTGAATCGCTACCCGTACAACAACGGCCATCTGCTGATCGCTCCGCGAGGACACCAGGCGGCGCTCGACGAATTGACCCCCGAGATTCATCTGGAAATGATGCAGACTATCGGCCGAATGGTCGAATTGCTCAAGCGGCTGATCAAGGCCGACGGCTTCAATATCGGCTTGAATCTGGGACGCGTGGCGGGGGCGGGCGTGCCGGGCCATCTGCATTGGCATCTCGTGCCGCGTTGGCATGGCGACACGAATTTCATGCCGGTTGTGGCCGATCTTAACGTCATCCCGCAATCGCTCGAAGCGCTCTTGACGCTGCTGCGCAACGCGCTCTCGGCCGAATGAGAATCGCACTCCCGCGACGCCTTCTCCCCCCTTGCGCTGGAAACCGGCCGTCGTTCGGCTAAGATAGGTCGTTGGTGAGCTTTCCAGTCGGCGGCCCGCGAGCGGCCAATTCACATTCCCAAACCTCGGGGCTATCGATGTCCAACGTGCCTCTCGTCGCCCTGCGATTCATCTTCGTCCTGGTGGCGATCGGCTTGGGCGTCGGGCTGATCAATTCCGAGATACTGCCGCGGTCGCCGGCCTGGATTCCGTGGGTGGCGATTATCGGGGCGGTGCTCTTGTCGCTGGGCGTGATCTTCATCGATCAACTCGTGCCGCGCAAGCAGTTGGAAACGATCTCGGCCGTCTATTTCGGGTTGGTCGTCGGGATGTTTCTCACCTATGTCGTCCGCCTGGCGCTCAATCCGCTGTTAACCAATGTTCATGCGCCGGCGATCGAATGGATTAGCTTGGCACTCGGAACCATGCTCTGCTACACCTGCATCAGTGTGTTGCTGCAAACCAAAAACGACTTTCGCTTCATCATTCCCTACGTCGAGTTCGCCAAGGAAGTGAAAGGGCGGATGCCGTACGTCCTCGACACCAGCGTTGTCATCGACGGCCGGATCGCCGACGTGATCGAAACGCAAGTTGCTCGACAATCAATTGATCATGCCGCAATTCGTGATCGCCGAATTGCAAGAGCATCGCCGACAGCAGCGATCGGCTGCGCCGCAGCCGCGGCCGCCGCGGGCTGGACGTGCTCAATCGGCTGCGCGAACAATGGCCGCGGTCGAACTGACGATCTTCGACCGCGATCTGCCCGAGTTCGCCGGACAGCCGGTCGATCTGAAGCTGGTGCTGCTGGCGAAGCATCTCAACGGCAAGGTCGTCACGAACGACTACAACCTCAACAAAGTGGCCAAGCTGCACGGCGTTGGCGTGATCAATCTCAACGACATCGCCAATGCCCTGAAGCCGGTGTTCCTGCCGGGCGAAGCGATCGAAGTGCGGATCGTCAAGCCGGGCGAGGAAGCCGGGCAAGGGGTCGGCTACCTCGACGACGGCACGATGATCGTCGTCGAAGGGGGCCGCGAGCATATCCATCACACGGTTCAGCGTCGCGGTGACAAGCGTCCTGCAAACCAGCGCCGGCCGGATGATCTTCGGCCGCTGCGAAGCGCAAGTGAAGGTGTAGCCGTCTTTGGCCTGTCAGGCAACTGAGCAAAGTCCGACAGCCTTTCGTCGAGCGACGAAGGCCAATCCGATGCCGCCCAATGCGGCCAAGAGCAATGTCGAGGGCTCTGGAACCGCGGCGGGGCTTGCACCAAAGCTCGCTGCCGGGGCGAATGTGCCACCCGCTCCGCTGGATCCGCCGATGGCGCGTAGCGTCCGCGGCCAGCAGGCCGGAATCGCTGTTCGCCAAGGGCGACGAATCGGTTGACGACACGATCGACGAACTCGGCAGCGCCGCCAGTACGCGGCTTTCCAACAGACTCACGTCCAAGCCCGGATCGGTGGCCGCCAGCCGCTCGATCGCGGCGATGCGATTTTCCAAACGCTGGCCCGTCGCACTGCTGATCGAGCCCGAGGCGATCGCGTCTTGGATGGCCGTGAGCGGATCGCTGGGCGAATCGCTGCCGCTGGTGGACGCTGTGCTCGTGGCCGAGGTTGTTTTCGAGGCGGTGGCGCCGCCTTCGGCGCCGGCGGAGGGAGCGATCGTGACGGTCGAATTGGCGTTGATCGTCAGCGTGTTTTGCAAGATTTGCGTGGCCGTCAGGCTGGCGGCGTTCGTGCCGTCGCCGACGGTCGTGTTGCCGGCATACACCAGGGCCCCGTCGGCGTTGACCGTGGAGTCGCCGCCGGTGACCGTGCCGACCGTTTGATTCGTCCCGATGACGCTGAGTGCTCCGTCGGTGGCGTCAAACGTGCCGTGGGTGACGACGTTCGCCAAGTTGCCGCCGCCGGATACGCCGAGACCGAGCCGGCCAATTGCAGCGTTGCGCCGCTGGCCACGGTCGCGGTGACGCCGAATCCGATCGAGCTGCTGCTCACATTGAGTTGCACGGTGCCGGTGTTGACGGCAAGCACACTGCTGCCGCCGAGCGAGAGCGCGCCGCTAAACGTGCCGGTGCCGGTCTGGTTGACCGACAGAGTTTGGCTCGCCAAGACATTCAATTGGCTTCCGACCGCGCCGGAGAGGCCGCCGGCGGCAACGCTCGTGTCCACCTCGACGATTCCCGAGCCGCCGATGGCCAAGGGGCCGGCGCCGAGAGTCGCAAAGGGGTTGTTCAGACCGATCCGTAGCGTGCCGTTGGTGACCGTGGTCGACCCGGTGTAGCCGTTCGTGCCGTCCAACAGCAGCGTGCCGCCGCCGATGAGACTGATATTTTGGCCCGGCACCGACGACTCGTTGATCGATCCACTGATATCGAGCGAGGCGCCGGAGCCGACGTTGAACGTCGTCGACTGGCCGGCGTCGGCCAGATTCAGCGTGGTATTGATAAATGGATTCAAATTGCTGGCGACATTCACCTGGGCGCCGGAGCCAGAATTGTCCAACGTGAGCGTGCCGCTGCCCCCCAGGGTGTAGGCGGTGAAGGAATTGGAGTTGCCGGTGTTGTCGAAATCCAACTGCCCGAGGGTGACGCTGGAGCTGATCGTGACCGTGCCTTGCGTGCCGGTGCCGAAGACGGCAACTTCGCCGGGGTTGCTGGGAACGTTCGACGGCGTCCAATTGCCCGGCGTGCCGTAGCTGCTATTGCTATTGGACGACCAGGTGGCGTTGCCGCTGCCGGTCGTGACCACCAGGTCGAATTGGTTCGGATTGGCGACGGAGAAGGCGAAATTGAAACCGGCGGCCGGATTGCTCACGCTCCAACCGGCGGCGCCGCCGATGAGCGCTCCGCTATAGCTGATCAACTCGTAGGTGCCGACCTGGAGCGAATTGTTGTATTCGTTGATATTGAGCGTGCCGCCGTTCAACGACAAAGGGCCGGTGACGACGATGTGATCGTTGCTGGAATTAAGACCGGTTGGCGGGGCCGTGCCTGGGCCGTCTGCTACGTTGCTGAGATTGAAATCGAGCACCGAACCCGAGTTGAGCGTCAGGCCGTTGCCGAAATTCGACGTAACGCCCGCGGCAAAGACTTGTCCGATCGAGGGCGCGACATGGCCGCCGGATTGAACGATCACGGGCCCATTCACCGTGCCGGAGCCTCCGAGCGTTGTACTCGCATTTACGGTGACGGTGCTTGCCGCCGCCAAGCTTCCGTTGACCGCAAGCCCGCCGCCGGAGATCAACGTGGCGCCTTGGTAGGTATTCGTGCCGAGAAGGCTCAGAATTCCGCTGCCGGCTTTGGTCAGGTTGCCCGCGCCGCTCAAACCGGCTCCAAAGCCGGCGTTGTTGCCGCCGGTGTCGATCGTCGCCGTGACGCCGCTCGGGATGGCCTGGATCTGGCTGGAGATGTCTTGCGTGTTGTTGCCGGCGTATTGCAGCGTGCTGGTGCCGGCGAACGTGATCGGGCCCGAGCCGAGCGATCCGGCGCCGAAATTGACCAAGCCGGCGTTGAGCGTAATCGGGGCGGATAGGGAGCCGACATTGTTGCCCGAGATAATCAGCGTGCCGGTGTTTCCCGAGTCGGGGTTGATGTTCAACACGGTGCCGCCGGCGAGTTGGCCAGACAGAGTTAGATGAGTGCCCGTGGCGATGTCGGCCGTGACTTTGCTATTCAGCGTCACCGGGGCGGAGATGGAGTTGTTGTTCGTGGCATTGTTCAGCAAGTCCGTTGCGCTCGGTGCCGCCGTTGTCGAGCACCAGAGTATTGTTGCCGGTCGAATTGATTGTGTACTTGCCGGTGCCGCTATTGTTGAACGTCAACCCGCCGACGTCGATCACGCTTTGGTCGAGTGTGATGATTTGGTTGTTGTTCGTCGTGACGCCGAACGAGGCTTTATCTCCGGCAACTTGCGGGACATTGCTGCCGGACCAATTGGAAGTCGGGCTGCTCCAGCTATACGACCCTCCGGCCGTCGGCTGCCAGGTCGAATTGACGCCGACGCCGATGCCCAGCATTTCCGAGGTGTCTGAATTGACCAGCGCCAATCGATACGCCGAACCGCCGACGGGGATTACCTCGGTCGTCGCGCCGTTGGCGAATTGAAACGTTCCCGTCAATCCACTGGAGCCATTGGGCAAACTGATCAAAGTGTACTGAGCGCCGGGAGTCAGGCCCGAGCCAAGGCCCGTGACGTTGATGGTATTCGTGCCGCTCACCAAAGCCGTTGCCGCCGCCGGACCGGATATCAAGAGTTCGTCGGCCCCGCTGCTGTCGACGCTGAAATCGAGCGTCGCTCCGGCGATCGTCAAAGCATGGCCGGAGAAACCGGTTTGCTGGTTCAAGGCAAACGTGCCGATCTTCGCGCTGTTGGACAGATCGAGCGTGCCGGCGGCGAGGTTCAAAGTCGCGCCGGTCGTTCCCGCGCCGCCGCTGCCGATCGATTGTGTTTGGCCGCTGATCAGTTGCGGGGCCAAAGTGGCGCCGCTGTTGACGGTGACTGCCGTGTTGCTCAGCGATCCGGAACCGGCCAGAGCCAGCGTGCCGGAGGTGACGGTGGTGGCGCCGGTGTACGTGTTCGCTCCGCTAAGAGTCAACTTGCCGCTGCCAGCGACTCGCAAGCTGCCGTTTTGCAGGCTGCCGCCGAAATTCGAGGAAAGATTGTCGGTGCTGCCGACGGTCAACGTGTTCGAACCCATATTCACGACGCCATTGCCCCCCAAGCCGCTCACCGTCTGGCTGGCGCAAAAGTCGACCAGGGCGCCGGTGAGAACATTGACTGTTGCGGTCGTGCCGATGGAAGTGGCGTTGTTCGAAACCAGCGTGCCGTTGTAGACGGTAAACGAAGTGCCGGGCACCAGGCTTGCCGCCGGGGAGTTCAACGTGACGCTTCCGCTGCCGAACAGCGTGATCTGGCTTGGACTGCCGCCGTCGTTCAGTGGGCCTAGGATCAAGGTTCCAGTGCCGCTGCCGTTGTTCACCACATTGAAGAGCGGACTACCCGTCAGAGTCGTCGCTCCCAAAGTCATCGTGAACGGCGCATCGGCGCCGGTGCTGCCGCCGGTGATATTCAGAACGGTCGAGCCGATGCTGATCGGGCCCGCGGAATCGTTCGAAGTGCCGGTGAGATCGATCGTCAACGGTCCGGTGATCGAAATTCCATGAGCCAGGTTGGTAGTCGTGCTCGACGATAAGACGGAGTTGGGAATGTTGACCATTGCGTTGCCCGTATCGGGGCCGCTGTAGCTGACCGTCATCCCGGCTCCTCCGCCTCCCTGGTAATATCCGATTTCGATAGGGTAGGTGCCGGCGGTGGGGAACGTATAAGTGCCGGTACGTGCGGTGATGCCCTGCACGGCGTTGTTGTCGAACGGTCTGCGTGCCCAAGGTCGCGCTCGTGCCCGTGCCACCGCCATTGATGAACACCGCCGTGCCATCGTCGCTTGCGGTTTGGAACGTATAGGTGCCTGGATTGGTGATCTTGATCTGACCGGTCATTAGGATGGCGTAACCGCTTGCCGGCGCAAAACCCTGTGCCGTGAAGGCGTTGCCGGTGGTCGAGTTGCCGTTGCCGGTGGATTGCGTGGAATCGGGGCTAGTCGAACCGGTGCCGGGGAATTGCAAATACGTGGCATTGGTCGTCGATGGAATGGTCAAAGCCAGGTTGGAACTGATGCTGGCGAAATTGTTGTTCATCGTGGCGAGATCGCTGGTGTTCGGACCCTGTCCGACCGCGCTGCCCAACAGCGAAGTGTCGGTGCCATTCGCGAAATTATTTCCGGCGCTCGGCAGGTTGCTGTAGAATTGCATCCGCAATCCCAAGGGTCCCTGCAAGGAGATCGTGCCGCCGGCCAGGGTTAGCGGGCCGGGGCCAATGGTCGAATCGCCGTAGACCACCATAGTGCCGCCGTTGACGGTCGTTCCGCCCATGTAGAGGCTTGGCGTGGTCAGCACGAGCGTGCCGCCGCCGGACTTGGCGAGTGAGCCGCCGCCACTGATCACGCCGGCGAAAGTCGAGCTCAGATTGTCGCTGCTGCCGATCGTCAGCGTCGTGCCGCTGGGGATGATTGCCGTTGCCGTACTGTTCAACTTGTTGGCGGTATTCAGCGCACTGATGGTTTGACTGGTGCCTGGGGAAAACACGGCAGGTCCCGTGAGGTTCACCGCCGCGGTGCTGCCGAGCGCAGCCGGGGCGCTGAGAGTCAACGAACTGTTGTTGATATTGACCACGGTTCCCGGCACGAGACTGGTTGCGGGAGCGTTAAGTCTCAGGGCGCCGGCGCCGCCGACATTGATCGTCGCGGGGTTGCCATTGTCGTTCAGTGCGCCGAGCGTCAACGTGCCAAGTGCATTGCCGCCGTTGGTATTGTCGGCGATGTTGAGGCTTACATTGCCCAGCAGCGTCGTGGGGCCGAACGTCAAACTGTAAGGCTGGACCGGAGGTGCGTTTGCCGCGGTGAGGTTCAACGTGGTTCCGCTGCCATTGTTCACTTGCAGCGTGCCCATCAAAACCGCCGAGGTATTGCCTTGGAAGGAAAGATCGAGGTTCGCGTTGGCACCTCCGGCAATTGTGAGGTTGTTGGCGTAAACCGAAGAAGATCCCGGCAGCCTCAGCAATTGCAACGTCGCAGTCGATAGCGTAATTGGCGCCGTGCCAAGCGGCGTGATCCCGGATGCCGTGGGTCCGACAATCAGGCTGCCGCCGTTGACGGAAATGCCGCTAAATGCGTTGTTCCCGGTGAGTGTTTCGGTATTGCTTCCAACTTTCGTGAGCGTGCTGGCGCTGGTCAGATTGCCGGTGTAGCTGGAATTGGCGCCGCTGCCGCCGAGCGTCAACGCAACAGGATTGCTACCCAAATCGTTGATCGTGAAATTAACACTTCCGATCAGGCCGCCCAGGCTCGCATTGTGAATCCCCGGCTGGAACGTCAAACCGCCGGGAGAGTTGAGCGTCACGACGCTATTCTGCAGCGCATTGGGATTATTGATTTGCACGACGCTGCCGGAGGCGATCGTCGTGGGGCCGCTGAAGGAATCGGCGCCGCCGAGGACCAAGGTGCCCGTGCCGCCGATCGCCAGATTGGAAGTGCCTGTAATCGCGTCGTTGATCGTGGTGGTGTTGTTCACGGTGAGCGACGAACTGCCGGCAACGTTGATCGTCGCGGGAGTGGTCAGGGCAGTGCCATCGAAAGTCAGGCTGCCGCTGCCGCTGCTGGAGAACGTCAAGTTGCCGTTCAACGACACCGGGTTCGCCAGCGTGATGGCCGAGCCGTTGTCTTGCAGCGTTCCGCCATTGAGAGTTGCTGTGCCGAGTCCCAGCGGGCTGCTGGCGATCGCACCGCCATTGAGGATGGATGAAGCACCGGCTCGGATCGTGCCGCTGGTGAGCGTCGTGCCGCCGCTGAACGTGTTTGCGGCGTTCAGCGCCAACGTGCCGCTGCCGCTGTAGGTCAAAGTTCCCCCACCGGAAATTCCCACCGCGTTGATGGTGGTATTGCCGGCGCCATTGATCGTCAGCGCGCTTCCCGTGATATTCACGCCGCCGGTCAACGTCAGGCCATCGCCGGGGCTGGCCGACGAGGAAGTGATCGTGCCGCTGCCGACGATCGGACCGCCATAGGTGTTGGCGCCGCTGACGCTTTGCAATGCACCGTTTGCATTGCCGGTTACGCCTGGGCCGGCGATCGAGAGCGGAATGTTGCCGATCGTGGCTCCGCCTTGCAATTGTAGCGCCGCTCCAAAAGCGACGGTAATGCCCGACGTCGTGCCTATTTCGTTGCTGTTTTGGATGTTCAACTGGCCGCCGTTGATGGCGATGGCGCCGCTGAAACTGTTGGCGCTCGTGAAGGTCAAGGTGCCGCTGCCATTCTTGACGATGCCGGTCGAACCGAGGATGCCGTTGCTGCCCACGTCGGAAAGGACGTAATTGACGGCCGAGTTATTGAACGTCACCTGCGACGGAGTTACGCCCGCGCTTTGAATGGCCACATTGCTGCTGGCGACGGTTACCGGGCCGCTAGCCGTGGAATAAGTGTCGCCAAACGCAACGGTGCCATTGGGGTCTGTGTAGTTGGCCGCCGAACCGGTGGCGGTCGCCCAATTCTGGGTAGCCGTGTCCCAAGGCGTGACGCCGCCCACCGTGGTCGTGCCGCTCCAGTTGACCGGAAGGACGCTGACCTGTAAATCGATTTGGCCGGCTCCGTTAAGCAATTGGAAGGACAGGCCGGAATTCGCTGATACCGAAGCGCCGCTGAGCTTAAAGTCGGCGAACGTCGTGCTGCCCGTATAAGAAAACAGGTCGTACGTTCCGATCGAAGGGTTCGCGAAGCTGATCGTGTGAGTGCCGCTGACGGCGAGGCTGTTTGCGGGGCCGCTGGTTGCGATCATCGCCGGCCCGCTGGTGCCGTTGGGCGTGCCGAGCGTGAAACTAGAGATTGAACCCGACTGCAGCACCAAGCCGCCGGTCAGATTTAGCGTGCTTCCGACAACGCCGGCGATCGTGCCCGCCGTGCCGCTCCCCGCTCCGTTGATTGTCACCAGACCGCTGATGGTCGCGTTCACCGGGTTGGCGGTCGTGCCGAGCACCGACAAAGTCGCCGTGTGTCCCGATACCATGTCACCCACCGTCACCGCGCCCGTGCCCGTGACCGAACCGCTGGAATTGCCGACGATCAATTTGCCATTGTTGACCGCGGTGCCGCCGGTGTAGGTGCTTGGACCAATAAGAGTCAGCTTGCTGGTTCCGGTCTTGATGATGTTGAAGTCTCCGCTGATTCCTCCGGAGAAATTGAATGTGGCCGTGCCCGCCAGGGTATTGGTGAACGTCGTCGTGCCGCTAATGATGATCAGGGCGCTGACGTTGTAGGTCAGGCCCTTCGATCCGATGATTCCGTTCAGATTGATGGTGTTGTTCGCCCCGTCGAAATCGAGCCCGGCGCCGGGCGAGACCGCGGCGATGTTGATCGTGGCCCCCGAGGTGCCGGCGGCGCCCGGACCGGTCCCGTTCAGATTCAGAACATTCAACGAGAACAGGCCCGAGAGGTCGTCGTCGCTCGTGTTCGTGAAGCCGCTGGCAAAAATGACGCTATTGAAGAACGTCAGATCGGTCGTGGAAGAGCTGACCGGAGGCAGCGAAGAGGTCCATCCGGTTCCGCTCGACCAGAGGAGGGTTTGCCCGGTGGTCGAGTCCGTATAAAAGTACGTCGTGTCGGCCGGCGCCGACCTGGCCGAGAGCATCGTCGCGACGGCGATTATCGCCGCCGCCAAGCTCGTCAATCGTCGCGAGCGCGAGTTCCGCGGTATGCAATTCAGGAGGCTGGATGCCAACGGGCAGTGGATCAAACGAGCCATTAGCGATACTCCAAATACGATCTCGCCGTAGCGTTTCGATGAATAAGCGAATCGATGAAGTTGATTGGAATCTTGAGCGCAGCCACACAATGGCCGTCCACGAAGTCGAAGTTGGCGCATTTGTCTGCAAAATCAACAGGCGCGACTTCGAACGAAGCAGATGAGGCCCGTGATGAACGTGCTTAAATCGAACCGCGGAAAATGTGCTTGAATCGCCTTCCCGCTTCCCCAGTTCCTGAATTCGCAAAGTCGGGCCAAGCGACCGACTGCCAAGGTATGCTAACAACCCATTACACGCTTGTCATCAATTTGGCTTGGATTTCTGGCATGTTCCTAAGAAAACCCCTCCGCGATGGGGCATTGCTTGTGCTAAACGCCGGATTTCCTCGGTTTTCCCGGCGGCCCGATCCGCGTGCGGCTTTCGCTTCTCGAATCGGGCTGAGCTCCCCATGCATGGCAAAATGACGGCGGTCGAGGCATCCACTCTTCCGTTTGGAAACGGCATTCGGGCAACGTTCGCCCAGGCTCGATCCCGCCGCTTGCGAACTGGATGGCCCTCGATCACAATGACGCTGTTTCCCACCGCCCTTATTCCCGCCCCCCGATTTTGTTCTGGAGAAATCCCATGAAAATGCGCCTCGTGTCTTCGGCGTCGGCGTTGCTGCTTTGTGGCCTGGTCGGCATCGCTTGCGGCCATGGCCCTGCTTTTTCCGATCCGGCGAAGGCGGGCCCTGATTTCGCCGTGCAGGGTGAATATGTCGGCAAAATGAAAATCGCCGGCGAAGAAAAGCCGGTCGGCGTGCAGGTGATGGCGCTTGGCAAGGGCGAATTCGAAGCGACGCTGTTTCACGGCGGCCTGCCCGGCGACGGTTGGTCGCATGGCGGCAAGCAAGAAAAGGCCAGGGGAAAGACCGAAGGCGACAAGACTGATTTCGCCGGCAAGGAATGGAAGGCCGAGATTCATGGCGACACGCTGGCGATCAGCGACACCAGCGGCGACAAGATCGGCGAGTTGAAGAAAGTCATGCGGAAAAGCCCGACGCTCGGCGCCGCCCCGCCGGCCGGAGCGGTCGTTCTGTTCGACGGCACCAACACCGACGCCTGGCGCGACGGTAAGATCATCGAAGGCAATCTGCTCGCCGTCGGCCCGACCAGCAAGCAGAGCTTTAAGGATTTCACGCTCCACATCGAATTCCGCTGCACGTATATGCCCGAAGATCGTGGGCAAGGCCGCGGCAACAGCGGCGTCTATCTTCAGGATCGCTACGAAGTGCAAGTGCTCGATTCGTTCGGCGCGGTCGGCGACGGCGGCGATTGCGGCGCGCTCTATTCGATCGCTCCGGAGTCGGTCAACATGAGCTTCCCGCCGCTGTCGTGGCAGACTTATGACATCGATTTCACCGCCGCCCGCTGCGATGAGCACGGCAAGAAGACGGCGAACGCGCGCGTGACGATGAAGCACAACGGCGTCATGGTTCACGATAATCTCGAATTGCCACACAACACGCCGGGTCAGATCGGCAACGAAACTTCAGCCAAGGGCGACACCGTCGTCAGCGGACCATTTTATTTGCAGAACCACGGCGACCCGGTGCATATCGCAATATCTGGGTCGTGGAGAAGAAATAGAGTCGCGCGTCGCTGCCAAAAATGGCCGGGGGAGTGCTGGCACGAGACTTGCTCACCAGTGCTGGCCATGAAGATTTTTGCAAAAGATCGGGAATCTTCGGGCGGCGGGAATACCGCAAACTGTTTTTTGGGTTAAAATTGAAGTGCGATTCGTGCCGATGTATAGGCCAGCCGAAGTTGGAGTTCAGCCTTTAGGCTGTCGGCGGCACGCTGAAGCCTGAACTCCAACACGCAGAAGCCAACGAAAGAGTTCTCCAAGAAACCAAACCCTCTCTTCAAGCATTCCGTCGGAGGTGCCTAACCATTTGCGTAAGCCCGGATCAACAACGGCCAGTGCCTAGCACGGCCCGATCCGCGTTTTTCTCGCAGCGACTCCACCGTCGCAATCGAAGAAGGGTTTGATCCATAGCGCCGCGGCAGCCCAATCTTGGGCCGCCGCGGCGTGTTTTTTTGCCGCGTTTGCCGTTCATCCGAGCGTCGTGCGCGGGCAGTGTCGTTTCTTATTAGGCCCACTTCGCCCGCTTCTTTTGGAACCACCGAGTCACAGAGAACGCCGAGAAGACAAAATCGAGTTGAAGGGTCAAGGGTTCGGCCGCCCGTGCCTCTTCCGTTCGGACACTTACGCTGTTCTCAGTGTTCTCTGTGACTCGGTGGTTAGCCCTCTCGAGCCTGGCCGCTCAAGCACTTTCGAGATAGCTCGCTTGGCTTTCGAGATAGCTTCCTTCGTCGCTGGCGGCGAACGAATCGCTATAGTGATGCACCTCGACCTTGCCCTCTTCGATCGTCAAGTAAACGCACGGCTGCTCGCACCATGAGCCGCTGTTGAAATACGAAATGCCGTCGGCGACGCTCGTGCGTTCGAGATGTGTATGACCGCAGAGCACCGTGTCGCAGCCGAACCTGGCGGCATACTTCCTGGCTTCGGTTTCGATCTTGGCCGAGCATCGCAAGAAGGTTTTGCTCGTGTGCTTGGCCCATTTGCTGAGCCGGAACGACTTGTCGATCTTGTGCAGCAAGCCGTAAAAGAAATCGACGACGCAAGTCACGATCGGATGGTCGGAGATGAAGCGGTCGAAGATATGCCCGTGAAAAATCAGAATCTTCGCATGGCCCGATTCGAGAATGTATCGCTCCAGAATCTCCGCGCCGATCAGATGGGCGACCGTCGAGGCGTCTTCCGGCTAGTCGTGGTTGCCGCTCGTCCAAACGATTTTTACGTGGTCGGACAGCGAGCGGATGATCGAGAGCACTTTCCAATGGTTTTTCTTCAGCCGGCGGAAATCCCAGGAATCGAACACGTCGCCGTTGAGAATCAACTCGCGCGTGACGAGCAGGTCGTCCTTGATCTGATCGAGGAATCGCACCAACTGCTTCGCCTGGCACACCTCGCTGCCGAGATGCAGATCGGAGATCACGATGGCGTCGTACATGAGAATGCACCTCGCGAATGGGAGAAGGTGTTTGCCACTATGTGGAAATCTACCTCGCGGCGCGGCTCGACAACCTATCCATTTCTATAGTCATAGTTGCGGAAAACCACCAGATTGAAAGACCCAATTTACGCTGCGCATTGCATTTCTCATGCGGACCTAACATTATGGAAACGTGCAGACGCTAGCACGGCGCGTGACAGCCGTTGCGCGGAATGAATTCGAAGCCGCGGCCGCCGATGCAAAACGACCCACGAGCATCGACAAGAACTAGCCGCCTTCATGCCGCCCGAGTTGACCGGCGATCGATTGCGGTTTCCGGCGAACCGTTGGCGTCCGTATCCGGTCGATAGATGGCGAGGCGTGGCCGCTGTTGTGGCCCCGCTAGCGCCGGTTGATCGACCGAAAAATCGCCAAGGGCTTCGCCGCGCGCCGGCGTTCCAAGATTCCGCAGCAGCATGTGCGAACCATACAGCTTCAGAACGCAGCCGAGCATATTCAGCGAGTCCCAGAAGAGACTCACTTTCGAGCCGGGAATCGCTTCCCAGCGCACCGGTATTTCAACGATCGAATAACCAAGCCGCTGCGCCAGCGACAGCACCTCGATATCAAACGCAAAGCGATCGACTTTCTGCCGCGAAAACAAATCGTGGGCCGCCGCGCGCGTGAACAGCTTGGCGCCGCAAGCCATGTCTTCGATGCCCGGCACCAGCGCGGTGCAAATCGATTTATAAACTCGGCCGATCATCCGCCGATGCCACTGCATCGACACCAAGTTCTCCCGAGCCCCCATCACGCGGGAACCAATCACGATGTCAGCCTTCCGCTGGCGCATCATTGCCGCCAGATTGAGAATCTCGGCCGGGGGCGTGGCGGCATCAGCGTCGTAGAGCAGGCAGCACTCGCCGCGCGCCGCGAGCATCCCTGCCCGCGCCGCGGCCCCTTTGCCTTGGTTCCGTTGCAAGCGAATCGCTTGCACCGGCAGCGGCCCGTTCCACGACCGAGCCACTTCCGAAGTTTCATCGCGGCTGCCGTCATCGACCACGATCACTTCGTTGACCGAAATCTTCGCCGACGCCGCCGATCGGCCGACGAAAAAGGCTTCCAACTCGGCGAGCGTGCCGGGAAGTCGCTCTGCTTCGTTGTAGGCCGGAATGACGATCGATAGCCGCATTGCTTGCCCATCCGGTACGTGGCCGTATATCTGTCAAAGTCGGCCGAGATGGATGAGGAACTTGAACGATGCGGAAACTCATTGCCGCTTGGTTGGGCGGTTTAGCCGCTTGAGGCGACCAACGTATCGCACATGAATTCAAGCGACTGACGAGCCGGCGCGGGCGGAAAAAGATGGGCTGTTTGGCCGCTTGCGAAACCTTCGAAAACGGGCTGCTTGCAAGGCGTTGGATAGCTATTTGACTGGCGCAAGATTCTGACAATTTGCAACTCGAAGACGGCACCAAAGCCCAAGCGTTACTCCGAAGACTGCATGCGCGCTTAGTGTGAGGAAAATGAACCAACCGTTCAGCGGCAGTCCAAAGAATGTCGTATAGGGCGTCATAAGCAGAATGCCTTCGACGCACAACGCCCATGCCACCGCTCCCCAAAACAGCAATCGCGGAGTCGGCCGCAAAACCATCGCCAAAAACATGATTCCCAGCGCCGCGCCGTTGGAAAAGTGATACGTCCAGCCGACGACTTGCTCGAGCCATGGCGGCCCGTTGCCGCCGAGCAGCATCTCGCCGAACTTGCCGAACACCTTGAACAGCGGTGTTCCGGCCAACACGAACGGCAGGCGATACAAGTCGTAAGCAATCGCCGCCACGATCCCGCCGATCGCGCCTTGGACGATCCACAAGCGAGGACCGTTCGATCCGCCGCGCCGATCGGCATACGCAATCCATATCAAGAGAATCGTCGCTGGCGGCAACACCCAGCAACCGAACCAATGCATCGACCACAGGCCGTAGAATTGCCCCAGCAAACAGGCGAACGACAACGACGCCAGCAGAAAAACGATCAATCGACTTTTGAGCAACCGCACCTCATTCTCCATGCCAAAAACGATTGAATTCGTTGCCACTTGCGAAGATTCCGATGTCCGCGCTAGACGCTTACTTTGCGGCCCGCCGGGAAGTCGCCCGTGCCGCGCGGCGGCACGAAGAAGTATCGTGCGGCGAATCCAATCAGCGCTTCGGCGCTCATCGAGCCCAATTTTTCTCGCGCTGCGCCGCAAGTGCGTGTGAACCGTCGTCAGCCCAATTGACAGCTCCTCGGCAATTTCACGGGTCGACATCCCTTGTGCCAGGCAGCGGAGACATTCCCGCTCGCGGTCCGTGAGCAGCGCGAGTCCCGCCGGGAATTCGCAGGGCCAGAACGCAAACCGCAATTTCCGGTTCGTTCAGCGGCCACATCCAGAAACGAAAATGATCGCCGCGATCGCTCTCCACTTCAATCATGCATTGCTCCCGCAGCGCCACGACGCTGGCCAGCGCGGCTCGCGTTTTGTCCATCGACTTTTTCGCCGCATGCTTCCAAATCTCTTCGCCGATCACCATCCGATCGCCGACTCCGGATTTCCAAACGACTCGGCCGTGCCAGTCACAAAGTAAGACGTATGTGCTCGCCAAAGTCATATCCGCTGTGACGTGGGCGGCCGCGGACGGAGAAATCTGTGATGGTGACTCATCGGCTTCTTTAGTGAAATGGCGACTCATCGATGGATCTTTCGATGGAAGTAAGGACTAGCCCTTGCCGAGCCCACCGCAGGAAGCAGGTGGGCTCGGATATTTCTCTCGCGAGGATTCCGCATCGTGTGCTCGCGCAGACTGCCGGTTCAGTGCGTGCCCGAATCCCGGCCGACTGAACGGCGGACAATTTCATCACGTAATAAAGCTACCGGCGGAACAGGCCGGCGAACAGGCCGCGGCGAAAAAGACTGCTACGAAAAGACCCCAGCGAAGCGTAAGCGGAAAGGCTCAAATTGATGGCGATTGGCGAAGAAGACGTGCGGCGGCTCATGCGGTTGTATGAATTGCGCGACGAGGCCGAGCAAGCGATCGTCAGTTCCCGGAGCCGGCTGGCGGCGATTCAAAGGGAAATCTTCGAAGCCGAGAATCGCTTTCACGAGCTCGTCAGGCCGACACAAACGCTGCGCGTGTTTCATTGGCAAGACCACTACATCGTCGTCCGTTGGACGGAGCTTGGCCCGACCGTTGAACTGCGGGAATCCAATCCCATCGAAGATCAGCCTGGCGAGCAGGAATGACGGTCGAGTTTAATTGGTGGTTGACGCGCTCCGTGGCCGAATATTCCAGGGCGCAATGCGGCTGAGCATTCCATCCCTCACGACCAGCGTGTGGTAAAGAATCGCCCCGAAGTGAGCGAGGAACGCCGCAAAAAACAAATACGCCAGGATCGTGTGCGCCTTCCGCAGCACCGAATACAGCATTGCATCGTGCGGAAGGATAAAAGGCAGATGCAGCGGTCCATACAGAACGATCGGATACCGAGCTGCCGACAGAATTCCCCAGCCGACCAGCGGCAGGGCAAACATCAAAAAATACATCGCGTATTCCGATGCCTCTGCCGCCCGCTGCTCCATGCGCGACATTGTGGGCGGCAGCGACGTCAATTTCCGATTCACGAAGCGAACGGCCGCCAATATCAGGATGGCAATGCCCAGCGGACGATGGATCGACACGAGTGCATGGTAGTTGGCCAGCGAAGCGACCATCGTCACGCCGATGAAGAGCATCGTCAAGATCATCGCGGCCATCGTCCGGTGCAGCAGCCGCGAGAAGGGGGCGAATTGGCGGCGTTCGGTTGCCATGCTTATTTTCCCTTGTTCACGTCGGCCGGCGTGATGGCGCTGGGCTGCTTCGCCTCGCCCTCCCGCCGAGTAAACGACTGCGAGTAGACCGCCGAGCGAGCGCTCAGCAGCGGATCATCTGAGGGCGTGATTCCGATGGGCAACACCAACGGGTCGAAGTTCGTGTCGGTCGCGGGGCTCTTCTCCTCGCTCTCGGCCCGGTCGAGCGTCAGAGTACCGACTTCCACTTTTTCCCGCGTGTCGGGCCAGACAATCGTGGCGTCGCTGGTGGGATCGCCCGCTTGACCCACGATGACGATCAGTCGCCATCGCAACGGCTGATGCCGGATCTGCGCGATCAGCGCGTCGAACAGATAATCCTTGGCTTGGCCGGCCGCGGGGCCCGCCGCCTCGAACGGCTGTTCCGGCCGCAGCAGCCAGCGGACCGGGATGGATTCGCCCGCCGCGTTGATGAAGCGAAACGCGTTCAAGCCGTAGAACTCGCTGTTGCCAAATCCCGACGACTTCGGCTTGCTCTTGATGACCGTTAACGCCCGCGCGGTTTCCGGATGGCGCGAGACAAACGCTTTCAGCGCGTCCGGATCGGGCTTGCCCGTTTTGGGATCGGGTTTCGACGCGAGCAGTTGTTCGTAAAACCCCTCGGGCGTGTTGACGGGAAAGACCGGCAGGTTGATCATCGCGGTTCGCCAGAATTCGCCGTGCGACAGAGAGAATTCGAGCCCCAACCCGCGCACCGTGTCCGGCTCGTCGGCGGCATCCGGTTGTCCGCCCCCCAAAGAGAAACGGCCGATCACGCTCACGCGCCCGGGCTGGAAGGCGGTCGCTCTCGAGAGACGGGCGCCGGCGCCATTGCTTTCGAAAAACCCAGAAACGCCCAATCCCTTTGCATGATTGCGGCGGAAGCCGTAGTGGATTCCCGCGACTTGCTCGAAGCCGTCGGTGAGACGCGCGGGAGTCAATTCATGGGGCGTGAACCACCCGCCGAGATAGGCGAATGTCGCCACGATCGCAGCAAGAACAATGCCGATGATCGCAAGCCTAACCAGCGCACCGGTCCCGCCGAGCGGCGGCCGCGCGGTTTCTCGTGGCGCTCGAGTGTCGCTGGACATCGTCCACCCCGATCGAATTGAAGCGTCGCCGGATGCTCGCTGCGATCCAATTTATTCTCATTGGGAGGTGCCTGACAAGCCACATCCGCCGCGGGACCGGGCGCTCGTCCACCTTTGATCGGTCCGTTCATCCGGACGTCTCGCCGGGCGGCCAAAGCGTTTCACCGGCAAGCCGTGCTTTCAGTTCAGGCTGACGGCAAATTGAAAACGGCCAGCGGTCTGGGTGACCGCTGACCGTTGCGTAGAGACAAATCGCCGGTTTACTTCGCTAAATCTTCGGAGCGGCGAATGGTCTGGCAAATGCCACGGACTGTTTCTTTGTAGTAATCCTCGATTTTGGAATCGACGACGAACGTCGCCGAGACAAGTTGTCCATTCCCGGCGTCGAACAACCCGGTCGCGAATACCACGTCGACGCCGGCCTTTTTGGCCGTTCCGGCGCCGGTGACGATCACGGCGCCTCCCTTCGTTTCGCTCGGTTCGTCATACTTGACGTTTTTCAGATAGTTTTCGAGGCCTTCCTTGAGCTTCTTGATCCCGGCCTCTTTGTCGGCCACCTTGTCGATCGCGACGAGCATCGCATAGGCTTGTCCATCCGCGCTGACGGCCGAGACGAAGTTGTCGCCTGTCTTTTGCTTCCAGTCGGAAGGAAACGTGATCCCCACGATGGGCTTGCCATCCTTGCGAATGACGGCCTCACTGCTGGGTTTCGTCGCAGCACCGGCCGCGGTCGTGTCGAGGATTTCGGGCGGTGCTTCGTTGAAGTTCGAATGCTGGGCGTTCTGGTATTCGGTCGTGGTTTCGTATTGGGTACGCGCTTCCGTTTCCCGATTGACGGCGGCTCGGGTTGCGCCGGTCACGACACCGACCTTGGCGCCTGTCGCGGCTCCTCCGCTTCCGCCGGCCATTCCGCCGACCACTGCTCCGCGCACGCCGCCGCTGACTGCTCCGCCACCTCTCCCTTGAGCCGTCGCGTCTCCAATCAAGATCGCGACCGCTAAGGTAGCTACTCCTAGAACTCCTAACCTTGTCGTCGTCGTTTCTCCTTTTTCTTGGATCGTTCCCATGTCTCGGGCGGACACTTGCAACCGCACCAACCCGCGGTCGCCTCAGTCCGAATCGCCGTCGCTGAGTGAGTCTCGTCGTTCGTCGCGACGTGCCTCGCGTGCCTCGCGGCGTGCTTCTCTTGCAGGCTCCCGCGATTCAGGCGCCGCGTTGCGCACCGCGTCGCGAAGCGCAACAAGGACGGCCGCACGAATAGCGGACTGCAGAGACCCGCCCTCGTCGGGGTCCGCAGTAGCCCGCGTGTCCTGGAAGCGGTCGTGCGCATCGCTGAGCGAATCTCGTCGCTCGTCCCGACGTGTCTCGCGCACCTCGCGGCGTGCGTCTCTTGCCGGCTCGCGCTCTTCAAGCACCGCGTCGCGCGCCGCATCGCGAATCGCCTCACGAACCGCGTCGCGAACGTCAGCCCGAAGAGATCCGCGGTCGTCGCGGTCCGCAATGCTCCGCAAGTCCTGGAAACGGTCGCGCGCATCGCTGAGCGACTCTCGTCGGTCGTCCCGACGTGTCTCGCGCGCCTCGCGGCGTGCGTCTCTCGCCGGCTCCCGCTCATCGAGCACCGCGTCGCGAATCGCCTCACGCACCGCCTCACGAACCTCAGCCCGCATGGTCCCGCGGTCGTCGCGGTCCGCAGTATCCCGCGCGTCTTGGAAACGATCGCGCGCATCGCTGAGCGAGTCTCGTCGCTCGTCGCGACGCGTGTCACGGGCCTCGCGGCGTGCGTCTCTTGCCGGCTCCCGCTCTTCAAGCACTGCGTCGCGCACCGCGTCGCGAATCGCTTCACGAACCGCCTCGCGAACCACAGCCCGCATCGACCCGCGGTCGTCGCGGTCCGAATCGCGGTCGCTGAGCGAATCTCGTCGCTCGTCCCGACGTGTCTCGCGTGCCTCGCGGCGTGCGTCTCCTGTCGGCTCCCGTTGGTCAAGCACCGCGTCGCGCGCCGCGTCGCGAACCGCCTCACGAACCGCAGGCTGCTGGCCGCTCACGCTACTCGCCCAAGTTACTGCAAGAATCATCAGAAGAAATGGAACGCATCTCATGACTAAACCTCCCTAACCGTGAAAAAGGGTTGCTGCCTAGGCAGCTTTTGGAAACCGACCGACGATTGGGCGATAACGACACGGTCAGCGGGAAGTCCTTAACTCGCCGAAGCAAGATTTGGCCCAAAGAATCTCGAAATCGCGCGACTTCATTCAGACGGTTCAGTCGGCGCGCCGTCGTGTTGTCGGCGATGCAACCGATATGCCGCTTCAAGACATCCGGGCAGAACGAAAGGCTAATCCAATGGGACGACAGAGTTGCGCCGATTGAGCCTGAATAAGAGAATGAGCCCCGAACCTCCATAGCCTTGGAGAATCTACGAAATGTTGGAGTTCTACTTCGGGCGCTTGATTTGCATCTTGGCCATCCGAGCTTCGAGAGTAGTGGCTTTCAAACCGAGAATCGCTGCCGCGCCGCTTGTGCCGCGAATTCGCCAGCCAGTCTGTTTAAGCACCGCGAGAATCTGGTCTCGCTCGCTCTCCTGGACCGTGTGAGGCCGATCGCCGGGCTCGGTTTTGGGAATCTCGATCTGCAACACATCGTCGGTTGCAAGAATGATGCCGCGTTCGACGACGTTACGAAGTTCGCGAATGTTGCCCGGCCACGCGTATTGCTGGAGTTGG
This sequence comes from Pirellulales bacterium, assembly GCA_963738955.1. GTDB lineage: Bacteria > Planctomycetota > Planctomycetia > Pirellulales > DATAWG01 > DATAWG01. The sequence continues at coordinate 137,240 of CAVTYW010000016.1, read as the reverse complement.
CGGATCGTTTTCGCGGGAATTCTCTTGATCTTCTTGCCCACCCGCCGCGAGAATTGCTCGACGAACGCATGAATGAGCAACGGGATATCCTCACGGCGCTCTCTTAACGGCGGCAAATGAATAGGAAACACATTCAGCCGGTGGTACAAATCGGCGCGGAATCGGCCATCCTCGACCGCATTTTCCAGATTTCGGTTCGTGGCGGCGATCAATCGCACATCGACTTCAATCGTTGCGGGACTGCCGAGTCGCTCGAATCGGCCATCCTCCAAAACGCGGAGCAGCTTCGACTGCAATTCGACCGGCAAATCACCAATTTCATCGAGAAATAGCGTGGAGCCATCGGCCGCGGCAAAGCGTCCGATTTGGGCGGTCGCCGCCCCCGTGTACGCGCCTGCCTCCCGTCCGAAAAGCTCACTCTCGACCAACGTCGCCGGTAATGAGGCGCAGTTGACAACGACCATCTGCCGGCCTCTCCGAGCGCTCATCTCGTGAATCGCCTCGGCGAGAGGTTCTTTTCCGGTCCCCGTTTCTCCCAGCAGGAGAACGGGCGAATCGGTTTTCGCCACGCATTCCGCCTCAGCCAGTACTCTCTGCAGCACGGCGCTCTTGCCGATAATCCCCTTGTGTTGCTGTTTCAGATTGGTCCGTTCGCGCAAATATTCATTTTCTTCAACGAGTTGACTCCGAAGCTCCTCGCCTTCGGCCAGCGCGCCACGCAGCGCCTCTTGATCGCGTTTGTGCAGCAGCGCATTTGCAAAGACGCTGCCGACCAATTGGAGCCGCTGAGCGAAAAGCTCATCCCGTCGGAATTCAGCCCCGACAAAGGTGAACGTGATCGCGCCAATGACCGCTCCACCAACCTTCAACGGAATGGCTACGTTCGACTTGATCCGCTCAGCCGCGTAGTATTTTCTTTGCTCGTCGGCCTCTAGGAGCAATTCGCTTGGGTGCCGCATGAACACCGTGTCCCCGCGCCGGATTCGTTCGAGATCCCAGGGAAATCGGTCGTCATCCAGGGTGCTCAACGGGAACGGCGTCGTGCCTCGGAACCGCATAGGAATGCGTCACCACGGCCGAATCGTCATCGCCCCGGAATTCAGCCACTGTGCTTCGGTCGTACCCAAGCAGCGCGGCCAATGCTTCCAAGCTCGAATCGATAATATCGTCGAATCGCTCGGGCGGCTGGTTGAGAAAAGTGGTCGAAAGATCGACGATCAGCCTCTCGAAGCGCTTCGCGCCTCAAGCTCGGCATACAACTCGTCCCACGTCGTCGAATGCTCAGCGACCTGGCATACGGCGCGCTTCAGAACCGACGCGGAATTGCTCCGCGTGAGACCTGTCTTCGGGCTTTTTACCGTCGGGGTCATCGCACTCCCCGATCGAGATATAGATGTCGTGAAAAGCAACCGACGAAGAGAAGCAATTGGGCTGCTTGGTTCAGATTATAGCGTGAAATTGTGAGGCAATCATCAAGAATCCAAGTCTTTTTCGAGGCAATTTGCCACGTTCGACGGCGACGAGCTTTCGGCGGCGGGCAAGCTCAAGCAAGGGAACGCATTCTTCCACCGAGCCACGAGCGATGATGAAGAAATTCCGCCGGTCGGCTTTCGTGAATCGTCCATTGCCTTCGGCATGGTTGGTGGCGATCGAAAGAACGGTGCTGTTTTGGGATACGATTCGCCGCGCGGGCAAGTATACTAGACTTTTTTGTCGAACAACGGAAGGAACTTTTATCATGCACGTCGGACGGAGGAGCAAACTGGCCGGATGCGGAGTCGTTGTCGTCGCTACCGGTTGGTTGATGGTCCTCCACGCTTTTGCCGCTCCAACGGCTCAGCAGATGGACAAATCTCGTTCGACCACGGCGCCGGGCGCCCTGTTGGGGTCTGCCGAATTTCGGCCGACTCGCGATCGGCCCGTCGGCTGGCGTGGTGATTGGACTGGCCGTTATCCCGGCGCAACGCCGCCGATCGAGTGGAGTCGTCGGGTCGATGGCCCCACGACGGAATTGAAGTATCAGGCGCGCAAGCCAGCCGCCGGACCGCCCACCGACGCGGTCCCGCTCGAGTATTTCACGATCAAGGATTGGCTCGTTGCCGGGCCTTTCGAAGCGCGCGATTCGGCAACCGGTATCAATACCGATTTTCTGGGCGGCGAAGCCACCGTCCAGCCGGACGACGGCGGCAAAGCCGGCTCCGCCAAATGGAAGTTCCTCCGCGCCAGCATGGAGACACAGACCTCGCACGTGCATAACGAGGGGATCTGCCGAAATCTGAATACCGACTTCGTGTTTGCCTTCGGCAAATTCACTCGCGATGAAAAGCACAATTTCGAAGTCGAGGGGGATTTCACCAACAAGGTCGCCTACGCCCACACGTATATCTACTCGCCCACGGCCTGCGACGTTCAACTCATGAACCTGAACTGGGGCTCGGCCGCGAAGGCCTGGCTGAATGGGCGGCCGCTTCCGGTTGTCGTCGAAACCAACCAAAACGTCTGGAACAAAAAGGAAATCAATGTCACTCTCGCCAAAGGATGGAATCGGCTGCTAATTAAAGTCGCCAGCGCCGAAAACACCGACAAGATCCTCGCGAAAGACAAGATCAGCAACTGGCGCTCGGTGGCCTACGTGCTTCCCAATCCGCCGATCAGCTATAAAACCAAGAATATCGCCTGGATGACGCGCGTCACGGGCCGAAGCATGTCGCAGCCGATTGTCGTCGGCGATCGCATTTTCTTCGGCTCGGCCTATACCGACTTGATGTGCGTCAACAAGGCCGACGGAAAAGTCCTCTGGATCCGCTCCAATACGCCTTGGGACGCGCTGACCCCGGAGGAGCGGGCAGAATACAAGGAGCAAATCGAGCCGCTGGCTAATCAACTCGATCAGCTCAACGAGCAGGCCGTCGCGGCGATCAACTCGATGGTCACGCCGCAGGGCATGTCGTCGGAACAGCAGGCGGTGCTCGACAAGCGGCTCAAGGAGAAGAACGAAGTCGAAGCGAAGATCCACAAAGCGTTTCGATCGATCGATGGCCGGAAATTCCCGACGATGTTCGTGAACGAAGTGTCGTCGAGCAACGGGGCGCCGTCGAGCGACGGCGAGCGCGTCTACTGGGCTTGTGGCGGCGGCGTGGGCCGCGGGGCATGCGTCGTCAGTTGCTTCGACCTCAACGGAAAGCGCATCTGGAGCCATCATGAGCCCATCAGCATGGCCGAGCATGGCTTGCACGTCTCGACGATGCTGGCCAACGGACGGCTCATTTATACCGCGACGAACCAAATGCTTTGCTTCGACGCAGCTACCGGCAAGCTGGATTGGAGACAAAAATGCGAGGAGGTTTGCGGCGCGTCGCCCGAACCCGTGCGAATCGGAAACGAAATTGCCATATTTTCCAAGCACGACGGCCGGGGTCTCGATCTTCGCCGCCTTTCCGACGGCGAGTTGATCGCGTCGAACGACGACAATGTGTTCGGCGAGGAAACTCCAATCGTTGAGAACGGCGTCGTATACATGCCCGATCAAATGAAGGGCTGGACCGACGACAATGTCGCCTTCACCGCCTTCGCCCTTCCGGCCGGCGAAAAATCGACGGCCATCAAAGAACTGTTCGAATTGAATTGGATGCGAGATCATGTCCCGCTTCGCGGAATTTCCTACTGGGTCGCGTCGCCCCTTTATTTAGACGGGATCGTGTATGTCGAAGACATGAGCGGCGGGTTGATGGCCGTTGACGTGAAGCAGCAGAAGAGCATGTATCGCCGCTGGCTCGATTGGTATTGCCGCTACGATCGCTTCCTCTACGGCGCGGTGGCCAGCCCGACCCTCGGCGGAAAGAACATCTATCTATTCGACGATGCCGGCTCCGCGATCATCCTGAAACCCGGCCCCGTCTATCAGGAAATCGGCCGCAACGTCATCGAGAACATTTTCCCCGCCTCACCCGGCGGGAATCCCTGCAAGCAAGAAACCTTTTACACCTCGCCGGTGTTTTCTGGCAACGTGATGTATTTGAAGGGGGAAGAGTATCTGTATGCGATCCAGCAAAGGTGACATGCGTGCTGGTGTTCTTGTGTCCGTTTAGCGATTGACAATTCCGGGGACACCATACTTATTTACCGATTTGTATCTCGGCTCGCTTGCTTTTTCCGCCGGACAATTCGGACAATTCCGGGGACACCATACTTATTTACCGATTTGTATCTCGGCTCGCTTGCTTTTTCGGCCGGGCTTTTGTCGGCGCAAGACGCGGCCGAGATGCTGCTCCAATCGAACCATGAATTCTTCGTCCCCGAGTGGCCGCCCCGTTCGCTCCCTCCGGCGCAATGCTCGCAGTTCTTCCTCGCCGACCGCGCTACATAGCAACCGACGCCAGTCGCTGGCCATCGCGAGCAGCGGCGACACCTCCGCCAGCGCGTCGTCGTGCCCCGCAAGATGCGCCCGGGCACTGCTCCACGGATAATCGCTCGGCGCTGTCGCCAGTCCGGCGCGCACCGGGTTGAGTTCCACATAACGCGCAGCCGCAAGCAGGTAGGGCTCATCCATCACGAACGATGCAAAACGGCCCTGCCAAAGATGCCCTCGCCAACCTTCGCGAAAATTAACTCGCCGCGTGTAACGGCGGTGAGCCTCGCCGATTGCCCGCCGCAACCCGCCCTCCGAGCTTGGGACCGCTATCAAATGCACATGATTCGGCATCAGACAATAGGCCCAAATTCGCACTCCTTGTTCACGACACCACTGGGCCATCAGATCGATATAGACCGAATAGTCGTCTGCGTGAAAAAACGTCTGCTGCCGCCGATTACCGCGCTGGGTAATATGATGCGGCATGCCAGAAACAACGATGCGAGCTAATCGGGCCATGCGGCCGATCGTAATGATCCATCGGTGCCGCGTCAAGAATTAAGTATGGTGTCCCCGGAATTGGCGGGTGGTGTCCCCGGAATTGGCGTCACGGGCCGGCATTTTTCTTCAAAGGCGAGAGGTGGACTTACCCCTCCAAGTTAGCTACACTGGTCGAAAAGCACGCCCCGCCGGGCAGTTGGCGCGACTCTGCCCCGTCCGCCGGCTGTGCTTCCGGCGGGGCGGCTTATTACCACGAAGCTGTAGTGGAAGTCTGCCCCACATAAAGATCGAGATTCCGGTTTGAAACCGGGCCGGCGAAACCAAAAAAATTCCGCGGCGCCCAAAAGCGAACTTTGGCAGGAGTTTGCATGGCTGCGGCCCTTTCGCCGCAAACCTCGATCTGCATTGAACTTCTGGGGCGAATGGCCAAGTTTTAGACGATGTGATAGTCGTAGTTGGCGTAGCGCTTGTTCGAGCCGCCAGCGTCTTCCCAACTGTAGCTGTAGCGGCCGATATGGCCCAAGCGAATTGTCGTGTCGGCGAAGATTTTGTAGCCGGCCGCACGGGCCCGGTGCGAGAAGGCATAATCATCGGCGAGATACCATGGTCCCTGCTCGGTCGGCGTCACCAGCGGCATGAAATAGGGGACCATCGGGTGGCCGAACTGCTCGTTGCAGGTGGGCAGTCCCCAGTTGCGCTGAATGTCGTCGTACACCTTCCGCTGAGTAAGCAGAAAGCCGGTTGCGGCGTACATGATCTCCATCACTCCGCCCGCTTGGCCAAAGGTGATTTTCGTCGTGCCCGGCAGCAGCCGCGAGGCGAAGTCCCGCTGCCCTTTCTTGGCGTAAATTCCCGAAATGATCGGGAGATTGTGTGAACGGAGCCGTTCGACGGCCTCGACCTCGAATTCCGTGTCCGCATCGAGCCAGAACAGCTCTTCAAAGCCCTGGGCCAAGGCATCGGTGGCCAGTTGATTCCGTGCCTGGTCGATAGCCGAAAAGCCCGGCACTCGCCAGACCGGGTAGCCCTGATGCTCCAATTTGATCAGCGACCGCTCGCATGCCGGCTCGATGCCGAAATTGGAAGGGACCAAAATCACGCACTTCTTCGGATCGGACATCGCTGTCTCCCGTACGGAATAGGTGTCCGCGCAGCCGCAATGGAAAGACCTCCAAGCCGTCGAACATCCCAAAAGTGTACCACGCGGTGTGTGGCCCAATGAGGATTCGAACCCCTCACAAAAACGCTCGGCGGAAGGGGACAGTCCCCGGCGGTTTTGTGAGGGGTTCTTAAAAAAGGCCGGGAAGTCAGCGGCACGGTCGTTTGTAAAAAAAGCGGTCAGCCGACTCCTTTTTTTGTCACGTACTGGTGGAGACGTACTCCCAGGCAACGTTCGACGGGTTGCCGGCATTGTCGGTGGTTTGGGCAGTGATGGTTCCCGATGTGTTGTCGGGGATTTCGACCGCGAGCTTGAACGTGCCATCGGATGCAACAGTGGCCGAATCGCCGGTCAGCAGGCCGCCGAAAGTAATCGTCAGGCCGGCTGGATTTTGACTAGGATCAGTCACGCTGCCGCTGAAGATCCACACATCCACGCTGGCGACGGCGAGAAAATTGTTGATTTGCGGCGCCTCACTCGACGAACTGCCGGAGCCTGATCCGCTCCCGCTGCCGGAGCCACTCCCTGAGCCGCTGCCGCTGGTCGACGACGATCCGCTGCCAGACCCACTCCCGCTCCCGGACCCGCTGGCGGAGCCAGAGCCCGAGCCGCCGCTGCCGTCGCTCGAACCGCTTCCCGATCCACTGCCCGACCCGCTCCCGCTCCCCGATCCGCTGGCGGAGCCAGAGGCCGAACCGGAACCGGAACCGGAACCTGAGCCTGACGAGCTGCCGGATGAGCTGCTGCTCGAACCGCCGGCGCTGCTCGAACCGCTTCCCGAACCGCTGCCGCTCCCGGAGCCCGATCCCGAGGCGCCGTTGAAACTTGAGCCGCTGCCGGATCCATTGGCGCTCCCCTCTGAGAAGCCGTAGCCGTAAGCGGAACCCGAGGCGGCGGTGCTCATCCAAACATTGCCGCCACTGCCGGAGCCCGAGGGCTGCACGTCGCCCCAATAGATCGTGCCTGAGCTGCCGTTTTGCGAAACACCGACGCTTCCGAGGCCGGTGAACGCGGCGGGGCTCATGCCGCTGAGATCGACGATGTCGCTTCCGTTGCCTTCGGTGATGGTGAGGGTTTGGATTGCGGAGGCCGTGACCACGGAGGAGCCGGAGGTCAGCTCCGAACCGTTGATCGTGACGTTGCCGGCGGCGTCGTAGGCGACCGCGACGGAATTGGTGTCCGCTCCGGCGGCCGAGATGCTTAGCGCCTGGCTCGTGGGATCGTACGACGTACTGACGCTCAGCATCTGCCGCGGCTCGAACGTTTCAAACGCGAGGCAGCGAGAATGGCGGGCGTGGCCCTTGGAGTGAAACGCCGACCGACGGCTGGATTTTTCACGGCGAATACGGCTAAACCAAAATGAGCGCATAATGGCACCTCGGTGGAAGGTAAAGCGGATCAAATCGGCCGCGCCGCGTGCCGGTCGGAGGGAACGGGTTTCGAGGAAACCCGCCGACGGTTGCGGTGGAAGGGACGCCGTCAATGCGGTTCGCCGCGCTTTCCAGCGCGGCGGCCCGAAGGACAGATCGAGATTGAGGAACGAAACCGGGCCGGAGCGGCGAAAGATTCTGCGATTCTTTCGCCGTCCTCGGCCGGCCGATCTCCTGTCGCGGCGTGAGATGTGTCCCGATGCCGCGACGGAAAAGTTGCCCTGAAGCTCACCGCCCCATTTCATTCCACGCTAATTCGACTTGTGCGCGTTGGAAGAGGGTGTGAGGGCTCAAGCGGGAAATCGACCGGAAATTCGCGCCGGTCGTGCCGATTGGCGCGAGAGAAGCGATGTCAGGCGCCAGGGATGAGTTGCCTCAATAGTACCGCAGGCGGCACCAGGAGGACTGGCTCGACCGGCGCGCTTGTCGCCTTGGATTGAAGGAGTTTGCCGGCTGCCAATTTGGCCAAGTACGGCAGAAAGAGTCGCTCAGCCTGAATTTGGTGCGGCGACGTTCCAAGCCGCAGCGCCTGTGCGACATAGCTCACGACGGCATCGTCGCGGTGGGGATTCTCTGCGTCTAAAGCGTGCAACCGCGCGGCGTCGAAAGCTAACTCAGCCGAAATCGGTCCCAGCCGCACCGCCGCTTCGGCGTCGGCAATGGCGGCCGCGGCCGACGCGCCCTTGAGCGCCTCGCGCAGTCCAAGTTTGGCGCGATTAAAATAGGCGGCCTGCAACGACGGGTTCAAAACGATCGCAGCGTCCAGATGGTGGCGCGCAGCGTCGAGGCTGCCAAGCTGCATGAGACTAAATCCGAGATTGTTGTGTACCTCCGCCGTGTTGAATCCGGCGTCAATAGCGCGCTGGTCCCAATGGGCGGCGTCTTCGTAAAAGTGCGTTTGAGCGCGGCAGTAGGCGAGCGATGCCAAAGTTATTCCCGACGGTGTCTTGGCGGCAGACGATTTGTAGTCGGCGGCGGCCCCGTCAAAATCGCCCAAATGCTGCCGCGTCTGGCCGCGCACGAACAAGAAATCGGCGTTGTCCGGATCCGCCTGGAGCGCATGGTCCAGGTGCGGCAGTGCAGCGCGATAGTCACTGGCCGCGAACTGTTCGGTAGCGGCATGAAACTCACGCAGCGGATAAGGATCGAGCGTCGCAACCCGCCAGCCGACGGCCGTCAGAGCGACCGCGACGAACACCGCGGCGCAGGCCAGCGCCGGGCGATTGCGTCGCCCCCAGCGCACAATGCGGCGGCGCGGGGCGAGACATTGGGCCAGGCCGTCAGCGAGCTCCTGAGCGCTCGACGGCCGCTCCCGCGGGTCGAACCGCAAGCAGCGTTCGACCAATGCCGCTGCCGTCGCATCGACGAGCGGGTTGAGCCGGCGGAGCGACGGTGGTCCAGCGGCCTGCCGCGCCAGCAGCGCGCCAACGGCGGCATCAACCGGCTCGCGCGGGGAGTCGATTGAAAACGGCAACTCCCCGCCGAGCAGCTCGTAGAGGATTGCGCCAAGAGAGTAGAGATCGGACCGTGGATCGGTGACAAGATCGGAGTCGGCCGTTGGCAGTCGGTCGTCGGCGGTCGGCGGCTCAGCGTCCAGTTCTCCGCTACTGCATCTCATCGTCCTAGGCGCCTGAAACAGCCCGCGAAGTTGCTCGGGCGCCGCATACGGCAGTGTGGCGCCGACGCGTGTTCCGCTCGTTTGTTGGTCGTACGACAGATTGAAATCCAGCAGCATCGGTTTTCCGCTGGGCGTCATCAGCACGTTCGACGGCTTTAGGTCGCGATGCACCACACCTTTGGAATGGGCGAACGCCAGAGCGCGCGACAGTTGGGCCCCCAAGTGCAACACTCCGTTCGACGAAATCGCCCCGGGCAAGCAACGGGTCAGGCGCCGTCGCCAGCTCGGCGCTTTCGGGCAGATTGCGACCCGCCGCGACAGCGTCGAGCACGACACTCGCTCGCAGATTCTGCCTCCGGTGAAACTTGCGTGGAACGAACGGGGCCTCTCCCTTTTTTTCCGCTGCCTTCGAAAAAAGGGACGGTCCTGCCGCGCACTCCTGCGCCGCTCGGTCGAGCACGTCGCAGAGCGTGGCGGCGCCCAGGTACGGCATGCAGACGGCCGTCAGGCCCGTCGCTGGGTCGTCTTCGACGGAGAACACGGGCACGACGTTGTCGTGGGACAATCGGCCCAGCGTTTCCGCCTCGGCGGCGCCGCCAACCGACAGTTTCAAGACAACCCAACGGTTGCCCAACGCGGCTTCGCGCGCAGAAGCCTCGGCCGATGGCGCCGCGCCCCTAGCTCCTGGCGAATCTCAAATCCCAAAAACATCTCGCCTGCGTCCGGCCACTTCGGCTCCAGGAGTAGCGCCGCGGCAACCGGATCGGACCGCAAGCATTCATGCACTTCGAGCAGCCGCTGGAGCGAATGGCGGTAGGTGGGAAACTGCTCGCAGAACGTGCTGGAAGCGATCCGTTCGCCCGACTCGGTGCGCAGGCAATACTCCTCGTAGGCCAAATCGAGGACGACCGACTTTCGCCCCAAGATTTCGGGATGTTGCGAGAGCACGGCGCGCGCGTCGGGCGGTTCGCCGCCGCGCCAGCGGTCGATCACTGCGGCAATCTCGCCGGCTTGTGCCGCCATGGCCCCTGCGCGGTCCCTACACGGTTGTCGGCCAAAACCTGTCACGCCACTTGCATGCGGAACAAGCGTTCGATCATCTTACGGGCCGTTCGTTCATGGATTTCCAGGAGAGCCGCGATTTCCGGATAGGTCGCTCCCTGAAAGCGCAGCTGCGCCACCGTCGCGGTATTGCTGCGGCTGCCCCGCGACCAAGCGGCTCCAGGCCTCGCGCGCAATGGCTACCTCCTCGGGCGATGGGCTGCACGACCGCAATTTGTCGGCTTCCACCACGGAATCATCGAACGAATGCACCCGCCTAACGTCGAACTTCCTGCGTGCCCAACCTTCGCCGCGATTCGTCGATCACCTTATTGCCGCGTCGTCGCTGCCAGATAGCGGATCAAATCGGATGGCGTTTCGAAGGAGCGAATCCGGTTGGGCTCGCGAAAGAACGAGGCCCATACGGCTTGCACGAAATCGACCGAATCATACTGCGACCGCAAGCGGCGATCGAGCAAGCGATGCACGACGCGATGGATGTGCGGCCCGAAGAGCTCAATGATCCGCCACGCCGCATCTTCCGACCCGGCGCGGATGCCTTCCAACAGTGTGCGAAAGTCGCTCTCGATGCTCAGCATGTTTCGCGAGGTCAAGTCGTGCGTTTGCCGAGACGATCAAGACCAATGTCGAAGAACCCCTCACAAAGCCGCCGGGCAGAAGGGGACAGTCCCCGTTTTGCTCCGCGGACTGCGCAAAATGGGGACAGTCCCCGGCGGTTTTGTGAGGGGTTCGAAAACAATTCCTGGTCTTTCGATTGCGGGCGCCGATCCCTCAATCCCAGATGTCGTCGCGAGCGCCTGTTTGGTGGTTTCTGAACGCTAAGCTTATGTTTTCTACGACATTCCGACAGGATCCGCAATGAGCTGGATTTGCGAATTGATAATTGGAGGCGGCGGGAATCGAACCCGCGTCCCGTAATGTTTCCGCGAAGGCTTCTACGTGCGTAGCCGGATCATTTGCGCTCTCGCTCGCAAGCCCCCAACCGGCTGGGTGCTCGTCGAGCCAGGCGGGAACGGTTTTTAGTCTCGGGCGTGCTCGCCAATGACCCGAGACGATTCGGAATTAGTGACCGAACTTTTGGGCCTCTCCGACGAAAGCCCGCAGTCGGGGATGCCTATCTCTAGGCAGCCAAAGCGAAATTACCTTCAGCAAATGAAGGATTTGGTCAGCTTTTTAACGTGGCCAACTGACCAACCACGACACGCCACCTGCACTTCTGCCATCCGGTCGAACCCAGTTCGCCCCCGAAAGCACTCTGCCGCCGCCGGTCAACTAAACCGGGTCTGACGGCCCAACTTCTTACATCGACCATTATAGACGGTCGAGTCGAGCCGAGTAAGTCGTGCTCTGGGCCGATTCGGGCGGTTTCTCCGGCATTCCGAAATGAATTGCCAAGACGACGGCGGCCGCAATCAGACAGTAGCCGCCGAACCATTGCCAGCGGCCGCGCTGGAGCCAGCGCGAGAGCCGGCGCAACGCAACAAGCCCCGCCGCGAAACTGAACGCCATGCCAGCCAAACTCGGCAGGATCAGCGGCGCGAGGCCCGCGGATGGATTTGACGCCGCCGCGCCGTGGCCCACCAAGTGCCGCCCTTCGTAAACAATCAGCACCGGCGTCAGAATCACGGCCAGCGCGAAGCTAAACTCCTCGGCCCGAATCCGCTCGATGCCGAAAAACAAGCCGGTCGAGATTGTCGAACCCGACCGCGAAAAGCCGCGAAATGGCAACGCCAATCCTTGCACCATGCCGATGACGACCGCCGGCCATCTGCCCACTTCCGCGATCCGGCCGGCTACTTTATGGTCCTTCAGTCCGGCGGCGATAATCATGATTCCGACTGCGGCCAGCACCGCGGCGATGAGCGGAAGCTGATAGAACAAATGCTCGACCTCTTGCGGCTGACTTCCAGCCGAGCCGCGCAGAAAGAAATGCTTGAGAAGTTCGTTCAAGCCGTAGCCGACGACGCCGGTCGCCAACGTCGCTAGAATCAGCGCCGGCCATTGTTTCCACAGAGCCTTCCAGCGCGAGCGAAAATAGACCAGCACCGACAGCATCGTGCCGGTGTGCAGCATGATGAGTAAGAAGGCCCATTTGAAGGCCCCTTGTTTGTCGGCACTGGGATCAAAACCCATCAGCCGCGCCGCGATCGTGACATGGGCCGAACTCGAGATTGGCAGCATCTCCGCCGCGCCTTGAATGATAGCCAGAATCAAGATCTGTAGAAGACTTAGGTTGGGCATGCTGACCGGGAAGTGTGGAGAAAATGGAATCCATACACGCGCGCACGACCCGAAAGTATAGCTTGTCGGGTGCAACAAACAGCGGGACAACGCCTCGCGACATACCGGCCCATACCAACCCGAAGCGTTAGCGAGGGCGTAGCGTCGTCCGTCCCTCGCTAACGCTTCGGGTTAGTTGGGCGGGCCGCCGATCGCCGTTTTCCGGCAATTGCTCTTTTCGCCCCGCGTGGATTCTGGTAATTACGCCGCTTCAAAGTCGGGCCGCTGCCCCCGTGGCAGCGCGATTCCCGGCTCCCGACACGAGCCTCGGGAAATCTTTTCCGGCTCGAAAGCCCCATTCGTTTGCGGAGCCGACACATGAAGCGTCTGCTATTGCGCCTGTCCGCGCTCTCTCTGGTCGTGATGTTGGGACTGATCGCCATCGCCCATGCCCAGCGGAGCAATCCACTCGGCGGCGATTCGATTCAACCGGCCAATACCGATCCCTTCGCCAGCAGCCACAATCAGCCCGGCGCGACGGACGGCGATACCGCAAATCCTGCGAATTCGTCGGTTCGATTGGTTTCGGTGCAAGATTTTCCCGCCGAGCCGGGCCGCCGTTCCGCCGCGATCGGTTCCAAGCACGCAAGAACCAGGCAACGAATCGCAATTGACCATTCATCAATCGCGCCCGACCACCGACCGCGAACCGGCGATGGATTCGGTCGCGGCGCCAAGCGATCCGTTCGGCCTGAATAGCGGCGGGGCGCGAATCTCGCTTCGGCGACGGCGCCCGTCGCAGCTTCGAATCCACCGCCGGTCGCCGCGAATGGCGGTCATAGAATCGATCTCAGTCCAGTGCCGACTGCACCGCCGATCGAAGTCGCGCAAGCCCCCGCCACGCTAGATCCGTCACCGGGCGCTACGCCGCTACAAATCCCTCCGCAACAATCGCCGCCACAGAGCGCGACGGAAATCTCGGTGCTTCAACCGAACCAGCCGCCGGCAAACGCCCTGCCGCCGGCGGATGCTGGTCCCACAATTTCACCGATGGCGAATCAACCGGCTAATCCGCCCGGCATCACGATCGGCAGTCTGCGGCCCGTGGATCCCGATCCGAGCGCGGTTGCCAACGTCAGTGCCAACTCGACGATCGGCGGCAGCGATCCGGCTCCGATCGCCGATGGCCCGATCCATCCCGACGCAAAACACGTCGAAGGCTCGCAATCACCGCAGTTGACGATCGAAAAAATCGCTCCGACCGAAGTGCAAGTCGGCAAGCCGGCTCACTTCGAGTTGCGAGTGCGAAACGCCGGCAACGCCGCGGCCCAAGGCGTCGAAATTCACGACTCCGTTCCGCAGGGCACGCAATTCATTTCCTCGAATCCGCCCACCACGCAAGGCCTCAGCGGCCAATTGGCTTGGTCGCTCGGCGAACTCAAGCCGGGCGAACAAACGATCGTTCAATTGGAACTCATGCCGATCGCCGAAGGAGACGTCCGCAGCTCGGCCACGGTCACATTTCGCACCGAAGTTTCCGTCCACACGCTGGCGACCCGACCGCGGCTCGTCATTCAACTCGTCGGCCCCAAGCAAGTTCTCATCGGCGACGAAGCGACGATGTCGGTGCGAATCAGCAATCCCGGCACCGGCGCCGCCACCGGCATCGTTCTGTCTGAACATGTTCCGCGCGGACTGCGGCACAAGGCGGGCAGCGATCTCGAATTCGAAGTCGGCACACTAAAGCCGGGCCAATCGCGTGAAATTCAATTGTCGATGTCGGCCGTCGAAGCGGGCCACGTTGTCAACGCCTTGCAAGCCCGCGGCGACGCCAAGCTGCGAGCCCAAGCCCGGGTCGAGTTCGACATCGTTGCTCCCGCGCTGTCGGTCGCCATGACCGGCCCGACGCGCCGCTATCTCGAACGCCAGGCGACGTACACCGTCGCCGTGTCGAACCCCGGCACCGCCCCGGCTCGCGATGTTGAGCTGGTCACGCAATTGCCCAAGGGCATGAAATTCGTCAAAGCCAACAACGCCGGCCACTACGATCCGCAAACGCACACGGTCACTTGGAATCTCGAAGAACTTCCGCCCGCGGAAACCGGCAGCGTCACGCTCGTCGCCGTGCCGATCGAAACCGGCGAACAGCGAATGGAGATTCACGGCAAAGCTCGCCAAGGGCTGAGCGACGCCAAAGAGCAGACCGTCACCGTCGAAGGCCTGGCCAATGTGACATTCGACGTTCGCGCAACCGACGAAGCGATCGAAGTCGGCGGCGAAACGACCTATCAGATTCATGTCGTCAACGAAGGCTCGATCGCCGCCACGAATCTCCGCATCGCTGCCCTCTTTCCGCCGGAGCTAAAACCGTTGCGAACCGACGGTCCCGCCACGGTCAACCGCCGCACGGTCCAATTCGAAACAATCGCGCGGCTCGAGCCAAAAGGCGAAACGACATTCAAAATCCGAGCCCAAGCCATCCAACCCGGCGACCTGCGCGTGAAAGTGCAAGTCCAAACCGACGATATGCACCAACCGGTGACGAAGGAAGAAAACACCCGGGTGTATGTCGATCACTGAGCCTTCTTCGCTCGTCCGATCGCGGCGCAATCGCTTTACAAACGGACCGCCGGGGACCAAACTGGATGCGACGTTCTCCAGTTTGATCTGCCCCGTTCGCTGCCGCGCGTATGTCTATTCCCGTCACTTGTCCGTCGGGCCACGTGCTGAAGGTCGCCGACAATATGGCGGGCCGGGCTGGGCGCTGCCCGTTATGTCGCGAGATTGTGAATGTGCCCGAGTTGCGGCGGGCGGGCGACGGCGAGAAATCGACGCTGGGAAGCCGTTCGCGATTGGGCGGTGGGCCGGCGAATCCAACGGGGGCGGCTTCGAAATCGCCGCCGACCGATAAGCCGGCGGCGGTCGCGCCGGATCCTGCCGCGGCCGACACCGTCCTCATGCCGCTCAATTTGGGCGAGACGCCTGTCTCCGACGATGCCGCGGTCGCAGCGCGACAAGCGGCCGCGGAACCTGATTCGCCGATCGCGGCCGAGCCGGATTTGATGTCGCAAACGCTGCCATTGCCGACGGCTGAATTAATGCCACGACGTTCAAACGGCGCGGCCGATCCGGCTCACGACATCGGTTTCGACACAGCCGGACACAAGGCAAAAATCATCGGATCGTGGAAAGTGCTGGGCGATGTCGAGCCGCCCTATATTCCCGAAACAACACCGGGTCGTTCGATGACTTCCGCGGCCGGCGCGTTCGAAGCCGCATCTGCCGCGGCTGCGACAGGCGGCACCAGTACCATCGCTCGATCGACGGTTGCGCCGACGAAAACATCGCCGCCGCCGCTTCCCGCGATGAACCCGGCGGTCGCGTCGCCAAAGGGCGCAAAATCGGACGTCGAACGCAATGGGGCGCACCACTGCGAAAACTTCATGGTTCCGCAACCCAATCGCGGTCGGTTCGACAAAATCGCTCCGCGCGACGGTCTATCGGATCGCCGCCGGATTGGTGTTCGTAAGTATTGTCAGCATGTGGCCGGCGCTGCGGTATTGGGACTTGGGCGTCGCTCCGGGCTGGGCGCAGGGCGTGTTGCTCGTCGCGATTTTGCAATTGGCTTACGCGGCTTGGCTGGTTTCGATTCCCGATTGGGCATCGCTCTGGGCGTCGATGTTCGTCTTGGCGATCGTCGCCACGCTCTACGGCACCACCGCCGCCATGACACTCGCCACGCCAATGGAACACGAACCCCCGCTGGGCCTGCAATCCGTCCGGCACGCAGCGCCCTATTGGTGCTTCTGCATGATGCTCCTGACCATCAGCGCTGCCTACCTCTGCGGCCACGCGGCGCAGCAGATTCGGCGCACCGGGCAGAGATCGTAACGCTATTTTAGCACCGTCGCTGCCAGCCCAAATTCGTACGATGTCGTAAACGGCATCACGCCGTAGATGCCGCGGGTGAACACGAGGTTGATGAAATCGTCGGCTTGCAGGATCGGCGATTTCGGGATTAGCACCACGTCGGAATCGCCGAGCCAGATTTCGCCGCAGGGGCATTTGCATTTGCCGGCCAGCGCGCCTCGCAAATCGACCATCGTCGCCATCAGCCGCCAATCGTCGCCGCGGCGGAAGATCACCACTTGATTCAGATTCGCGCCGACGTTCCAACTGCCGCCCATCGAAATCGCCTGCATCACCGTCGTCGGCCCTTCGAGCACGTATCGGCCCGGCAGTTTCACTTCGCCGAGCACATACACATACCGCGGCGCGCGGGTTTCGAGGATCGGCGTGATTTCAATGCCCTCGACTTCCAGCGCGTAGCGGAGATTCAGTTCGCGCTCGACTTCTTCCAACGTCAGCCCTTGCACCGGCACCGGGCCGACGGCGGGCAGGCTGATCGATCCATCGGGCGTGACGCGAACGACAAGACCTTGTCCACCGCTGCCCGATCGGGCGTCCACCGTGGCCCGAAGATCGTCGAGCTTCGTGTTCACTTTTACGGGCGTGACGGTGATCGACGGCACTTTGTAGAACTTGGCGTACACCTTTTCCAACGAATCGCGCAATTGCGTCACCGTGAGATGCGCCGCTTGAACCTGGCCGAGCAAACGGAGCGTGATCGAGCCGTCGGGCTGAACGATCAGGCTGCGATTGAGGGCCGAATCGGAAAACGATTCGACCAACACTTCATCACCGACATTGAGTTGATAGGGGCGAGTCGTTTCGTTGCGCGTGATCCGATAGACGCACCGCAGCACGTCGTCAACGCGGATGCGATACACGGGCACGTGGGCCGTGCGCGCGTGATCGACATATTCGCCCGGCCCGCCCGCTTGCCACGGCACGCACGGCGAATCGCCGCAGACGGCCTGGCAGAGTTGGACGGCGTTGTCGCGCGGCCGGCGCAGGGCCGGTTGCAAATCTTGCGGCGGCGTGAATTTCGTCGAACAGGATGAACGTGGGCGTCGCCGGTGAAAAGGGGACATTCTGGTTTTCCGGAAAAGCAGAATGCCCCCGTTTCGCGATGGGTGACAACGCGATGGCGAGCAGCGCCGCAACGGAGCCGCTCAGAAGTAGTGTGGTTCTCGTTGGCATCATCCGGTCCTTCGGCGATGCGCAGCTCGCGCGCAAGCGGCGTGTCGCGCGGGTTGATCGTTCGACGGCCTACCGCATTGTTGTATTGGTCGGATTGGCTGCCGTACTTGAATGGCCCGATCGCGTGGCCGGCGTCCCGTCGATGTTCAACGGCGTCGTGGCGGCGAACGTGGCCGGGTCGAGCCATTGCACGGCGACGGACGACTGGCCCGCCGCGCCGCCTCGTTGGTTCAATCGTGCGGTGGCGATGGTCGCCTCCAAATCGAGCCCGCGCGGCCAAATCGCGTTCGCCCAGCATTTGATGGACGGCCGACAGATTTTGCCACGTCGTCGGCTGCGGCGAGATCTTCACACTATGCAATAGCGCGGTTCGCGCCTCGGGCAATCGACCAAACTTTGCCAGCAGCACGCCCAGTTCATTCGCGGCCCGATAGTTGCCGTTATCGACAAGCAGTGCCGCTTGAAACAGCGCGACGGCTTTGGCCCCATGCGTGGGATCGACCGGCCCGTGCATTGATTCGGGCACACAATAAATCTTGCCCAACCCGAACAGAGCGGCCGAACCGGCGGGAATGCCCGCGGTGCAGCCGGATAGTTGCTCTTGGGCAAACGTCAGGTAGCGCGACATGGCGGCCGTGCGACTCAATCCGGCGAGCGAGGCCCCTTTCAACGCGGGCGTCTGATGGCCCGCGACGATTCGGGCTACGTCGGCATCGCCGGCGGTAGACTCGCCGTGGCGCGGTAAAATCATCGACTTCATCGAGCGATTCCAGGCCCGCGGCAAGCATTCGATCGCGATTGTTTCCGCAATTTGCCGAGTCGAGCGCGGCGGCGATCGTGTGCAGAGCCGCGACGAATTCGGCCCGCGCGGAATGAATCGCGCCCCGCTGGGCCAACTCGAAGCCGTGGGCTGTTTGTGCGTCGGCCTGACGGGCCACGGCGTCGAGCGCGGGGTTTCTCGGCAACGGTCCGGCATTCATCGGAGCGGCAGCCAGCGGCGGTAGCGGCGCGATCGCGGCTTGGTCGGTCGTCGCCTGGCCAACGGACCGCTGCGGTGCATCGAATTCGGGGCCCTCGGCCGGCAACGGCATCGGCCGGGCTTGTGCCAAGCGGACACGCGGAGCATCGTCGCCGTCCGCTCCCTGCGCCGGCGGATAAGCGGCCCAAACGACGGCTGAACGCGAGATTCCGCCGATTGACGTCGCATCGTTCACCGGGAGTGGCCGGGGAGCGGTTTGCACCAGTCGAACGTGCGGGGCCAGGCGATCGGCATCGGCCAAATCGCTTGCCATCGATTGCATCGAGGCTGGGTTGCTTTTGGCCGCGGCGCTGTCGGCCGGTGCGTGTGTCCGACCGCAGCCTCCCAACGCTCCCAGGCGCAACCGCAAAGCGCTCCGGCAAGCAAATGCATCATCGGTCGCGCGACGTTTTGCATTGACTGGCGATCCATCATTCGTCCTTGCTTTTGTCCGGTGCCTTCATCGGGCCGACGAGCCAGGCATCCGTGCCGACTCTTCCGTCCTACAGCATCGAATCGTCCGCGCGGGTGGGAACGAATGACCGAATTCAACCTTCGGAATCGAAGGGTGCGAAGAGTCCGGCGTCGCAGCCGTCATAATGGATGCGCACGGAACGCGATCTTCCGCAAGTCCGGCAGTCACGGCACAAGACGTTCGATCGCGCAGGCCGGAATCGAAGGAATCGGCGGATCGGCCGTTATAATCGGAAGCGGGGAGCAGGGAGCGGGGAGCAGGAATGCGGCGTGCTCGTTTCCTGTAGCCTTCAGCCTACTTTTTCGCCGGCGCCAGGCGGCCGGCGGCATTTAAGCCCGCGCTTTTCCAGGCTTCGTCGAGCCGTTGGCCGGCGAGCTTAACGGCCTGCTCGCGACGCATGCCGACGGTTCGGCTGCGATGGGCTCGCGGAGTCACCGGCCCGTCGTAGCCCCATTCGGCCAGTTTCGTCAACAGGGCGGCGGAATCGATTGTGCCGGTTTCACCGGGCATCAGCCGCTGCTCGTCAACCAATTCGGTCGGCGGCACGTCGGCCGGGGCGTCGGAGAGATGCACGGCGACGATCCTCGATCCGCCGATTTTTTGCGCGTCGTCGATCATGCCGCCGCCGGCGCGAATTTGCCACGGATCGAGCACGATGCCGACATTCGCCGAGCGAATCATGCTCACCAACATCGCCAGGGCATCGAGCGTATAGATGAACTGATAAGCTCGGTCCTTTCGGGCCGCCAGCGGGGCCGTCAATTCGATGCCGAGCCGCATCTTGTGCGGCGCCAAAACCTCGCCAAGCTCCGTGAGCCGACGGCGATGGAATTCGAAATTCTCGTGATAGGGCCGGGCATCGTTGGCCGGCGCAAACCGGTCACCGCCCGCGTGGCCCCAAGATCGGCCGCCAACTTCAGACTCTCGGCAAGCGGTTGCAGGCCCTGCTGATAGATTTCGTCGGTGTCGTCCCACACCAGCGGCAAGCGGAATGTGCCGATTTTCAGCTTGGCGCTATCGAGCAGCCGGCGAGCGCGGGCTAGGCCGTTGACTTGAACTTGCTGCTGAAAATCGACCAGGTCGAGATCGATTCCCTTGAATCCAAACGACAAGGCCAATTCGATGAATTCGCTTTGATGCCCCGAGACACCGAGCCCCTCGGTGCTGAGATTCCTGAACATCCGGCTTCCTCGCAGTCCGTGGCAGCATGAAACGCGTGGGAATTCGCATTCCGTCCCCCGACAATATCGATTATGCCAGAATCAGCGGCGACTTTGAAGGGGCGCATCGGGATCAAAAACGCATCGCCATGCCGTGCCGTCGTCGCGGTGGCGGAGCGTCAATCGGCCCTGCAATCTGCGGCCGCGGAGGACGACAAGCAACTCATCCGGCAAATCAGAAACGGTCTGAAATTCCCCTTCGTCGCACCTGCTGACCGTCCCACGGTCGCCGGAAATCGGCCCCTCGTAATCCAGGTACGCCAACCGATGATCGGCAATTCGCTCGGCATCGATTACTCGATCCGCCTGCGGCAACTCCACCATCGCCCAAGTTCGTAGCGACGTTCCAAACTCCAGCATCAGATCCCAATGCACTCCCGGCTTGTAACCGCTGGACCCTTCATGCCGAAGAATCACGAACCGTCCCGCCATCGACTGTGCTTGCGACTCGTGCATCCGCTAATCCTCGGACGCCGCCGGATTCGTGACCTGCTCTCCGCTCTCTGCTCTCCGCCCTTGGCCCCTGTTCCACTTCGTCACCGCCTCCGCCACGATCAACAGCACCGCGGCGATCATGAACACGGTGGCCAGCAGATTCAGCCCCCATTTGGTCGCGATCGGATAATTGTGGCTCGTCAGTCCACCGACCAGGCCGTTCCAAAACGGACCGCTGACCATTCGCACTCCGGCGGTCATCGTGGTGGCGATCACGAACAACATCGGCAGAATCGTCAGCGCCGCGTATCGGCCGCGGCCGGCGTTGAACATCACCGTCGTCACCACGGCCAGCGCGATCACGGCCAGCATCTGGTTGGCGATGCCGAACATCGGCCAGATCGTGTCGATCGAGCCGGTCGCAGATCAGCGCGCCCCAGCCGGCCGTCACCACCGCCGTCGACAGTACCGCGCCGGGCAGCCAATCGGTCCGCTCGAACGGCTTATAGATCTTGCCCGAGCACTTCTTGCAGCAGAAATCGAGCGATGCGCGTGCCGGTGTCGATCGTGGTGAGGATGAACAGCGCCTCGAACATGATCGCGAAGTGATACCAGTACTTGATCACCGCATCGAGGTTCAGCCGGCCGCCGGTCACGCGGTCCATCGCGTGCGTGAAAATCTGCGACATGCCGACGGCCAGCGTCACCGCCCCGCCGGTGCGGCCGCGCAGCGATTCGCCGCCGACTTGCTGCTCGATTTCGGCCAGCGTTGTCGGTGGTCGGCGTCCATTTCGACCAGCGTGTCGGCGTACTGCGCGGCACTTTGACAGATCGATGTTGATGGCCCAGTAGTCGCCCTGCGGCAGCGACGCGGCGGCGATCAGAGCCACGACGCCGACCAGCCCTTCGATCAGCATCGCGCCGTAGCCGATCGTGCGAATGTGCGCTTTCGCTGCGAGATCATCTTGGGCGTCGTGCCGGACGAGACCAGCGCATGAAAGCCGGAAATCGCCCCGCACATGATGCAGATGAAGCAGAACGGGAAGATCGGCCCGTTGAAGTATCGGCCCGCCGCCGCTGGCGAAACACGGATTGACCGGCGGCGCTTCGCAGCTTCGGATTGGCCACGATCACCGCGCCGACCAACAGGGCGATCGTGCCGATCTTCAAAAAGCTCGACAGATAATCGCGCGGGCAAAGCAGCAGCCACACCGGCAGCACCGAGGCGATGAACCCGTAAATGCAAATCGCCCAGATCGTGCCGCTCGCGCGAAAGTTGAAAATACGGCTCCAGCGGCGAGCCGGGAATCCAATGCCCCGACCACCGTGGCGGCCAGCGTCGCCGCCGCGCCGATCAGCGAGGCCTCGACCACGCGCCCCTTGCGAATTTGTACATGTACAGGCCGACGAACAGCGCGATCGGGCACCGTGCAGGCGATCGTGAACGTGCCCCACGAGCTGCCCGGCACCTGCTTGCTTGACGCCGGCGGGCAAGCGTGATGCATCGGCCGGCCGTTGAGCCGTCAGCGAAGATCCGCGAGTCGAATCAGTCGACTCGGTCGCGCAATCGCCTGGCGACTTCCCTGGCGATCGTGAACGATTCGCTGCGCGCGACCGTGCGCCGTTGGGATAGATGATTCGCGTGTCCGGCCGGCATCGATCGGCATGGTCGTGCGGCCGGCATCGCTCGCCCATGGCGATGCTCGCGCCGGCGTTGCGGCATCTCGAGAATCGTGCCCGGCGCCAGTGTCACTTCTTCGCCACCCAGCGCCTTGACGACCACGATGCCCAGCCCCGCCAGCGCGATCACGACGACGAACAGAATCGTGATCGACGCCGTGCTGCCGGCCAGCGGGCCGATTTCGGCCCGCGCGATCTCGGCCAGCGAGCGGCCGCCGCGGCGCACGCTGGCGGCCAGCACGAGCATGTCTTGCACGGCGCCGGCCAGGCAAACGCCGACCACGATCCAAATCAGTCCCGGCAGATAGCCGAACTGCATGGCCAGCACCGGCCCGATCAGCGGCCCGGCCCCGGAAATGGCCGCGAAATGATGGCCGAACAGCACCCATTTGTGCGTCGGATGATAGTTCTGGCCGTCGTTCAGCCGCATCGGCCGGCGTCGGCGCGGGAATCGTCGAGCACCGCCACCTTGTGCGGCCAGAAACGCGCTGTAATAGCGATAGGCGATCGCCAGGCAGGCACAGCACGACGAGCATGACGGGCATGGCGGACATGTCGAACGTGGGACGGCGAGGCAGAAGGTATCGCGGAGACCGTAGACTGCGAACCGACGAACTCGAACGATCAGAATCAGCTGCACGGTGCAATCCAGCGGCAAGTTGAACCGATGGACGCGGCAGACCTCAATCCCTATAATATGCGGCTTGTGCAACGACGAATTACATCGTTGCCTCCACGCTCTAGCTCCGCGGTGAACCTGAATGCTGATCCACTAGAACACCTGACTGAAAAGTCGTCATCATCGGCAGCGGTCCGGCCGGCTGGACCGCCGCCATTTACGCCGCCCGCGCCGAACTGAAGCCGCTCGTGTTCGAGGGGGCGATCACCGAAGAGAACCGTCGGTCGGGCACGCTGCCGCTCGGCCAGTTGGCTCTGACGACCGAAGTGGAGAACTTTCCCGGTTTTCCCGCGGGCGATCTGAAAGAGTTACCTCGACAAGCAGCTTGGATCCCAAAGATCGGCGCCTGCATGCACGAGCATCATGGCAAGGGCGTGTCAGGGCCCGGAGTTGATGGAGCTAATGCGGCAACAGGCGATTAACTTCGGCACGCGTATGGTGACCGACGACATCGTGTCGGTCGATTTCAGCCGCCGCCCGTTTCGGTTGAATTCGCTGAGCGGCGAAACGTCGGAAGCTCAATGTGTCATCGTCGCCACCGGCGCTCGGGCGAATTATTTGGGCCTGCCCTCGGAAGACGCATTACAAGAATCTGGGCGTCACCGCATGTGCCGTGTGCGACGGTGCGTTGCCGCGATTCCGCAACAAACCGCTGGTGGTCGTCGGCGGCGGCGATTCGGCCGTCGAGGAAGCGACGTACCTATCGAAATTCGCCAGCCGGGTTTACATGGTCCATCGCCGCGACAAGTTGCGGGCATCGCAGATCATGGCCGAACGGGCGCTGGAGAATCCGAAGATCGAGATCGTTTGGAACCACGGCATTCGACGAAGTGCTCGGCAACCCGAAAGAAGGCGTCACCGCCGTCCGCTTGCGGAGCACGGTCGACAATAGCACGCACGAGCAGCCGGCCGCCGGCATGTTTCTCGCCATCGGGCACACTCCGAACACGGCATTCCTCAATGGCCAGCTCGAGCTGACTGAGAAGCAATACGTCAAATGGACGGTGCCGCTGCGCACCAACACCAGCGTCGAAGGAGTGTTCGCCGCCGGCGACGTGGCCGACGACTATTATCGCCAGGCCGTCACGGCCGCCGGCAGCGGCTGCATGGCGGCTCTCGATGCCGAACGTTGGCTTGCCCACGAGGGGCATTGAAAACTACTTCACTTCGGAAGTGCAATGCCCGCAGCGCGTGGCCGTCAACGGAATCTTCTCCTTGCAGAAGGGGCAATCCTTGGATGACGGCGGCGGCGGAGCGTCGGCTCGCTTCAATCGATTCACTTGCTTGATGACGAGAAATACGGCGAACGCCACGATCGTAAAATCCACGATCGTGTTGATGAACGCGCCGTAGCGGATCGCCACCGCTCCCGGCTCTCCCGCGTTTCCGCGCAAGGTGATCATCAAGTTGGAGAAATCGAGATGGCCCAATAGCATTCCCAGCGGCGGCATGATCACGTCGCTGACGAACGAACTGACAATTTTGCCGAACGCGGCGCCGATCACGATGCCGACCGCCATGTTGACGACATTGCCCTTCATGGCAAATTCTTTGAACTCTTTGATCATTCCCATGGTTCGATTCCTTTGCGGCGAGATTGGCCGTGGCCGAAGAGGGGCGAGAGCAGAGTAGCAGATTCTAACTCTTGGCGAGCCGGGTCACAAACCGCAGCCCGATTTCGTAGAATCGATGCACGGCATCGCATCTTACGACGTAGGCCAGGAGTTGCAACGTGCTCTCGTCGCGATTCAAGATCTCCACGACAACGCTGCCGGAGTGAATTGCCCGCGTGTGAATGATTGCCATTCCGGTGGAAGAGAGGTCCTTGGAAATTGCCAAGAAACTTTCGCCGCACTGCCGCAGCTCGAAATCGACCGGAACGACGGCGACTTCCATCACGGCGGTCCGACGCTCGGATTCGCGCCGCTCCGTCGCGCAGTCGTCCGCCTGATCCAGCTTTAACAGAAAATCGACAACCGCCTTGGGAGGCAGCATCAACGATCCGCGGTCGAATTGAACGATCGTCATGCCTTTGTCCCACCAGGAACCGCCGGCCCCGAGATTTGCCGACCCGTGGCGGCTAGATAAGGTTTTTATCGGCTGGAAGTAGAAATTACCCCCGCACGAATGATGCAATCGGGGGGTAATTTCCATCCGCCGAGTGCCTATTGCCGCGATAAACGATTCAGATCGAACCGTCGGCAAAAACTGAATTGGCCGAACGCGATTCTACGCCGGCCAAAGTGACCCTAGCGCTTCATGCTGGATCGCCGTAAGCTGCTCGATGCCGTGCCGGCCGAGCGCGACGAGTTGCGCCAGCTCCAAATCCGAGAAGGTGGCCTCTTCGCCGCTCCCTTGCACCTCGACGAATCGCCCGGCCCCGGTCATCACGACATTCATATCGACCGTCGCCGCGGAATCTTCGCGATAATTCAGATCCAACAGCGGCTCGCCATCGACCAGGCCGACGCTGATCGCCGCGACATTCGTCGAGAGCGGCCGGCGATTCGGATCGGGCAATTCGATCGTCGCCAGCGCGTTGACCAGAGCGATGAAAGCGCCGGTGATGCTGGCGGTGCGAGTGCCGCCGTCGGCTTCCAACACGTCGCAATCGAGCGTGATCGCGCGCTCGCCGACCGCGTCGAGATCGATGACCGCCCGCAAGCTGCGGCCGATCAGCCGCTGAATCTCCGTCGTGCGGCCATCGACTTTCCCGTCGCGATCGCGGCGCTTGCGCGGCGACGTGCTGCCCGGCATCATGTTGTATTCGGCCGTCAACCAGCCGCGACCCTGGCCCGCCATCCACTCCGGCAGCTTGGTGTCGATGCTGGCGGTGCAAAGCACGGTCGTGCCGCCGGCCTGAATCAACACGCTGCCCGGCGCGGTCCGCGTGAAATGCCGCGTGATGTGAATGGGGCGGAGCTCGTTGGGTTGGCGATTGTCGAAACGCATGAGGAAGGGGTCAGGGGTTAGGGTCAGGGACGAAGAACGAAGTGGAGAGACCGACGCGTCATCCACTCGTGTCGAGCCCTTTGCCGTTGCGGCTCAAAAGCCATGCGAGGACGCCCTTTTGCACGTGCATTCGATTGCCGGCTTGCTGCACCACGACGCTTTGCGGGCCGTCGATCACTTCGTCGGTCACTTCCTCTCCGCGATGGGCCGGCAGGCAATGCATGAAAAAATCGCCGGGCGCATGGGCCATCAATTCGGCGTTGACCTGATAGCCGGCAAAATGTTTGCGGCGGTTTTGGCTTTCCGCTTCCTGGCCCATGCTCGTCCACACGTCGGTATAAACTGCTGTCGCGCCGCGGACGGCGGCGATCGGATCGTCGGTCACGCCGAACTCAAGTTTCGGCAGCGCCGTCGTCAGTTCGTCCAGGCTATCTTCGCTAAACCGATATTCATTCGGCGTTGCCATGACGAATCGCATCCCCAGCAGGCGCATCCTTCGAGCAAACTGCGGGCGACATTATTCGCATCGCCGATGAAGGCCAGCGTATGCCCAGCCAACGGGCCGACAAGCTCTTGCAGAGTGTACAAATCCGCCAGCGCCTGGCAGGGATGCGAATGGTCGGTCAGGCCGTTGATTACCGAGCAAGTGCAATAGCTGGCCAACTCGACGACCGTCGAATGCCGCTTGGTGCGCACGACGATCGTATCGACGTATTGACTCAGCGCTCGCGCGAAATCGGCGATGCTCTCGCGGGCGCCGAAGCCGGCGTCGTCGCCCAGAAACAAGCTGCCGCCGCCGAGATGGATCATGCCGGTCTCGAAGCTGACCCGAGTGCGCAGCGACGGCTTTTCGAACAGCAGGGCCATCACTCGGCCCGGCAGCAGCGGCTCGCGCAGGCCCTGGAGATACTTGGTTTTCAAGTCTTCCGTGATTGCGAACACCCGCTCGATTTCGGCGGATGACAGATCGGTGACAGTGATTAAATGACGCATCGCATGGTACGCTCTGAGCCGATTCTAAAAATCCCCTGCCGCGCTCCAAGCCCAGGGATGGCGGCCAACGTCGTTGCTATTTGGAAAAACTTCGCCCGCCTTCCCTGGGTTTCGTGACGCGATCAAGCCGCGCTCCCCGCCGCCAATTCCTTGATCGCCTCGGCCAGGATGTCGCAGCCGTCGTGGGCTTGTTGGAGCGTGAGGTTCATGGCGGGCAACAGACGGATCACGGTTCCTTGCGTGCAGTTGATCAACAACCGTCGCTCGAGGCAAGTTTTCACCAGCGGCGCTCCTTCGACCGCCAACTCGATGCCGATCATCACGCCCAGGATGCGAATGTCGCGAATGATTTCGCATTGCGACCGCAATTCGTTCAAGCGGGCGCGGAACACGTCGCTGATTTGTTGCGCCTGTTGCAACAGGTTCTCTTGCTCGATCATTTCGATCGCTGCCAGCCCTGCGCGGGCGGCGATCGGATTGCCGCCGAATGTGGCCGCGTGCATCCCCGGCCGCAGGCTCGGAGCGATCTCGACCGTGGTCATCATGGCCGCGCCGGCGATCCCGCCGCAGACGGCCTTGGCCAATGTCATGATGTCGGGCGTGACACCGAAATGTTGATAGGCGAACCAATCGCCGGTCCGGCCGCAACCGGTTTGCACTTCGTCGAACACCAATAGCAGCTTGTGATCGTCGGCCAGTTTCCGCAGTCCTTGCAAGAATCCCTCGGGCGGAATTTGCACGCCCCCTTCACCTTGCACGGGCTCGATCATGATCCCGGCCGTTTCGCGATCGATCAGCTTGGCTACAGCCTCAAGATCGCCAAACGGAGCATATTGAAACCCCGCGACCAGCGGCCCGATCCCTTCGTGATATTTTGGCTGCGCGGTGGCGGCGGTGGCGGCCAGCGTGCGGCCATGGAAGCCGCCGCGAAACGTGATGATCTTGTAGCGTTCCTTCGGCGTGTGCAGGCGGACCAGCTTGATCGCGGCTTCATTGGCTTCGGCGCCGGAATTGCAAAAGAAAGCCTGCCCGCCGAAACTTCGCTCGGAGAGGGCTTGTGCCCACAGGCCTTGCGCTTCGGTATGCCAGGTGTTGGGAACGTGGATCAGCGTGGCGACCTGCTGCTGCACCGCCCGCACGATCGGCTCGGGACAATGCCCGAGCAAATTGCAGCCCCAGCCGGGGAAGAAATCGAGATAGCGATTCCCTTCGCTGTCCCAGACATACGAGCCCTCGCCGCGCACCAGCACGACCGGATAACGTGCATAGTTTGGCACGACATATCGCTTGAACAGATCGAGCGTTTCCGCCGTAGTCATTCCCGTCGCGGTGGCCATGTTCATTCCATCCAGAAAACTCGAAAAACTAGAGACGCGATTGTGGTACGAAAGGTTCGGACTAAGCTGCCGAATGCGCCAGTCGTCCGCCGCCCTCGCTAACGCTTCGGGTTGGTGTAGTTCCGACGCCGGCGCTGGAACACTAACCCGAAGCGTTAGCGAGGGCGACCGGCAAATCACTCGCCGCGGATCATTTCCGTTCCCACGCCTTGGTTCGTATAAATCTCGAGCATCAACGAATGCCGCAATCGGCCGTCGATGATGTGAATCTTTCGCACGCCCTTATCCAACGTTTCCAAGCAGGCTTCGACTTTCGGAATCATGCCCGACTCGATCGCCCCGGCCGCGATCAACTCGCGGGCCTGCCGCGCGGTGAGCGAATTCACCAGCGTCGTCGGATCGTCTTTCTTCAGCCGCACGCCGTTCACGTCGCTGAGAAAAACCAGCTTTTCCGCGCCCAGCGCCTGTGCGACGGCGGTTGCGGCGGTGTCGGCATTGACGTTCAACTTGCCGCCATCCGGCCCGAGGCACATCGACGGGATCACCGGCACTGTGCCAGCGTAGCACAAATTGTCGATCGTCGTGCGGTCCACTCGCGTCACCCGGCCGACGTGCCCGAGATCGACCGGCTGACCGTCGCCATCTTGAAGTTGCATTCGTTCGCCGAAGAGAACATTCGTCGTGCGAAAGTTCAGCGGCATCGCCCGGCCGCCGAACTCCTCGATCTTGGCGGCGAGAGCTTCGTTAGTTTCGTAGGCCAGAATGCGTTCGACGATGTCGCGCGTAGCGTCGTCGGTGTAGCGGCGACCTTGGATGAACCGCGGCTGCAAACCGGCGGCATCCATCGCCCGGCTGATGGCCGCTCCGCCACCGTGAACCAAAACGACCCGCATCCCGACGGTTTCCAGAAACACGATATCGAGCAGCAGATGGCCGAGCGCCGCCTCCGTCTCCATCACGCTGCCGCCGATCTTGATGACCGTCACCTTATCGCGGAAGCGGCGAATCCAGCCGAGCGCCTCGATGAGCACATCGGCTTTTTGGATGGCTCGTTTTTGAATCGTGTCCGGCAACGACAGAACCCTCAAAATTCAAATGCCGCGGAGCAACTGGGCCGCGGCACGGGGGGAAACGTCCCATTTTAGGAGATGAAAGAGGGGTGTCAACACGGCGAAGGATGACCTTGCGGCAACATCCTACGTCGGCCCGCGTTCGGAATGGCAGCAAAACCGTTCTCACGCGGAGACACGGAGCGACCGATTGAGAGGCGGCGGGAGTGGCATCACGGCCGAGCGCCACCCAGCCCCATTTCATGGGGCTTTCCGCGATAGCGGTAATAGGACCGGCATTTATGCCGGGTCGGCCCATAGCGGGCCGTGCGCGTCAGCCCCGTTCACGGGGCTTCTCGCCGTTTTGGCTTTAGCCGCGCCTTTTGCCCGGCACGCCGACCGGTCGTGCGGCTGGCGGAGTCCTTCGCGTTCGTTCGCTCCGATGACAACACGTCCACGAATTTTCCGAGACGGGAAATGATCCGCTCTTCGACCGACAATCCGATTTGGCTTCGCTTTTTCATGAAAAACCGGCTACGGCTCTCGCCGCGCTCGCCAAATGTAAATCCCAGCCCCAGCCGCGAGGCCGACCATTGCGCCCACGACTCCGATCACCAATCCCGTGAAAATATCCGGCGACGGGGAGACAATAAACCCCAACCCAAAACCAGCGATCGGACCGACGATAAGAAACTATTTCTTGTCCATCGCCTCATTGTAGCAGGACGCGACGGACATTTGAGGGATCGGCGAGAATCTAGCCGTTCGCCGCTTCCGCCAAATCATCCATCCAACATTCAATCATCGTCGTCTGATTAGCATTGCGATCGATCTGGCCGAGGGTTTCCAAGCAGCGATCGAGCGCGGCGGTGGCGGCGTCTTCGGTCCAGCCGTTATTGATTGCTCGCTCGACCAGCGCGGCCAGTTCGGCATCGTCGGAATTCGGCATTCCATTGAGTCGCCGCAGCAGAAGGCGAAAGAAGTCGATGGCAAAGCCGGCCAACAGACGGCCGTGCGCCCGACGCGGGCCGGCATCTTTTCCGGCCGAATCGACAAACTCGATCACATTCTTGGCCGCCGCGACGCTGTCGGCCGGCAAGCTCGCCAGCGCCGCCAACAACTCGCCGCGGAACGTCCACAGCGCCGGATCGGCCAGCTCACTTGCCCGGGCGACGCTGCCGCCGCTGTGCATCGCCAGTCGGGCCGCCTCTTGTGGGTCGGCGGCGATCTTGTTTTCCAACAGCAGCCGGGACACGGTTTCATTGTCGAGCGGATGAAAACGAATCATCTGGGCTCGCGAACGGATTGTCGGCAACTGCCGGTCGGCGCTCGTTCCGACCAAAATCAGCACGGATCGCGGCGGCGGCTCTTCGAGCGTTTTCAACAGTGCATTGGCCCCTTCCAGATTCAAATCGTCGGCATCGTCGATGATCGCCACCTTTCGGCCGCCGGCGAATGGCTTCAGGCTAATCTTATGGCACAGCCCTTCGTGCATCCGATGCTCTTTGTCGCCGATCAACAGCGCCACGGGAATGAAACTCTTGTCGGCCGGTTTGCTCACCACGTCCAAATCGGGATGCGTGCCCGCGAGCACTTGAGCGCATGCCGGACAATGTTCGCACGGATCGAGCAATTCCGCCGGCCGTCGCTCGCAAAGCAGCGCCTGCGCCAGTTTCAACGCGAACTTCCGCTTGCCGATTCCACTCGGCCCGACGAAGAGAAACGTGCTCGCCAGCCGCCCGCGGTCCAAGGCGCGGCGGAAGCGTTCGACCACGTCGTCATGTCCAACAATGCCGTGCCAGGCCATGGAAGGTTGTTCTCTCGCTGCGGATCGAAAAACTTAAGTCCTGCCGCCATCCGCCCTCGCTAACGCTTCGGGTTGGTGTTGCCGTGCCGGGACTCATACTAACCCGAAGCGTAAGCGAGGGCGAGCTGCCGCCAAAGCGTGATTCATTGAGCGAATCCGTCCGCCGCGCGGCGAATCCCCGCCTGCACTTCTTCAATCGATCGTCCCGCGTCAATTCGCCGAATGTGATCCGGTCGCCGGGCCGCTTCCTTCAAAAAGCCCTCACGCAATCGCAAGCGAAATTCCTCGCCTTGCGATTCCATCCGATCGGCGGCGCGGCGGATGCGATTCGAGGCGGCTTGCGGGTCGATGTCCAACAAGAACGTCAAATCGGGTTTGATGCCTGCGGTGGCGACTTCGCCGATTCGCCACAGTTCTTCGACATCGAGTCCGCCCGCGTGTCCTTGGTAGACCACATTCGCCAGCAGAAATCGGTCGGAGATGACCGTCTTTCCGGCATCCAACGCCGGGCGAATGATCTGCTCGACCAATTGCGCCGCGCGGCCATATAGAGCAGCATCTCGCTACGGCGATGGATTTCCAAGTCGTGCCGATTCAGCAGCAACTCGCGCACGGCCTCGCCCAGCGGCGTGCTGCCCGGATCGCGGCAGGTGACAACCGGCTCGCCACGTTCGACAAGCCAATCGCAAAACAGCTTCAACTGCGTCGACTTCCCGCCGCCATCGATGCCGTCGAAGGAGTAAAACATGAGGAGAGGGGCTAGGGGCTAGGGACTGGGGGCTAGGACGCGCGGGCGGATGCTAGAAGCGGGTTGGACGGCGAAGTTTGCGCCAGGCGGCGAGTATCGACAGGGCGACGGCGCCGCTGGCGGTGTCGAGCATTACATCGCGCACCGCTCCGACCCGCTCCGGCACGAAAGTTTGATGAAACTCATCGGTCGAGGCATAGATCAAGACGCCGAGCAGTGCGAATAGAAACCACCACCGTCGCAAGGTCTGGCGGCCAGAGCTGAGACAAAAATACGCGAGCAATAGCGCAAGAACGAAGTATTCCGCCACGTGCCCCATCTTGCGAACGAGAACCTGCACTCCGTCAACATTCTTGACGCCCAAGAACTGCAAGATCGGATCGACGATCGCTTCGCTATTCTCGGGCCGGCCAATGTACGTTGATGCCGTGAAAATCAGCGCCATCCAAAGTAGCAGCGGCAAATACCGCCACAAGCGGCTGCGCCGAGGCGGCGGAGGTGGCGGAATAACTACGACGCGCGGCGGCGCACGCTTCGTTCGCGCGGGCGGCGGTAGATCGGGCTCGATGGGTGGAAACATAGGTAGCCGAATGCGACGAGGATTCTTAGCGTGGCCGGATCGCCGTGTTGGAGTTCACGCTTTAGCGTGCCGGCTCGCAGCCTAAAGGCTGAACTCCAACTTGATTTGTTTTAGCCGCGATTCGGTCTCCGCCATCCAGTGGTCTTCCGCCGCTTCATCCGGCGCTTCGTACGTCACCGAGAATCGCAAAAACGCTCCGGCGTCGTCCCAAGGGACGGTGCAGATCGAATGCTCGGTGATCAGGTACTGGCTGGCGGCTTCGGCCGTCTCGAAACGCGGCCCGCCGGCGATTCCGCTGGGGCTGGGCGTATAAAGAAAATACGTTCCGCCCGGCATTTGGCAAGTGAATCCGCAGCGCGAGAGCACGTCGACCAGCTTTTCCAGCCGCCGGCGATATTTCTGGCGCACCTGCGGCGGAATCGCTCGCGTCGTCGAGCGCCGCGGCCGCCGCTTTTTGAATCGCGATGAACTGGCCCGAGTCGCTATTGTCCTTCACGTCGGCAAACGCCTGCACGATCCGCTCGTGGCCGCAGACCCAGCCCAGCCGCCAGCCGATCATGTGAAAGCCCTTCGACATCGAATGGACCTCGACGCCGACGTCCTTCGCCCCCGGCACCGACAGAAAGCTGAGCGGCTCGCCCTCATAGCGTCAGCATGACGTGGGCCGCGTCCTGCACGACGACGATCTGATGCTTCGTGCGAACTCGATCACGCGCTGGTAAAACTCGCGCGTCGCCACGCGTCCCGTCGGGCTGTTCGGATAGCTCAGCACCAGCAGCTTCGCCCGCCGCAGCACGTCGGCGCGGAATCGATTCCAGATCGGGAAAGAAATCGTTCTCCGCCAACAGCGGCAGCCGGTGCACCTCGCCGCCGTAATACGTGTGTGCGTGCCGGCCACCGGATAGCCGGGCACGGTCATCAGCGTCACGTCGCCCGGGTTGATGAACGCCGCCGGCAGCATGGCCAGCGCCGTCTTCGAGCCGATGCAGTGATTCACTTCGGTCGACCGGATCGAGCTCGACGCCGAAGTTCGCGCTGCATGAACCGCGCCGCGGCCTCCTTGTACGCCGCGATGCCGTTGTCGGCATAGCCGCGGTTTTCCGGCCGATTGATCTCGCGCGCCATGACGGCCCGCACGCTCTCGGGCGCCATTTCGTCGTTCTCGCCGATGCCGAAATCGATCAGCTGTCGCTCGGGATGATCGGCCAGCGCCTTCCGCTTGGCCCGCTTGATCTTCTCGAACTTATAGATCTCGGTCCCTTTGCCGTAATTGGCGCCGCCAATGCGATCGGCAAACGGGATTGAAAATAAGGATCGGGCATGAGGAAGGGTGAGGGTGAGGGTGGAGAGTGAGGGACGAAGAACAGCGGCCGTGTGGCACTGGCAAGCGAAGTCTGCCAGTGCCGGCGGGCGAGTTGAGGTTGAAATGCAAAGTTTCGTAATTAAACTGCGTCGCTCTGACCGTAAAAACCTGCCACCGGAAGGCCGGTTCGAGAGCGAACCAAATCGACCATCGCATCGACTTCGGCGTCGGAGAGCGGGGCGACGAAATCTTCCGCCGGGCGCCGGGCGATCGTGTAAATCTGCACGAGCTTGATCCGTCCGCCCGCGGCGACGATTTCATTCAGCCGATCGCAAAAGGCCGCCTGCTCTTCCGCCGGCGGATGTTCGCCTCCGATCCGCATGAACAACGACTGGATGACCAACGGCCGCACGCGGGCCGCGGCTGTGATGTTGTCCAAAATTCGGCGGAAGGGAATCGGCGTCCGCTCGACCAATTTGTAATACGCCTCGGTGCCCGACTCCAACTTGGCCCAAATCTCGCCTTGATTCGCGTCGAGAATCTCAAGCCCGCGGCGAACATGCGGTCGGTGGAACATGCTGGCGTTGGTAATCAGCACCATTTTCACAGCGTCGAGCCCATGCCGCCGCTTCAATTCGGCGCACGCCCCGATGATCTCGTCGAAATTGCGATATGTCGTCGGCTCGCCGTCGCCGGAAAACGCGATGTCGTTCAAACGTCGTAGCGGCTCGGGCGTCGCCTGGAATTTTTCCGTCTCGATAAATCCGGCCGCTGGCGACCAATTCCAGCATCGCATCGAGCTCGGCCATCAGGCCGGCATTTCGACAAATTTCGTTTCGCTCTGCCGCCGTGCGATCGACCTGGCAATAGATGCAATCGAAATTGCAAACCTTGTCGGGATTCAGATTCACGCCAATCGACAGCCCGCCGACGCGCCGGCTCAGCACCGGATACACGAACCGATTCACCTCGAACGAGCGCTCGTGCATCGCATGCAGCGCGATCGGCAAGTGGGGCGAAACAGGATTTTGGGCGCCGGGGTTCATGGTTGAATTATACCGCACCGAGCCGCCATCGCTAACGCTTCGGGTTGGTATTCGGCGACGCCGGCCCACACTAATCCGAAGCGTGAGCGAGGGCGAAGCGGCCGTTTCGCGCGATTCACAGCGGTCGTTAAACCCGCCGCAGTTGCGTGAATTCATCCATCGTGACGGTCGTCAATTCGCCGTCTTCGCGCGATAGGACCAGGATGTCGCTATAAACCTTGTCATCCGGATTGCGGCGAAAATGGAGCCCGTGCCGCCGCCGCTCGGTGCGGACGACCGTGCCGGCGGTGCGCGTTGACCATTGGTCGCTCGAACCGATCGTGACAACATGCCCGACTTCGACACGATCGCCCGGCTTCAATTCGGAATACAACACGCTGGATGCAGGATTGGCGGCACTGGTGGTCGTGGCGTTGGTAGTCATCGCGGCTGTGGTTTCCTGGGCTCGGCGGCAATGCCGCTTATTGTCGCGGTTTCGCGGCCGCTGGCAAGGCCGCTGATCCCGCGGGATCCGCGGGATCCTCTGGCCGGCAATCATTGCTTGCTTCGCCCAGCGGTGCGCCTTATGCTGCGCTGGGCGGTGAATCGAGGCGGTGAGTTGAGACGTGGACGCGGTTTGAGAATCCATCGCACTTGGGAACGTGCCATGCGCCGCCGGCAATTGCCACCGATGATTGTCGCTGGCGTCATTCTGCTGACGCATTCAATTGGTTCGCCCGCCTTCGGCGAAGATCATCCACCAACTGTCGATTCGGCAACCGCAAAGCCTCTGCTGATGGTCGAATTGGGACACTCGGGGGATGTCACATCGGTCGCCTTTTCTCCGGACGGCAAGGAGGTCCTGACCGGAAGTCGGGATAAAACGGCGCGGCTTTGGGATGCGGCCAGCGGAAAGGAGATCCGCCGTTTCCAAGGGCACTCGGATCATGTCAGTTCGGTCGCGTTTTCTGCGGACGGCAAGCAGATCTTGACCGGAAGTGGGGACGGCACGGCGCGGCTTTGGGATGCGGCCAGCGGAAAGGAAATCCGCCGCTTCGAAGGGCACGCGACTTATGTCAATTCGGTCGCGTTTTCTGCGGACGGCAAGCAGATCTTGACCGGAAGTGGGGACGGCACCGCGCGGCTTTGGGATGCGGCCAGCGGCAAGGAAGTCCGCCACTTCGAAGGAGACATGGAAGATGTCAATTCGGTCGCGTTTTCTCCGGACGGCAAGGAGGTCCTGACCGGAAGTGGCTCGTGGACTAGCAACCAGAAAGAACATTCGGCGCGGCTTTGGGATGCGGCCAGCGGCAAGGAAGTCCGACGATTCGTAGGACACTCGGGGGATGTCACTTCCGTCGCGTTTTCCCCAGACGGCAAGCAGATCCTGACTGGAAGCGATGACAAAACGGGCGCGGCTTTGGGATGCGGCCAGCGGCAAGGAGATCCGCCGCTTCCAAGGGCACTCGCGTCGTGTCAATTCGGTCGCGTTTTCTCCGGACGGAAAGCAGGTCCTGACCGGAAGTTGGGACAAAACGGCGCGGCTTTGGGATGCGGCCAGTGGCAAGGAAATCCGCCGCTTCCTAGGGCACACGTTTGACGTCACTTCCGTCGCGTTTTCTCCGGACGGCAAGCAGGTCCTGACCGGAAGTTGGGACAAAACGGCGCGGCTTTGGGATGCGGCCAGCGGCAAGGAAATCCGCCGCTTCGAAGGGCACGCGACTTATGTCAATTCGGTCGCGTTTTCTTCGGACGGCAAGGAGATCTTGACTGGAACCTACGACATGAAGGCGCAACTTTGGGATGCCGCCAGCGGCAAGGAGATCCGCCGCTTCCAAGGGCGCTCGGGTGTCACATCGGTCGCCTTTTCTCCGGACGGCAAGCAGGTTCTGACCGGAGGTTGGGACATAATAGCGCGGCTTTGGGATGCGGCCAGCGGCAAGGAAATCCGCCGCTTCGAAGGGCACTCGGGTCTCGTTTCGTCGGTCGCCTTTTCTCCGGACGGCCGGCAGGTCTTGACCGGAAGCGCAGACCACACGGCACAACTTTGGGATGCAGCCAGCGGCAAGGAGCTCCGCAGATTCGTAGGGCACTCGGAGCAGGTCACTTCGGCAATGTTTTCTCCCGATGGCAAGCAGGTCCTGACTGGAAGTGGCTCGCGGACTAGCGACCAGAAGGACAATACGGCGCGGCTTTGGGATGC
Source organism: Pirellulales bacterium (assembly GCA_963738955.1). Classification (GTDB taxonomy): domain Bacteria; phylum Planctomycetota; class Planctomycetia; order Pirellulales; family DATAWG01; genus DATAWG01. Next base: position 100,292 of record CAVTYW010000016.1, on the reverse strand, counting down.
GGCCAGCGGCAAGGAGCTCCGACGATTCGTAGGACACTCGGGGGATGTCGTTTCCGTCGCGTTTTCTCCCGATGGCAAACAGGTCTTGACCGGAAGCTGGGACAAGACGGCGCGGATTTGGGATGCCGCCAGCGGCAAGGAGATCCGCCGCTTCCAAGGGCACTCGCGTCGTGTCACTTCGGTCGCGTTTTCTCCGGACGGCAAGGAGGTCCTGACCGGAAGTGGGGACAAAACGGCGCGGCTTTGGGATGCGGCCAGTGGCAAGGAGCTCCGCCGCTTCCTCGGGCACGCGTATTATGTCAATTCGGTCGCGTTTTCTCCCGACGGCAAGCAGGCATTGACCGGAAGTGACGACAACACAGCGCGGCTTTGGGATGCGGCCAGCGGCAAGGAGCTATGCACCTTGGTGAGCTTCACCAACGGCGAATGGGCGGTCGTCGACTTGGACGGGCGGTTCGACGCCTCCAACGGCGGTGACGTCGAAGGGCTGCACTGGGTCGTCGGCAATGAACCGATCGAGTTGAGCCAACTCAAGGAACGCTATTACGACCCGGGGCTGTTGGCCAAAAAGCTAGGCTTCAACCAAGAACCATTGCGCAAGGTCGAAGCCTTCGACAATCCCAAAATGTTTCCCGAGGTGGCGTTGATTCCTGCGCCTGCGCGGCAGACCCAATTCAATATCCGTCTGACCAACCGAGGCGGCGGCATCGGCCGTGTCGTTGTGAAAATCAACGGCAAAGAACTCACCGCCGACGCGCGCGGCGCTCGGCCCGATCCCAATGCCGCGACGCTCACGATTCCCGTCGAACTGGCCGGTGACCCGCGGCTCCAACCGGGGCAAAAAAATATCATTGAAGTTCAAGCGTTCAACGCCGAGGGATACCTCCGCAGTCGCGGGATGGAATTCGAGGTCGATGATCCGCGAGCGGCGGTTCCCGCGGAGAAGCCGGAACTCTGGACGTTGGTTGTCGGCGTGTCACGCTACCAGGGAGGAGCGATTAATCTGCGATACGCGGCCAAAGACGCAAAGGATTTTGCCGGCGCGCTGAGGATTGCCGGCGCGCGATTGTTCGGCGCGGATAACGTCCATCTGACGTTGCTCACGTCCGCAGATCCCGATGGCATGGCTCAGGCGAGTGCGCCAGCCAAACCAAATGCCAACGACGCGCCGAGCCGCGAAAACATCGTCGCCGCGTTGAAAGTGCTGCAAGATCCAAAGAGGATAAAGCCAGGCGACATTCTTGTCGTGTATCTGGCCGGCCACGGCGTCAATCGCGTCGGAACCGACGAGGGTTTTTATTATCTAACTTGCGACGCCCAAAGCGCGGAGCTCACCGATCCTGCCGTCCGCCAGCTATGCGCCATCTCCGATCAGGAACTGACCGCCGCAATCGCCAAGAGCCCCGCGCTCAAGCAGGTAATGATTCTCGACACTTGCCACGCGGGCAAACTGATCGATGACATGACCGCCAAACGCGACATTCCCTCCAGCGAGGTTCGGGCGTTGGAACGGATCAAGGACCGCACCGGTTTGCATATTTTGGCTGGTTGTGCATCGGATTCCGGCAGCTACGAAGCCTCGCGATACGGTCAAGGCGTGCTTACCTACAGCCTGCTCTTGGGAATGCGCGGCGCGGCGCTGAAGGAAGACAAGTTCGTGGATGTCGGCACGCTGTTCAACTTCGCTGCCGACCGGGTGCCGGCGCTGGCGCAGAACCTCGGCGGAATTCAACGGCCGGTGATTTCCAGCCCCAAAGGTTCCAGCTTCGAAATCGGCGAAGTGACGGCCGACGACCGGAAACAGATTCCGTTGCGGCGCGAGCGGCCGCTCGTATTGCGAACCGTGTTTCAAGAGGAGCAGTCGTTCGACGACGTGCTCGACCTGGCGAAGAAAGTCGACGAGCAGTTGTGCGCAGTCGAGGTCCGCGGCACGCAAGGGGGAATTGTATTTGTCGATGCCCGCGCACTGCCCGACGGCTACCGCGTGGCCGGCCGCTACCGGATTGATGGCGAGAAGGTGACCGTTTCGGTGAAACTGTCTCAAGACAAGAAGCGCATTCTCCCCTTCACGATCTCGGGAAAAACCACCGCGATGGACGATCTGGCCGCACGCGTCGTTGCCGAAACGGAGAAGCAAATCAATTCGCAGAGTTCGCAGACACCCGCGGCCGATGCTGGGAAATGAATCTGACAGCGAAGGCGCCGCTAGCACTCGCCCAATCGGCTTTTTCCTTCTCGTCTTGACCGGCTTCCCTGGGGCTCCTATAGTTCCCGCCCCGTGTTGCTAGACGCCCCATGATGGCAAGCGTCTGTTCAATGGCTGCCGGTTTAGGGAGAAACCGCGATGTCGAGCATGGATGCTGCGAGTAATTCGACGGACAATTCACCAATCACCGCGCCAATCAGCGCTCGCCGCGCCCGCGCAAGTGGAAACGCCGATTGGGTGTTGCCGTCGGCGCGGTTGCCGTCGTGGGCGTGTGCCTGGCGGTTCGCTCTCTTCGCGGACCGGCGCCGGCCGACGCCAAAGGTCCGGCGACCGACGTGCCCGCCAAAGCCACGGCGCCGATCGTCACGCAACCGCAGCAGCTGCAAATCGTCGCTCAAGTGAACGGCGACACAATCGGCCGGCAAGAGCTCGCTCAGGAATGCCTGGCCCATTATGGCAGCGAAGTTTTGGACACGATGCTCAACAAGTATCTGATCGTCCAGTATTGCCACGAGCGGAATATCGCCGTCTCGCGCAAGGAAGTCAGCGACGAGATCGATCGACTGGCGAAGAAATTCGGCATTTCGACCGACCAGTGGATCAAGATGATCCAAGAGGAACGACACATCACCGCCCAGCAATATGCCGACGACATCGTCTGGCCGATGCTGGCCTTGAAGAAAGTGGCCGCCGATCAAATCCAGCCGACCGAACAGGAAATCGAAAACGCGTTCGAGTCGAAATATGGCGAAGCGGTGAAAACGCGGTTGATCGTGCTCGAAAATCCGCAAGACGCCAATCAAGTGCTCGCGCAAGCCAGGGCCCAGCCCGACACGTTTCCGGCGCTCGCCAGGAAATGGTCGAAAGACCCCAGCGCCAGCGCCAACGGCCTGATCCAGCCGATCCACCATCATGTTGGCGATCCGCAAGTCGAGCAAACCGTGTTCAGCCTGCGCGACGGCGAAATTTCGCCGATCGTAAAGGTCGCCGATCAATATCTGATCTTCAAGGCGGAAGGACGGATGCCGGCCGAGCGGGCCAACTACAAAGTGGTCCGCGATCAATTGGCCGAGTTGGTGCGCGACGGCAAGCTGCGCAAGTCGGCGCCGACACGTTCAAAGCCCTGCAAAAACAAGCCATCGTGCAAAACGTCTACAACGATCCCGTAAAAAGCCGCGAAATGCCCGGCATCGCCGCCATCATCAACGGCCGCCAAATCACGCTCCGCGAACTCTCCGAGGAATGCATCGATCGCCACGGCATCGAAGTGCTCGAAGGAACCATCAATCGCCATTTGCTCGAACAGGCCATGCGTGCCAAGAAGCTCACCATTACGCAGCCGGAGCTCGACGCCGAAATCGCGCAGCACCGCCGTCGCCATGGGCAAGACGACCAGCGACGGCAAAGCCGACGTCAAAGCCTGGATCGACATGGTCACCAATGAACAGCACATCAGCTACGACCTGTATGTTCGCGACGCGGTTTGGCCTTCCGTCGCGCTGAAAAAACTGTGCGGCAATATCGACGTCACCGACGAAGACATGCACCGCGGCTTCGAGGCCAACTACGGGCCACGGGTGAAATGCCGCGTGATCGTGCTCGGCAATCTCCGCAAGGCGCAAGAAGTGTTCTCGATTGCGCAGCAAGAATTGAACAAGCATCCCGAGCAGGGCGGAGAGCTTTTTGGCCGGTTGGCCGAGCAATACTCGATCGACCCCAGCCGCTCGGTGCAAGGACGCGTGCCGCCGATACAAAAATGGGGCGGCGTGAAAGCGCTCGAAGACGAAGCGTTTCGGCTGCAAGCGGGCCAGTTGTCGGGCATCATCCAAGTCAACGACAGCTACGTGATTCTGCTCTGCGAGGGATTCACGGCCACGGAAAAAGTCAGCCTGACCGATCCGACGGTCAAACGCGAACTCTACGACGACATCCACGAGAAGAAGCAGCGAATCGCGATGGCCGAGGGGTTCACGCATCTGAAAGACGCGGCCCAGATCGACAACTTCCTCGCCCAGACGACGCAATCTCCGAAGCGGCCTGTTTCCGCTAATCGAAACGGAAACGGCTCAACCTCGCAAGGCCAGGCTTCGACGGCAGGAGTGTACGACCACGTCGTGCCCGCCTCGGCGAATCAGCCGGTCGGTCCCGCGCCCGCGTCCCGCTGAGTTGAGCGAACCTCATGGGCCGGCGGTTTGTCGTAACGTGGAGCGTCGCCCGAGAACCGTCTCCGTTCGGCCAGCGCGTTGTCGGAATCCAGCCGCTTTCGCCCCGCGTGGGCCGTTTCCTTGCGCGGCCGGCGCAGTTATGTTTAAGGGTAGCGTGAATTAACCAACCGTCACTGCGCCCCGCCGGCCGCCGCCATGAACGATCAGTTTTGCTCCACCGACGACCCGGCCGACGATACGCGAGCCGTTTCAAATCGAAGTCGCCGACCGCGTCAAGCGCTTGCCCGCCTATCTGTTTGCCCGCATCAACGCGCTCACGTACCAAAAGCGGCGGGCGGGCGACGACGTGATCGACCTGGGCATGGGCAATCCGTCCGATCCGCCGTCGGAACTGGTCATCGAAAAGCTGGTCGAGGCGGCCCGCGATCCGAAGAATCACGGCTACAGCCCGTCGCTCGGCATCCTGAACCTGCGCCGCGAGGTGGCCGGCAAGTATCTGAAGAAATACGGCGTGCGGCTCGATCCCGAAAGCGAGACTGATCGCGACGCTCGGCTCGAAAGAAGGCTTCAGCCACATGTGCCTGGCCCTGATCGGGCCCGGGCGATACGGCGATCGTGCCGGCCCCGTCTTTCCGGTGCACATCTACGCCGTCGCGTTGGCGGCGGCCAACGTGATCTCGCTGGAAGTGGCCGACAGCGAGAAGTTTCTCTCGAACATCGCCTACACCTGCCAGCATCTGTATCCCAAGCCGAAGCTGCTGATCCTCAACTATCCGCACAATCCGTCGACCGTGACGGTCGAGCCGGAGTTTTACGTCGATGTGGTCAAGCTGGCCCGGCGCTATGGCTTCATGGTCATCAGCGACTTGGCCTATGCCGACGTGGCGTTCGACGGCTATCAGCCGCCGAGCTTTCTGGCCGCGCCGGGCGCGAAGGAGGTGGCGGTCGAATTCACCACGATGAGCAAGGGCTACAACATGGCCGGCTGGCGGGTCGGCTTTTGCGCCGGCAACGCCGAGATGGTCCGCGCCCTGGGCACGATCAAGGCCTACTACGACTACGGCATGTTCCGCCCGATTCAGATCGCCGCGATCATGGCCCTGCGGCACGCCGATGCGGCCGTCGAAGCGCAAGCGGCCGTCTATCAGCGCCGCCGCGACGTGCTTGTGCGATGGACTGCGGCGCATCGGCTGGGACGTGACGCCGCCGCGGGCCGGCATGTTCGTGTGGGCCAAGATTCCCGCTCCGTGGTTCGGCAAGCTCAACTCGCTGGAGTTCGCCACGAAGCTGCTGGAAGAGGGCGACGTGGCGGTCAGCCCCGGCAGCGGCTTTGGCCCGGCCGGCGAAGGTTATCTGCGGCTGGCCCTGGTCGAGAACGAAAACCGGCTGCGGCAAGCCGTGCGGCAGATCGGCCGGTGCCTGGGGGCAGCGGGCCAGGGGTCAGGGGCCAGGGGCCAGGGACGAAGGGGCCGCGAGCCCCGCTGACGCTCATTCATAAGGTACGGTTGTAGGGTGGCGTTGTGCGTCCCTCACCCTACCCCCTCACCCTCACCCTTCCTCCCCATGCTTTCCGCTCAATTCCAACTCCACGCCGAAATCGAACAGCGGCATTGGTGGTTCGTCGCCCGGCGGCGGATTTTGCGGGCCATTGTCGGACACGTCCTGCCACCATCGCCGGCGACGACCATCATCGACATCGGCTGCGGCACCGGGGCCAATTTGGCGGCGCTGGCGGAAGAATATCGCTGCGTCGGAATCGACACCTCCGCCGATGCGATTCGATTGGCCAAACAGCGATTTCCGCAAACCGAGTTCATCCAAGGCCGCGCACCGGACGATTTGGGCCGGAAGGTCAACGATGCTCGATTGGTGCTGATGACCGACGTGTTGGAACACGTGCCCGACGATTTTTCGCTCTTCTCGGCGGTGGCGGCGGCGGTGCAGCCCGGCACGTTTCTGTTGATTACCGTTCCGGCCGACTTGCGGCTATGGACCGGACACGACGAGAGCTTCGGGCATTATCGCCGTTACGACGCCCGGCGGCTGGCGAAGGTTTGGGAAGATTTGCCGATTGAGCCGCTGCTGGTATCGCATTTCAACAGCCGGTTGTATCCGCTGATCAAAAGTGTGCGAGCCGTGAACCGCTGGCGCGGGCCGGATCGAGTTGTCGGCTTGGCCGGCACCGACTTCAAGATTCCGCCCGCTCCTGTGAACCGGCTGCTGGAAAACATTTTCGCCGGCGAGGCTCGGGTTCTCCGCCGGGCGATGCAAACCGGCCGGGACGGTTATCGCAAAGGAGTCAGCCTTATCGCGCTCTTGCGGCGGAAAATTGGGCAAATCGACGTGCGTGAGAAGCCGGCCGGCATCGGCGCCGACTATTTCGATCCTGTCGCGGGCCGGCTGGTGGTCGCGTAGGTCAGGTTTTCCAGCCTGACATTTCGCGGTTTTCGTCAGCCTGGAAAGGCTGACCTACGGCCCCGCCGCTTATCTCCGCTCGCGCCGCGGGTTATAATCGCTTTGGCGAAAATCCGCCGATCCGCGCAAAAAAATAGAGGGTTCTTGCTCGCCGGGACAAGAACCCTCTCAGTTGGCTGTCCGAATCGATGTCCCTCTTGCGAGTCTTTTTGTCCGGAGACCCACAGCCGTAGAAACCGTATCGGGCGAACGCGCGTTGAGACTTTAAGTCGCCATGCCGACGCACGGCGCCACGCGAACCTGCGATCGCAAAATTGCCCGAGCGGTTCAAGCAAAAACAGCTTCCTTCGCGCAAACAACGATTTTCTCCAACTCATGCGCACGCACAAACGAAATGATCCAACCAGCAAAGCTTGCCCTGGAAGACGGAACGGTTTTTACCGGCACTGCATTCGGCGCCAACAGGCGAAGTCGACGGCGAGGTTTGCTTCAACACCTCGATGACCGGCTATCAGGAAATCCTCACCGATCCAAGCTACCGCGGCCAGATCGTCGCGATGACGTATCCGGAAATCGGCAACTACGGCGTCAACGCCGAGGATGTCGAAAGCGGCCGGCCGCATCTGGCGGGCTTCATCGTGCGGCAACGGAGCCGCCGGGCCAGCAATTTCCGCGCGACCGGCGAACTCGGACGACTATCTGGCCCGATGCGGGCGTCGTCGGCACTGGCCGGCATCGACACGCGGGCGCTGGTGCGGCACATTCGCAACCGCGGCGCGCATGCAAGGGCGTGCTTTCGACCATCGATCTCGAGGACGAAATGCCTGGTCGCAAAGGCCCGAAAGCCAGCCCCGGGCTGGTCGGCCGCGATCTGGTGCGCGAAGTGATTCCGAGCCAGCCGCGCGATTGGCAAGAGCGGCTCAGTCCCTGGGCCCGCGCGATCAGGCGACATCCTGACGGCAATTCGGTCGAACCGCCGTCAGAATCGGCAAACTCCGCCGGGCCGCACGTCGTCGCCATCGACTACGGCATGAAGTGGAACATCGCCCGGCATCTGGCCGAGATGGGCTGCCGGGTGACGATTCTTCCCGGCACGGCATCGGCCGACGAGATTCTCGGCGCATCAGCCCGACGGCGTGTTCCTTTCCAACGGCCCCGGCGATCCCGAGCCGCTGGACGTACGCGATCGACGCCATTCGCGGCGTGCTGGGCAAGACGCCGGTATTCGGCATCTGCCTGGGGCACCAATTGCTCTCGCTGGCCTGCGGGGCAAGAACGTTCAAGCTGAAGTTCGGCCATCGCGGGGCGAATCAGCCGGTGATGAATCTCGACAACCGGCCGGGTCGAAATCACTTCGCAAAATCACGGCTTTGCGGTGTCGGAGGAGGATTTGCCGCCGGAGTTGGAAGTGACGCATCGCAATCTGAACGATCAGACGATCGAAGGCGTTCGACATCGCGACCTGCCGGCGTTCAGCGTGCAATATCATCCCGAGGCGTCGGCCGGGCCGCACGATAGCAATTATCTGTTCGGCAAGTTTCGCGAGATGCTCGGCATCGGCGTTTGACGGCGAAAGGCTTTACCGCGAACGCGGGTATTGGTTCACTTTGAATCCGGAAAAAATTGCCGGCCCGGTTGACGGCGTGGTAGAATCGGGGCATGGAAGAGAAGCCATTAAAGCAGATTGCCGGTGCCATTTACCCGATTCAGGGCAGCACTAAATTCGACCGCGAGACTTGGTGTCAATTCATCAGCGGCCGCAAAGAGTTTCGCAGTCGCCCGCCTCGGCAAGCTCCGAATCCGTTTAAGCCGGGCGAAATGATGACCTTGCCTACGTTCGCAGACGCAGCCGAAGTGATACAGGACGGCCGTCCCGTTGGTCAAGTGTACTGGTCAATGTCGGAAGAACCCCTCGTCTGCGTATTCGTTGAGCCCTTGGCGATGCCCCTTGTTCAAGAGTGGGCGGCCGCGATGGGCGGCATATTCCGCGAGGAGCGTTGGGAGGATTGACTTTGCACACTTATGACCCGCGCGACCCGAAGACGCAAAGTTCGCAAAGGCTTTCGTTCTTCGCGGGCTTTGCGGCTTCGCGGTGAAACTTGTATGACGGCATCCTCGCCACCGGCCGCCGTTGCCACTCCGACCGCGATTTATTCCAACCGGTCGGCTCCCGGTTGGATCTTCTGGAACTTGGCGCTGATGATTCTCGTCAGCGCGTTTTTGCTGTTTCAAGTCGAGCCGCTGATTAGCAAATTCATTCTGCCTTGGTTCGGCGGCAGCCCGGCGGTTTGGACGACGTGCTTGTTGTTCTTTCAAACGCTGCTGTTCTGCGGCTATGCCTATGCCCATTTGATCTCGCGGCTGCTGACATGCAGGGGCCAAGCGATTTTGCACGGCCTGCTGCTGGCGGCAGCACTTATCACACTGCACGTCATGCCGGCGGAAACTTGGAAGCCCATTTCGGCCGGCGATCCGACGTGGCGAATCCTCGGCCTGCTGACCTGCACCGTCGGGCTGCCGTATTTCGTTCTCTCGGCGACGGGACCGTTGGGGCAAGCCTGGTTCAGCCGAGCTTATCCAGGCCGTTCGCCTTATCGGCTTTATGCACTGTCGAACGTCGGCTCGCTGGCGGCGCTGATTACCTATCCGTTTCTATTCGAGCCGGCGTTTACGGTTCCGGCGCAAGCCTGGTATTGGTCCGGCGGATTCGGGCTGTTCGTCGTGCTGTGCGGTTTGGCGGCATTCTGGATCGCCCGCAACCGTGGCGACGAGCATCATCAATCCGTAGGTCAGGCTTTCGAGCCTGACGGCGCACAAGAGAATCGTCCCCGTCAGGCTGGAAAGCCTGACCTACGTGTCGCTCGGTTCCTTTGGCTGGCTCTGCCGGCGTGCGGGTCGCTGATGCTGCTGGCGACGACAAATCACGTTTGCCAGGATGTTGCGGTCGTGCCGTTCTTGTGGATTGTGCCGCTCGCGCTGTATTTGCTGTCGTTCATCATCTGCTTCGACCACGAGCGCTGGTATCACCGCGGCACCTGGGCAATCGTCACGATGGTGTTGGTGTTTCTCACCGGCGGCGCGACCGACAATGTTCGGACGACGTTTCTCGAAGACCTCGGGCTCTATTTCGGCACGATGTTCGCGATTTGCATGGTCTGTCACGGTGAATTGGTCCGGCTGCGCCCGGACCCGCGGCATCTCACCGAGTTTTATTTGATGATCGCCGCCGGCGGAGCAATGGGAGGCATTTTCGTCAGTCTGATCGCACCGCATGTTTTCGAGACGTTTCTGGAATGGAATCTCGGACTGGTCGCTTCGTATGGCGTGGCCTTCGCCGTGTGGCTGATGACGACTCGACGAGGTTTCGGCAAGGCTCGGCAACGATCAGGATCGGCGGTTCGGGAGCTTGCCGTGGGAGAATTGGTTTCCGCCGCGGTGCTTTTGGTCGGCTTATTATTCGTGGCCGGCTGGCAATGGGACAAAGCCTCGCCTGGAGAGAACACGCAATACCGTGCCCGAAATTTCTACGGACTCGTGAGCGTTCGCCGGCTGACCAACGACGAGGGTTCTACCCCTTACATGAAACTGCGCAACGGCCATACTTGCCACGGCATGCAATTCATCAGCGACGACATCACGCAGCGCCGACGCCTGACGACGTTCTACGGCGAAAACACCGGCGTCGGCCACGCGATTCAGTTCTTTCAATCGCGGCCGAACTTGCACGTCGGCGTCGTCGGTTTGGGCGCGGGCACGTTGGCGGCTTATGCGAAAATGCCGGGCCAGCGCATCACGTTTTACGAAATCAACCCGGAAGTCGAAAAAATCGCCCGAACGTATTTCACGTTTTTGAAAGATTGCGCCGGCCAGGCCGAGGTGGTATTGGGCGACGCGCGGCTGTCGCTGGACCGCGCGGAGCCGCAGAAGTTCGACGTGCTGGTGCTCGACGCCTTTTCCGGCGACGCTCCACCGGCCCATTTGCTAACCCGCGAAGCCTTTGCCATTTATCAGCGGCACATGGCAAAGGGCGGCATCATCGCGATTCACATCACGAATCGCTATGTCGATCTGGCGCCAGTCGTTCAGGCTGCGGCCGACTACTATCATTTCGGCACGACACGAATCAAAACCGACGACGATGACGACGACAAACTGACCTATCACACCGACTACATGCTGCTGACGAACAACGGAGCATTTCTCAAAGCGACTCCGCCGGAGTTGAAACCCGGCGATGCGAAAGAAATCCAGCCGGTCGTTTGGACCGATCATTACAGCAATCTGTTTCAATTGCTGAGAAAGAGATAATCGCGAGACGGCCGTGTTTCGAAGTAGCGGAATTTGTGAAAATTCCGTCGCATCGCCGCCGGTGAGCGAACCGCCGTTCTGGTCGTGCAATCCATCCGATCGAGTTTTCCCTAGCCCAGGCCTTTTAGGCCTGGGGACGCGGGCCGAAAACGCGAATGTTTTCCAACCCCTTCAGAGGGCTTTGTCGTCGGCTTTAGTCATCCCGGTTTGCAAAACGCTCAACGGCTAAAGCCGGCCATTTGAAAAGCCCCTTGGAAAGGGGCTCCAGAGTATTCGGTTATCTTGCCGATTACCCAGGCCTTGAAGGCCTCGGCTAGAGAACGAACGCTGCGCAATACGCCACGGAATTTTCACAAATTCCGCTACGGGCGTGCGCGGGCCGCTGTTACACCGCAACATCGAACAGCACGGCCAGCACGTCGAGCGCCGCGACGGCCCATTTCGGATCGCGCACGCCGTCGGTCATCGACTTCTCCCATAACGCGAGCGCAAAACGCAGATATTGCTCGCGCGATTCGGCCACCAGTTCGCGCGGAAGCTGCGCGATCAACTCGGGCCATAATTGCGTCAACTCGTCCAAAGCAGGCCGGCGGCCGTCGATCGTGTCGTATACCAGATCATCCAGCCGCTCGAGTTTATCCAACAGCTCGACCGACGTGACGCCCAACAGCGACGACGGGCCGACGACCTTTGCCGGACGATGCTTTACCACCGGCGGCTGATCCAGTTCGCTCATCCGCGGCGCGGCAAGATGCTTGTGCGCCGCGTGCGATTGTCGGCGAACATCCGGGCTATCGGGATCATCGTGCGACGGCGTTTCACGGCTGTATGCCGCTGGATGAACAATATGCGGCGCGGGAGGCTCGCCGCACGGCGCCGACGGCGATGGAGCGGCAGCCGCCGTGTGAAGCCGCGAACGCAGTTGTTCCGACAGCCACGAGAGATCGGAGAGCCGCAGTCCGGCCCGCGTGCGATTCAATTCGGCGGCGACGCTGGTGAGCCGATCGGAGTGAACCGCCTCTTCCAAATACGCGGCCCAGCCGGTCGGCGCGAAATCGGCCGGCGGTTCGTCGGTGAGATTCAATAGCGTCACGCCCGGTTGGCGTGCCAAACGGCGTCGCTCGGCCGCATCGGCCTCGACGACATTGATGCGAAAGGGCCGGCGCGGCGAATAAACCAATCCGGTGGCGAACGACATCTCCGGCCGGCACTCGACCGGCAGGCAATTCAACAAGCCGGCCAACAATCCTTCGGCGTGAGGCGCTTCGACGAGCACCAGCGAATCGGCTGAGAGCGCCTTCTCGACGAGCCACGCCATCCGCCGCGGCCCAAGCCGTTCGGTCAGATCGACCAGCAAGCCCTCATCGACGGCCGCCGTTCGGCCCGGCAAATCGAACGCCGGCAGAATCGACGGCACGGGATCGAACAACTTCAGCGCACCATGCACGCGCACGGCCCGCAGAAATGCCAGCGGATTGTTGGCAAATCGCGCAAGCACCTCCGCGGGCACGACGAAAAACTGCGTGTAAACTCGTGGTCCGGACCGGCCGCTATATTCCGCTCCCGCCGCGGCACTGCGCGAAACGCAAACCGCGCCGCTTGCCAGCGGATGGAAATTGACGCTTTGCGCATCCGGTTCCGAGCCGCAAAGCGAACCGTGGGCCGGCGCCCAGGCGGTGAGTTGTCGGGCATCCTCGACGCGAATTCCAGGGCTCCCCGCGACCAAATGGTAGCCCCGAGCCCGATCGGTCCGCGCCGAGGTAAACACCGCTTGTTCGATCAACATGTTCCCTTCCTTAAGCCTCAATCTGCTGCACCAGCCACTCGAACGGCTCGATGATGCCGCGCGGCTCGATGCGCAGCGGCACGACGATTCGCCCGCCGCCGCGAACGTTGATCGACGCCGTTGCGCCCGCCACACCCGACGCAAAAAACCGATGCCGCGGAAATCGCTCGACGCAATGCCGCCACAAACCCGACACGCGCTTATGGGCGAAATCGGCCGGGTCTTCGAAACAGTTCTCGCATTGATCGGCCTTGCTCAGCACGACGGCCACGGGACGACTGGGCCAGGCAGGCTCGCCGTCGTCGCGCAGCTCGTTCAAGTAGCTAAGCAACTTCATCGCGAAATAATCTTGATCGGGCGAGCCGTCGTCCATCTCGGCGGCGTCGACCAGCAAGATCGCGCCGGAGCATTCCTGTAAAAATCGCCGGATGCTGAGATGCGTGTGCGGGTGATCGACTTCCTCCGACATCGCCTCGCCGGCCATGTCGGGCACGATCAGTTCGATCTGACCGCGACGCGGTGCGCGGCGAAGTTGGCAATGGACCCAATTCCATCGCTCCGGCTCGCTCGGCGTCTTGCCGGGAAACTGCCCGCGTGCCAGCGCCTCCGACGACGGTTTGTTGCAGCGTCACCGAAAACGCCCCGCGCGCAGAATCTGCATCCGCTCGGGCCGTCGCGAGAGCATGTCGAGCAGCATTCCGAGATACACGGTTTTGCCGACGCCGCTCGTGCCGAGTACCGCGACCATCCGCGGGCGGACTTTTTGCATGTGGGCCTGATGGCGCCAGCGCCATCGGCGCCGAGCAATGCCGGCAGCGTTCGGCATCGTGCGTATTGCCTTCGTGGCAAATGTAGCAGGGCACCGGCACCGCATATTCGGCGAGCCGATACGAATCGAGCGGTTGAAGCGTTTTAGACATGCGGCGACAGTCGTTGAGCAGTTCGTGATTTCAAGCTGGTTGCAAAACCGTGTCTTCGACCGCCGGTGATTTGACTTCGGGTGTCTGTTGCGTTTCCGGTTCGGTTTCGGGAGGCGGCGGCGCCAAGTCGCAAACTCCCAGCGCCAAACGGAAGCCGATGTTGTATTTCCGCGCCAACGGGTTATCGCCGCTGGCCGATTGACAGGCGGCATGATGGTCGAAATAGGTGTCGAACGCGCCGCCGCGAAGGGCCTTGAGCGGCACGCGCGGCGTGATCGACGTGTAGTCGGCGATGCGATCGTCGGTGGCTGTCCGTGAGACACCGAACTGTCTCACCGAAACCGCCGGCAACTCGAAATCGGCCGCCGTCCATTCCCAAACGTTCCCGATCAACTGACCCACGCCGCCGACGCTCACGCCGGTGGCATATTCTTCCACCGGCACGGTCTCGCCCGGCCCCGAGCCCCACAGGTTTGCCCGGCTTCGATCCATCGCATTGCCCCATGGGAATCTCCTCTGCAGCCGGCTTTCCGGCGATAGTTGCACTGGCCAGCAACCGGCCTTCAGCCATTCCGCATCGGTCGGCAATCGCTTGCCGACCCAGCGAGCATACGCCGCCGCTTCGTACCAACTAACGCCGACGACCGGATGATCGGCCTTGCCCGGCGGAAATCGGCCATGCTGCCAATAGCGTGGTCCGGGATGGCCGGTGGCGTCGACGAAATCCAACACGGCAGGCCAGATTGTCGGATCCCAAATCGCCATTTGGTCGTATCCACCGGCGGTGACGAACACCTGAAATTGGCGATTGGTGACCGTGTAACGATCCAAGAAAACAGCTTCGACGCGAACGACCACGCCTTGTGCGGCGATCGCTTCGGCATCGTTGTCGGGTTCGCCGGCGGACAGGTGAGGTTCGAGCAACACGTTCCCCTCGGGAACGAGCGTCATTTGTCGTTCGAGCCGCTGTCGCGCGTGCGCCAACAGATTCGGACCGAGATTCGCTGCGATCTGTGGTCGCAGCAACAGCGCGAACCGCCCTTCCGACATTAGCGTGTCAACGAATTCATTCACGCGGCCTTCGGCCGAAACGGACGCCGGAGCGGCAAGTTCCGTGTCGGATCGCACCGCGTCGGTTTCGCCGTGTGGATCACTCTCGGCCGACTTCGACGTCGGCCTCGTTTGCCCGCAACCGCGATGCCGCCATCGCCGTGCGGCGATAAGCAGCGCCACGCCGATCATCGCGCCCAATCCGGAACCGACCAGCAATTGCTCGCCGCCTGACCACAAGCCACAAACGGCTGCGACGAAGCCAACGGCGAACGTGAACCACGTCCATCTGCGGAAATTATGCACCCAAGCAATCATGGCGACCTTTTGCTCGACGGAAAATGTCATTCCGGTTTCTTCTCCCCCAAGCCGCGGCGCCGCGCGACGTCGCGTTGCAAGATTCGGAATTGCGATAGCAGCGGCCCCAGCACGGGATCGCTGGAGTCATGGTTTTCCATGCCGGCCAAAGGCGGACGATCGGCGCGCGCCGCGGGAGTTGAGTCGGAGGGATTCGGCAGTGCCTGGGAGGTATCCATTTGGCGATGAATGGCTTCGCGCAACAGCCGCATTTCGCTGGCCCAAGAGGCACGTTCGTCGGCGGCCAGGCGACGCTCGTCGAAGAGCAGCTTTGTTTGTTCGGCGAGTTGCGTCCGAGTGAATTCCACCTCGGCCTGCAGCGCGAATCGATCTTCCTCGAGCTCGGCGATTCGCCGTAGGAGGGCTTCGTCGGGCTTCAGTTCACCGATTTCCGACGAGGCCGGCACCAGCGCCGTTCCGGGGGGAGCCTCGATGGTCGGCTCGAAGGTCGTGCCGCGATTCGATTCGACGCGCGACCGTTCGGCGTCCAATTCCTGCCAGGCCGTGTCGATTTCGTCGAGCAACTGGCCGACGAATTGCTCGATCTCGTCGTAACTGGTCCGAAACGCGCCCAGCGTCCCTCGGATCGGCTGCCAATCGACGACCGGAATGCTCGGCGAGAAGATACGCGCGATGTTCGCGGGCTCGGGGTTCGGCAAAGTCGATGAATGCATGTCAGACCGGCAACATCCGAGATGACGAAACCAACGCAATTGCCGAATCGACGGCGCGTGGCACCATGGCCGGCGTAATTTGACGATATGGATGAGTCGGCGACGCGGTAACCGAACGGCGGTCGACCGCCACTTGGTTGCGTTGACGGTTTTGACAATGCATGGAGCTGGAAGAGAAGATGAACAATGCTCCACCGAAGAAAACCCTAGGTCGGATTCACGCCGGAAGCAAATCGGATTTCAGCGTATGACGGTTGTAGCGACGCGGAGGCGTCCGTGCGCGATCGGGTACGAATGGCCGGTATTGGCGTCAACGTAAGATTCAGCCCGCCGTTACGCGAACTTGACCTGGGTTGTTGCGATGGGCGCGGGAAACACTGATCCGCACGTCGCAGCCCAAGGCGTTGAGAAACCGGAACAGCCGATCACTGGAGAAACCATCCATCCGGCCGTTCAACAAGGCAGACACCTTGGGCTGATTAATCCCCAGCAGCTTGCCGGCAGCGGTTTGAGTAAGACGCCGCTGTTGGATAACCTTCAAAATCTTGGCGGCTAATTCGGCTTTCGCCAGATACTGCTCGGGATTGGGAATCCGAAGATCGGCAAACACATTCCCGCTGCCGCGATGCGATATTTGCTTCGTCATGGCTTGTCGCTCCTGTAAAGCCGTTTGTATTCTTCGGCGGCGATTTTGAGTCGGCGGTTGATGATGTCGATGTCTGATTTCGCCGTTGCAATTCCCTTCTTCGATTTCTTCTGGAACGCGTGCAGCACGAACACAACCTCCGCGAATGTGACCGTATAGACGGCGCGATAAGCATTCCCATCGTAATCGGCAACTACTTCAAGCACTCCCGCCCCGCCAAATCCATTCAGCGGCTTCGCCTTGAGCGCTTTCATGCCGATTTGCGCCAAGTACAGGGCATAGCCCGCCTCCCTGCGCGCTGGCCCGGGGAAGGAGTTGAGATCTTTCTTCGACGATCCAATCCATTCGACCGGTTTTGGCGTCGGTTGGTCCGCCGTCACGCTCATCGGCCAATTATCCCTTTTATGGGATGAGAAGTCAAGTGACGTTGCCGCATTCCTCGAATCAAACGTTTCTAAAACTCCGCGCTCCCCGGCGTGCGCGGGAAGGGGATCACGTCGCGGATGTTGCCCATGCCGGTGATGAATTGCAGCACGCGCTCCAGGCCCAGGCCGAAGCCGGAGTGCGGCACCGTGCCGTAGCGCCGCAGATCGAGATACCACCAGTATGCGGCCGGATCGAGGCCCTGCTCGCGCATTCGCGCTTCGAGCACGTCGAGCCGCTCTTCGCGCTGGCTGCCGCCGATGATCTCGCCCACTTTCGGCACGAGGATGTCCATCGCGCGGACCGTGCGGCCGTCGTCGTTCAACCGCATGTAAAACGATTTGATTCCCTTCGGATAATCGTACAGAATCACCGGGGCATGGAATTCCTGCTCGGTGAGATGCCGTTCGTGCTCGGCCTGCAAATCGTTGCCCCAGGCGATTGGATATTCGAACTCCCGGCCCGATTTTTCCAGGATGGCGATCGCTTCGGTGTACGACAGCCGAACGAAATCGCTGCCGACAGATCGCTTCGAGCGTTTCGATCACCGTCTTGTCGATCCGCTCGCGGAAGAACTCCATCTCCGGCATGCAGTGATTGAGGGCGTCGCGGAAGATGCGTTTCAAAAACGCCTCGGCCAGCCGCATGTTGTCCTCGAGCTCGAAGAACGCCATCTCCGGCTCGACCATCCAAAACTCGGCCAGATGACGCGACGTGTTCGAATTCTCCGCGCGAAACGTCGGCCCGAACGTGTAAACTTTGCCGAGCGAGCAAGCAAAAATCTCGGCGTTCAACTGGCCGCTGACGGTCAGATAGGCCGGGCGGTGGAAAAAATCGGTGCTGAAATCGACTTTGCCATCCTGCCGCGGCAGCTTGTGCAAGTCGAGCGTCGTGACCTTGAACATCTCGCCGGCCCCTTCGCAATCGCTGGCCGTGATGATCGGCGAATGGATGTAGAGAAACCCTTGCTCCTGAAAAAAATCGTGGATCGAGCGGCTGACCTGATTCCGCAATCGGGCCATCGCGCCGAACGTGTTCGTGCGCGGCCGCAGATGGGCGATCGTGCGCAGAAATTCCCACGAATGATTTTTCTTTTGCAGCGGATACGTTTCCGGATCGGACCAGCCATGCACAACGATCCGCTGCGGCGTGAACCTCGGTCGACTGCCCCTTGGCGGGCGACTGCCGCACCTGCCCCTCGATCGTCACGCTGCAGCCGGCGGCGAGGCGGCGAATTTCGCTCTCGTAGTTCGCCAACTTCGCGTCGGCGACGACCTGGATATTCGCCTGCGACGAGCCGTCGTTCAGTTCCAAGAAGCTGAAGCCCCCTTTGGAATCGCGGCGCGTGCGAATCCAGCCTTGCAGCCGCACCTCGCGGCCGATCGCCCCCGCATCCCGAGCCGCATTGACGCTCATTCGTTCCATCGTGAAGCTCCTCACGCCGTCGCCTGCGTCGGCCGGTTCAATATCTGAATCGAAACGCGGTCGATCCGCCGCCGCGTCGCTTCCAGCACTTTGATTCGCACGTCTTGCCAGATCAATTCCTCGCCGACATTCGGAATTCGGCCCAATTCGTGAAACACGAAGCCGCCGATCGTGTCGAAATGCTCGTCCTCGGGCAGCGACAGGCCGAGCCGTTCGTTGAGATCGTGAATCCGCACCCGCGCCGCCGCCTCGGCCGCATGTTCGCCGATCGGCTTGATGCCGTCGCTGTCGGCTTCGTCGTGTTCGTCGGCAATCTCGCCGACGATTTCCTCCAAGGCATCCTCGATTGTCACCAGCCCCGACACGCCGCCGAATTCGTCGAGCACGACGGCAATATGATTCCGGCTCCGCTGAAATTCCTGCAAAAGTTCATCGACCGGCTTTGTTTCCGGCACGAAAAACGGCTTCCGCAGCATCTCTTGCCACGACTGCCGGGCCTGCGATTCGGGCTTGGCCAATTCGACGAGCAAATCTTTCGAGTGCAGAATGCCGACGATGTCGTCGGGACTGCGATTATACGCCGGGATGCGCGTATGGCCGGCGGTGATGGCGAGTTGAATCACTTCGTCCCAGGAAAGGTCGATATGGATCGACACCATATCGGTTCGCGGCGTCATGATTCGGGCCACGGTCACGTCGCCCAATTCGATCACGCCTTCGATCATTTCGCGGGCGTCTTCTTCGAGCAGACCTTCTCGCTCGCCTTCGCTGACGATCGTCAGAATCTCCTCCTCCAACGATTCCTCGGTGACATGCTCAACCTTTCGCCCGCTCATTCGCCGAAACAGCATTGAAAGCAATTCCGCGCCCCACACCGAGGGCGCCAGCAGCAACGCCGCTGCTTTCCACAGCGACCAGCTATGCAGCACGAACGAATCGGCCCACAATCGAGCAACGCCTGTCGGCAGCCAAACGAGCGCAAACCACAGAATCGCCAATCCGGCGAAGAGCGCCTCGGCGGTTTCCAGCAAGGCAAATCCGGCCGAAATGCTTTCGATCGACCGCATCCACGCGACGCCCGACACGATCGCCGCGAACGTCGCCAGCACTTGCAAACTTTCGGCGCCGAGCGTCGCCCGATCGCGCAGCGCGATGATTTGACTGAACAGCGGGCGCGTATGCTCTTGCCGGCAAAGTTCGTCCAATCGCGCCCGTGAAAAGCGGCGCAAACAGCGAACGCCGACGGCCGCGTAGGATGCGATCGCCAAGAAGGCCAACGTGCTGAGGAACCACAGCGTCACGAGCAAGCTTCTCCGAATTTCCGTTTCGGGATGGAACCAGCTACGGCACGGCGAAGCGTGCCTGCTACGTTATGTTGGCGATCCAATTCGCTCCGGCGCCTCGATCGTATGATCGTATTTTGGATGCAAACCCATTGCTGCCAGGAAATGCTTTTCGCGGCTGCGCATTTCGGCCCGCGCGGTCGGATCGAGATCGTCGTAACCGACCAGATGCAGCGTGCCGTGGACGACGTAAAGCAAAAGCTCGTCGGCCGCCGGCCAATCGTAACGGCCGGCCGATCGCAGGGCCGTCTCCGCGCTGACGATCACGTCGCCTTCCACTCCATTCTCATCGTCCAGCAGAAAACTGATAACGTCGGTCGGTTCGTCGTGATTCAAAAAGCGGCGGTTGAGATCGTGAATCGTCGGATCATCGACCACGGCAACTTCAATTGCGGCGTTTTCCAGCCCTTCCTCTTCCAGCACCGCCGCAACCGCCCGTCGCAGCCCGTCGGCGTCGATCGCGAGCAATTTCTGTCGGTTGCTGATTTCGATGTTGAACATGTGGACCTCGCGCCCAATCCCTCGCTAACGCTTCGGGTTACTGTGGTGACATCACAGTAACCCGAAGCGTTAGCGAGGGCGACTCGGCCGTCTATAACGCGCAGTTTTCAGGGACGGTTATGCCGTCTGCTGATCCGGATACTTCACTCGGCCATGATAAACGGCCGTGAGCGATTTCACCAAGCTATCCTCGATCGTCTTGCAGTTCCTGGAGCGTCAGGCCGCACTCGTCGAACTGGCCGTCGAGCAGCCGCTTCATGGCGATGTCGTGGACCAGTCCTTCGATGCGCGCCGGGGTCGGCTCGACCAGCGTGCGGCTGGCGCTTTCCACCGCGTCGGCCAGCATCAGCACCGCCGCTTCCTTCGTCTGCGGCTTCGGGCCGGGATAGCGATACGAGCTTTCGTCGACCTCGGCCGCGTCGGGATCGGATTCGCTCTGCTCGTTCGCCCGGCGATAAAAATACTCGACCAGCGTCGTGCCGTGATGCTGTTGGATGAAGTCGATGATCGGCTGCGGCAGATGATGCTGCCGGGCCAGGTCGGCGCCGTCTTTGATGTGGGCGATGATGATCAGCGTGCTCATCGCCGGGAGCAGCATCTCGTGGCGATTGGCGTCGATCCCCTGATTCTCGACGAAATAGCCCGGCTTGAGCATCTTGCCGATGTCGTGGAAATAGGCCCCGACGCGAACCAGCAGGCCGTGCGCGCCGATCGCTCTCGGCGGCCGCCTCGGCGATCGAGGCGACATTGATCGAATGGTTGTAGGTGCCCGGCGCGCGGCGGACCAATTCCTGCAACAGCGGATGGGCCGATGTCGCCGATTTCAAGCAGGCTGATGTCGGTGAGCACGCCGAATAGTCTTTTCGATGAACGGCAACAGCCCGGTCATCAGGAAACCGGCCGCGATCGGCACAGCCCCGACCCGGCCCGCCTCGCGGAACAAAATGTAGTTCGAGCGGCTGACCATCGAGCACATGCACGCCGATGGAAGTCAGCACGGCGACGATGCCGGCAACAGAGCCCGACATAAATCAACTTGCTGCGGCTGCGAATTCGCCCGAGCAAAAAGATGGCCGTCGCCGAGGCGCTGAGCAAGCGTGACATACTCCGGCAGCCCTTGCCCCAGACCCAGCACGACGACCAACGACATCGCCGCGCTCAACAGCAGCGCCAGTTCTTGGTGATAAGCAATCGCGACGGTCATGGCGAACAGCAGCAGCGGAACCAACTCCGCCCGCCATGCGTCGCCGGCGTCGAGCCAGGCTTCATTCGACGTCATCCACGCTTCGTCGCCCGCCATTTTGCACAGAGCCACGGTGACAACGCACAGCGCCAACAGCGTGGCAAACCGCCGCAGGCTCGAGAAGAGCGAGCGGCTACGGGCGAAGATGTAAACTCCGCTCAGTCCGAACAGCGCGGCGAACATTCCCAACAATGCGACCGATCGGTAAAGTCGCTCGCTGGGCGTCAATTGCGACAGTTCGGCCTGGTATTCGAGTCGCAACAAATGCATGGTCGGCCGATCCAAAGGCCGCCCGGCTTTGGCGAGCAGATCGGCGCGGGCGAGCAAGTCGCCGCGAGCGTCGGGGCTGTGTCGCCCGTCGTCGTAGGTTTTGTAAATATCCGCGACCTTCGCCTCGGCCGCTGCTTTGTTGGCCTTCGTGGCGTCGGGGTCTTCTTTCAGCGTCGATTTCAAATTGACCAGCTTCGGCTTGAGCCAATAGAAAACTCGCTCGGCGGTGTCGACCGAGCCCAAATCGGTCTTCAGTCGATTATGAAGTTGGGCAATCGCCTCGCCGAAGAGCACGTCCGAAACGGGCACGATCGGCGCGAAACTCGGATTGCCCACCGGATGAATCTCGATTTCCGTCTGATTTCCTTCATCGGAGCCTGCTCGAGCTTTCGCCAGAATACCTCTCTGCTCCAAGTCGGCGAAGGCAGTGTCGATCGCCTTGCCGAACGCGAGGCGTTCTTCCTTCGTGTCAACCGAGGCGTGGAATTTTTGGAAATCGCGCTCTTGCTCGTCGTGGGCGGATCTCGGACGTATTGCGGCGCGAGCGGCGGGGAGAATTCGTCCCACAGCTTCGGACGCAAGGCTTTTAGATTTGCCGCCGCGCCGATTTCCGCCACCGCGTTTTTCAGCGCCGCGCAACTGCACCAAGGCGCGGCGTCTTGCGTGTACACATAAACGGACCTGATTCGCTGCCTTGCGCTTGGCCTCGGCCGTCGCTCCCACGTCGAGCCTGCGAAACGTCACCTTGGCGTCGATATCGCGAGTCGGCGTATAGCCAAGCCGATACGGAAACGGCGGCGCCCAACCGCCGAGAATGCACCACATCACCAGCGCCGCGACGATGCACATCGCGATCCGCCACAGCACCTCGGCCCGCTGCATCGAATCGACGAACCGATCGAACATGCCCGGCGGCAATTCCAGCGCGGCGACGCGTTGCGATCGAGTTCGTTTTTGAATGCCGTTTTGCATCGCTGTCACAGTCTGCGTCTTGCAGCCCTGTTGATAAAAATCCTACCGCTTTCGCCGCGGCTCGTCGTCATACGCCCGCACAATGTCTTGCACCAGTCGATGCCGCACGATATCGCGCCCCAGTCAGCCGCACTTCGCAAAAGCCATCGATCCCGCGCAGCCGCCCGATGGCGTCGATCAGCCCGCTGCGCGTATGGCTCGGCAGATCGACTTGCGTCGTGTCGCCGGAGACGACGATCTTCGAGCCCATGCCCATCCGCGTCAGAAACATCTTCATCTGCGCGACGGTCGTGTTCTGCGCTTCGTCGAGAATGATGAACGCCTCGTTCAGCGTTCGGCCGCGCATGTAGGCCAGCGGGATCATCTCGATCACGTCTTGCTCGGTGTAGCGCTTGATCTGGTCGTAATCCATCATTTCGCGCAGGGCGTCCAACAGCGGCCGCAGATACGGATTGATCTTGGCCTGCAAGTCGCCGGGCAAGAAACCCAGGCTCTCGCCCGCCTCGACCGCCGGCCGAACCAGCACGATCTTGCGAATCCGCTCCTGCTTCAGCGCCGCGACCGCCATCGCCACGGCCAAATACGTCTTGCCCGTGCCGGCCGGACCGGTGCAAAACACCAGGTCGTAGTCCAGCATCGGCTTGCACATATTGCTGCCTGGCCGGCGGTGCGCGGGCGGACCTGCCGGCCGGCCTGCAGCACCTCGATCGGCCGATGATCGGCCAGCGGATGCCGTTGCCGGTGACGTGCCCGATGCGCCTGGGCCACGTCGTCCGGCCTCGACGGAGCCTTGCCGCTCGGCCATCGCCTTTCAGCTGCTCGAACACCTCCGTCGCCTTGCGAACCGACGATCCTCATCCCCTTCGATGTGAATGCGATCGTCGCGAGCCGAGATATCCACTCCCAAGCGCGGAGCGAATCTTGCGGAGATACTGGTCGCGCGGACCGAAGATCGACAGCAGCGTCTTCGAATCGACAACCGAAATGGTCGTTTCAGTCATTAATGTAGGCACAACGCTGACGCGCAGCACCGACCGGCACCAAAACTGGTAAACTCACCGTACTAACTATAGCGGAAGCGGAAGCTCCAAAGCCAGTGAAATGCACGGTGTTGGCCGCAAGTCATTGCTGCAATGGATGTTGCGGCAGATCGGCCGGATTCTTGGCTCACCAGGCAAGCAGCGCCATCAAGGGATTGTCGGTCATACCAACCCGCTTGCCCAGCAGATCCATGCCACCGGCGCCGCGAACAGGATCGAGTCCAACAGGTCCAACAATCCGCCGAAGCCGGGCATCCAGGGGCTGGAGTCTTTGCGGCCGGCGTCGCGCTTGATGAGCGATTCGGCCAGGTCGCCGAGCAGGCCGGCGATGCCGACGATGATGCCGTAGACGATCCATTGCCAGCGGCCGAGCGGCTCGCGGACAGAGCCCAAGGCAACGCTTGGCCCGCCAACCGCTCCTGGCAGCAATCGCAGCACGACCCATCCGGCGAACGCGGCGAACAGGATCGCGCCGGCCACGCCCTCCCAGGTTTTGCCGGGGCTGAGGCGCGGCGTCATTTTGTGCCGCCCGAACAGCCGGCCGACCGTGTAGGCCCCGGTGTCGCCCATTTTCACCACCGCGATTAGCGAAGCGACGGCCGTTAGCCCCGCCAGATTGCCGCGGAGGATGCGAAGTTGCACCGTGCAACTCAGCAGCAGGCCGACATACGCCAGAGCGAAAATCGCCAGCGACAGCCGGGCGATCGTTTTTCCCGGCCGCTCATAGCGCCGCATTTCGCAGACGAATCCGATCAACACCGCCGCGACAAACGCCGCCATCGGCCAACCAAGCCGCCCGACCGGCGACGCCGTTTCCGCCGCCGGGCAAAACAGCGGCACGGCATTGATCCCCACGATCGCCAGATTGCCGATGTAAACCAAGCACGCCAACGGCCGTTCGTCCGCTGGCCGCGTGGCGAACATCCACAACATCTCGCCGCTGGCCACGACGCACACCAACACCACCAGCGGAAACAGCCACCCGCCCGGCGGCAAACCGGCAACGCCGCGAACGTCGAGCCAACACAGCCCAACGAGCGCCGCGATGAACAGAGTGCCGAGGAGCAAGCGCCAGCGGAGCATGGGGAAGGGGACGGGGGTCAGGGGCCAGGGGTCAGGGACGAAGAACAAAGAAAGGCGCTCGGCGAACGCTGAATGGTCACACACTCAAACCGCCGAAGCGGCGCTGGCGGGTGGCGTAGGCTTCGATGGCTCGGTGCAAATCGCTCTCTTCGAATTCGGGCCAGCAGAGATCCGTCACCCAGATTTCGGCGTAGCTGATCTGCCAGAGCAAAAAATTGCTGACCCGCATTTCGCCGGCCGTGCGGATCAACAAATCGGGGTCGGGCATTCCGGCCGTGTACAAATCGGTCGTGAATCGTCGATTCCGAAAGCGTCGCCGGATCGAGCACGCCTTGTTGCACATCGGTCACGATCCACCGGCACCGTGTCGAGCAGTTCGGCACGGCCGCCGTAGTTGATCGCCAGGCAAAGCCGTGTGCCGTGGTTGCCGGCGGTCATCGCGATCGTCTTGTCCATTTCGGCCAGCGTGGCGGGCGGAATGCCATCGCGGCGGCCGATCACGCGGACCGAAATATCCTGCTCCATGATCGTCGAGCGCTCTTCGATCATGTATTGTTCGAGCAGATGCATCAGGAAATCGAGCTCCTCTGGGGGCCGTTTCCAATTTTCGCTCGACAGGCAATAGAGCGTCAGTTGCTCGATGCCCAGTCGCGTGCATTCCTCGGTGATGCGCCGCACGCTGGCCACGCCGCGGCGATGCCCTTCGATCCGCGGCAAGCCCTGCCGCTGCGCCCAACGGCCGTTGCCATCCATGATGACGGCGATATGCCGCGGCAACTTGCGTTCGGTTGTGGCCATTCGAGGAAGCGAAATCGAGGTACGAGCGAGTTCCGGCAATTGTAAAACACCTCCGAAGCGCGCTTCCCGCAAGCGCACCGCAATCCCAAACCGCGTGGAAGCTCGCTTGCGGTTTCGCGCCAGTCGCGCATTGCTACCGTTTATCCGCCGGCAGGCGCGCCGACGCCGACGTCGCCGCGAAGATCGTCTGCTCGCGGTCCGGGCCGACTGACACGACTTCCACCGGCTGGCCGACCAATTGGCTCAGTCGATCCAAATAAACCCGCGCCTTCGCAGGCAAATCTTCCAATCGCCGCACGCCGCGGATATCTTTTTGCCAGCCGGGCACTGTTTCGTACACCGGCACGGCCCGCCGCAGATCGTCGACATGGCTGGGGAATTGCGTCACGCGGCGGCCGTCGAATTCATACGCCGTGCAAATTTTCAACTCCGGCAATTCGGCGAGAACGTCGAGCAGCATGATTGCCAGCGCATCGACGCCGCTCAGCCGGGCCGTATAGCGCGCGGCCACCGCGTCGAACCAGCCGCAGCGCCGCGGGCGACGAGTGACCGTGCCATATTCATTGCCGCGGTCGCGAATGTGCTGGCCGATTTCGTTGTTCTGCTCGGTCGGAAACGGCCCGCCGCCGACGCGCGTCGAATAAGCTTTCAACACGCCGATCACGCGCGTGATCCATCGCCCCGGCACGCCGGACCCGCTCGACACGCCGACGCCCGAGCTATTGCTGCTGGTGACGAACGGAAACGTGCCGTGGTCGATATCCAGTAGCGCCCCTGCGCTCCCTCGAAGAGCAGCCGCTTGCCCGACTTCGACGGCATCGAGCAGCAAGGCCGTCGTGTCGGCGACAACGGCCGCAGCCGTTCGGCATAGGCGGTGTATTCCGCGAAAATCGCGTCGGCATCAGCGGCAACTCGGGCGCCACGCCGTTCAAGCCCGCCAGCAGCTGATTCTTCGCCTTCACGATATGCTCGATCCGCTCGCGAAAATCGTCGCGATACAGATCGCCGAGTCGAATCGCGTAGGAACGCCCGACTTTGTCGCGGTAGCAGGGCCCGATGCCGCGCTGCGTGGTGCCGATTGCTTCGCCGCCGGCCAGACTCGCCGTCCATCGACCGATCTTCGGCGAAGTGCCAAGGAAAAATCACATGGGCCCGATCGCTGATGACCAGATTCTTGCCGCACGCGACCCCGCGGGCCACCAACTGATCGATCTCGCCCAGCAGGCTCTTCGGATTGACGACGACGCCGCCGGTGACGACGCACAGGACGCCCGGCGAGAGAATGCCGCTGGGGATAAGCGAAAGCTTGTAAGTCTGCCCCGCCGCGACGACCGTATGCCCGGCATTCGCCCCGCCCTGATAGCGGACGACCATGTCATGTTGCTCGGTCGAGCAGATCGACGAGTTTTCCTTTTGCCTCGTCTCCCCACTGCAAACCGATAACGCAAGTACCCGGCAAAGGAAAAACCTCAAGAAAAGGGGCTCGATCAACTGGATTTGCACACCCGAATGTACGCCCGAGGCGAGGCGGTGGTCAAGGGCGACGCCAACCGCATTGGCACTCCCGGCAGACGGGAATATCTCACGCGGAGGCGGCGAGACGCGGAGTGCGATTAGGGGGAGCATCGAATGCACCGGTGATGCTTGCAAATTCGCGGAGCGAGGCTCATGCTTTACGAAGTTAAGTGGAAAGGGGCCTAGCATGACCGAGCGACCGGAAATGTCGAGTGATTCCGATCAAAAGCTGTCTGACTTGGTTGCGCACATGCGCGATCCGAACCCGGTCGTTTGGTCGAAGGCCGCAGACGAACTCTGTCGGATGGGAACCGTGGCAATTCCCGTAATGATCGAGTTTCTCGCAAGCGACGACGAGAACATTCGCGGATACATGGCGTGGGCCCTTGGCAAACTTGGCCCTCCGGCCAATACCGCGATTCCGGGTTTGTTGAAACTCTTGACGGATCAAGGCGCATCACATTTCCAAGAAAAGCAGCGCGCGTACCCCGTCCGATTTCGGGCCGCATTTGCGATCGCGAAAATAGATCCCGGCCGCCAAGAAATTATCCCGCTATTGCGCGAGGCGATGAATTACCGCAAAGTCGATTATATTCAGGCCGAGGCGCATGAAACTATTCGCAAACTCGGGTCACTCGCCGGCGTTTTTCTGTCCGAATTGAAGGCGGCAGAAAACGCACCCGAGCTAATCGACCGGGTGCGCATTCCAAATGACGCTTGCGGCACTCGATCCGACCTACGAAATCACCGACGAAACGGCGAAAGTGGTCGCGAAAATCGTCCGACGAATTTCATAGTTGTGCCCGATGCCTGACAAAGATGACCGCCGATCCGCCATGCTGTTAACGCCACAGGATGCCGAATTGTTTTTTGAACTCCATCGGGCACTGATGTATTTCGTAAATCAGCGCCCTGAATGTGCTTGGGCGTGAATTTGCGAATCCAGATGCGTTTAGCCACGTGCCTGCGGAGGACCGGTTCGAAGTCCGCGACGCATTTCTCCGTGACGTCGGCTTGATCGATCTATTTGTCGAGCAGAATCCGTTTCAAATGGCGGACGAGTGGCTTGCGATCGTTCGTTCATGGCGGAATTTGGTGACCGGCAAGTTTTACCTTTACAGAGAACTAAAGAAGCACACTGTTTTTCTATCTTCCGCGAAGGAGCCGATCGCCTACGGCGTCATGGCTTTGACGGAAACTTTCGACGAATTGGTTGGTTCCTATCGGCCAATTCTGGTTGACACCGTGTTAATGCCGTTCAAAGACATGGTCGTCTACGACGGTTTGCTGGGGATCGCCGGGCCGCGAATTACGTACGGCCCCGGAATTCGCCGGATGTTGAATGAGACTTACCTGCAGGCAAAGGAGCGATTCGGCATCGTTACTTCCTTGCCGGTATCGCCAAAACCTGTCGCTTCCGAAGAAGACCGATCGCCGAAGCGGCCAGCCGGCTCACGCAGGAAAGCGAAATCGCCCGCCGAATCGGCCGATACGACCTCCGCCATCGTCGCGTTGATCGACCAATTCTGCCGAGAGCAGTTGAACGAGGAATACGCCGCGGTTGGTCGAAAGCTCGCGGAAAAACTTTCCCGCAAGCGCCCCTCCCCGTTTATGACCGGCAAACCGAACGCCTGGGCGGCCGCCATCGTGCGAACGATTGGCTGGGTCAATTTTCTGAGCGACCCAAGCCAGACGCCCTACATGAAACTCGCGGACATCGGCCCCGCATTCGGCGTCGGCGACAGCACCTGCCAGGCAAAATCCACGACGATTCGCAAGATGCTGGGCATCTGCCAATTGGATGTCGAATGGACACTGCCGAGCCTCATGGAACGCCAATCCGACGGCATGGCTGGTGCAGCTCAACGGGTTGATCGTCAACGTCCGCGACTGCTCGCGCGAAGTGCAGGAGGCGGCGTTTGCAGAGGGTCTGATTCCGTATATTCCGGGTGAACGCGGGAACGAAGGCCGCTCAGAACGAATTCATTAACGGCTATTCCGCAAGCCGTTTCATAGCATGACCAAAGCGAGCGTTGACCATATCCAACGCTTTCTGAAATCCTTTTTCATCATTCTCGCACGAAGTCGTGAAAATAAGGGTCTCGCCGTCGCTGGTGATGATTTTCACTTCGCCGTCGCCAGATGCTTGATTCGCCCGACTCATCGCAAGCGATTCGATTAGTACGATTTTCAATTCCTTCAAAAGCGCATTGCGCGTTCGAGCCTGCGCATTGGCTCCCGTTACCTCCACGATCCAGCCGATCCACCATTCTCCGTCTCGTTGGATCATTGCCGTATAAGTCTGCATCAGGCAATCCTCCTCGGCGCCTTTCTCATCAGTTGCGGCTGGTATCCGGCATCGACGAACGCGAGCAGCGTCTTAACTTGATCTTCATTTAGTTCCGGTAGAAACACAACGGTCGTGTCTGTGGCGTGAATCAGGTCTGATGCGAATGCCTGCTTCTGCATTAAGTGGAGGAGGTTCCGGCACCATTCAAATTTTTCCAGTAACTCCAGTGGCCAAAGTTTGCCGATCCGGTGTTGCGACTTCATCCATGATAGGAGCTTGATAGCCACTACACGAACTTGCTTTCGGCCGATTTCGGCGATTGCCGGGCTGATCTGCGTTGCAGTCGATGCGCCGGCGTTCACGAACCGAAGCAGGTCAGCCACTGTCTGATTCGGCATGGCGTGGCCGTCTTTCGATTGCCCGGTAAGCGGCTTGTCTGCAGGTTCCAAGCAATGTTCCTTTGCGAAATGGGTTTATCCAGTTTAACCCGCCGCAAACTGCCGGCAATACTCGTAGACGGCCATCGCGGTCGCGGTGGCGACGTTGTAGGCGTGCGGCAGGCCGTAGACGGGAATCTCCACGACGTCGTCGATCTGGCGCAGTTCTTCTTCCGTCAGGCCAAGGCGTTCGTTGCCGATCACCAGGGCCGATTTTCGTTGGAACGGATACGTGTGCAGATTCCGCGAGCCGGTCGTTTGCTCCAGGCCGACGAGACGAAAGCCGGCAGCTTTTAGCTCGCGCAACACCGGCGGCAGCGTGCGGTGGACTTCGATTTGCACCGTGTCGGCCCCGTCGCGGGCGATTTTGTCCACGATCTTCGCATGGCCGCAGCAGATCACGCGCTCGATCCCCGCGCAACCGGCGATGCGGACGATGTGCGACAGGTTGATATTGCTCCGCAGCGGCGCGCAGGCGAGCAAGAGATCTCGCGGACGAGACAGCGCGGTCGGCGGTTTGTGTCGCTGATGGATGAAGTCGGGCATCGTGGCGCGATTCTACACACTAACCCGAAGCGTTAGCGAGGGCGCGCACGTCCGACCCGCGGGCCGCCCTCGCTAACGCTTCGGGTTAGTGTCGGCCATAGCGGAATTTGTGAAAATTCCGTGCGCGGGGGACGGCTGAACTCGGGAGGCGGCGGGATTTTCACAAATCCCGCTACGATTCGAGCCGGGCGACTTCTCGCAGCACCACGATGCCGGCGGCGATTTCTTCTGGCGTGATGCACAGCGGCGGGCAGAAGCGGATGCCGGCTTTGCCGCAAGGCAAGAGCAGCAGGCCGTGGTGAAATGCGGATTGAATCAATCGATCGCGGCGAAGCGAATCGAGTTGGCCATCGCGCGTGCACGTCGATCGCTCGCATCAGGCCCAAGCCGCGCGACATCGACCAGCCAGCGATGCTCCATCGCGAGCTAGTTCCAAAGCGTTCGCCAATTGATCGCCTCGGGCCGCCGCGTTGGCGCGATACTCGCGTTCGATCAGATCGAGCGTCGCCAGCGCCGCGCGGCAACAAACCGGATTGCCGCCGAACGTCGAGGCATGGCTTCCCGGCGGCCAGTCCATCAAGTCGGCCCGGGCGATCATCGCCCCCAGCGGCATTCCGCTGGCGATTCCCTTGGCCAGGCAGAGCATGTCGGGCATCGCCGGCGCCGAAATGCTCGCAGGCGAACATCCTGCCCGTGCGGCCCATGCCCGACTGCATTTCGTCGACCACCAGCAGAATGCCGTGCTCGATCGCACACGTCGCGCAGCATCGGCAGGAAGTCGGGCGACGGCACGCGATAGCCCCCTTCGCCCTGGATCGGCTCGACGAAAATCGCCGCCACTTCGTCCGGCGGCACGACGGTCGCGAACAGATTCTTCGAGCTCCTCGCGCGAGCAATCGAACGGCATGCGATGCACGCCCGGCACCAGCGGGCCGAAGCCGCGTTGATGAATCGCCTTCGACCCGCCGAGCGACATCGCGCCGTAGGTGCGGCCGTGAAACGCTGCCGTAGAACGCGATCGCTCGCTGCCGCCCGGTGTGATAGCGCGCCAGCTTCAACGCCGCTTCGATCGCCTCGGCGCCGCTGTTGGTGAAGAAGACGCGCTTCGAGCGCCGGCCCGGGCGCAAGCCGCGCCAACCGCTCGGCCAGTTCGATTTCGGGCGAGTAATAGAAATCGGTGCCCGACATGTGAATCAGCTGCTGTGCCTGATCGACGATCGCGGCGACGACCTCGGGATGGCAATGGCCAGTCGACGTGACGGCGATGCCGGCCGTGAAATCGAGAAACAGATTGCCGTCGACGTCCTCGATCGTCGAGCCGGAGCCGCGTTCGACGACCAGCGGATAGAGCCGCGTGTAGGACGGCGAAACGACCTGCTCATCGCGAGCCATCCACGCCGCCGCCTTGGGCCCCGGCAACTGGGTCACCAAATGCGGCACGCCGGCGCGGTGGCGTAACCGGCATCGAATGCTGCGTCGATGGAATGATTGGATATGTGGACACGAGAAACTCCTACGAGGCTTGAGGCCTGAGGCTACAGGCTTGAGGAAGACGAGGAACGAAGATTCCGCGTGGCCACGCCAGTTCTTCGTACCTCAAGCCTGTAGCCTCAAGCCTCAAGCCTACTCCGCCTTCGCGCTCATCCCCTGGGCCATCGTGATGCTGCGATCGTGATTCACCGTGAACGCCGTCTTGTGCGTCACCGCATCGACCAATGCCGGCGGCCGACGGTTGGCCGTTGCCGCTGCGCTTCACGCCGCCGAACGGCAAATGCACTTCCGCCCCGATGCAGGGCAAGTTGACGTAGCCCATGCCGTAGTCGCATTCGTCGCGGTACAGCGCCAGCGGCGATAGTCGTCGGTGATCGACGGCCATCGACAGGCCGTATGGCGTGTCGTTGTAAATGCGGATCGCTTCATCGTCGTCTTCGAACGGAATCAGCGCCACGTGCGGGCCAAACACCTCTTCGCGAATCGTGCGCACGCCGGGCCCGTACTGCTGGCGGTAAACGAACGGCGACACGAAGAATCCGTCGGCATGTTCCGCGTCGGTCATCCGTCCGCCGTCCAAGAGCACTTCCGCCCCTTCTTTCACGGCCAATTGGTTGTAGTGCGTCACCTTGTCGACGGCGGCCTGATTGATGAGCGGACCGGCGAAGGCCGCTCGGTCGAACGGATCGGCGAAGTTCGAACTCGCTTGGCTTGCTCGACGAACCGCTCGGCGAAGGCGTCGAACAGCCGGCGTGGACCAGTACCCGTGCCGGCCGACACGCATCGCTGACCGGTCGTCTTGAAAGCGCTCAAAATCGCCGCGTCGCAAGCCAAGTCGCAGCGTCGCGTCTTCGCAAACGATCACGGCGCTTTTCGAGCCCATCTCGCAGCGCGCACGTCTTGTGGTCGCTCTCGGCCGCCAGTCGGCGAATCTGCGAGCCGACCGTAATAGCTGCCGGTGAAGCAAACGACATCGACGTCCGCATGCCCGGCCAGCGCCTCGCCGGCCTCTTCGCCGAGGCCATGCACCAGATTGACCGTGCCGGGCGGAAATCCGGCCTCGTCGAATAGTCGAATCAGCCGCTCGCCGATCTCCGGCGTTTCTTCCGACGGCTTGAACACGACCGTGTTGCCTTCGAGCAGGCTCGGCGCGATCATCCACAGCGGCACGGCGAACGGAAAATTCCAGGGCGTGATCACCGCGACGACGCCGCGCGGCTTGCGGCGCACGTACAAATCCTTGGCGTCGATCTCGGAAGCCGCGATCGTGCCGATCGGCTGCCGCGCGGTGCCGAAGACGTATTGCACCATGTGCAGCCCTTCGACCACTTCGGCGCGGGCCTCGTCGAGCACCTTGCCGCTTTCACGTGTCAGCAGCGTCGCGAGTTGATCAACGTCGCGTTGAATCAGATTGGCCAGCTTGCCGAACAATTCGCCGCGCTGGATTCGGCTCGTCCGCCGCCACGGCACAAACGCCCGCCGCGCCGCCGCGACCGCCAGATCGATATCCGCCTTCGTGCCGCGCGGGAACAACCCAATCACTTCGTCAACCCGAGCCGGGTTGCGATTCTCCAGCGTCTCACCGGCGGCCGATTGCCAACGGCCATCGATGAATTGTCGGCCAGACCAGGGAGGAGAGGGGGGCATAGGTGTCGAGGGCCAGGGACGAAGAACCAAGAAGGCGGCGCAATGCCGACAAGATTGGGCGGCGACGCCGCTAATGAACAATATGCTGGCCCCGCAACGTGGCAAGGCGCAAATCGCGGTGACACAATCCCTTGCGGACCAATCAGTTCGATAAGGCGATTTGTCGCGCGGCATCGCGCGCGAACAGGACATGCAACTCGCGCATCCTACGGTTCCGCGAAGATGCTTGTCGTCGTGTCGGCGGATTGGGGCTTGGCGAGGTTTTCGCTGGTCACTTCGGCACGGACGATCGCTTTGCCCGCTTTGTCGGCACGGACTCGGATTTCGAACACCAGCGACTCGCCGGGCTTTAATCGCTTGATCGGATCGAAGTGAATTGTTTGGCCGTCGATCGTGCCTGGCGACGGATTTTGGTCCTGCACGCCGACGAATTGCATCACCGCGGGGATCGTCACCGACAGCGCCACCTTCGGCTCCGGCTCGGTTCCTTGATTGGTGACGACGATCTGATACGACGATTCGGCGCCGGCTTTGATCGGATTCGCCCGCGATGCGATCAGGAGCTTGAGATTCGCGGCGGCATGATTCGGCGGTGTCGGTGCGATCGGGATTGGCTTAACCGGCGTCGGCTTGATCGGATTCGGCGTGACTGGGTTTGGCGTAATCGGGATTGGCGTTAGCTGCGCCGCCTCGGATTGCACGCAGGCTTGGGCCGAGGTGTTCAGCCCGCCGTCGCCGGTTAGTTCAATGATGTTGCAGAGCCGGCCCGGTTTGACGACTTTGAACACGATCGCCATTCGCCGCGCTTGATGCGGCTCGATCGGGCTGATCCCTTTTTGAATTGGATTCGCCGCGGCGGCATGGACCAGGCCGTCGTCGAAGCGGTCGGTCAACACTAATCCCGTGGCTGCGGCATCGCCCCGATTGATTAGCACCAGATCGAACGTGACTTGCCCGCCGACAACCGTTTGCGCGGGCCCCGTCAGTTGCAACTCGACATTCGGTTTCGCAACCGGCGCGGCCGGTGCAACGCTCGCCGGTCCGACGGTTCTCGGCGCTACTACTGACGGCGGAACCATGATCGGCGGCGCAATGGCAGGCGGTGAGACGGGCGGCGCGGTCACTGGCGGCGCAGTAATCGGCGGCGCTGTGATCGGCGGTGCCGTCGCCGGGACAGGCACGGGCAGTAGCGGAGCGACTGGCAACGGCGCCAGGGAAACCGGCGGCGGCGAAGTCGTCCATGTCAACAGCGTCGTTCCCGTGCCGATGTCCAATCGTTCGCAGCCAGCGATCGCGGGCCGAACAAGTTGCACCGTGATCGGATTCACTCCCGTCGCGGGCGATGGCTGGACGACTTCGGCGGTCGCCTGACCTTGCGCATCGGTCGGCACTTCAATCTGCGTCGCGCCATTTGGAGCAAAGCCGGCCGGCGGGCCGCCGCTGATCGTGTAGCGAACGAGCCATCCCGCCAGCGGCGTGCCGGATGTTTTCCGCAGCACGCGAGTCGTCAACGCGGCTCGCGCCGGGCAACGCGGCGGTCGGCGGCGGCGCCTTCCAGAGAACGTCGACCCAATGAATGACGGCCGTTTGTTGCCGCGTCGAGGGATTGTCGATCGCCGGCGACATGGCTGTCACGACGCAATCTCCTTCGACGGCCGACGTCAGCCCGATCCAGGTTTGCCCGCGAAGAATCGTCAAATCGTCGCGCGGGGATGCCGTGCCGCGAGTGATGACGAGATTGTCGCCGAACGTTTGGCCGAGCGCGGAATTGGGCGCCAGTGCCGTCGCCCGCTGTGAGACCAAAGCCCGCAGCGACGAATTCGGGGCATCGCCGACGGTGACAATCTGTCCCGCGCTTCCGGGCGCCAACGACCATTCGATCGGCTGAAACGGCATCAATTCTCGCTCGGGACTATAAACGCCCGCGACCATGATGACGTTGGTATTCAGCGGAGCAACGACGACGCCGGGACTGAGTTGCACGCTCGGCGGCGGCCGCAGAACGGGCTGAAGAGCGACCGTCGGCTGCGCCACCGCGGGCGCTGGCGCGGCATTACCGACCGGCGGCGTGGTAATCACCGGCGGCGCATAGGCCGGCGCCTCTCCGCCAGCGGCCGCTTGTGCGCTTGGAACTCCCCAAGCGGCCGGTACACTGCTGCAGCCGCAGGTCGCAAGCGCATAGCACGCCAACGCCGCAAAAATTCTCCTCGCAGCGCGCGGCCTATGCGCGAGACTTGGCCGGCAATGCAGCCCTTTGTCGGTGCGTGACCCAACCGTGGCCAAGATGTGCCTCGATCAGCCTGCCGGGCGAGAAATGCGAAATTCCACTGGTTAAACGTACCATGCAAAATCGCATCACGTTTCCGCAAAACCACCGCCGCGTGGCAAGAATGCAACAAATTCCGACTTGCCGGGCGTCGTCGGAATTGGCCGCGAAACGGTCAGACAGCCGACAGTCGGCAAAGTCGGCAGACAACACACGAGCCGCAGATCGCGAACCACCGGCGCCGTCGCGCCCCCCGACGCAAGCGTAGCGCAATCGCGCCATCCCGCCGCATCCAAAAAATCAACCCCAAGCGGAAGGCCGCGACGGGCGGAGGTCGAATGATGTCGTGGACTTTCGAAATTTCGACGGTGCCATACAACACCGGCGGCTAGCGCCTTGCCGCTCACGCATTGGCCATCGCCGTGAGCGGCAGGGCCCTAGCCGCCGGTGAGTTATCACATACGACCTGCCTTCGACTTCAACCGCTAGTTACTAAAAATCCCCGTGGCATACCAAATGCCATTGTTGCCGCGCTGAATATCGTAGCCGTAGCTGACATGTTGAGCATGAACTTGCGACCAATGGCCCGACGAATGACGCCAGCTATCGACGCAATCGACGCACGAGTTGACCAGGTTCTCGTTCGGCCAGCTTTCGGCGACGATCTCGGCCGGCGCGGCCGCGTAGGTGCGTCCGCCGCCGCGGCCCAGCAGCCGGCTGATGATCCGATGAAATCGGCTTTCCCATTGTTGGTGCCCTTGCACTTGGATCTGGGCCTGGTATTGCGAATGGCTCTCGGCTTCTTCGTACAACACCGGATTCGCCTCGCCCAGCGTGCTCGCGGGCCGCTCGGGATGAATCCGCACCGCGAAGACCATCGTCCGCTGGGTGACCGTGCCCGCTGGCAGATCGAGCAGCGTCGACACATGCTCGGGCTGGAAATGGTAAAATTTTCCGCCCGTGAACGGGCAGACGCTGACCACATGTGTGTAGTAGGGAGCGTCGGAATGCGCCAGATCGAGAATCGCCAGTCCCGGCCCGTGGTGCAATTCGGCGAAGGCCGGATGGCCCAGGAGGAGCGTCGGTTTACCATCGACCGGCACGCTGGCATCCATCGGCAGGCGAACCAAGACGAAATTGTCGAGCTTTGCCCGTTGGCCAGGGTCGGACAGAGCCGAATCGATCGGATCGAGCGGAATCGGCTGGTCGCCGGCGGTCGGCAGAGCCGCATTATTACAAAAATAGATAAACAGCATCTTGTGCTGATCGCGGGCGGCTCGATAGGCGTCGAAGTAGTCGCAATGCCAGCGGACCTGATTCGTCAAAATGGCCGTCTTGACCTCGACCGCCGACGATTGGGCCGGGACGAGAAGGCAGCCGACGCAAAAGGCCGCCAGCGGAAGGGCCCAGCGTTTGCAAGCGATTGTGGCCCGATTCGATCGATTCGCGCTCCGTCGGT
Source organism: Pirellulales bacterium (assembly GCA_963738955.1). GTDB lineage: Bacteria > Planctomycetota > Planctomycetia > Pirellulales > DATAWG01 > DATAWG01. The sequence continues at coordinate 63,016 of CAVTYW010000016.1, read as the reverse complement.
TCATCATCGTTGTTCCTCCAGTGCAAGTAGGGAGTCCGATCCTGGTGTGTCGCCCACGGCGGGCGGTGTTGCATTCGCGGTCATTCGCGAACGCAGTTCGGTAGGACGTTTGGCAATCGCGTCCGATCGGACGATCGGAAGGCTGCCGGCGGGATAAAACAGTGGCCCATTAAGGCCAAGTCGCGGGCCAATTTCAAGGGGGTGATGACTTCCGGATCGTGGATTCCTCGACGTTTTCAAACCGTTTTTTTTGCTAGCCCCCACGTTCGGACTGCTAGTGATAGATAAAATAGGATGTATGTACAAGATGGACATAATGACAGGCTTTCGTAGAATTTTCCTATTTCGGCAGACTGGGAGTAGTCATATCCGCGGATTTCGGTATCGTAAGAACGCATAGGGGGACGCCGACGGCGTTTGGGGAAATCGTTCGCCGGTGCGGTTTTGAACGGTACGGATGTTCGCAAGGAGGACTCACGGATGCGATATTTCATTAGAATCTGCGCGGTGTTGGCTCTAACGGTTAACTTCGGAAACACGATCGTCAGCGGAAATGCCCGCTCGCCGGTAAACCCGCAAGAATTGCATGAGGACGCCGCCCACAGCGCGACGGCCCGCAGTGCAACGACCGCCGGGCATTCGGGCGTATTGGTGATTGCCGAATTGCAGCGGCGCGCTGCCAATCTGGCTCGCGCGGCCACGCATTCAACCGCCTGGATCGGCGACAGGGCAAAAGTGGTTTTGAATCGCTCGTGGCTCGTTGAAAACGACCTGGAACCGCAAATCCGGCTGGTCAAGGCGGTCGAGGAAAAACGAGCCGCGCCTGATTCCGGCTCGCTCGCTCCGCTGGCCGATTGGGTTCGCCTGGCCAAGGGAACATTTCGCCCGATCTCTGATGCCGAACTGACCGCGGCACAAGCCGATTTGAAGGCCAGGCTCGATCGGCTCGGCTGGCTGCTGTCGGCATCGGGCGCCGATGCGCAAGCCGCCGTCGGCGGTTGGAAAGACGCGATTCACTGGAACGAACTGCAAGCCGAGGTCGGCCGCGGAAAAGATGCCCGGCCCGACGAGCTTCGCCGGCTCACGGAGTTCGTTCACGAGGCGCAAGGGAGCGGCACGCTCGATCACAGCGACGATCCGACCGCGCAGCAAGCGAACCTTGACTTCCGCTCGGCGTTGCAAGAGGTCCGCGCCGCGTTGCATCGATATCGACTGTTACTAGTCGCGGCCGGCCCCAACGGCGCGGCGAATTCGACGAGCGCGTCGAATCGATTGCCAAATCGCTCAGCGGTGATCCGGCATCGTGGACCTCGGCCGAGAGCGACAATCTCGGCGAGTTGCTCGGCGAATTGCAGTCCGAAGGGCAAGCCCCCGAATTGGTCGCCGCGGTCCAACAATGGTTCGACCATCCGAACTTGTTCGTCCGCGCACCGCAGGAGTTCGTCGCCAAATTGAGCGAGCAAGACCCGATCGACGAAACGAACAAGGATTTCAAGGACAACATCCTCGGCACCAGCATCTTCGGCACGACGCATATCCGCGGCCAAAAGACCGTGACGCTGATCCCCAACGACCAGCAAGCCGTCTTGGGCGTCACTTTCAGCGGAAATGTCGAGTCGCAAACCGTCGGCTACCATCCGCCGGTGACGATCACCAGCCACGGCACCACGCAACTGACGGGAACGCTCCGCGTGACCATCAACGGCGACGGCTATTCGTCCAGCCAGGCGTGCAGCAACGCGTGCATGCACAGTTGCATCGATTGCATTGCCATTTGCGGCGGCCGGCTCGTGCAGCGCATCGCGACGCGAAAGGTCTATCAAAGCAAGCCGGAAGCCGAATGCATCGCCTCCCAACATGCCGAGCAGAAGCTCAACGAGCGTATGGAGTCCGACGCCAAGGAGGCTCTCGGCAATTCAAACAATAATTACAAGTTGCGAATGCACGACCCCTTGATGAGCTGGGGCGCTTTTCCAAGGAGCATTCGCTATGCGACGACCAGCAGCGAACTGACGATTCGCGCCGTCGAGGCCAATGAATTCCAATTGGCAGCCCCGGCGACGGTCGAACAACCACCCGTCGACGGCAATCCGTTCCTCGCGGTGCGGCTGCACGAATCGTTCGTGAATAATTTGCTGGCCTCCTCGCTTGGCGGCCGGACCGTTTCGCAAGCGCAGTTCGAAGACGGCGTCGGCAACTTGCTCGGTCCCGAAGCCGCCGCGAAAACTCGCAAAAGCGGCGAAACCCCGCAACAAATCAAGGAGCGCGAATCGAAAATGACCGACGTCAAGCGCGAGAATTACGAAAAGGATCTCAAATTCAAGCGCGCGAATCGGAAGATCACGTTCGTCGAGGGGAATCCGATCACGGTCGAATTCGCCGCTCCTGGGTTTTCAATCACGATTCGCGGAACGAGCTTCGAGGGAGAGGATTTGGAAAAGCCGGCCGGCGCGGAGAACATCACCGCCCGCTACAAATTCGTCGAGGGACCGAACGGTCCCGAGAAAGCGACGCGGATCGGCGAGCTTGAAATCGAACCTCCTGCCTGGCGGAAGCTGACGCCGCTGCAACGCACGACGGTGAAAAGGGCCGAGATTGACAAACTCCGCGGCCGGTTCAACGATCTCCTGCCGCCGACGATCGAATTCCAAGGCCTCGATTTCTCCCAATCGGCCCAGCCCTGGAACAAAATCGGCGCGTTGCGAACGACCCACGTCGCCTCCGGCAACGGCTGGCTGTCGGTCGATTGGAAGCAGCAGTAGGGGGAAAGGGGCGAGAGACGCGGGGCGAGGGACTAGCATAGCCGACCTGCTATCGGCGACAATACGACAACGGCGCTTGCTAGCGATTTGCCCTAATGCGCAAGTCATTAACGGTTCTTCTCTCGCCCCTGACCCCTTCCTATGCCCGAAATCTCCTTCGAATGCCTCCCCCTTCGCTCCGTCGGGCGGCTCGACATTCCGCTCGATGCCTCGCCGAAGTTTCGCGAGCTTTGCGAGCGGATCAAGGCAGCGATCGGCCGGCATGGCTCGCACAACACGTACTTCTTGCACGACGCCGAATGCATCTTCCATCTGACCAACCAGCCCGAGTTGGGATTGCTCGAGTTTCGCTTCCAAGGGACGGTGCTCACCGATCCCCAGGATCGAGAAACGATCGCGACCGATTTGGACTTGACGTTGCATCGTGAAACCTGCGACTGGCTGACGCAGCCCGTGGTGGCATGGTTCACCGAAACCGTGTCGAAGGCGGTGATGGTCGAATTCAACCGCTATATAGCCGCCGGCGATTTGGAGCAGACGAAGACACGAATCGCCGCGCTGCAGGCCCGCGCCGATCAAGAAGGGGGCTATCTGGGGATGTATTTGTAAATGAGGCGGATGCGCCTAGGCGGCTGAATTTTGGCAAAGCCAGCTACTTTCTCGTTCCAGCAACGCTAGCTGCCATCAATCGATCGCAACGATTGGGTCGAATGCGTCGTCTGCGGCGCCTTTTCCGATTCCGCGCATTGCGCGGATTCTTGAAAGTTTAACGGAAGCACGGTCGATAAGTCTCGTGCTGATTGTTGTGCGCGTCGGCGCGTCCGCATTTATTGGCGGAATGCCGCGGCAAAGCAAGCTTCCCGGGGGGGAAACGAAGTCGTTCGGCCAGACGGCCGGGCGGCTGTCGGCAAATGGGCCGTTGTGCCCGATGCCGATTCCGTGTCGAGTGACCTCCTCACGAAGGACTGCACAGCGATGAGCCGGCATTTCTCCCGTTTTCGGATCGCGGTCGGATTGAGCTTCTTGTTGGCCAGCGGCTGCGCTCCCACGCAGCCCTTCTTCTTCAACGAGAAGACCGACATGTCGCACTACCTCGGCATGGCGACCAAGATCGACACTCCCGACGTCAAGCAGGCCAGCCTGGCGGAGGTAAGCGAGCCACTGGCCCCGCTCACGCTTTCCAACGGCAAATTCAAGATTTGGGACTTGGGCCTCGAAGAAGCCGTTCATATCACGCTGCAGAACAGCAAAGTCATGCGCACGCTCGGCGGGCGTTTCTCGACCACGGGCGGCACTCGCCCGCAAGTCGGCGATCCCTCGACCGTCCTGTTGATCGCGCCCGCCTCGGCGGAAACCGTCTACGAACCGGCCCTCACCGAATCGAATCCGAGCCTTGGCGTCGAAGGCGCCCTGTCGGTGTTCGATGCCCAACTTGCCAGCAGCTTCACTTGGGCTCATACCGACCTGCCGCAAAACGTCTCGCCGGCGTTCAACCCGCTCTTCGCACGCGTTCAGCTCGAAGACATGGACACGGCCAATGCCAGCATCACCAAGCGAACCGAGTCGGGCGGCACGGCCAGCGTCACCACCACGGCCATCTACACCGATAGCAATAGCCAGAGCCTCGAACTGCCGCACGACAATTCGCTTGCCGTCAACTTGGGCTTCACGCAACGGCTGTTACGCGGCGGCGGATCGCTGTTCAATCAGATCCACGGACCGCTCGACGCCAACACTCCCGGCATCGGCGGCGGCTTCAACGGCGTGATGATCGCCCGGCTCAACGACGACATCAGCTTGACCGATTTCGAGGCCAATCTGACGAATCTGGTCAGCGACGTGGAAAATGCCTATTGGGAACTTTATTTCGCTTATCGAGCCCTCGACGCGGCGAAAGTCGGCCGCGACAGCGCGCTAGAGACGTGGCGGAAGGTCTATGCCCTGTATGTCGCCAAGGCCAAAGGTGGCGAGGCCGACAAGGAAGCCCAGGCCCGCGATCAATACTACCAATTCCGCGGCCAAGTCGAACAAGCCCTCACCGACTTGTATCGCATGGAAAACCGGCTGCGCGCACTCTGATGGGCCTCGCCGCCACCGATGGCCGGCTGATTCGGCCGATTAACGAGCCGACCACCGCCAAAGTCGTGTTCGATTGGTGCGACGTGCATAGCGAATCGCTCGCCCGCAGCGTCTATCTGCGGAAGGAGAAGTGGCGCATCAAGCAGTTGGAGCTCGAGTTGATCGCCTCGCGAAACCTGCTGTTGCCGAACTTGGACTTCGTCGGCAACTACGAGCTCTTCGGCTTGGGCGACAGCTTGCTGAGCAGCACGTATGCTCCGTACAACGGCCAGCCAGGGCAATCGATCATCGGCACCAACGCCGGATCGGGGCTCGCCGACGGGGAGTTTGGAAATTGGAATATCGGTTTGCAATTCAGCGTGCCGATCGGTCTGCGCCGCGAATTGACGACGATCCGCAATCAACAATTGCAATTGGTTCGTGAACGCTGCGTGCTGCAAGACCAGGAATTGGAATTGTCGCACGAGATCACCGACGCCGTGCGCAATATCGACGTGCAATATCGCTTGATGCAAACCAACTTCAATCGCCGCCTGGCGAGCGAAGACGAAGTCGTCGCCGACCGTGCCGCCTACGATGCCGGCACCACGACGCTCGATATTCTGCTCCAAGCCGAGCAGGAACGGTCGGTCGCCGAGTCGGCCTTCTATCGCTCGCTCGTCAACTACAACCGAGCCATCGAGCAAGTCCACTACGTCAAGGGCTCGCTGCTCGAATACGACAACGTGTTCATGGCGGAAGGTCCGTGGCCGGGCAAGGCGTATTTCGATGCTCGCCGGTTGGCCCGAACGCGGGATGCCTCGCATCAATTGAACTACGGCTTCACGCGGCCCGACGTATTCAGCCGCGGCGAGTATCCGCAGTTCGGCCCGACGGCGAATGCCAACGACAATCAAGGCACGCCGACTCCGGCGATCGGAGAATCGATCGAAACTCCGAAGCCGCAAGGAGCCTTGCCGAGCGTCATCCCCGGCCCCGTCGGCAACGGCGGGCCGAACGAAAAGCGGACGCGTGGCAGCAGCACCGCTCCGGGAACAGGCAGCGGCTCGACCGACGAGGATCGGTCGTCGGACACGAGCAGCGAATTGCAACCAGTCCCCACGTCGGTTCGCAAACCACGCGAATTGCAAACCGAAGGGCCGCGACTCGGCTCGGCCACGGGAACGATGAACCGCGCGGCGTCGGCCAACGGAGATCTCGGCTATCCGTCGTCGCGACGGGTGGTTGTCGCCACCGGCGATTCGTCGAGCGGCACTTCGAGCGACGCGCCTTCTCGCGGCTGGAAATCGACGAGCGCCGCCGACGCCAGCTCCTCGGATGGAGCAACCGCCGACGGCTGGCAGAAAGCGGCCCATCCGGCGGCCGGAGAATGAAGGCACGAGAAACAAGCTCGATTATTCCACAGGCACACGTCGCGCGCTCGCTCTGAATTCTGGCGAATCCAGCTACGGGCTGGTCCGGGCGCGGTAGCTGGATTCGCCAGAATTCAGCATCGGGCCGCTAACGCCGCAGCATCACGTCCTGTAGCCTCAAGCCTGTAGCCTCAAGCCTTCTCCCTACAAATACCGCTCCAGAATCCGCCGACTGTGGGCGTCGAGCGCGGCGATGTCGGCGATCAAGTAGCGCACTCCGTTGGTGTCGACGATCATCGCTCGTTTGTCGTCGATGCGATGGACGTCTTCTTCGTTGCCCAATAGGAACCGCGTCTCGCCGCGATCGGTTTCGACGACCCATTCCGAGGGTTCAGAAAAAGCCGCCATGCGGACGATTCGCCGCACGATCGGGATGAATTCCCGCTGGCTCAGCTCCGCCTCGAGCACCGAACGAACGTCCGTCGGCAGATCGGACAGGCGGTCGATCCAATATAGTTCCTGTCCGGTGCGATCGCAGATGGAAACGCCCTGCTCGGGATCGGAGATCGGGAAGGCGCGGATCGGCTCAACGTCAATATGCTCCCGCCCGCTGCCGTCCGTCAGCACCAACCGCCCCAGCGGATTGTAGTGCAGTTTGAATGCGACGGCGCGAGTTGGTCTGACGGCATTATTGTCCATGAAGCCTACTTCCCGATCGCCGCTTGCGCCGCCGCCAGCCGGGCGATCGGCACTCGGAACGGCGAGCAGCTGACGTAGTCCAGGCCGACCTTGTGGCAGAAGGCGATCGACGCCGGGTCGCCGCCGTGCTCGCCGCAGATGCCGCACTTGAGGCCTGCGCTTCGTCGAGCGGCCCTTCTTCACGGCCATCTCGACCAGCTGGCCGACGCCCGTCGACGTCGAGCGTTTGGAACGGGTCGCGCGGCAGAATTTCCTGCTTCAGATAGTCGGGCAGGAACGTGTTCACGTCGTCGCGGCTGAAGCCGAACGTCATCTGCGTCAGGTCGTTCGTGCCGAAGCTGAAGAAATCGGCGTGCTTGGCCACGTCGTCGGCCGTCAGGGCCGCCCGCGGAATCTCGATCATCGTGCCGACGGTGATGTCGAGCTTGCCGGTGAACTTCTTGGCTTTCTTCGACCGCTCGATCGTCGCGACGGTCAAATCGCGGAGCATGGCCAATTCCTTTGCGGCGCCGACCAGCGGAATCATGATCTCCGGCTGAGCGTCGATCTTGCGGTTCTTGCAATTGATCGCCGCCTCGACGATCGCCGTGACCTGCATCTCCAGAATCTCGGGATACGTGACCGCCAGCCGGCAGCCGCGATGGCCGAGCATCGGGTTCGTTTCGTGCAAGCTGCGCGACGCGCGTGCTTCACCTTCGCCGGGCTGACGCCCAGCCGCTGGGCCATTTCCTTCTGGTTCTTCTCATCCTGCGGCAGGAATTCGTGCAGCGGCGGATCGAGCAGCCGGATCGTCACCGGCAGCCCCTTCATCGCCTTGAAGATGCCCTCGAAATCCTCGCGCTGATACGGCAGCAGCTTGGCGAGCGCCGCGACGCGGTCTTCCTTCGTCTCGGCCAGGATCATCTCGCGCATCGCCTGGATCCGCTCGCCTTCGAAGAACATGTGCTCGGTGCGGCACAGGCCGATCCCTTCGGCGCCGAAATCGCGGGCCCGCTGGGCGTCGGCCGGCGTGTCGGCATTCGTGCGAATCTTGAGCGTGCGATACTTGTCGGCCCACTTCATCACCGTGCGCGAAATCGCCGGAGAGCTTCGGCTCTTGCGTGGCCACTTCGCCGACCATCACTTCGCCGGTCGAGCCGTCGATCGAGAGGATGTCGTTGTGCGTGAACGTCTTGCCGCCGACGGTGATCTTGCGGGCCTTTTCGTCGATGTGCAATCGCCCGGCCCCGGCGACGCAGCAGCGTCCCCAGCCGCGGGCGACGACCGCCGCGTGGCTCGTCATGCCGCCGGTGCTGGTGAGAATGCCGGCGGCGACGTGCATGCCGTCGATGTCTTCCGGATTGGTTTCCTTGCGGACGAGCAGCACGCTTCTCGCCGGCCTTCGTTCGCTCGACGGCTTCCTGGGCCGTGAAGGCGAGCTGCCCGACCGCCGCGCCGGGCGATGCCGGCAAGCCGATCGTCAGCACTTCGGCCGTCTTCTTCTTCGCCGGATCGAAGCTCGGCAGCAGCAGCTGCGTCGAGATCGCCGGCCGGAATGCGCTGGACGGCCGTCTTTTCGTCGATCAGCTTTTCCTTGACCATGTCGCAGGCGATCCGCACGGCCGCGAAGCCGGTTCGCTTGCCGTTGCGGGTCTGCAGCATGTAGAGCTTGCCCGCGCTCGATCGTGAACTCGATGTCCTGCACGTCGCTTGATAGTGGTTCTTCGAGCATCTTCTTGATCTCCAGCAGTTGCTGGTAGACTCTGCTTGTTCCACTTCGGCATTTGCTCGACCGGCAGCGGCGTGCGAATGCCGGCCACCACGTCTTCGCCCTGGGCGTTGATCAGAAACTCGCCGTAGAACTTGTTCTCGCCGGTCGACGGATTGCGCGTGAACGCGACGCCGGTGCCCGAGTCGTCGCCCATGTTGCCGAACACCATCGACTGCACATTGACGGCCGTGCCGAGCAGGCCGCTGATGTTCTTCGACCTGCGCGATACTTGACCGCCCGCGCCTGCATCCAGCTCTTGAAGACCGCCTCGATCGCCAGTTCAAGCTGCTCGAGCGGATCTTGCGGAAACGGCTCGCCGTGATGCTGCTCGTAGACCTCCTTGTAGGCCTTGCACAGCTCGATCATGCCCTTCGAGCGGCACATCGGTATCGTGCTTCGCGCTTGATACTTGAGCTTGATCTTGTCGAACGCTTCCTCGAAATGCTCATGATCGACGCCGACCACCACGTCGCCGAACATGTTGATCAGCCGGCGATAGGTGTCGTAAGCAAAGCGCTCGTTGCCGGTGGCGTTCGCCAGGCCGACGACCGAGTCGTCGTTCAGGCCGAGGTTCAGAATCGTGTTCATCATGCCGGGCATCGACAGCGTCGGCGCCGGAGCGGACGGAGACGAGCAGCGGATTGTTCGCGATCGCCGAACTTCTTGCCGGTCTCTTTTTCCAGCACGGCGATATTCTTCCGCACTTCGTCCATCAGCCCGGCGGGCAGCTTGCTGGCCTGCTGCTTGTAGTACGATCGCAGCAGGCGGTGGTGATCGTGAAGCCGGGCGGCACGGGCAGGCCGATGCTGGTCATCTCGGCCAGATTCGCCCCTTTGCCGCCGAGCAGCGGCTTCTGATCGCCGCGGCCGTCGGTGCGCGTCGCGCCGAAGTAGTAGATCATCCGCTCGCCAGCGGCTTTTCCATTCGACGCCGGTTTCGTGTCCGGCTTGTTGCTTTTCCGCTTCGTGACGGTAGCCATTTCAGAGATTCTCCGAGGAATGCCGGCAGAAATGCGGCTGCGGTTGCAAAATAAAATCAAAAGACGGGCCAATTTACCAGTGCTGCGGCGCATCGTCAAGTTTACGGCGAGCGGCGTCGTGTCGCGCGTGTGGCACTGGCCAGCGCAGTCGGCCAGTGCCGGCGGGCGAGTTGAGGTCGCGAGTCCCAAACCGGCCCAACTCGCGCGCCCACGACGGACGGGTGGCACTTGCCAGCGACGGTGGCCGTTGGCGGCGCTTAGTCGGCACGTTTCGGCCCGTGTTGACAACCGACCGATTTTGCATTCAAGAATCTTTAGCCGGCTGGCCCAATCGCCAGTCCGGCGCGCTATTGATAACCGCCGATTCATCTAAGCTCGACTCGCGAACGAATTCGACCAGCGCTGCATTGCTAGATGCGTCTCCATCGGAGCGCAATTCAAAGAAACTTGGATGCATCGAATGCTGATATTTGACGATCTCGACCATGGCTCCAGACGGCAACACGCCACCGGCTCCGATCCAAGGTCCGAGCCCAGGTTCCTCTCCGGATGTAAGCGCCTGCCTAAATGCGGCCGACGCACGATCGTCGGATATATCAAGCATCGCAATGACAGCATGTTGTCCGCTTGGCCAATGCAGCGCGGATTTTGCTGGTGTGATCGCCAAAGCGTAAAAAACGGGGTGCGAGCCGTTCCCACGATCCAGCTTGGGGCCGTTTCTTTCCTCTGCCAGATGGAAAGCCAACGGCGTCAACGTAAGCTTTTGGAGGTCGGGCGTGTTGCAAAACGCGATGCGCAGCGTCGGCTTGTGATTATCACCGATCGACAATTCGCTTTCGCCCCCATAGGGCGAAACGGCATGGCCCTGATCACTGCAAATCGCCGCAATACGGGCCAAGATTGCTCGGAAAACTGCCCGAGGCAACGTAGCGCCTTTCAAGTCATTCCAGCCGCCTCCCGCGAATCGCACGCGACTGTGATTCGCTTCGAGCTCAAGCTCGACGTTATGTTCCAGGCACATCGGCAACAGTTCGTCGACTATGCTGACGACTCCTCCATTCGCTCGCGAGAACAGAGCAGCAAGTGTCTCGGACAGTCGGTCGGCGCCGATCATAACCCCTCCACCAAAATGAGTCGCTTCGCCAACGACTGCCAAGCAGCGAGTAACTCTTCGAGCCCCGCTCCTCGGTCGAATTGCACGAGACCCTGGCTTAGCGGAAAATACAACTCGTTCGCCGCAATCGCGATGATCTCGTCGGGAACATCAATTTTGATTATAGCTGGCCCACCTTCGTCCGGAAACGCTGCCGCTTTCAAGCGGGCGTATTCTTCCGGGCGTCCAAGGAGAAAAGGCCCTTGCTGAAGGCAAGTTGAGAAGCCTTCGGCCCTGCCGCTTCCACGCGGCTCGACGAAGTCGGGGTCTGGCCCGTTGACCATACCCGCTCCGCGCGGCGGCGGGTCGTTCCGTGGAGTAAGATCGCCATTGCCCAATGATCAAGGCCGAAAGAATCGAATAAGCCGGGCTAAACTACCAGTGCCGGCGAGCACCGTCAAGTTTGCAGCGGAAATCGATGAGCACAATCCGCCCCACTGCCGCCCGCGCATTTCTCGAAAAGGTTGACGAGTATCGATTGGTCTTGGCCCACGCTTTCAAAAACTGCAACCACAATCTCGATGACGATCCATTGATCGGCGCCACACGGCGCACGTTGGACCGCTTGGTGTTCATGCGATTCTTGGAAGACAAGCGGATCGAACCTGCGCGGTTCGTTGAACGCTTCGGCCAACAGCGCTCGGCCTGGCAAGATTTCGTGGCCGCGTCGCGACAATTGGATCGCTCGTACAACGGGATCGTTTTCCAGGAACATGAAATCCTGGATTCGCCCGGTTTCAACTTGGACGACGCAGCCTTTGCCGGCATTTGCGACAACCTATCTCGCAAAGACGCGATCTACAACTTCGATTCTTTGCCGATCGATCTCCTCGGCTCGATCCACGAACGATTTCTCGGCAGCGCGATCGTTGCCATCGGCAAGAAACTGCGCATCGAGAAAAAGTCGGACCGGCGCAAGGCCGACGGTGTCTACTACACTCCCGATCACATTGTTCGCTACATCGTGGAGAATACGGTCGGCAGGCTGATCGCGGGAAAGTCGCCCGAGGAAATCGCGGAAATGCGATTTGCCGACATCGCCTGTGGCGGCGGCACGTTTCTGCTCGCTATCTACGACGTACTGCTGCGATACCATGCGGCGTACTACAAGGCACATCCGCGGCAGGCGCCAATGCCGGCTGCACGGAAAAAGGTCGAATGTTGTGTCTCGCGTTCGAAACGAAGCGCGAGATACTCCTGAACAACATCTACGGCGTCGATATCGATCCGCAAGCCGTCGATGTCGCGCGGCTTTCGCTCTGCCTCAAACTTTTGGAGGGCGAGAGAATTGAATCGGACGGCGAGTCGCGGCAAGAATCTCGCGCCGCTCTCTTGCCGTCGCTGAATAAGAACATCGTCCGCGGAAACTCGCTCGTCGCGCCCGATCTCGACCAGCGAAAACACCTCGATCGAATCGACGCTGGGGACCGAATTAACGCCTTCGATTGGCGGCGAGAATTCCGAGCGATCGTCGGCGGCGGCTTCGACGCCGTTGTCGGCAATCCGCCCTATATCGATTCCGAATGGATGACGGCGAAGTTGCCCGAGATGCGAAAGTATTGCGTCGGACGGTACACAGCCGCGTCGGGCAATTGGGACATGTTCTGCGTTTTCATCGAACGCGCCCTGCAGCTTTTGCAAAGTGGGTGGACTGTCGAGCTACATCGTTCCCAACAAGCTCGCCTCCGCCGATTACGCGGCCGGCACTCGACGTGTTCTCACGATCCACAACCGCCTGCTGAGCCTGCGCGATTATTCGCATGTTCCCGTGTTTCCCGTCGCCGTCTATCCGATTGTCTATGTCGCCAGTCGCGAACGGCCGGACGTTACTGCCGGACAGGTCGTTTATGAAAAAATGCGCACGACGGATAGTGGCGCCATCGAATGCGAACTCGCGCACCCCTTGCCCTACGATCGTTTTTCTTGTCGCCCGGAATCACCGTGGGAGATATTCAACCCCAGCGGCGACGATGCACTCATCGAACGCTTGAGAGAATTTCCCAGGTTGGGAGAGGTGGCGAACGTCCACGGCGCGGCCACCGTGGCCGAGGCTTACGAGATCAAAGAATTAATTCGGGAGGCAAAGTCGAATGACGACGGGGCCGTTCAATTCGTGAACAGCGGCACGATCGACCGCTATGAAAGCCTGTGGGGTCGCAAACCATGCCGCTACCTGGGCGCGACGTTTATGCGGCCGGTGATTGCGCGGTCCAAACAGCGCGCCTTCCGCGCAAGCGATTGCTGCAAGCAAAAACGCCAAAAGTGATCGTCGCCGGTATGACACGCCGCCTTGAAGCCATCGCCGATCTCGGCGGCACGATCCTGGCCGGCAAATCGACGACGGTGGTCGAGTCGTCGCACGACCCACGGCTAATCCTCGCCTTGCTGAATAGCACGCTGGCAAACCGCTTCTACAACGCGACGTTCGGCGGCAACAAACTGTCAGGCGGATACCTCCGCATCGGTCCGCCGCAGATTCGGGCGATTCCAGTTCCGCGCACCGCCGCCCTCGCCTCGGCCCAAGCCCAGGCGATCATCGAAGCCGTCCAACAGATTCTCGATTCATTCGCACGGCTCCATGCGACAACGCCCGAGCAAAAGAAGACCGCGATACAGCGGAAAATCGACGATTTGGACCGTCAGATTGACGAGATGGTCTACGCGATTTACGGCTTGACCGAGCAGCAGACGCAATTTCCCTAGCCCACGCCTTTCAGGCGTGGGGACGGCGGACGGAAACGACGTCTTTTTCAGCCCGCTTCCAGCGGGCTTCCTTTGCCGCTTTAGCGATTCAAACGATTGACCACCGAGCACGGTATGCCCGTAAGTGCGCATGCGGCTAAAGCCAGCAATTCAAAAGCCCTCTGAAGGGGCTAAAAGCGGACGTTTTACGTCCCTCGCGCCCCACGCCTAAAAGGCGTGGGCTAGGGAAAAACCTTCGCCTACGCTTCATCAGCCGACATGAATCGGCGCTGCGACGGATCGTCTTCATCGACATGCCAGATCGGATCGACGCCTGCTGGCAGCGGCTCTCCTTGGACAAACAGCTTTTTTGGCACCGCTGGAAAGTAGAGCAACAACGCCGGGCAAAGCCAGCCCTCAAGCAGAACGCCACGGAGCAACCCCCGATACCAGTTGCCGGGCATCGGAGTGTCGGGCTCATCGCTCCGAATCCAATTCATTTCGACGTCGTAATCGTCGAACGGTTTGTCGCTGAAAATCAATTCAAAGCCTTGGGCGGCGTTCGAAATTCGTTTGAATTCGACAAGGCCCGTTATGGCGTCGGAAAATCCCAACACAAACGCTTCCGCCTTAAGGCCAGTGCTCTCGTCATCGAAAACCCAGGTTTTACCCTGCAGATACGGATAGATTCGCATCGACGCCATACAGCACCTGCAATCGGGATCCTTCTACCACTCGGTGAGCAAGTACATCGCCCTCGAATGGTCAAATTGTTCTGCAAGTCTAATCAACGGCTGGAGAATCGAAATCGCGTCGCTAACTGTCCATCCGTCGTTGAGCTTTTGGCCGGTGGCTGAATGGGTATTGTCTTCCGTGAACATCGCTTCCGCCCAGCCGTTCGCAACCGAATTTTGGGTTGCATCGTCGAGCGACGCCAGCGTCGAGACGAAATCGGGGCGGAATTGTTGAAGCGTGCCGCCGTCGAATTGTGGCGGACAGAAAAGGGCCTCTTCAAGGCCTGCGTCGTGACCGATCACTTCGCCGAGCGCATCCAACTCAATGCTCGTAAGCCCTTTCGCGCACCAATGCGGCTGCGAGCGAACCAGCGGAGGCAATCGCGATTCAAGATAATCTTCATAGTTGCCGTGACCAGAAACCACTACGCGGGCGGGAGCCAATGGCTGTTCTGCGGTTTCTTCACCGCTCCATTCCGGTTCACGTGATTCGATCACATACGATTGCTTGGTAAAAGGATTTGTGACCTGTCGTTGAATGGGTTTCGCTAACGGCAAACGCCAACCGGGGAATCCACCGAGCAGATCGTCGGGCTTGCAAATGAAGAAAGTGGTGTAGATTGCCATCTTTTGTAACCACCCCTCTGCTATTGCTCCATCACTTCCGTTTCCTTGGCTTTCGCCAGGCTGCTCACTTTCGCTTCGAACTTCTTGGTCAGCTCCTGGATCTCTTCCTTGAGCGCGTCGCGGTCGTCTTCGGTCAGCTCCTTGTCCTTCTCCGCCTGGTCGGCGGCTTTGTTGCCGTCGCGGCGGACGTTGCGGATCGCGACCTTGGCCTCTTCGCTCAGCTCCTTGATGCGGCCGACCAGCTTGCGGCGCACGTCGGTCGACAGCGGCGGCACGTTGATGCGGATCACGCGGCCGTCGTTCTGCGGGTTGAAGCCCAGATCGCTGGCCTGGATCGCCTTTTCGATGTCCTTGATCGTGCCGGGATCGAACGGCCGGATGACGATTTGCGTCGGCTCCGGCGCGCCGACCGGGGCGATCGACTTGATCGGCGTCGGCGAGCCGTAGACCTCGACGCGCAGCGAATCGACCAGGCCCGGATTGGCCCGGCCGGTGCGAATGCCGGCCAGGGCGTGCTTGAGCACGTCGACGGCCTTTTCCATCCGCTCTTCGACGTCGAGCAGGATTTCGTCGGCGGTCATGGCAGGAGCTGAGGCTGGGGACTAGGACTAGGAACGAGCGGGATACGCATTAGACCGCTGCGGCTAGATCAAGCGACTGATCAACCGACATTCGCCGCGAACGCCTGTTCCTAGCCGCTGCTAGTCCCTCGCTGCTAGATGAGCGTGCCGACGCGCTCGCCGCTGACGGCCCGTTCGATGTTGCCTTCCTTCTTGAAGTTGAACACCAGGATCGGCATGTCGTGCTCCATGCACTGGGCGATGGCCGTCGGGTCCATCACGCGCAGATTCTGCTCGCGGACGGCGTTGTAGCTCAGCTCGCGATACAGCACGGCGTGCGGATTCTTCTCCGGATCGTCGCTGTAACACGCCGTCGACGCGGGTGGCCTTCAGCAGGATGTCGGCTTCCAGCTCCAGGGCCCGCTGGGCGGCGGCCGTGTCGGTGGTGACGAACGGGCTGCCGGTGCCGGCGGCCAGAATCACGATCCGGCCTTTTTCCAGATGCCGGCGGGCGCGGCGGCGAATGTACGGCTCGGCGACGCCGTCCATGCGAATGGCCGTCAGCAGCCGCGTCTCGCAGCCGAGCGATTCCAGCGCGTCTTGCAGGGCCAGGCCGTTGATCACCGTGGCCAGCATGCCCATGTAATGGGCCGTGGCTTCCTGGATGCTGGAGTTGCCGGCGGTGAACTGGGCGCCGCGGAGGATGTTGCCGCCGCCGATGACGATGGCGATTTGCACGCCGCGCTTGCGCCGCCTGGCACGGTTTGCCGGGCGATGTGCACGACCTCGTCCATGCTGATGCCGCGCTCGCCGGCGTGGCAGAAGCTCTCGCCCGAGAGCTTCAGCACGACGCGGCGATAGCGGGGCGCGGATTGCCTTCGGCGGCATGTCCGCATCTCGCAGATCATGCGCACCGCAAGTGACTCCGCCGCACATCGAATGCCGTCACACTCGGCGTCAGCCTACTTGCCCAGTTCCCAGCGCACGAACCGCTTCGACCTTCATCCCGGCCTCCTTGGCCAACTTGGCCGACCGTCTTCTTGTCGTCCTTCACGAACGGCTGCTCCAGCAGCACTTGCTCGGCGTAGAAGTTCTTGCAGCCGGCCTTCGACCATCTTGGCGATGATGTTCTCCGGCTTGCCTTCCTTGCGGGCGGCCTCGGAGAGAATCTCGCGCTCCTTGTCGACCGTCGGCCGGGTCGAGGTCTTCCTTGGCGACGACCTTGCGGCTTGCTGCGCCGCGATGTGCATGGCGATATCCTTGGCCGCCTCGGCGTTGCCGCCGTCGACTTCGACCAGCACGCCGAGTCGTGCCGTCGTGATGCGCGTAGCCGCCGCAGGGCCGTCGATCCGCACGATGCGGCCGACGTTGAACACCTCGCGAATGCGGTTGAACAGGTCGTCCTTCTGCTCGGCCGAGCGTCTGGCCCGGCTTGCGACGGCGACGGCTGCGCCAGCAGCTCGTCGGCCGTTTTGGCGCCGGGACCGGTGGCCAATTGCTTGGCCAGATCGTTGGCGAATTGCGTGAATTCGGCGCTGCTCGGCCACCGGGGCGCTTTCGCACAGCAGCTCGATCATCGCGCCGACCTTCTTGGCCGCGTCGGTGTAGACGGCGATCCGGCCGGACGAGGTTTCGCGGCCGATGCGCGTTTCCTGCGTCTTGATGCCCTGCTTGCGCAGCCGATCGACGGCGGCCGTCCTCGTCGCCGCCGGTCTCTTGCAGGGCCTTCTTGCACTCCATCATCGGCAAGCCGGTCCGCTCGCGCAGCGCCTTGACCGCCGCGGCTGTGATTTCTGGCATCGTATTGATCTCCTCATCGTGATTATGCGATTGATTGAATGAGTCATGCGGCACGCGAGCGCGCCGATGGAACGCAATCCGCGGACGCTGCCGCGACCGATGGCACGCTCGAGCGTTCGCTCAGCGCAGCGCGTCGACGGGCATTCGCGCGGGCCGACTGCCAGCCGGCGACGGACTGCGCGCTCGCGTCCGCGGCTTCGCTCGGCTTCGCCGCCGGCTCGCGGCGGCCGCGCTTCGTGCCGGCGCGCTTGTCGCCTTCGCCTTGGCATGCGCCGGTGGCCGCTTCGGCCTTGCCTTCCAGCACCGCGTCGGCCAACTGCTGCACGATCAGCTCGATCGAGCGAATGCTGTCGTCGTTGCCGGGAATCGGCAGATCGACCAGGTCGGGATCGCAATCGGTGTCGATCAGCGCCACGGTCGTGATGCCCAGCTTGCGGGCCTCGCGGACCGCGTTCTGTTCCTTCTTCGGATCGATCACCACCAGGCACTCGGGCAGCCGGTTCATCGTGCGCATGCCGTTCAGGTTGCGAAACATCTTGCGATACTCGCGCTTCAGGGCCGATTGCATCTTTTTCGAGTAGGTGGCGAACTCGTCGCCGGCTCATCAGCGTCTCGAGCTCTTCCAGACGGCGTCAGCCGATTGCGAATCGTGCGGAAGTTCGTCAGCGTGCCGCCCAGCCAGCGATCGCTGACGTAGGGCATGCCGCAGCGGAGCGCTTCGCGCTCGATCGTCTCGGCCGCCTGCCGCTTGGTGCCGACGAACAGAATCAGGCTGCCGCCGGCGGCGACTTGCTTCAGATACTTCTTGGCCCGCAGCAGACCGCGGATCGTTTCGCGGACGTCGATGATGTGAATCAGATTGCGGCGGCCGTAGATATAGGGCCGCATCTTGGGGTTCCAGCGGCTGGCGCGATGGCCGAAATGGACCCCCGCTTCGATCAGCTCCTTGGCTAAAACACTCGACACTAAACAGATCCTCCAGAAATGCAGAACACACCGGCCTCATCCGCACTTGCTGGCCCGAAAAGGCGACGATCCCGCCCCTCGGCCGAGCAATCGGCGTCCGGCGTTGGTTTTGAAAATACTCTATAGGGCAAAACGACTTACAGCCTCGGATCGTAGCGAGGCGACAAGCCATGTAGGCTACCAATTCAGCCGTGGGGCGTCAATTGGTCGTAGAGCGCTATCGCATCTCAGATGATGTGCAACACCACCACCAGGAAGACCACAGCCGTCGTGCCAAGAACAAGAAATATCAGTGCGCGAACAACCCTCCAAAGACTGTCTCCGGTGATCGCCCCAACCCCCGCGATTGCGAACGCGATGGCGCCGACAAATTCGACCATCCTATCAACGCTGCTCCCGTCGTTGCCAAACGGCCGAAGCGCGATGCTCAACAGCCAAGCCGCAAAGCAAAACAAAACCATCGCCGGAAACATCCGGCGCATCGAGAATTGAAATGGCTTGGCCATCGCCGCATTATAGCAGGAGCCGTCCGCCACGAGGCAACGGCTCATGTCGATCAAGAACTTCATGGCCGCGACAGCGGAACGTCAACTTCCTCGGAGCGCCAAGCCGCATACGATAGCGCTGCGGAAATATCCTCGGCCTCAAGATAGGGATAATCGGCTAGGATTTCCTCGGTGGTTGCGCCAACGGCAACCAAGCCAACAATGGTTCCCGCCGTGACGCGCATTCCCCGAATGCACGGCTTGCCGCCCATCACATTGGGATCGAACGTAATTCGGCCAAGATCGGGCATTTTATTAGCTCAAGCGTTGCTTTAGAGACCCTTACGTATCATCGCAAAACGGATCGGATTGGTCCAGATACAACATCGGCGAGAGCAGACGGTGCGCCAGGACAATCGCGTTGCGGGTTCATTTTGGAAAGACTTGCGTGGCCGTCTTGAGAAACAAATCGCGGGCAGCCCACTGGTCGCCGCTGGTGCATTGCACCATGAAAATGGCCACCATTCCTGTCTTGGGATTGACGGACAAATCGGTGCCATAGGCCCCGTCGTGGCCAAACATGCCGTTGCGGAGATGATAGCCCAGGCTGTAATTGACCTTGGTCTTTCCGGTTTGCTCCTTTCGCAGTTCGTCCATCGCCGCGTGCGACAGGTAGCGCTTGCCATCCAGTTCGCCGTCGTTGGCCAGCATCAGGCCATAGCGGAAAATGTCGTGCGTGGTGGAGAACAGGCCGCCCCCGGCTTCGGGAAAACGGTGAACCCGATCGCTCAACGGTTTGGTCAGGAAGCCGATATCGCCCCGGGCGTAACCATTCTTTTCCTTGTTCGGGCCGTACGCGCCGGCCAGCCGGGCAATCTGCGCTTCGCTCGGCCAGAAGGTGGTTTCCGTCATTCCCAGCGGATCGAAGAATCGCTTTTGCAGAAACATCCTCGTAAGGCATGCCGCTGACGATCTCGACGATGCGCGCGGCGATGTTCATGCCTTGATTGCCGTAGGCGTACTTGTCGCCGGGCTGCCATTGGAGCGGACCGGTCACCGAGCTCAGCGCGCGGGCTTTCAGCGGAGTGCTGTCCGCCCCCGTGACCTGCTGAAGCTCGGACGATGCCGGCCAGGCCGCTGGTGTGGCTGAGCACGTGCCGGATCGTGACGGGGCGAACCGGTGGTTTCAGCAGGACATGAGACTCGTCCTTTTCTTCAACGACCATCCATTTATTGAGCTGCGGGATGAACTTGGTCACGGGATCGTCCAGGCTGACCTTGCCTTCGTCCACCAGCATCATGATGGAGGCGCCGACGAACATCTTCGACATCGAAGCGATCCAGAAGACGTTGTCTTCGCTGATCGGTTTCTTCGCCTCGACATCCGCATAGCCCAGCAGGTTCTTGTAGTGAACCTTCCCGCTCCTGTCGGCAATGATGCCGATGACCCCCGCCAGCTTGTAGTGGTCCAGGTAAGGCTGCATGGCCGCCGTGACTTCGGGGCTGGCCGGCGGGTCGCTTTCAGCGGCGAAGGTGGATGCGGTCAAAACGATCAACACCAGGCCCAGCGCGACGATTGTGAGTTTGCTGTCTCATGCTTCGATTTCCTTTCATGCAATTGGCTTGCTTTGTTTTCTCGACCTCCCGCGGCTTCCCGTTTGAGAAGGCTTGCCTATCGCCGCATTATAACAGAGATGTCCAGGTAGTTTTCTGTAGCTCAGGCGTGGAAGGCCTGGGCTAGGCTGCCTAAAATCGTGGAATTTCCCGCGCAATTGCGATCAGCGATACGTGTGTCGTCCGTTCCACAAGCGTTGACGGTCGCTCGCGCATACCCCAACAGGGTTTTATCCTCTAGCCCAGGGTTGGTCGCGACGGCGACCTGCCCTGGGTTTGTAGGGCAAACGAATAATTTCTACCCCAACGGGGTTGTGTCGGCCGCGGCGCCACGCTGACACAACCCCGTTGGGGTTGAGATCGCGTTCAGATTATCCAACCCAGGGTAGCCCGCCTTTGGCGTGCAACCCTGGGCTACGGGACAGAACCCCTATCGGGGTTCGACGCAACCGAATCGCATGCGTAATTCGCGGCGATGGCCGGAACGAAAACAGAATAAACTGAAGATTGAACGAGCCGTTCGTTTTTCACAACGCAAGCCTGGGTTAGGGAAACAGTCGATGTCCACCGAAAAAGCCACCGCCCTGGTGCTTGACGTCGTCGAGTTCAGCGAGACGAGCAGCGTCGTGACGCTGTTTACCCGCGAATTCGGCAAGATACAGCGGCTTGGCCAAGGGTGCCCGGCGGCCGAAAGGTCCGTTTCGAGTCTGCCCTTGACCTGCTGGCCCTATGTCGAATAGTCTTCCTCCGCAAATCATCCGGCACCTTGGACCTGCTGACGGAGGCGAAGCTCCAGAAGCGGTTCCGCCCGCGCGGTCGCGACTTATCAAGTCTTTACGCGGGCTACTACGTCGCTGAGCTACTGTCCGAACTGACCGACGACTACGATCCCCATCCCGAACTGTTCGACGCCGCCGAGCAAACGCTCGGCGGGCCTCGCCGGTGAAGGACCGGTCGCGGCGTGGATCGCGCGGTTTGAACTGACGGCGCTTGCGGCTGCTGGGGCATTTGCCGTCGCTGGAAGTGTGCGTGGAATGCGGCCGGCCGGTCGAAGCGGTCGGAAGAGTCGCGTTTGGAATGCTGGTTGGCGGCGTGTTGTGTGCGGAGTGCAAGGCGGGGCAGCGGAATGTCGTCGGGATTTCGGCGAATGTGCTCAAGGCAATGATCGTGTTGGCCGACCCGGCGAGCGACGCTTGGCGAAATTTGGAGCTAGAAAGCCGCGTTCGCGGCGAATTGCGGGCGGTGTTGAACCACTATTTGACTCATCTGTTGGGGCACAAGCCGCGGATGCACGAGTTTTTGGGATGACGTTGGTGGTCTCGGTGCGCGAGGGGGTCAGGCACATTTTTCGGCATCGGCCGCAGTAGCGATTCATAACCGCGACGGCCGAAAAATGAGCCAGACCCCGGCCGTGTGAAATCAGCCAGACCCTGCGTCCCTCAAGCCTCAAGCCTGTAGCCTCAAGCCTATCGACAAGGACCTCGGAATGCGAGCCGCTCAGCGGACGTGCGTCGCCGTCGCAGCCTGCTGGTGCATTGCGCTCTGCATGGCGCTATGCGGCTGCGCCGGTCATGTCGCCGCGACGGCCGGAGGGCCGGTCTACAATCCGTGGGTCGATGTGTCGCAGCTTCCCACGGGCGAAACGGTCGAGGCGCTGCCGACCGGCTGGGAGCGATTCGAGCCCAAGAATATCGGCCAGACGATCGAAGTTTGGACCGGCCGTGGCCCGAACGAAACAGTCGCCCATCAGCTTTACGCGCAAGCCGACGACCTGTATCGCAAGAAAAACTACCACGACGCCGCGTTGAAATACGAAGCCGCCGCCAACCGCTTCCCCGGCACGACGCTCGAGGAAGATGCGACGTTCATGGCGGCCGAGGCCCACTTCTTCGCCGACGAATACTCGAAAGCCGACGATCGCTACGGCACGGTGGTCAAGCAGTTTCCGAACACGCGATTCATGAATATGATCGTGTTTCGCCAATTCGCGATCGGCATCTATTGGCTGCAATACGACCATCAGCATCCAGCATGGCTGCTCAAGCCGAACTTCACCGACAAGACAATTCCGATGTTCGACACGTTCGGCTACGCGATCCGCGCGTTCGACGAAGTGCGGCTCAACGATCCGCGCGGCAAGCTGGCCGACGAAGCGATCTGGGTGACGGCCAACGCCTATTTCGTCGAGCATCATTACGACGACGCCGACTACTACTACAAATTGATTCGCACCGACTATCCCAAGAGCGCGCATCAGAAAGAGGCCCATCTGCTTGGCATCCAAACGAAGCTGCATCTCTATCAGGGCCCGATGTACGACGAACGGCCGCTGAAGCAAGCGGAGGAACTGATCGATCAAACGCTGGCTCAATACGGCCGCGAGTTAGGCGACGAGCGCGACCGGCTGATAACCGCCAAGGGTGAGGTGCATGCCCAATTTGCCCTCCGCTATTGGTCCGACGGCCAGTTCTACGAAAAGACGAAGCACTACGGCGCGGCCAAAATCTATTACGCCGAAATCGTCAAGAAATATCCGCAAACGGAGTTGGCCAAGCAATCGGAAGTCCGGCTCGCCGCGATCGGCCCATTGCCCGACAATCCGCCCGACTACTTCAAATACTTGGCGATCGTGTTCGACCACGAAGATCCCGACAAGCAGAATGCGCTGCTGCCGGCGTCGAATACGCCAACGCAAATAGCTCAGCCCCCCGGCGACACGATCCAGCGATGATCCGATTGGCGCCAACTCATGTCGCCCTCTCTCGCCGCTCGTCGCATTCACGGGCATGGCTGTCGCTGACAGCATTGGCAGCCGTTGCCGGCTTGATGGCCGGCTGCGCGTGCTACCATTTTGGCAACGACACGCTCTATCCGCCCGACATTCACACGATCTACGTCCCGGTGATCGAGTCGGACAGCTTCCGCCGCGATTTGGGCGAGCAACTTACCGAAGCGGTCTGCAAGGAAATCGAAAAGCGCACGCAGCTGAAAGTCGTCGGCACGCCGAATGCCGATAGTGTGCTCACCGCGCGGATCAAAACCGACACGAAGCATTCGCTCGTCCGCGAGCCGAACAACGAGGGCCGCGTGATCGAGATGGGCCTCGTGGTGGCGGTTTCTTGGGCCGACCGCCGCGGAATCGTGCTGCGCTCGCCGGTCGATGTGCCCGTGCCGCCCGATCTGGTGAATCTGACGCAGACGAATCAGTTGATTCCCGAATACGGCGCGTCGACAGCATCGTCGTTGCAAAAGGCAATGCAGCAACTCGCGAAGCAGATCGTCGACATGATGGAAACGCCGTGGTGATCGCGGCTGACGATCGCAGCTTTAATGGATGATTGACTATGCCGCGGCGACGAATGCCGGCCGCGCTTTCCGCCGGCGCACAATAACGCATAACCCGGCGATCCCGATTCCCAGCAATACGATCGAGCCTGGCTCCGGCGTGCCAACCGTTGCCGCCGTAACGCTGACATCATCGACCCACATGTTGCCGTAGCCATCGGAACCGGAGAATGACAACAGCGTTGAAGTGCTCGTGGCAGTGAAGTCGAACGAGTGTTCCGTGTAGCCTGCCCGCGTCGTGCCGTTCAGCGGACCTAAATCCGCATTCGTCAGGGTCAGTTCCCCAGTGCCAAAGAAGGCATCGAGCTCATTGCCGAATCCGGGCGAGGCGCTATAGCCGTCGCTGGTGGCCCAAAAGTCGACCAGATACTGCTGACCGATGGTCGTGAGAATCGATTGCGACACGGAACCAAAATCGGCTCCGCTGCCCGAGAATTGCGCTTCGTAGTCGCCCGTATGCGAATTGGCGCCGTCGCTCATATGCGCGATGCCGGAAAACAACCAAGGAGCCGTATTGGCCGGCCCTTGTTCGAATCCTGGATTGCCTGCCAGATTTTGAGCGTTGGCTGTTGCGTTGGCGAATCCAACCAAAGCCACGATTAGCAAAGTGCGCACGTTCAGCACACGGCGCACGCTCAAACGTAAATTGGGTTTCATTAGCGACCCCGTCCCGCATTCAGGTAGTGATTGTGACCAGTCGGGCTGCCTGCCAATCGCTAGCCGTCTTTCAAAACGGCGTCCATTCACATCGGATGATAACCCCCAGCGATGCCAGGGGCAACGATTTGGCAATAGATTTTGGTAAAATCTTTTGCCGATATACCCTTCTTGCGGGTGGAATAGAGGTGGCGTGTTGGAAAAGATCGGCCCCCCATCGGCGGCTCCACCGGAGTTGTCGTTCCGGATGTCCAGCGGATAAGCTCGAAAAATGGACTTCTTGAAAATATTGGCCGAACGCTTTCCTCGCCGCGCGACCCGCTGGCAGCTTCGCACGGTCACGCTCGAATTGCCGTCGCGGCCGCTGTTGATGGGCATTGTCAACGTCACGCCCGATAGCTTTTCCGACGGCGGAAGGTTCTTCGATCCTTCGTCGGCCATCCAGCATGGGCTCGATTTGGCGGCCGAAGGGGCCGATTTGCTCGATATCGGCGGCGAAAGCACCCGGCCCTATTCCGATCCGGTCGCCTCCGACGAGGAATTGAGGCGTGTGCTCTCCGTCGTTCGCGAATTGTGCCGCCAGTCGGGCAAGCCGGTGTCGATCGACACGTCGAAAGCGGCCGTCGCTCGCAGCCGCGCTCGACGAAGGCGCCGAAGTGGTGAACGACATCACTGGCCTGATGGGCGATCCCGCGATGGTTGAAGTGGTGCGAGCCGCCGGCGCCGGCGTCGTGGCGATGCACATCCAAGGCACGCCACAAACCATGCAAAACGCCCCGACGTACGACGATGTCGTTGCCGAAGTGCGCGAATATCTCCGCGACCGCCGCGATGCGCTCGTGGCCGCCGGTATTGCGACTGAGAACATCTGCCTCGATCCGGGCATCGGCTTCGGAAAAACCCATCAGCACAATCTCACGCTGCTGGCCAATTGCCACCGTTTTCACGAGCTCGGCTGCCCCGTGCTTGTCGGCCATTCGCGCAAGGGATACATCGGCAAAGTGCTAGCAGACAAATCGGCCGACCCGATGCCCGGCACGATCGGCGCAGCCTGCGCCCTGGCCTCGCAGGGCGTGCAGATCCTGCGCGTGCACGACGTGGCGTCAGTGCGGCAAGCGCTGCTTCTGTTCGAAGCGGCGGGAGGCTTGAGGCGACAGGCTTGAGAATTGCGAGGTGCGCGTCCGTATATTCGTCCTGTAGCCTCAAACCTGTAGCCTTCCTCCGACGTTGACTCGGCCAGCGCTTTCAACGATACTTCCCTACTGGCAAGAAGCGAGCTGCGAAGATTCGGCTGTCGTGTAACTTAAGCAATAGCAATGTGTTGCGACTGTGGAGTGCGGGCCGTGGCTGTCGCGGAAACTCAAGATTTGCGCTCTATTGCGTCGAAGTGGCTCGACGCGCGCGGGCCGCGTCGGAAGAGCTGGCCCGCGCCTCCGGTCAGCAGAAGATCGACTGGCTGCGCCGCTCCGCCGCCATGATCCGAGAGCGCGTTCGGACGAAATTCGAGAAGCCAACAAAGCCGATCTCGCGGCCGCGCCTGGTTTCGGACTCACCGACGCGGAAATCGACCGCCTGCGGCTCACGCCCGCGCGGATCGAAGAAATCGCCGCGGCGCTGGAAGACGGTCGCCGCGCTGCCCGATCCGGTCGGCGAAGTGATCGAATCGACCGTGCGGCCGAATGGTCTGGAAGTGCTGAAAGTGCGCGTGCCGCTGGGCGTCGTGTTCTTCATCTACGAATCGCGGCCGAATGTGACGGCCGACGCCGCGGCGATATGCGTCAAAAGCGGCAATGCGGTCATCCTCCGCGGCGGCAAGGAAGCGATCCATTCGAGCCGGGCCATCGTCGAGCTGCTCGGCCGAAGCACTGGCCGAAGTCGGGCTGCCGGTCGACGCCGTGCAACTGGTGTCACACGACCGATCGCGAGGCCGTCGGCCATTTTCTGCGGCTGCCGGAATACATCGACCTGGCGATTCCGCGCGGCGGCGAGGGCCTGATTCGCCGCGTCGCCGCCGAAGCGAAAATGCCGGTCATCAAGCATTTCACGGGCAATTGCCACGTCTACGTCGATCGCGCGGCCGATCTCGACATGGCCGAGCGATCACGATCAACGCGAAATGCCAGCGGATGGGCGTCTGCAACGCGGCCGAGTCGCTGGTGGTGCATGCCGACGTCGCGCAGGAATTTCTGCCGCGGATCGGCGCGGCGCTAGCGGTGCAAGGCATCGAGATTCGCGGCGACGAGCGAACGCGGCAATTCATGCCGATCGGCGACGCTCGGCGAGCGAAGACGATTTCGCGGCCGAGTATCTTGGCCCGATCATTTCGGTGAAAGTCGTCGATTCGCTCGACGAAGCGATTCGAGCACATCAATCACTACGGCTCGCACCACACCGACGCGATCGTCACCGGCGATTTGGCGGCCGCCCGCGAGTTCGCCGGCCGCGTCGACAGCGCGGCGGTGATCGTCAACGCCAGCACGCGGTTCAACGACGGCGGCGAATTCGGCCTCGGCGCCGAAATCGGCATCAGCACCGACAAATTCCACGCCCGCGGCCCGTGCGGCTTGAAGGAACTGACGAGCTACAAGTACGTCGTGTACGGAAACGGACAGGTGAGAAGCTAGCAACCGCGTCGCGCACTACGATAGTCGCAAGTACCAAACCGCAAACAAGGATGGGTATGTGGATCGGCCAGGATTTCTCGGGACATTGAACCGCGCGTGCATTCTTCGTCCCTAGCCCCTAGCCCCTAGTCCCTTAGCCCCTCCGTCAGGAGACCACGGATGGTCGGAGACGTTCTCAGTCAGGCTGAAGTCGAAAGCCTGCTCAGCGCCATGGAAGTCGACGCGGCGGCAAAACAAGCCGCGCGGTGCAGTGCGCGACAAAGCCGCCGATGCGAGCCGCCAGCCGGCCGCGCGAAAAAGTCACGCCCTACGATTTCAAACGGCCCGAGCGCGTCGGCAAGGAGCAGATGCGCGCCTTGCAAACGCTGCACGAAGGTTTTAGCCGCAATTTCGGCGCGGCCCTGTCCGGCCTGCTCCGCAGCATCGTCGAAGTGAAGCTCACCAGCGTCGATCAGCTCACTTACAGCGAGTTCGTCTTCAGCCTGGAAAACCCGACCTGCTTCAATCTGCTTCGGGCCGAGCCGCTTGAAGGCAACCTGATCCTCGACATCAATCCGTCGATTCTGTATCCGATTCATCGATCGATTGCTGGGAGGCGGCCGCGATCCGGGGCCGCTCGCCCGCCGGCCGCTGACCGAAATCGAGTTGCGGCTCGTCTCGCGGATCACGAACCTGTTTCTCGAGCAGTTGCACGCCGCCTGGGTGAATGTGTTGGACCTGACGCTGTCGGTCGAGCGCGTCGAAAGCAACCCGCAGTTGGTGCAGATCGTGCCGCCGAACGAAGTCGTCGTGCTGATCAGCTTCGAGCTGACGCTGGGCGACATCCGCGGCATGATGAACTTTTGCATTCCGTTCAACTCGATCGAGCGCATCGGCAACAAGCTGTCGAGCAATACTTGGATCACCTACGGCAAACGGACATCGACGGCCGAAAGCCGGGCAGCAGATCGGCAGCAATTTGAAAGGCGCGCTGGTGCAAATGATCGCCCAATTGGCCGACACGCGGATCACGACCGGCGAGCTGATCGGCTTGCGCGTCGGCGACATCATCACGACCGACAAAGACATTCACGATCCGCTGGTCGTGAGCGTCGAAGGAGTGCCGAAATTCCGCGCCCATGCCGGGGCGTTCAAAGGCCGCAAGGCGGTCCGCATCGAGCATCCGATCGGCATGATGCCTTCGTCGCCCGCGGCAGCAGCGCCGCCGGTGCCGGCAAAAAAATAATGGCGTATCGCGCATTTCGCCGCCCTCGCTAACGCTTCGGGTTAGTGTGAATCGGCGACGCAACGGCATACCAACCCGAAGCGTTAGCGAGGGCGGCGGAGCGAAAACGCGCTGCGACCTCTCGGCCCGTCGCGCCGCCGCGTGCCCCGTTTGCTTGCTTCGCCGCATTCGCACGGCTATACTCCCCCCCAGCGTGGAAGCATGTGTCGAACCGCACGAGCCACTTCGCGGGATGCCGCTGCGATGTATTGCCGGAACTGTGGAATGCTGCTGCCCGAGCCGCCGACGGCCTGTTCGCGCTGCGGCGTGGTTCCCGGCGCGCCGATAGCACGGCCCGCGCCCGGTGCGATGCCGCCGAGCCCCTACGCGCAGCAAAGCCCCTATGCTTATGGTCACGGCGGCGGCGATATCGGCGAAAACGCCGGCGTGCGAATGCTGTTGCCGGTGGGTCGATCCGGCTGGGCGATTGCCGCCGGCTACATGGGCTTGCTTTCGGTTCTTTTCGTGCCGGCGCCGCTGGCATTGATCTTTGGAATCCTCGCGATCCTGGATATCAAAAAGCATCCCGAGCGCCACGGCATGGGCCGGGCGATTTTCGGAATCGTGATGAGCATTCTCGGGCCGGCGCTAGTCGTCGGGTTGATTGCCCTTTCGACGGCACACCATTGGTAAAAGGGATCCAGTCGAATGTTTTGCCCCCAATGCGGCTCTCAGAATTCAAATTCCGCCACGGTCTGCTCGGCGTGCGGCGCGCCAATGGATAACCCGTATCAGGCGAGCTTGGCCAGCGCGGGACAGATGGCGCCGGGCGTCGACATTCCAAGCTACTTGACACAAGCGATTCTGACGACCCTTTGCTGCTGCCTGCCGTTTGGCGTCGTTGCCATCGTGTTCGCGGCCCAAGTGAACAGCAAGATTTCGGTCGGCGATTACGAAGGGGCTCGACGGGCCTCCGACTCGGCGCGGATGTGGTGCTGGATCGCGTTTGGCCTCGGGTTGGTTAGCAACACAATCCTGGGCATGCTCCGAACCAGTTTGCACATCAACCATTTTCATTTTGGCCGATGAACGGCAATCTGCGTGACACCGGTTCGACCGATGCGAATCGTCCTCGATTGGCAACGTGGCGAACGATTGCCCACGGGAGCCGCGGCCGGGCGTTATTGTGGGCCATCGTTGTAATCGCGGCGGTTGCCGCCCTGTTCGTGGTGCGCGCGATCGATCCCGCCGATCCGGCCGATGCCCATTTCTATCCGTTTTGCGTGTTTCATGAGTTAACCGGTCTCGATTGCCCCGGCTGTGGCACGCTGCGCGGCCCATCAATTGCTGCACGGGAATCTTGCCGCCGCATTGCGGATGAACGTGCTCTCGGTTTGCCTTCTGCCGATTGTTCTTGTCGTCGTCGTCCGCAACGCGATCGGGGCCTGGCGCGGAATTCCGGTCGTGTGGCAGCGCCCGCGTTGGGTGCCGGCCGGCTGGCGCTGGGGGGTTGTGATTCTGATCGTCGCGTTTGGTATCCTACGAAACGTCCCGGCGTGGCCGTTTACCCTTTTGGCGCCGCATTGATCGTAGCAGGCACTCTCCGAGTGCCGTCCGCTGCGCGACGAACAAATCCAAGCACATTCTCGCTTCTGGTTGCGGCACACGGAGTGTGCCTACTACATTACGCACAGGCCGCGAACGTTGCCCGCTCTAGCGAATCGAGAACCTAACATGTTTTGCCCTCATTGCGGATCGCAGAATTCGAATAGCGCCACGGTTTGCTCGGCGTGCGGGATGCCGTTCGATAATCCTTACCAAGCGAGCATGGCCGAGCCGTCGCCCATGTATCGCGGCGGCGACGTCCCGACCTATCTGGTTCAGGCAATTCTGACCACAATCTTCTGCTGCCAGCCGTTCGGAATTGTTGCCATCGTCTATGCGGCGCAGGTGGGGAGCAAACTCGCGGCGGGCGATTATGTCGGTGCGCGGCAATCGTCGGATTCCGCCAAGATGTGGTGTTGGATCGGTGTCGGCTGTTGGCTGGCCATGGCCGTCGTGTGGCTCATCTTCGTCGTCGGCATGGGCGTTCTCGGTCGAGGCCGGTAAATGGCGATGCGAAGTGAAACAAGCAAATTTTGGGCCGAAGTCATGAGCCGCCGGATGTTCGTCTTACTTGGTTATTTATTGCTTGCCGGTTGCAATCGTTCGCAAACGCCGCCGAACGAGCCCACGCCGAAGACTGCGGAGAAAGCCTCCGCTCAAGATTCCACTTCTCCGCCAACCGCGGAAAGCACTGTCCAGTTAAAGATTCTCGACTTCGCCGAACTTCAGCGGCTCATCGCCAGCCATCGCGGGCAAGTCGTCGTCGTCGATGCCTGGAGCACTTCATGTCCGCCCTGCGTGCGAGATTTTCCGCATCTGGTGGCGCTACATCGCAAATACGCGGCCGAAGGCCTCGCCTGTGTTTCGCTGAGCTTCGACTTCGAGGGCACTGGCAAGCCGGAAGATGCGGCGCCGCCCGTGCTCGATTTTCTCCGCAAGCAAGGAGCCACGTTCGACAACGTCCTTTCGTCGGAGAAGCCCGAGGACATGTATACGAAGCTCGATTTCGCCTCGGTGCCGGAAGTGTTCATCTACGACCGGCAGGGCAAGCTTCGCGAGCGCGTGCAAGAATCGCCCCCCGGCTCGAAAGAAAAGCCGCTCTACGACCGCGTCGAAATCCTCGTGCAAAAGCTGCTCGCCGCAAACGCGCCAAGCGACACCAACCCGAAGCGTTAGCGAGGGCGGCGCCACGCTCGCCCTCGCTAACGCTTCGGGTTGGTGTGCGCCGGTTCAGAGTCCCACATCTGGAAACGCCGCGCGAAGAATATGCTCTTCGAACCGCGTGCGCCGCAAGCCGGGCGGCACGGTCGAGTAGACCTGGTCGAGCAGTTGGTGAAATCCGCCCGGCAGCAGGCGGTAGAAATTGTGCTTCCCCTGCCGCCGCGAATCAATCAACCCGGCAACGCGCAATCGCGCCAGATGATGGCTCACCGCCGGCTGGCTCTGGCCGAGCAATTCGCAGATCGCGCGAACGTGCATCTCCTCGGCCTGCAGCAAGAAATAAATGATCCGCAGCCGAGTCGCATCGGATAGCACTTTGAACACGCGAACCAAATCCTTCGCCACGTTCTCGGCCAGCATCTCGGGCAATGGACCGGCGGCGGGCAAATCGATCTCCTCCACTTCAGTCGAATGTTGGTCCACGGACGATCGAGCAGGCGGATTCTCAAGCAGATTTACCACGTCGTTCACCTTGCGTTTGCTTCGTTGATTCACCGCGACGACGGAACATTGCGCGTCGAGCGGCATTCGCGCGCTCATTCCGAGCGCGGAGCCAAACGACAGCGCGGCATTGATCGCGGCGAATCGGTTTTTGTTATGGCATATTCGACGAGTCACGCGGCATTTTGGCCCTCGCGCCGCAGAACGCGACGCGTGTCCGAGGGCCCGCCTATTGTCCGCATGTTGCTGGCCATTATTCTAATCAAGCGGGGCGGGAAATTGGAAGAGGAGGCGGAAGGGTGAGGGCGAGCATGGAGGGGTGAGAGGAAGTTTAACCCCGAGCCGACGGCGACGGTGAACCGCGCCGCCCCCGTCGCCGTTGGCTCCAGGTTAAAACGAAGGATTGCCCCAATCGGGAGTCTTGGGGAACGGCGCGGGTTTTGCAGGGGGCGGGAGCCGTGTTTGCGGTGAAAGAAGCTGGGGCTGGCTAAATCGGCGGCGCGCGGGCCAGAATGGGGCGGCCGGAGCGAATCAATTGAGCGGGCGGTGAGAATCAGCGGGGGCTTTCCGAGGTTGCTTTAACCACAGGAGATCGTGCCATGAGTTTTGGAACCGGCGGACCGATGTTGGGCGGCGGTATGTTGTCCGGGCCGCGCGGGCCGTGGATGGGCTGCGGCTGTAGTAGCATCCTGATGCTGATCGCGGGAATTTGTCTGGTGATGGGAAGCTGCGCGCGGATGCTCGGGCAATAGCTCGATTCGCCACCTTCCTCGCCGTCTTCCTCGTCACATTCACTATTCAAACACCTTTATTCAAGGAATCTCTCATGCGCACTTTGTGGAGCAATTATCACGGCGGGAGCAATGATCGGGCTCGGGTTGACGGCCCTGGCGTTCGGCATCCGCTTTCAGGGCATGACGCAGGCACACGAGTCGGGCCAGCTCTGGGGAATTCCCACGCTGGTGATTTGCCTCGTCGTCCTGCTAATTAGCATCATCATCGGCCTCGGAATCGCCTTCCTAGGCCTGGCCTATCATCACGAGCGACGGCATATCGAGATGCACCGCGACTTCGGCCATTCGCCGCGTTCGGAACCCGCGGGACGATCGATGTAGGCGTGTGTCGCTGTTAGCCGCGGTGCTTGCACCGCGCTGGCCGCCTATTTCAACTCGCGCAAATAAATATTCTTGAAAAACAGCGTGCTGTTGTGGTGCTGCAATTCGATCTGGCCCGAGGGGTAAATCGGCTTGTCACGCTCCCAGTAGTTTTCCAGCACGACGTTGTCGACCACCAGCTTGCCGTTCAGATAAACCGTCACCTTGTCGCCGACCATGCGGATGAAGAAGCGATTCCATTCGCCGATCGGTTTGTCGGCCTTGACCAGCGGATCGTGCGGATGCTTTTGATTGTTGTACAAACCGCCCGAGCCGACGAAAGCGATCTTGGTGTTGAACGGATCCCAAATCTGCACCTGCGGGCTGCCGCGCAGATAGATGCCGCTGTCGCCGTTCGGCGTGATCTTCCAATCGACCCACATTTCGATGTCGCTATAGTCTTTGGCCGTGCAAAGGCTTTGCCCCTTGCCGTCGTAGTGCAACACGCCGTCGACGACCGTCCAATGATCGCGCATCTGCTTGTCGGCCACTTTCTGCGCGGCGGCAAGTTGATCCGGCGTCATCGCGGCGCGGCCCGGCGGGCCTTTGTCGGGCGAAACGAGGCCCTTCCAATTCGTCAGGTCCTTGCCGTTGAACAGGGCGATGAATCCGGCGGGCGGAGTATTGTCGGGCAGCGACATATTCCACGCCGCCGCGCTCGGCGCCTCGGCTTCGGCCGCGCGGAGCGAAACGCCCGGCAAGCAAACGGCCGCAAATGCAAACGCGGCCACGGTCGGCCAAATGGATCGCTTCATGGTGGATTTCCTTACTGGTGGGATGGAAGAATATCGCTTACTTCATCTGCACTTTCGCTTGCACCGGATCGACGAAATCGTCGGCCATCGCCGCGATCTGCTTTTGCGTCGCTTGGCCGCGCTGCAGCCAAACGCGATAGTGGATCAACAGCGGCTTTTCTTTCGTCAGATTGTATTCGAAATACGAACCGAAGCGGCCGTAATCGCGTTCGCTATAGCGGGCTTCCTTGGGATTGTCGGGCCGATCCAAAATCGCCGCCGTGTAGCGCTGATCGCCGAGCACGAAGCTCATCCCCTTCCACGGCAGATTCACGCAACGCGGATCGCGCGTCTTGGCGTCCCAATTGCGAGTCTCGCCGGCGCGCCGACGCCGTCGGGCCGAATGTAGATCGTTTGGCCCT
This sequence comes from Pirellulales bacterium, assembly GCA_963738955.1. GTDB lineage: Bacteria > Planctomycetota > Planctomycetia > Pirellulales > DATAWG01 > DATAWG01. The sequence goes on along the minus strand of CAVTYW010000016.1, from coordinate 29,367 downwards.
TCGTCTTGTCCGCCACTTCCTGCGCTGCCCGAAATTGGAAGCCGGCATGTTGCGGGTCGCCATCCAATCGCACCGGCCCAAGATCGGTCACCTTTAGCAGCGAAACAAAATCGACCATCGTGCCGCCCGGCACATGATAAACGGTCAATTCCCGCTTCTCGTGAGCGAACACCGGACCGGCGTCATCCGTGGCCTTCTCGGGCCCATGCCAATCAATGGACAATAAATGCCGGCCAAGCACAGGACCGGCTTCGCTCGATAAAACACCTTCATGCGATTGATGCGCATTCGGGCACTCCCAGATGTTCACCGGCTTCGATTTCGCCGTCCCGTAGCTGACGCGCTGAAAGCCGTAAAACAGCCCGCGATGATGCGTATAAAGTCCGCCCGGCCCTTTGGTCACAAGCCGCGTGCCGTCCACCGGATCGTAGAGATGGTCGTATACCTTGAGCGTCTTGTCGCGCGATTCTTTGGTGGATGTGTCGTACGGCGCATTCATGTAGTCCATGACCGGCCGATCACGGTACGAGAGTCGGATGCGGTCGTTCTTGATTTCGCTCCACGAAAAACCGGTTGGCTTTGCTGAATCGCCGGGTCCGGCTTTTTTCAGCAACACGCCGGTCAACTTCAACGCCGCGCCGGCCGCCAGCTTGGGCAAGATGAAATGCAACTCGCGCGGCACTGTGCTACCTCCTGCCGTAGGCGCACCGTCGGAACCATGCAGCCCGATTGGAGTCAACTGACAATCGATCGCAAATTCGTCGGCGCCACGCATGGCCACATCGGCGTCGGCGAACTCAGCCGGAACGTCCATCTCGACGGATACCGGAGTATTCGCGCGATTCAGTTTTCCAGCTTGTATCGTAATTTCGAATTTGCTGGTCTCGGCCGACGCCAATCGGGTTCCGCTGGCGAGCATCGCCAACGACAGCGCAACGACCGGAAGGGCACATTTCATGGCAAGAATCCTCGGGTGGGATCGCGGGCAGGGCGGGCTTCCCTAGAATACCCGCCCGCAATGCCAGTCTCAACCATTCCGCCGCAAATACCCAGGCCGACATCGAAAAAAATCGGCTCCTTGATTCGCGATCATTGCGCGAACCTTTTGGCCGTCCTTCCGTCCTGACTTTTATGCAATACGCTCGAATCTTCCTCAGTTAGTGCATCCCTCTGACCGTCATTCCGCGCCTCTTCGCGGAACGTGGGGATTCTCTGCACCTAACGCACACCTTCGCACGCGCGGTCCGCGTTGCCGGTCCGTCGCTTTGGCCGGCACTTCCGCGCGAACCACCGAGGAAGATATGCACGCAAAAAAACAGCGAGACAAGATTCGACGACGCGCAAACCGCATGGCCCAAGAGGCTTGGGACGCTGCGGAGGCTAACCAATTCGAGTTGGCAGTCAGGATTATTCGGCGGGCCGTTGATCTCAATCCGGGCAATCCCGTGCTCTGGCACAATCAAGGAACACTACTGCTTGAACTCGGGCGGGACGAATCGGCGGCGCACGCATTTCAGGCGGCGATCCAATTGGCTCCCGACTTCGCGGACGCTTATGCAAGCCTGGCGGCAATCCGCGCTCGCGAAGGGAAGATGGAACAGGCCGTGGCACTCGGTCGCGAAGCGGCTCGACACGCTCCGGATTCGGAGCGCCACAAAGACGCCTTGGCCGGATACGAGGCGTTGCTCATCGACGGGTGCCATGCGTCGGTTCATGCCGGCGCGGAACTGCCAACGGACGAGCGGAACGATCCGATCGAACCACCAATCGACAACCGTTGGCCCGAATTGAGCGCTCGCATCGGCTTCGCCAACTGGTCGGAAATCGACGGCCAACTCTCGGCGCACGGCGTGGCTCATGTGCCGAGCCTCCTCCAAGCGACGGAGTGCGAAATGCTCCGCTCGATGTTTGGCGAGGATCGACGGTTCGCCAAGACGGTTGTCATGAACAAGACCCGCTTTGGAAAAGGAGTCTATCGTTACTTTGCGCACCCGATTCCACCGCTTGTCGATGCCATCCGCCGGCTCGTCTATCCACACGCTTCAGAGATTGCCAATCGATGGCAAACGTTGCTCGAAAATGAACTGCGGTATCCAGCAACTTGGACCGAGTTCCGTGATCGCTGCGCCGCGGCGGGGCAAACCACTCCCTCGCCATTGCTGCTGAGCTACGAAACCGGAGGCTTCAATGCGCTCCATCAAGACATCCGCGGCGCGGTGTTTTTCCCAATTCAGCTCGTGGTGGTCCTCAGCCCGCTAGCTGCCAGCCTGGACGACGCGAGCGGATTCACCGGCGGCGAGTTCTTGCTGTGCGACGACAGCGAATGCCATTCGATCCCCGCTGGGTTGGGAGACGCCATCTTATTCTGCACTTGCGGAAGGTTGGTGCGATTGGGTGCCGGCTACGGACTTCAGCCGGTTAAGCATGGCATGTCTCGTATAGAATCCGGAAACCGCTTCGCAATCGGCATTCCGTTTCACGAGTTCCGGTGAAATGCGTCGTCGATGGTTCGCAAAGATTCTCGTCTTCGTCGCAATCGCTCACTGGCCCATCACGATGGGTTTACCGCTTACGATCAGGAATTTCACCGTCTTCACGACGGTGCTGCCGTTTGCCGATTCGGTCGTCTCGGTGAAGGAGAAGCTCTTCCCGTCGGAGCTGAACGCAAGGTTCGACATTTGGTCGTTCGACGTGGCAGCCACGGCGCCGTTCTCGATCACGGAGACCGTGTAGCCTGTCAGCGATTGAGGCGACGTACTGTATTCCACGAATGCCAACTGATCGCCGACCGGATTGAACGTCAGGGCTTTGATGCCGTCGTTCGAGGTGGCGATCACCTTGCCGTTCTCGACGGCCGAAAAGGTCAAGCCCGTGGCGCTGGTCGGCGAAACGCTCATTTCCACGAAGGCAAAGTCCTTGCCATCCTGGCTGAATGTCAGGTCGCCGATGCTGTTCGCGGTGCCGACGACCTTGCCATCCTCGACCGCCGAGCACATCAAGCCGGTCGGCAAGCTGGCGGATTTATTGCACTCGACGAACGCCAAATGATCGCCGGTCGGGCTGAATATCAAGTTCGAGATGCTGCTGTTCGCCGTGGCAACTACCTTGCCGTTCTCGACGACCGAGTACGTCCCGTTCGCATTCGCGACGATTTGCGCCTGGTCTTTACCATCCGGGCTGGTGATCGACTGCACGACGGCCGGGAAATTGGTTTTCACCGGCGTCGGCGAATGCCCAATGGGCGACGTAACCGGGCTTGCCGAGAACAGTTCTCGCCGGTCCAACATCTCGAACGTGAGCCGAGTGCGGCCCCGCGGTCGAGCCGACTTACGCCGGCTCGATTCACTTCCCAACGCCCGGCTGAGCAGCCCGCCGAAGTTCAATAAGCCGAATCGGGTAGACGATTTCGAACTGGCCATTGGAAAACTCCTTCCCGCGCGACGGCGGGCGTTGGGTTGCGGATTGATCGCGGTACGACGAGGGAATATGCCCAAAACTCGATGTCGCCCGACAGAATTTCCCAAGCACCGCAAATTTTTCTTGCGAAGTTGCCGGCTGCCGCAATAAATGCCGAATAGAATTATTCAACCGGAAAAGGTAGAATCAGCCACGACGACGGCACTGGACTTCCCTCGGCCTGGATCGGGTGCAGCGAACCATGTCCCGGACCCTTGTCACCGGCGCGACCGGCTTCATCGGCGGACAGTTGGCGCAGCGCTCGTCGCGGCGGGCGACGACGTCGCTTGTCTGGCGCGGCCGGGAGCGCGCGTCGATCGGCTTCGATCTCTCGGGGTCGGCATTGTCGAAGGCGATGTCACCGCCGCCGATAGCCTCGGAGCCGCGGTCGCGCAGGCCGATGTCGTTTATCATTTGGCCGGCCTCACTCGCGCACGCAACCGGGCCGAGTTTTTCACGGTGAACGATGCCGGCGTGGCCAATCTGCTCGACGCTTGCCGTCGCCGGACAACGCCGCCGGTGGTCGTATTGATTTCGTCGCTCTCCGCCGCCGGCCCAGCCGTCGCAGGCCGCCCGCGCACCGAGGAAGACCCGCCCGCGCCGGTGTCGATCTATGGCCGCAGCAAACGGGCCGGCGAATTCGCGGCCATCGCCCGCGCCGCCGATTTGCCGATCACGATCATCCGGCCGCCGGTTGTGTTGGGCGAGGGAGATACCGCGAGCCTGGAGATTTTCCGCATGATCGATCGTAGCGGCATGTTGCTCGTGCCCGGCTGGTCGTCGCCGCCGCGACTGTCGATCGTGCATGTCGCCGATCTGGTCGCCGCGATCATGGCGGCCGCTCGGCAAGGAACCCGGCTGCCGGCGACATCACATTCCGCCACGAGCGGCAACTCGAACGGTGGCGTTCATGCCATCGATCCCCGCGGCATCTACTTTGTCGCCGGCAGCGAACAGCCTACGTTCGCCGACCTGGGCCGATTGGTGGGCGAAGCAGTGGGCCGGCGAACGACGCGGGTAATCCGTATTCCCAGCCCCTTGGTTTGGCCGATCGCGACCTGCTCGGAACTCATCGGCAAAATTCGCGGCCAAGCGTCGCTCATCAATCGCGACAAAGTGCGCGAAGCACTGGCCGAGGATTGGACCTGTTCGCCGGCGAAAGCCATCGCCGACCTCGGCTTCTCCCCCCAAGCCAGCCTCCCCGACCGCTTACGCCAAACCGCAGCTTGGTATCGCAATCAGGGCTGGCTGTAATGCAGTCTAACCACAGAGTCACCGAGGACACCGAGACGGCGGAAAGATTGGAATCGACGAGCCGCAGACTTTGGAACGCACCGCCGTTTAACTCGCCTTTGTCTTCTCGGCGCTCTCTGTGACTCTGTGGTTAGATGAGCATCCAAGCAGATTCTGCATCCCCAATCCAAGAATAATCCGCAGCGCCGCGACGGCTTCTTTCGAGTTGATTTTCGAACTTCCTTTTTCCCGGTCGGCGAAGATGATCGGCGTTTCTCCGAAGCGGGCGCCGGTTCGGCGGAGCAGCCAGAGGATTTCTTCCTGAAACGAATAACCGCGCGAACGGATGCGGTTGAAATCGACTCGCTCGAGCGTCGCCGTGCGGTAGCAGCGGTAGCCGCCGCTGCAATCCTTCGGCGCTAGCCACAGCAGCCAGCGGGCATAAAGATTCACGCCGCGGCTCATCAGATGCCGCTTCAATGGCCAGCCCTCGATGCCGCCGCCGGGAACGTAGCGCGAGCCGATCATCACGTCGATCGGCGGGCCCGACGCGGGGTCCATGCCCCCGATCATCGCCGGCAGGTCGCGCGGCTGGTGGCTGAAATCGGCGTCGAGATTGACGACGTATTTGTACCCATGTTCGATGCCATATTTCAGACCGGCGACGATGGCCGTGCCGAGGCCGAGTTTTCCGGTGCGATGCAGGCAATGAACCCGCGGATCGATGGCTGCTTGCTGGTCGCACCACTGGCCGGTTCCGTCGGGCGAATTGTCGTCGACGACCAGCAGATCGACGCCCGGCGCGTGTTGAAAAATCTGCTCGACGAGCCGAGGAAGATTTTCGATCTCGTTGTACGTGGCCGTCATGACCAACGTTTTAGTGTCCGACGCGGGCGAAATCATGCGGGTTCCTTCGTCATCGGGCGGGATCGCGCTCTCGCCGAATTTTACCGGGCCGAGGCGACGGGGCGAACGTCAATTTGGGGAATTTATCGACGCGAGATGTCGTTGGAGTTCAGGCTTTAGCCGCCCGCGCGAGCCTAAAGGCTGAACTCCAACTGTCCCGTCCTAACCCCGCAGCACGCAGCCCAAGAGGCGTGCCCCGGCGACATAGAGCGAGCTCGACGTGCGTTCGACCGCGGTGCGCGGTGTTTGGCCGAGTTCGAGCAACAGAACCGTACCGTCGCTGGCGGCGACTAGTGGGGCGACCAACGAATCGCATGGGTCGCCCGCCCGAATCAGGATGAGTTGGTAGGCCGATTTTAATTCGGCGAGAAGCTTCGCGGCGCCGGCTTTGAGGACCGACTCGTCCTCGACGGCAACGCGGCCGCGCGCTAACAGGCCAACGCGCGGCACGGCGGTCGGTTCCACCGCGTCGTGCCAATCGACGGTCGCTTGCAGCACATCGGACAAGCCAAACCGGCAGGCGAGGCCCAGATGGTCGCTCAGGCCGCGTCGGTTTCCGCCGCTAACATCGGCATGCGCATCGACGAGCAGCACGTCTCCCGGATGCCGTTGGGCAAATGCAACGGCAGCCGGCAACAGCCACGACGCATCGTCGTGCGAATCGGCCACGGCGACGACGATTGCCCACGGCGGCGATTCGAGCAGCGCGGACGTCAAACTGTCCCACAGCCGGCCGTAGCAGTGATCGACGGCAACTGTCGCCAGATGGTCGTGAGTCTCCGGTTCAGGTCTCGACTCCCGCACGCGATCGATGGCCGGCGTGTGCATTGGCATCTCGACCATCGGCCAAGGCACCGGCACTTCGTCAACCTCAGCCGCTTCAATTGCCGCGTCGGCCAGCGCCAGCGCTTCGTTGAACGATGGATCGTTGAATAGGCCCGTCGGCGCTTCGGGCTCGGCAACGGGTGCCTCGCCGACTTCGGCCTCGTAGCCATATTCCAGCGCAAGCGGCTCCGCGAATGACTCTGGCCGCGGATCGAGCGGGGGAAGCGGATCGATTTCCGACGCCGTCGCCAGGTCGGCCGGACGGGCGTCGAGGTTTTTCAATGCGCCGGCCAGTTTGCCCATCGGTTTGCCCTTGATCACGCCCATACTGCCTCGATTTATCCGCGGCGCAGCCGGGCGAAGAGTTGCCGATATTCTTGCCGACGAACCCCGCTGGTCGTCGGCCGTGTCGGCGGCGGTGGAACCGGATCGTCTTCGACGATGATCACATCAATGTCGTTCATGTCGGCGTCCGAATCATCAACCTCGTTCGCAGCAGCGGCAGTCGGTTGCGCGATTGCGTCGGGTTCGACAGGATCGGGCGCTCGCACGATTGCCGGCGTCGATCGGCCAATCGACGGATTCGGTCGAATGCGAATCGTCGGCTGCATTTCGGCGGGCGGGCTGTCGCCGGCATCGATTCCCGCTTCTTCCGGCATCACCGGGTCATCCGAAGGGTGAATCCAACCGCGTGCGATCGGCAACATTCCGCCTGGCAATTCGTGAGCTGGAGTCTCTTGCCAATCGTCGTGAGCCACAAGGCCCAGCGATTCATCGGCGGCCGGTTCCGCGGCATCGGCGGCTCCGACTTCGATCGAATAGGATGCCAGCGGAGAATCGATCGGCGCGACGATCGGCGGAAAAATCGCCGCGGGCTTCGTAGGCTTTGCGGGCTTTGGCATGGCCTTCTCGATCGGCGGTTTCGCCTTCGCGTCGGTGGCTGATTCGGTAGTGGCTTTCTGCGGCGCGGCCTCCGTCGGAGCCTTCTTCGGCGCTGCGGCCGGCGGTTTGCCGTGCTGCGATTTCGCGCGGGCATGAGGAGCCAGCAGCGACGCCAGCTCGGACCCTTCCTGGCTGCGAACCAACGGGGCGTGAGCCAGCGGATCGGCCACCGCGCGGGAGAAGCGATCGACGATCACTTCCTCTTCCTCGAACGGCTCTTGGAACGGATTGATTTCGGCATTGGTAAACACGAGCTCGACCTCCGGGCCAATCGTTCCGGCCGGTTGGAATTGTTCGTCGATAGTGCCCAACTGGTCTTGGATCCGCTCGATCCGTTGCGACGGCTCGCCGGTGAACAGATTTCCTTCGTCGTCGCCAGCATCGTCGCCAACGGTCCGCAGCCGCGGCGGTTCACTGTCGGCCGGGAGTCGGGCCGCCACCATCGGCTCGTCCAAATTGCCGAATTCGATGATGTCGGCCGGTCGATTCTCCACGCCCGGCGCGGCGTTCCACGGCGCCGGCAATTGTTGCAAATCGGCCCAAGCTTCTTCGATCGCGCCGAGCGTCAACAGCTTCACTCCCGCCGCGAACGTAAGCAGCAACGCATGGTCGCAAAGTTGATTCACGAGCCGAGGCACGCCGTCGGTCGCGCGATGGATCGCGTCGAGCGCGTCGGCGGTGAAAATCCGATCGGCATTTCCGCCGGCTTGCGCGATCGCCTGGCGAATGTAGCCCAGCGTTTCGCCATGTTTGAATGCTTGCAAATAACAGCGGCCCGCGATCCGCTGGTTGAACGATTCCAGCTTCGAGTTGCCGAAATGCTCTTCGAGAGCCGCACTGCCGGCCAGCACGACGCGCACCAGCGGCTGCCCGTTGCGGACGAGATTGGTGAGCTGATGGATTTCACCGAGCAGCCGCGGCGGCAAGCTGTGCGCTTCGTCGACGATCAGCAACAATCCGCCGACGTTTGCCTCTTGCGCCGTAAGATGATCGACCAGCGACAGCCGCAATTCGCCTTCATCCATTCCGCGATAAGGCAAGCCGAGCTCGAACAAGATCGCTTGCAACAGCGCCTTACTGGTATCGAGCCGGCCACTGGCCAACAGCGCGACAAGAAATCGGCCGCGAAATTGCTCGGCCAACACCTGGCACAAAATCGACTTGCCGCAGCCGGCCGGTCCAATCGCCAAGCCGACGCCCTCGGCCCGATCAATGCATCGGACCAGCGTTTGGCGCGCGGCTTCAATGGTCGCAGCCGGGAAATAGCGCCGCGCCGCGCGGCGCCGCGGCAAACGGGCGATCGCTCAGCCCAAACGAAGACTCGTACATGTCGATGGGTTTCCTGTGGCGTCTGCCAGGTCGCAGACTTTCCCAGTATTACGCGGACATTGGCATCGGCACGTTCCACCTACCTTACGTCGGCGCGCCGCGGCGGCAGACTCCACTTGGCTTCCCCAATTCATGCCGCGTTTGCCGGTCGCGATTCGTCGTCCGATCCGATCCGACCGAGCACCGGCAGCCCCAAAGTCGCTTCGATTTCCGCTTCGCTGGCGAATGTCGGCGTCTGGCTGCTCATTCCGCGCGAGGCCGCGATTCCGGCAAACAGCGACAGTAGCGTCAACACCGCGATCGCTCCAATAGGAAATGGACGATCGCCCGATGCTAGCGGCCGCGAATCGGCGTCGCTTGACCGGAGATCAACGCTGCCGGCGCGATCCAGGGCGAGCGAACTTGAGCCGCCGTTTTGCAAAACGGCCCATTCCGAGTTCTCGGCTTCGACGGCGGTTTCATAATTGTCGCGAGCGTTGCCTGCGGCAATCAGCAGGTTGCGATAATCTTGCTGCATTTCAGCCGACGGCACGTTTGCCGCCGCGGAGCTTGCCCTAGCGGGCGGCGCGACAAAGTCGTGTTCGACCGCTGCTGTGGTCGGAACCTCGTTCGGATCCGCCGGCGTTTCGGCTGGGACCGATGCAAGCTGCTGTTCCGCATTGGCGATTTGGCTATCCAATGCTTGAACGGTCGGATGCACTGGCGTCAGCTTTACGAGCAACTCGCTGCGCCGCTGCCGCATCGCCGAAAGCTCGCGGTTCAAGGCCACCCACTCTGGATTCGGCCGAATCGTCGGGCCGATTGGGGCAGGGCTCGGTTCCGGCCGCGGATCGGCCGTTGCCTGCTCCGTCGAATCGACGAACCGGCCGTTCAGAAATTGAAACACGGCAACTTCCGCCGCCTCGGCCTTTCGCCGGACGTCGGCCGTTCGCTCGCGCGCCTCGCGGAATCTTGCTTCGAGGGCCGATCTGTCGTCGGCCTCCGATTGCACGGCCGTTTGCGTCGTGGCCGGCTCCGGCTTCATTTCCAGCAGTTCGACGCCGATCAGCACCGCGCCAAGCAAAAACACGCCGGCAAACCCGACGCCAAATGCAGCCAACGGACGCCGACGGCTCGTGGAAACCCTGGGATCGTCGTGCATGGAGTTTCCCCCGTCGAATGAAGCTCGAAGCGCCAGCAAGGGACAACAGTGCCGCGCCATCGTATTTCATCGGCGTCCCGCGCTGGCCGACTTGCAGCTATAATGGAGATATGTTTCGCATAAAGATTTGTGGTGTGACCAGCACGACCGACGCCCGCAACGCCGCGGCCGCCGGCGCGGATGCTATCGGCTTGAACTTCTTCCCGGCGAGCAAACGTTATTTGCCGCCGGAAGCGGCCAAAGAAGTCGCCGCGGCGATTCCGCGCGGCGTGCTAAAGGTCGGCGTATTCGTCAACGCCCCGGCCGAATTCGTCTGCCGCGAAAGTGACCGCCTGCGGCTTGATCTGATCCAATTGGCCGGGCACGAAACACCTAAGTATTTGGCAAAGCTCGATGGCCGTACGGTAATGCAGGTATTTCGACAGCAAGCTGATCGACAAGTTGATTTCATCGCCATTCGCGAATTCCTAAATGAAGCCAAGAAGCTGGGCTGCATGCCGAAGTTGGCGCTTGTTGATACGCACACGCCAGGGCTGTTCGGCGGCACCGGAAAGACTCTAAACTGGGCCGGTGTTTCTGGCCTGTGGCAATTGTGCTCAAGCGCTGTGCGTTTGTGTCCAACTCCTCCACCGCTGGTGCTTGCTGGCGGCCTCGCGCCCGAAAACATCCTAGCCGCGATCCAAACCGTCCGCCCCTGGGCCGTCGACGTCGCCAGCGGCGTCGAGTCATCGCCCGGTGTAAAAGACCCGTTGAAAATGCGCCAATTCATCTCAGCGGCCCTTGCCGGATTCCACAATTACCCGCCGCTTCCCCTCCAGCCTCAAGCCTCAAGCCTCAAGCCTCAAGCCCCCTAGCCGCCGCCCCTCCTTGCTTCTTATAATCGCCCTTCATCCACCCCTATCCGTTCGAGGAGAGCCCTGTGTCACAGGTCGAAACCCGACTGCCGTACAAAGTCGCCGACATGTCGCTGGCCGATTGGGGCCGCAAGGAAATCATGCTGGCCGAGAACGAAATGCCCGGCCTGATGGCGCTGCGGAAGAAGTACGGCAAGACGAAGCCGCTGGCCGGCGCCCGGATCGCCGGCTGCCTGCACATGACGATCCAGACCGCCGTGCTGATCGAGACGCTGGTCGAGCTTGGCGCCGAGGTCACCTGGAGCAGTTGCAATATCTTCTCGACGCAGGACCACGCCGCGGCCGCGATCGCCAAGATCGGGCGTCCCGGTCTACGCCTGGAAGGGCGAGACCAACGAAGAATTCGACTGGTGCATCGAGCAGACGCTGTACTTTCCCGACGGCCAGCCGCTGAACATGATCCTCGACGACGGCGGCGACCTGACCGCCATGGTCCACCAGAAGTATCCCGAGCTGCTCGCCGGCATCCGCGGCCTGTCGGAAGAAACGACCACCGGCGTGCATCGCCTCTATCAAATGCACGCCCGCGGCGAGCTGAAGGTGCCGGCGATCAACGTCAACGACTCGGTGACCAAGAGCAAGTTCGACAACCTCTACGGCTGCCGCGAATCGCTGGCCGACGGCATCAAGCGCGCCACCGACGTCATGGTCGCCGGCAAGGTGGTCGTCGTCGCCGGCTATGGCGACGTCGGCAAGGGCTGTGCCCATGCGATGCAGTCGCTCGGCGCCCGCGTGATCATCACCGAAATCGATCCGATCAACGCCCTGCAGGCCGCGATGGAAGGCTACGAAGTCACGACGATGGACGAGGCCGCGCCGCGCGGCAACATCTTCGTCACCGCGACCGGCAGCCGCGACATCATCCGCGGCGAGCACATGCAAGGTGATGCCGAACGACGCGATCGTCTGCAACATCGGCCACTTCGATCTCGAGATCGACATGGCCTGGCTCAACAGCCAGAAGAACGTCAAGAAGCTCGAGATCAAGCCGCAGGTCGATCGCTACACGTTCGCCGACGGCCACTCGATTCTGCTGCTGGCCGAAGGGCGGCTGGTGAACCTCGGCTGCGCGACGGGCCATCCGTCGTTCGTCATGTCGAGCTCGTTCACGAACCAGGTGCTGGCGCAGATCGCCCTGTGGACCGAGCCGGAAAAGTTCCCGCTCGGCGTCCACGTGCTGCCCAAGAAGCTCGACGAAGAAGTCGCCCGGCTGCACCTGGACAAGCTCGGCGTGAAGCTGACGCAAGCTCACCGCAGACCCAGGCCGACTACCTCGGCGTCCCGGTCGAAGGGCCGTACAAGCCGGACTACTACCGGTACTAAGTTTCAACCTTCCGGGTCGGCGAGCAGCTCTTGCAGCCGGGCATCCAGCGGCGGAGAAAATCGCGCGGGCCAGGTGGCGTCGATCAAGCCGACGCCGATCAGATCCTGTAAATGGACTTGGTCCTTGCGACGATAGGAAGTGAGCTTCATGCGCACCAGGGGCTCGAGCCCTAGCACTTTGAAACTCGGCATCCTTCTCGGATTCCGAGACGGCCGGCGCGGCGGAAGCATAATCGGGCCGCACCTTTTCTCCGGCGAACAAAACATGGACGGCATCGCGCGGCTTCGCATTGGGCTCGTCGAGAAACACTTTGTCGCCCAAGATATCGGCATGAACAAATCCCGCGCCGGCGAGGGCGCTTGAGCCGCGATCAAAATCATCTCGCCGCAAGAGGACGTCGACATCCTGAGTGTTCCGCACTGCCGAGCGATCGATCCTCGAAACCCAGGCGGCAACCGCGATTCCACCCGCCACCGCGTAGGGCACGCCCGCCTTGTTCAATGCGGCCGTTGCTCGCAAGAGTCGCTCGCGCACCAGTTCCACGGCTTTAACCATCCGGTCCAGCGATATGGGGCCAAGGCTGCTCATAGTGATTAAGTATAACGTCAAAATCTCTGGATGGGCGCGAGGGTTTGACAACGGTTGCCTCGTTCTGGATAACAGCGATGGCGCCAACCGACACGGCCGCACCGACAACTAACCACCAACCACTAACCACTTCCTTCCATGCCCGACATCCAAGCTTTTCGCGGACTGCGTTACGATCTGAAGCACGTCGGCTCGCTGTCGAACGTGATCGCGCCGCCGTACGATGTGATCGGCCCGGAGCTGCAAGACCAGCTCTACAAGCCGCACCCGGCGAACGTCATTCGGCTGATCCTCAACCGCGACGAGCCGGGCGACGACGACTCAAACAACCGCTACACGCGGCGCCGCCAAGTTCCTGAAGAACTGGCGGAGCGAGGGCGTGCTGGCCAGCGAGTCGCATCCGGCGGTGTACGTCTACCACCAAGTTTTTCGCTACGGCGATCAGGAGTTCACGCGCCGCGGCTTCATGGCCCGTTGTCGACTGGAGCGGTTCGGCGAAGGCCGAATCTATCCGCACGAAGAAACAATGTCGGGCCCGAAGCAGGACCGCCTGCTGCTGACGCGGGCCTGCAAGGCAAACCTCAGCCAGATCTTTGGCCTCTATCCCGATCCCGAGAGCGTCGCGCAGAACCTGCTCGAAGCGGCGGTTGCCAGTGCGCCGCCGGTCGAAGCGACCGACCACCTGGGCGTCGTCCATCGCATGTGGCCGGTGACGGATGCGAGCGTGATTTCGCAGTTGACGAGCGAAATGGGCCCGCAGCCGATGTTCATCGCCGACGGCCATCATCGCTACGAAACCGCCTGCAACTATCGCGACGAGCTGGCGGCCGCGCCGGCGGTTCGCTGCCGCGGAGCATCCGGCCAACTTCGTGCTGATGATGTTCATCGGCATGAACGATCCGGGCCTGCTCGTGCTGCCGACGCACCGCCTGTTCCGCGGCCTGCCGGAGATGACCTCGGCCGAACTTGATCGAAAAGCTCGGCGACTCATTTCACCACCCGCGTCGCCGGCGAAGGGAGCGACCTGGCGCCGACGATCTGGGACGAAATCGAAGCCGACGGCGACCAGGGGACGCTCGGCCTGTTCACCGCGGCCGACGAACGCTGGATTCTCGCCAGGCTAACCGACGCCGGCCGCCGGCGAATGGCCGAGGTCGCGTCGGAGCACAGCCGCCGACTGGCAAGGACTGGGCGTGAGCATCCTGCACCGGCTGGTGATCGACACGCTGCTGGCCGCCAAAGACCTGCCGAAGCCGCGCTACGTCCACTCTGGTCGACGAAGTCGTCGAAGGCCTCGATCCGACGACGAGTTCCCGCTGGCCGCCCTCGTGATGCCGGCCACGGTCGACCACATCCGCACGATCAGCGAACACGGCGAGCGGATGCCCGCCAAGAGCACCTACTTCTACCCGAAGCTGCTCAGCGGGCTGGTGATCAACCCGCTGGAATAGACTTCGCGCTCATTCATCCTGCCCTGTGTTTCACGTGAAACCCGATTGCGCTGTCTCCACCGTCTAAGCAATCTGCGCGTTTCACGTGAAACAAGCTAATTCGGCGATCTTTGTCGCGTTCCACGTGAAACACTAACCCGAAGCGTTAGCGAGGGCGGAGACGCCACACGCTTCGCCCTCGCTAACACTTCGGGTTAGTGTGGCGCTCGCAACGGCAGTCAACCAATTGCCATTTCCCGTTCCGCCATCCCACGACTACAATCCGCCCCGCGCGAATTCCCTAGCCCCTAGTCCCTAGCCCCTAGCCCCTATCAATGGGCCGGATCCTGTGCGTCGCCAATCAGAAAGGAGGCGTCGGCAAAACGACCACCGCCGTCAACCTGGCCGTCGGACTGGCCAAGGCCGGCGCGCGCACCCTGCTGGTCGATCTCGATCCGCAGTGCAACGCCACGACCGGCCTGGGCCAGCGGCCGACCGAACGGCATCCGCTGGTCTCGCGATTGCCGCTGAAAGATTCGCTGTGGCAAACCGCTCAGCCCGGCTTGGAACTGTTGCCCGGCAGCCGCAGCTTTCAAGATGTCGAGGCGCTGGCCGCCGCGGCGACGCGACGAAGCCGCGACGCTGCGACAGCATCTGGCCAGCGGAATGAGTGCCTACGACTTCGTGCTGATCGATTGCCCGCCGTCGCTGGGCCAGCTGACGCGGACGGCCCTGGCCGCTTCGACCGAAGTGTTGATGCCGATCCAGTGCGAATACTTCGCCATGGAAGGGCTGGCGCAGATGATCGACGTCATCCGCCAGGTGATGGATCGCCAGCCGGGCAAGCTGCAATTCGGCGGCATCGTGTTGACGATGTACGACCAAACCTCGAACTGACGCGCGAGGTCGACCAAGAGGTGCGCGATTTTTTCGGCGAGATCGTTTATTGGACCGTGATCCCGCGCGACGTGGCCGTTTCCGAGGCTCCGAGCCACGGTCAATCGGTGCTGGACTATGCACCGCGCGGACGTGGTGCGATGGCATACGTTGAACTCTGCATGGAGGTGCTGGAACGTGAGTAAAGAACGACGACTTGGCCGTGGATTGGAAGCTCTCTTGGGCCGTTCGTATCCCGATTCGCCGAACCCCGGCGGATCGCCCCGCGCGGATTTGAGCCTGCATGTTCCCGAGGGCGAACCGCTCGGCGATGCTGGCACGGCAATTGTCGACGAGTTGCCGCCGATGCGCCATCGCCAACCGGCACGCTATCAATCGCCATCCATGAAATTCGCACGAACCCGTTCCAGCCGCGCCGCGACTTCGATCCCGAGGAAATCACGGCCCTCGCCGACAGCTTCGCCAGCACGGCCTGATCCAGCCGATCGTCGTCCGCCGCGCCGGCGACGGCTATCAATTGATCGCCGGCGAGCGACGCTTGCGGGCGGCGATCAAAGCCGGCTGGACCGAAGTGCCAGTCCAGATCCGCGAGGCCGACGACCGCCAGATGGCCGAGATAGCGATCGTCGAAAACTTGCAGCGCAAGGATCTCAACCCGCTGGAAAAGGCCGCGTCGTTCGAGCAGTATCTGCAGCGCTACGGCTGCACTCAGGAAGAGCTGGCGAGCCGGCTGAACATCGACCGTTCGACGATCGCCAACTTGATCCGCTTGCTCGAGCTGCCGGCCGAAGTGCAAGACGCAATCCGCGCCGGCCGCATCACGCAAGGCCACGCCCGCGCGCTTCTTCCGCTGGGCGACGAGCGCGAGCAGGTCGCCTTTTGCGAGCGGATTCAGTCGGAAGGTTTGAGCGTTCGCGCGACGGAGCAAACCGTCCAAGACCAAATCCACGCGGGCGACGCTGGCCCGATGGGCGTCGTCGCGCCGGAAGGCGCCAGCAAACCGGTGACCAAATCGCGCAGCCGCAGCCAGAATCTCACGTCGCTGGAGCAAGAACTGCGCGCCGCCTTGGGGACGAAAGTGACGATCCGCCAATCGTCAAAAGGCCGGGGCAAGATCGTGATCCCGTTTGCCAGCAACGAAGAATTCGATCGGCTGCGCGAGTATCTTTGCGGTGGCGAACCGGAAGCGCAAGCTCGCGTGGGTTAGCGAGGAGAAGTGATCGTGCGTACACTATTGCGACATGCCAGATGCCTGATTTCCGCGATGTTGACCCTCGCGAGTTGCGTGTTCCAAATTCCCGGCGCAAGGGCGCCGACCCGCTCAAACTCCAACGGCAGATTGCCCGTTTCGGTAGTTCGTCCGCTGGAATGACTCCGCTTGTCGCGTATGAGGGGACGGACGGTTTCCTGGTCGTGTATAATGGTGTGACCCGAGCGACTCGCATTGCCAAGCTCGCTCCGGGCACGCTTGTCCGGGTGGAAATAATCGGGCGGCTTCGCCGCGCTTACGGCCCGGAACCGAAAATCGGAGACCTTCTGCCATGATCGCACCGACGAAACAAGAGGCGCTGGCCGTCCTAGCTGAGTTGTGCGAACTGTCCCCCGACGTGCGGATCGGCCAACTCCTCGCCCATCTTGGATTCCTCGGGGAGGACCAAACGGGCCGATCGCTGTGGGACATTGATGACGAACAGTTCTTGGCGGTCCTGTATCACCACCGCGCAGAATTGATCGGCCAGCCGGCTGCGCCGCCAAGTCAACCATTGTATCCGGCTGGCGGCACCACAGTGGAATCTCAGTCACCGTCGGCTAAATAGGCCGGGGTCATGAGAGCGGACGTGACTGTGCATTGTCATTCATCGACGAAGACCTATGCAATGGCGACCGTGCAAAGCCCGCTACGGCGGAAGCTCAAACGAATCTTAAGCAAGCGGTTTCCGCCGCCGGCCACGGTGAAGTTGGATGAACACAACGGCGTTTTTGGTGTCGTTAGGTCGGCAGAATTCGTGAAAATGGACGTCGCTGAACGGCTGGATTTGATCGGCGATCTGATGGTGTCCCATTTAAGCCGCGAGGAACGGGAGCAAGTGCTCATCGTTGTTTGCGTGACGCCCGAAGAAGAAACCGGCTATTTGCCGGACGTGGACTGATGCGCCGCCGGACGATGGCAATTGCCGCTGCCCGTGCAACCAAGTACAGTAAATTGTATGAGCCTTTCAAAGTCAACGTCGTTGCCTGCAACCCGAAGCGGGAAGATTCGGTCACTCCCGCCATCGAAGCGTTGGTGGATACCGGCGCGGAGCTAACCTGGTTGCCCGCCGAGCTGCTCAGCAATGCCGGCATCACCCCGCGTCGCACGCGCACCTTTCATACCGCCACCAAGCAATTGATCGAGCGCGAAGTCGGTTATGCCATCCTCCGTGCCGAAGGGTTTGAAACCACCGACGAAGTCGTCTTCTCCCAACCGAGCGATCCGAGCCTGCTCGGCGTGCGAACGCTCGAAGGCTTCGGGGTCATGGTGGACAATCTCGCCCACCGCTTCGTTGCTACCACCACTCTCGTCGCCGCTGCGCCGTAAGGCCGTTCCACGGCCTTCGCATAGCGAGCGATTTCTTTCGTGGTTTCCCTATTCTCCGGCCGGAATGTCCTGCATCCAAACCAATCGGTATTCCGCCCGCGCTTTGGTCGCAGGATGAGTTTCCTCCGCCAGTTTTTCGCACAGCGCACGGCTTTCGCCGAGCGATATGCCGGGCATTGGGTTGGCGATGATCTCCACGATTTGGCGCATGTCAAGGCGCTTGATCGCTGCCGGACCCGCGGCATCGCGGATTTTGGCGATGCGGTCGAGGGCGATCATATCGCCGTTCGCGCTTCGCACTTTGAGTTGCTTGAGATCGGCCGCGTTTTCGTGACCGTGCGCATCGGTCTGAAGCCTGATTGGCCCGAGGCGACCGAGGTCGCCCACGTTGCGGCTCCCCAAGTAAACTTGCAACGTCGAGAACACATCGTTTGCAGATACTCCGAGCGAATGGCATTGCGCCCGGTCGACGTTGACGAATAGCTGCGGCACTGCCACGGCGTCGGCGTCAATCGCAACATCGATCAGTTTTTTTTCTTTGCGCAGCCGTTCGACCAGGCTGTCGGCCCACTTCTGCAGCGCATCGGGTTCCGGGCCGCTCAGCGCCAAGTCGATCGGGTAGGCACAGCGAGGGAAGCTGCCGGGCCGCGAAAGATCGCGCAGCCGCAGCGTCGCTCCTGGAATTTCCGTGACAAATCGATCGCGGATGGTTCGCACCAATTGTTCCCGGCTGGCCTTTCGGCCGTTTGCGGGAGCGAGCCGGACCAAGATGCAAGGCCGCTCGACACCTAGTTCGAAGGGTTCGTCCGGCAGCTCGAGCACGTCGCGAACTCCGTCGATGGCACTCAATAATTTTCCGCAACGCTGCTGCGCCGCGATGATTCGCTCTTGCGATGCGCCGACTGGAAGCTGAATGTCGAGCAGTAAATACTCTGGAGTCGATGGCTGGCCGAGGGCCTCCAGGTTTTTCGAAAAATCAAAATCGACGTTGATGGCGACGCCGTCGGGAAGATTTTGGCGAAGTTTGGTCACCGTATCTTGCACTGCCGCGCTAAGTTGCTTGGGGTTCGCGCCGACCATCGGCCGAATTTCGAGACACACGGCCGGTCTGCCGTTGAAGCTGGCGTGGCTTTGATCGCCGGCTGCTGACTCGACGCTGGCAATATCATTCACGCGCAAAACGCTACCGTCCGATTTTGTTTTCACGATGATGCCGCCGATTTGCTCAGCGTCGGCAAGCCGGCCGGGAAATAGTCGGATCTCAGCGTCTTTGCCGTTGGGCTTCGGAGGTTGGCCGATTTCGCCGCTCCGTATGTTCTGCTGGCTGATCGCGTCGGCCACTTCGCCGGCCGCCAACCCGCGGGCCGCCAATTTCGCCAAGTCGAGCTTGATCCTGATTTCTCCAGCGTTGCCAAAGCAAGTCACGCCGCCGACGCCGGGCACACGGGCCAATTCGTCCTTGAAGTTGATGTCGGCATAGTTTCGCAGATACCGCGCGTCGAAACGGTTTTCGGGCGAAGTCAAATCCACCAGCATCAGCGCATGGGGCGATTTTTTCTTGACCGTGACGCCCGATCTTTGCACCAAATCCGGCAGCACCGGCAGCGCCAGCGCGACGCGATTTTGAACCAGCACTTGCGCAATATTGAGATCGGTGCCGGGCTTGAAGGTCACGGTCAGCGTATAGGCGCCGGCGTTGGTAGACCGAGAAAAGATGTGCAGCATCCCCTCGACGCCGTTTACCTGCTCTTCGATGGGCGCCGCAACCGTATCGCGAACCACCGCGGCATTGGCGCCGGCATAGCTCGCCTCGACCACCACGACCGGCGGCGAATTCGTTTTCGCCGCCCTCAGTTCGGAATGGGCAGCCGCGATCATCAGCGGCAGCCCAAACACTGCAAGGAATGGAAAGCGTTTCGTTCGATTAATGGATTTGGCCTCCGGTGGACGCAGTATACCCCGGCCACGGTCCGCCGGATACGATTTTCCCGCGTTGCGGCAACGGGCCAGAAGCCGAGAAGCCGTTTCGGCCGCAGCATTTTAGTGGTATGCTTAAAGCCGAGTTCGGGGCGTAGCGCAGTCTGGCTAGCGCACCTGGTTTGGGACCAGGGGGTCGGAGGTTCAAATCCTCTCGCCCCGACTATTTCTCGGCACAGGCCCATCGTCGTTTTCGACGGTGGCTTTTTGGCTGGAATCACGGACCCCTCACCCCGCAAGCCAAGTTCAATCGGCGTCCTGTTCTGACAGGGTTGCTGGAGCGAGTTCGGTGCAAGCCGTTTGGCCGCTTCGGATTCTCGTGGTTCAAACGGGGCTTCCTGATGATTTCGGAAGTCGGTTCCGATAGAATCTGCCGTAATTCAAGGGCATTGCGCCGATGACCGGATTTCTTGAAGCAAACGGCCGCCAACGTGAACGATTCAAATCCTCACGATGTGACGCAGGACCATCAGGGAAATCCCATACAGAAGTATGAAGGTTCGCCTGCCAAACATCCCCAGCGGATCGGTCGCTACCGCATCGAGAAGGTGCTCGGCGAAGGCGGGTTCGGCCTTGTCTATCTGGCCCAGGATGAGCAACTGAACCGGCCCGTTGCCGTCAAGGTTCCGCACGCCAAGCTGATCTCGAAGTCGGAAGATGCAGAGGCGTATCTCGCCGAAGCTCGCACGGTCGCCAATCTCGATCATCCCGGCATCGTCCCGGTCCATGACGTCGGCAGCACAGAGGACTGTCCCTGCTATATCGTTTCCAAATACATCCAAGGGACCGATCTCGCCACGAAGGTCAAGCAGCATCGGCTCCAATACCGGGAAGCTGCCGAACTGGTCGCGACCGTGGCGGATGCCCTGCACTACGCCCACAAGCAGGGACTCGTCCATCGGGATGTGAAACCCGGCAACATTCTGATTGGCAACGACGGCAAGCCTTACGTCGTTGATTTTGGGCTGGCACTCCTGGAAGAGAACATCGGCAAGGGACCGAAGTACGCCGGAACTCCCGCTTACATGAGTCCCGAACAGGCACGTGGGGAAGGGCATCGCGTCGATGGTCGCAGCGACATCTTCAGTCTGGGCATCGTCTTCTACGAGCTGCTGGTGGGCCGCCCGCCTTTTCGTGGAAAATCGCAGGCGGAACTGATGGAGCAGGTGACGAGCTTCGAGGCCCGCCCGCCGCGCCAGTACGACGAGAGCATCCCGAAGGAACTGGACCGTATTTGCCTGAAAGCCCTGTCGAAGCGGGCCTCGGAACGCTACTCGACGGGCAAAGACATGGCCGACGACCTGCGGCACTTTCTGGCCGAGCAAACCCAGAGCCATCCTGCCGCGAGTTCATCGGGCCTCGCCACACCTTCGATCACGCCTGTTTCGCAATCGCCATCCACTTCCGGCCCTCAGCCCATCAAGATTGTGCCAAAAGGCTTGCGGTCGTTCGACGAACATGACGCCGAGTTCTTCTTCGAACTTTTGCCGGGGCCTCGTGATCGAGATGGATTGCCCGACAGCCTCCGGTTCTGGAAAACCCGGATTGAAGAAAGGGACGCCGACAACACCTTCAGTGTGGGCATGATCTACGGTCCAAGTGGTTGCGGCAAGTCGTCGCTCGTGAAGGCCGGATTGCTCCCTCGCCTGTCTGACGACGTGATTGCCGTCTATGTCGAAGCGACCGCCGAAGAGACAGAGACCCGCCTGCTGAACGGTCTGCGCAAGCGGTGTGTTGCCCTGCCTGACAACTTGACTTTGAAAACTACGCTGGCCGCGCTGCGGCGGGGTCAGGGCATCCCCGTGGGCAAGAAGGTACTCATTGTCCTCGACCAGTTCGAGCAGTGGCTCCATGCGAAAATGGAAGATGAAGACACCGAACTGGTGCAAGCCCTGCGGCAGTGCGACGGCGGCCGGGTCCACTGCATCGTTATGGTGCGCGATGATTTTTGGATGGCGGCGACCCGTTTCATGCGGGAATTGGAGATTCGGCTGCTTGAAGGCGTGAACTCGGCGGCGGTTGATCTATTCGACTTGGACCACGCCGGAAAGGTGCTGGCAGCATTCGGGCGGGCCTTCGGCAAACTTCCCGAGTACGTCGGCGACACGAGCAAAGACCAAAAGGAGTTCTTGACTCAGGCCGTCTCCGGCCTGGCGCAGGAAGGCAAAGTCATCTCCGTTCGGCTGGCCCTGTTTGCGGAGATGATGAAGGGCAAGGCGTGGACGCCCGCCTCCCTGAAAGCAGTGGGCGGCACAGAAGGAGTCGGCGTCACGTTCCTCGAAGAGACGTTCAGTGCGGCCACGGCTCCCCCGGAACACCGCTATCACCAGAAAGCGGCGCGGCGGACCTGAAAAGCCTTTTACCGGAAACCGGCAGCGACATCAAGGGCCACATGCGGTCGTATGTGGAGCTACTCGAAGCCTCGGGTTATGGCAGCCGCCCCAAAGACTTCGATGACCTAATCCGCATTCTCGACAATGAAATCCGCCTCATCACGCCGACCGACCCGGAAGGGAAGGACGCAAACAGCGACTCCGTTCTCCAGACGCAGCCCGGTCAGAAATACTATCAACTCACACACGACTATCTGGTTCACTCAATTCGGGAATGGTTGACGCGCAAGCAGAAGGAGACTCGCCGGGGCCGGGCTGAGTTGCTGCTGGCGGATCGGGCGGCGGTATGGAACGCGCGGCCGGAGAACCGGCAACTGCCGTCGCTGGTGCAGTGGTTCACGATCCGCTGGTGGACGCAGAAGAAAAACCGGACGCCGCCGCAGAAGAAGATGATGGCAAGGGCTGGCAGGTATCACGCGGTGCGGGGCTTGGTGCTTGCGATGGTCTTGGCGCTAGTCGGCTGGGGTGGCTACGAGGGCCACGGCACTCTGAAGGCCCATGCCTTACGGGACCGATTGCTGGACGCCAACACGAACGAAGTTCCCAGCATTGTGCAGGACATGGGTGCCTATCGCCGGTGGATCAACCCGCTGCTGCACGAAGCCTATGGCAACGCGGAAGCAGACAAGGACGCCCGCAAGCAACTCCACGCCAGCCTCGCCCTCTTGCCGGTGGACGGCACGCAGATCCCCTACCTCTATGATCGGCTGCTCAACGCCGAACCGCACGAAGTTCCGGTGATCCGTGATGCTCTGGCCGCGCACAAGGATGATTTGTTGGAGAGCCTGTGGGTGGTCGCCCTGAAGCCGGAAAAGGGCAAGGAACAGAGCGGCTGCGAGCGGCAGCGGCCCTGGCGAACTATGACCCGGAGAGTGAAAAGTGGGCGAAGTGCAGCCGCTGGTGGTCAACGATCTCGTGCTGGAGAACCCGGTCTACTTGGGCCAGTGGAGCGAGGCATTCCGGCCCGTGAAGACAATCTTGCTCGCTCCGCTGTCGGCGACATCTTCCGAGATCGCAACTCGGCGCGATCGTCGGAACGCACGTTGGCAACGAACATTCTGGCCGACTACGCCGCCGACCAGCCGCAGGTTCTGGCCGACCTGCTCATGGACGCCGACGACAACCAGTTCGCCGTGATCTATGCGAAATTCAAGGATCGTGGCGAGCAAGGTTTGCCGCTGCTGACGGACGAGATCGACACGAAAGCTGCCGCGGATCTGCCCTCCTCGGACGACCGAGCGGGAAAAGCTGGCGAAGCGGCAGGCGAATGCGGCGGTGGCCCTGCTGAGGATGAACCAGCCGGAAAAGGTCTGGCCGCTCTTGAAGCACAGCCCCGATCCGAGGGTGCGGAGCTATCTGATCCATCGTCTGGGTCCGCTGGGTGCGGACGCCGGGGCCATCGTCAAGCGACTGGACGAGGAGCCGGACGTGACGATTCGGCGGGCGTTGCTTCTGAGCTTGGGGGAGTTCGGCGAGAAGGATTTTACCGCGGGAGGCCCGCGAGCGCGTTGCTGCCGAAGTTGCAGGAGATGTATCGCACGGCAGCCGATCCGGGGCTTCATGCGGCGTGCGGAATGGCTGCTGCGGCACTGGAAGCAGGAGGCGTGGCTGAAACAGGTGAACGAAGACGTGGGCGAAGGACAAGGAGCAGCGGGAGAAACGGCTGGAGGGCATCGAGAAGATTGTTGGCGAAGGACAAGGAGAAGACGCCGCCGCAGTGGTACGTCAACAGGCAGGGCCAGACGATTCGTGGTGATCCCCGGCCCGGTGGAGTTCACGATGGGGTCGCCGCTCACGAGAAGGACAGGGCAGGACAGCGAGGTCGCAGCACCAGAAGCGGATCGGTCGGACGTTTGCCCTCGCAGCGAAGTCGGTGACGATGGAGCAGTATCTTGCGTTTTCAGCCGAAATATATTGAGCGTGAGTCTGAGTCTACCGAGTGGATGCTGCGTATCCGGAACCGATCTGCCCGGTTGGGGCACTTCGACTGGTACAGGCGGCGGCGTACTGCAACTGGCTGAGCAAGGAAGAGGGGATACCGAAGACCAATGGTGCTACGAAATCAAGGGCACCGCGGTGACGCTGAAGGCGAAGTATCTGAGTCTGACGGGGTATCGCTTGCCGACGGAAGCGGAGATGGAATATGCGACTCGTGCAGGTGCGGTGACGAGCCGGTATTACGGAGAAACGGACGAGTTGTTGCCGAAGTATGCGTGGTACTTGAAGAACTCGCAAGCACGGACCTGGCCGGTCGGGAGCCTGAAGCCGAACGATCTTGGATTATTCGACGTGCAGGGAAACCTGTACACGTGGTGTCAGGAGAGGCACAAAGAGTATCCCGCAGGCAAGGGCGATGAAGCGGTAGAGGACCAAGAAGATGAATTAGTGGTCACAAGTACAGATCGCCGTGTGGTGCGTGGCGGCTCGTTCTCCGATCCCGCGTCGCACGTCCGCTCTGCCTACCGCGACCTCACCGTGCCGGCGGACCGGGACCTCATGCTCGGTTTTCGTCTGGCGAGGACCTTTACGCCTTGATCGCCTTACCAGTTGACCCCCTTACCGGCGAAGGGTTTCGACAATCAAGGGGTGCCAGCGGTTTCGCGCCGTCCTCAGGAGCCAGAGAAAGTGAGGTTCCCAGCGGGCGACGCCCGCGAGGAAAAGTTCTAACGGTGTCCAGTCGCCCCGATTTAATTTCTAAAGTTGTCCGATTTGGCCCGATTTACCGAGGTTTTCAGGTTCAAAGAGTCGGCTCAGTGGTAACCCAACCATGAGCGCTACGCTGCAACCTTCACGGATCCGGCATCAACGTTTTGGCGCCGCATTTCCACGTCGCGACAGGAGCAGCAAGTCGGCCGCTTCCTCGGCATCTCTGAGGAGCGTCTTGCGCGGCACGCCTAGATGCGCACGCATGGTCAGGCCACGAGCAAAATCCGTGACTTGGATCGCGCGCACGGCCACAGGAAAGTCGGGCGGGATTTCTCCGGCAGTGATCCCGTCCCGGAAACGACCTTCCACCGCGCGACGCCACCGGCGGCCGCTTTTTGCAGGAACCTCCGAACCTCAGCGTCGTTCACAAGCGGCGCGACGCACACGAGAAGACATCCCGGTGCTGACCCTTTCTCGGTCGCACTTTCGACGGCATACCTTAGGAAGGCGGCGATCGAGTCGCGAAGACCCTGTGGCGAAAGGAGTGCCTTCGCGGCTGATGCGCCTTTCCGTTCTGCATACGCCTTAAGGACGCCAAGAATATCGCCCGCTTGTCTCCGAAGATGGAATACAGGCTCGGCCGTCCCACGCCCATCCCGGCGACGAGATCGTCGATCGTCACTCCGTCGTAGCCCTTCGACCAGAATACCTGGGTCGCCTTTTCCAGCGCGTCCCTCTCGTCGAAGCTCGCGGCCGTCCACGCGGCCTACCGGCATTTTGAAACATTTAGTTCAAAACTCCTTGACAATACCCATCATAACCAATATATAACCGAATAGTTCGAAAGTTGCAAGCTGGCTCTGCCCTCGCGGGGCCTCACGACTCTACCTTAACCCTTCACCACGGAGCCGCCTATGGAACATTCGATCGCACTCGTCACCGGCACCACCTCCGGGCTCGGTTATGCGTCAGCCAGTATGCTCGCCATCAAGGGCTACCGCCAGGTCATCGTCACCGGGCGAAGCCTGGCCCGGGTTCAAGAAACGGCCGCTCAACTCGCGGCTGAGACCAAGACGCAGGTTTTCACGCCGCTGGAGCTGGATCTGGACGCTCCGACCAGCGTTCAGTCCGCCCTCGCCGAGCTGGTCAAGCAGGGTCGGCCGATCGATTTCCTACTGCTAAATGCAGGGATGGTCCCAGGTAAGAAGCGCGTGATCACTGTTGCGGGCGTCGAGGCCTCTCAGGCCCCGCTCATCGGCCATCATCAACTGACTGTCGGCTTGCTCCGCGCCAACCTGCTGAGTCCCAACGCTCGGATTATTGTCGCCGGCGCGGAACCTGCCCGAGGGGACGTGCCCATGTTCAGCTTCACCGACGTGGCGGCCTTCGCGGCCAAACACCACCACGGTGACCGAACCGCCGCTATTGAAGCCCTGCTGCGCAACGGGCCGAACGTGAAGTACAAGCCTAACCGGACGTATGCCGACGCCAAGCTCATCGTTGCTTGGTGGGTCGCGGCGTTGGCGCGGTGGCTACCCTCCGGCATGGCCGTGTACGCCGTCTCGCCCGGATAGCGCGCCCAACACAAAGGCGGTGCGAAACCTTGGGCTGGTCATGAAGCGGGTGATGATCCCACTCGTGAAGCTCATTCCCGGCATGTCCCAGACGCCGGAGACCGCAGCTCGCCGATACCTCCAGGCCTCGGAATTCGGAACCGACGTCTCGGGGCAATTCTTCGCCTCGGCGCCGAAGAAGCTCACAGGCCCAATTGAGGCGATGCGTCACCCGCACTTTCACGATCGCCGCCAACCAGGAAGCCGCCTGGCAGGCCGTCGTCAATATCTCCGGCATCGAACTGCTCGAGCAGCATCCTTGAATGCGGTCGCCTGAAGGAGCGCCGGTCGCGGCGAAATGGTTGCGGTGACCAGAATCAGCATGCGATTGCGGCGTTGCGTGCTCGTCCACGGGGTCCTTCGGTTTTTTGAAATAAATAGTTCAAAACTCCCTTGACCACGGCCATCGTGTGTATTATCATACCAAACAGTTCAAAAACGGCAAAGCAACCCTGACATCGCGAGGAGGATACACATGGAACGGTACCGAGGTAAAAAGGTAGTGATTATCGGCGGCACGAGCGGCATGGGGCTCGCGACGGCGAAGATGCTGCTCGATGGGGGCCGCGCGTGTTCTGGTGACGGGTCGCTCGAAGGCCGGCCTGGAATCGGCGCAGGAAAGAGCTTGGAAAGGACGCCCTCGTGGTTTCGAGCAACGCGCGTTCGTTGACGGAAATCGACGCCCTCGCCTCTCGGGTGAAAGCCGAGTTCGACACCTTCGACCTGCTCTTCGTCAACGCCGGGTTCAGCATCCGAGGCGCCTCTTGAGAGCATGACCGAGGCTGTCTACGACGAGATGTTCAACTTGAACGCCAAAGGGCCGCTTTTCGCGGTGCAGAAGCTCGCCCCGCTGATCAACCGGGGAGGCTCTGTCGTCCTCACAACCTCGATCGCCAATGTCAAGGGAATGCCCGGCAACGCCACGTACGGAGCCGCCAAGGCTGCACTGCGATCCTTTGCTCGGACGCTCGCCGCTGAGTTGCTTCCTCGCGAGATTCGCGTCAACGCGGTGACGCCCGGCCCCATCGACACGCCGATCATCGGCAAAGCGTTCCCCGGTAAAGGCGAGGCCGAACAGATGAGGGAGAAGATGACCGGTATGGTCCCGATGAAGCGCTTCGGGACGTCGGAGGAAATTGCGAAGGCCGTCCTCTTCCTTGCGTTCGATGCGACCTTCACGACCGGCTCCGAGCTTCCGGTCGATGGCGGTTGGTCGCAACTGTGAAGGCAGTGCGCGAAATGCATCGAAATTTAATCTGAGGAGCAGGTGTGAATGAGCACCTCCTCCGAGGAGAACTCCCGCGGGCGGCCCAGTGGATTTTTCGACATTTGCACGACGGGTTCAGGTTTCTTACCAAACAGTTCGATATCCGTCTTGACATGCGGATTTCAACCGCGTACTATTCGAACCGTTCGGTTCATAAATCCCCATCGCCGGGGCTGGCCTTGCTGAAGTGGTAATGGGTTTTCAGCAGGCGAGCTGTTTTTTCATCCCGTTAAGGAGGACCTTTCGATGAACCGTTTCGTCTCGTTGGCGTTGGTGAGCACAATGGCACTGTCCGGGGGCTGTCACGCCTTCGAACAAGAGAAAAAGCCCAGTGAAGCCGAGATCACCAAGCTGCTTCCGGGAAAGTGGGTCAGCAAGTTGAACACGCCCAAGGTCTCAGGCAAGGTTGAATCCGAATTCGTCAAGGACGGCGCCTACACCCTGAAGGGGAAGCTCAAAAAGGAAGACAAGGAGATCCCGATCGACGAAGATGGTACGTGGAAGGTGAGTGAAAACCATCTCGTTCTGACGCCCAAGAACCCACCTGACGGGAGCCCCAAGACGAAAGATATGACCATTGGTGAGATCAGCGACACGACCTTCAAGATGATGGACTACCATCAGCAGATTGAATCGAATTGGACGAGAGTCAAGGAATGACGTGATCGACCTCGGGCGTGCTGGATTATTGACGGCCTGCTGATCGGTTGGGGCAGCCGCGACCGGCCGCGCTTCTTGGATTTCCGCCGTTACGGTAACAACATTCGACAAGCGTGGCGGTGATTCGGATGGGATCAAGAGTTGTTGACCGAGGATCTTGGAGATCCGCGGTTTTCGTTGAGAGCGTGTCCTTTGAAAAGGGAGTTTCACAAATGATGTCTGAAAACGGAGTTTCACAAATGGTGTTTGAAAAGGGAGTTCCAAAAATGGTGTCGAAATCGCTGTCTGTGGTTGGGGCATTCTGTCTTGCCTTTTCTTTCGCCAACGGGTTTTGTCGGCCGGCCGTGGCGCAGGCGCCGGCCGGCGGAGCATCTTTGATTGTTGAAGTCGTAGGCTTCAAGGATACGACTGGCAATGCGACCATCTGTCTGTTTGACTCGGAAGACAGCTTCAAGTCGGTGGACATGCGCAAGGATCGCAAAGACGTGCAGAAGTACTTTCGATCTGTGCAAGACGTGCAGATTCAGCGATCCGGCAATGGTCTGACTGCGGTGTGCAAAATCGACAACTTACAGCCGGGCGAGTACGTCGCGTTTGCTTCACGATTGCAATAGCAACGGCAAGGTGGACTCGAACTTCGTTGGGATGCCAGTGGAGCCCATCGGTTTCTCCAGGGATGTGCGACCTCAACTGTTTCCGATCCCCAAGACACCGACGTGGAAATCGGCTGCGTTCAGCGTTCAGCCCGGCGAGAATCGCATTCGCATGTTCGTCCAAAAGTTTTAGCAGCCAGCGAACAACCAACGACGTGTCCGCAGCGAGTGTGAGTGTGGGCTGGGGGGTTCTCCAGGAGGCAACTCCGACAAGGACTCCCGGTCCGTTGCCCGCTTGGAAACCGTGGGCGGAGCCGTTACGTCAAGCTGAAGACCTTAGAAGAGGTGCGGGATCCCTTGATGCGCAGATGGATCGAAGAGGCAGCAAGCGTGCCCGGTTGGAAATGAGGTCCAGCAGGCGAACACGGTCGCGATCGTGGTCACATCTCGTTGCCGCAGGGAGAGGGCCACACGCCGGTCATCTCCTTGGCTAACCCGGCTGACCCGCTGCTGGGCGCGGTTCCTCCGAAATCCTCGGCTTGTTGCTCAATCTCTTCAATCGCTCACTCCACCCAATGCGGGCGATGCTTGCGTTATGTAAAATGCGATTTGATCGCGGGTGTAGCGCCGCCTTGCGCTGATCGACCATACGGCC
>CAVTYW010000015.1:0-260132 GCA_963738955.1 Pirellulales bacterium | reverse complement strand
AGATCGCCGAGCTGAAGCGCCGCCTTCGTGTTGGGCACGAAACGCCGCAACACGTCGCGCGCGAAGTCGAATTCAAGGAGCGGATCATGGTTCGCGTCGTCCTTCTCGAAGACCTCGAAGACGAGATCGGCAAAGACGGTGCCGTCGGCGATGTCGGCATTCCGGTCCAGAAAGCTGCCGGTCGCGATCCGTCGAGCGACGAGTTCGAGCGGGATCATCTCGACCTTGCGCGCCCGAAAGGTGACTGCGTCGAGCCGCTCGACAAAATGAGTCGGCACGCGATTGTCGTCGAGTAGTCGGAAGATGTTGCAGGTCGTCGTTGTAGACGACGCCGCCTTGCCCTCGATGACATCGTGCTTCGCTCCGTCGCCCGCCGTGATGTCGTCCTTGCTCCGGATCAACACGGTGCCGTCGCCGGCGTCGATGATGATCTTCGTCTTGCCTTCGATGGCCTGCATGAGCTTCTCCTTCTCTCGGGTCAGAACGGTCGACGTCACGTCGGGGATCGTCGTCAGCCGATCGGGGCGCACCGAACGGATCCGGTCGATCTCATCCACGCCGGCGCGAAGTCGGCGTCGGGTGCGGTTCAGCCGTGACCGCACCGTGCCGACCGGGATGTCGAGCGCATTCGCAGTCTCCTCGTAGGTGAGCGCCTCCCACGCGTAGAGCAGCAACACGTCGCGTTCGCCGGGTGGGAGCTCGTCGAGCAGTTTCGCCATCGCTCGCACCTGAAGTTGCGCGTCGATGACGTCCGCCACTGCGTCGACGTGATCGTCCGGCTCGCGCTGCGCGACGAGGCGGTCCAACATCCTGAGTTCGCCGGCCCGCCGCCGAAAGTGCTTCCGCAACAGGTTGGACGCGATTCCGTACAGCCAGGGCAGCGCCGTCGAGAAGTCCGAGTCGTAGCGGAAACGGGCCTCGAACGCAGCGAGAAATACGTCAGCCAGCAGGTCGCTCGCATCGTCCGGACCGATCCGCCGCGCGAGATACCGGAAGACCACCTCGGCGTGCCGATCGAAGATCTCGCCGAACCGAGCGGGAACGTCGCAGCGATTCGATGATGAGTTCAGCATCCGACCGGCCGATCACACCTCATCCTTACCGTCAAGCCCGACTTCGGTTCGCGGATCGTGCCCGGCCGCCGTCGAGACAGTTACCGATCCCGGACTGCGTAGGTCAGGTGGGTCACCCGTTGCGTCGGCTCCATGCGGACCGGCTCCAGGGCCACACGGCCCGCGTCCACGCCCTCGAACAGGCGGATTCCGGCGCCGAAGAGCACAGGTGGAGACCGCGATCGTGAACTCGTCGATCAGGCCGGCGTTCACGTACTCCAGGATCGTCGCACCGCCGCCGGCGATGCGGACGTCCCGGTCGCCGGCGGCGACGCGAGCCCGGTCGAGCGCAGGCTCGATGCCGTCGTTGACGAAGTGGAAGGTGGTTCCACCCGCCCTCTCCCAGGGGTCACGCTTCTCGTGCGTCACGACGAACACCGGCGTGTGGAACGAGGCGCGTCCTCCGGCCACCCGTGCTCGCCGGCTTCGAACATGCGCTTGCCCATGACGCTCGCGCCGGTGCGCTCGAACGTCTCCCGCACGATGTCGTTGTCGCGCCCTTCCTCGCCGCCCTCGCCGAGCTTCAGGTTCTCCCGGAAGAACCGCTGGGGGAAGATCCACTGTTGCAGTTCCATCCACTGCGGACCCATCAGGTCGTCGAAGGACTCGGGCGAAATGAACCCGTCCAGCGACATCGACACGCTGAAGAACACTTTCCCGGCCATCAGTCCTCAAGTCCCTTCCGGACGATCTCGGTGACGTAGGCATCCAGGTTGCTCAGGGTCTGCCGGCCGCCCTCGACGCGCTGGTACTTCTCGGCGGCCTCGTCGCGGCAGCTCTTTGGTGGGGAACACGGTGCGCATCTCGATCCGGGTCGCCGCGCCGTTCGGGCGCGAACGTCAAGACCGACTCGAAGGCGTTCGGGTCGCCGCGGCACTCACCGTGCAGCAGCGCGACCCGCTCCGGCGCCACGATTTCGGTCCAGGAGATCCACTCCTGGTAGTCGGTGCCGTCCGGTCCGTGCATCACGAAGTCCCACTCCCCGCCGACACGGAACTCGAACGCCCGCGTGGTCGTGGTGAACCCGTCCGGTCCCCACCACCGTGACAGGTGCCGCACCTCGGTGAACGCCGCGAACACCAGCTCAGGTGCGGCACTGATAACCCGAGAGATCACGATCTCACGGTCGGCCGTCGCGGATTGCGCCGGCGCTCCTCGTCCGGTCGCGCTCATCAGTTACTCCTCCGGCTTTGCCGGCTGAGGTCCTGCACGTACTCGTCCAGCCGGTCGAAGCTCTCGTTCCAGAATCGCTCGAACCCGCCGGTCCACTCGTGAACCGGCCGCAGCCCGCGCGCGTCGAGTCCGTACAGCCGTTGCTTGCCGGCTTTGCGGTCCCGCACCAGTCCGACCTCCCGGAGCGCCCGCAAGTGTTTGGACGCCCCCGGCTGGGTCATCCCCAGCTCCTGGGCGACGTCGGTGGCACCGGCGCCGCACCCGCCCGCAGCAGGAGCAGGATCTCCCGGCGCTGCTGCTCGGCGATCGCATTGAAGACGTCCGACGTCGTAGCCGCTCGTGCCATGGTGCCATCATATGCCGATATCGGCATACGTCAAGCCGGGGGGACCCGCTCCGATCAGGTGAGCGAGCGGTGCGGTGCGGGCTCGGCGCGCGCAGCCGCGCCTCCAGGGTGGGCGCCTGGGTGATGTCGGTCAGCGTCGCGATCAGCCAGATGTCGCGGCCCTCGCCCGGGGCCATCCAAACGTCGAAGCCGAGCCGGGACAACACGAAGCGGACGAGGTCGGGGCTCAGCCACTCGAACTTGCCGCTCCCGTTCGGGTCGGCCTGCTGTGCGTAGGTCCAACCAATGTCGTGGATGAGCTTGTCGAATCCGTCTTCCGACGTCGCGTTCGACAACGTGAGTACGAGCTTCCCGCCGAGGCGGAGCGCTAGCGCGGCCACCATGAAGTACACGACGAGGTACTGAAGGTCGACATGCACCATTGCGTCGATGGAGAAGATCGCGTCGACGCTGCGGATGAGATCGGCGGCGGCGAGATCATCGAGCATCTCGGTTGGTACGCGTCCTTTGATGAGATGGAGTGACAGACGGCCCTGGTCCATCCATGACGCGCGAGCGCTGCTCGCACACCCGCATGAACTCCTGTGCTCACGTCGTAAGCCCGGATCGTCGCATTCGACCCTCGGAGCACGCGATCGAGTACTTACCCGAGCCGGGTCCGATCTCGACCGCACACCGCCAACCGGAGACATTCGCGGCCTCGAACAGATTGTTGTAGAGGTCGTCCCAGCTCTCGGGAGTGCCCCACTCGTCGCCGGGCCACTCGTACTTCCCATCGGCGTTGTGCTCACCCTGCCATGTCTCGAGATAGCGATCCCAGGTCCGGCCCGACATCGTCTGCGTTGCGTTGCGCTGTGCTGTGCTCATCTGGGTCCTCTCGTCGAATTCGTTACGCCGGCTGATCGAAACAAGGCGCTAGGGCGGTGGGCATCCCGTCGTGGTGACATGTGCTGTCACGATGGCAACCGTGTTCGCGGACGTGAGGGGCAGACCGCCGGAGACATCCTGCAAATAGAACGTGGTGCCCTCCGTTACCCAGTTCCCCGTCGCCGCGGCGCTCGATCCGCCACTCGACGCCGCGAAGAGTCCACCCCCCGGTGAACCGATGTGGATCTCGACTGCGGTCGGACCGGAACTGGTCCAGGAAATCGTCGTCTGCCCCCTGCCGGTCCCGTCACACACGAGAATCGGATTCGGATTGGCGACGATCGTTCCTCGACAACCCAGCGCTGTCGTCGACGCCTGCACAACCGCAATCGTGTTCGCATCAGTGAGCGGTAACCCGCCGGACACGTCTTGCAGGTAGAAACTCATGCCGTTGTCGACCCACTTCCCGGTCGATCGGCTGAACGATCCCGGGCCACTCGCGGCGAAGAGATCTCCGTTCGGATGGTTGATGTGCACTTCGACCGACTGCGTGCCGGTCGAACTCCAGTTGATCGTCGTCTGCCCGACACCGGACGCGTCGCACACTTGCAGCGGGTTGGGATCGGCGACGACGGAACCGCGGCAGCCCAGCGCCGTTACGCCGACGGTCGACGTTGCCAGCGTGTTGTCGGAGATCAGCGGCTTACCGCCCGAAACGTCCTGTAAGTAGAAGGTCGTGTTGTTGCCGACCCACTTTCCTGTGACCTTCGCAAAGCCACCGGGCCCCGAGGTGGTGAAGAGCGGACCCGACGGCGAGCCGACGTGAATCTGAACGGTCGACGTGCCGAAGCTCGCCCACTTGAGTGTGGTCACTCCGAAGCCCGAGTTGTCACAGACCTGGATCGGGCTCGGCGCCGCGGTCAGGCTCGGTTGGCATCCCGCCGTCGTTATGTGAACCGTTGTCGTGGCGATCGTGTGCGCGGCATCGGCCGGCGCGCCGTTCGAGCGGTCCTGGAGGTAGAACGTCGTGCCGTCGGTTACCCAGTTCCCGGTGTCGCGGTTCTGCACGCCCGGGCCCGTTGCCGCAAAGACCGGCCCACCCGGGGCGTTCACTCTGACCTCGACGCTCGTTGGACCGGTCGTCGTCCAGCCGATGCTCGATGTGCCGACGCCCGATCCGTTGCACAATTGGATCGGATTCGGTGTCGACCAGATCGTGTTCGGTGAGCAGCCGTTGGACGTGACGCCGACGGACACGGTGGCCAGCGTGTTGGCTGCGGTCAGCGGTGCCCCGCCGCTCGTATCCTGCAAGTAGAAGACCGTGCCGTTCCCGACCCAACTTCCGGTGGAACGGGTCTGATCGCCGGCGCCGTCGCGTGCGAACAGCCCGCCGTTCGGCGTGTTCACGTGTACTTCGATGCTGGTGACCCCGGATGCCGACCACGAGATGTCCGTACCGCCCGTCCCCGCGCAGGTGTTGATCGGATTCGGGTTGGCGGATATCGATCCCTTGCGGGCATTGACGAAGGTCGCGGTGTAAGTGGTCGCGGTCGGCGCAGTCGTCACACTGTGTGACGCGGCGCCTCCGTCGGACCAACTCTTGAACGCGTAGACAATGCCGCCGATCGTCTGCGGAGAGGGCGCGCCGATGGTGCGCGTCAGGCCCACGACCGACTGCACGTCGAGCGGCGTGGTCACCGGCTGCCCTTCGATCGTCGTCAGTAGGCCGCTCGGTACGCTCGCCAAGGTGATGGTCGACAGGTTCGGATGGACGTCGCGGAACGTCGTAGTTGTGAGTCCCGCGGAGTCGGTGGCTGTCAGCACGATCCGGTAGTACACGTCGGAATCGGTTTCGCCCGAGGTCGGAATCGTGAACGACCCTCCCGTAACGCCGGTCGTGTTCGGCACGAACGGATGGAAGTGGGCGTTCGGCGTGCCGGGCTCGTGGTGCCCGAAGTCGACGCGCCACGTGAGTCCCGAAGCGGGGATGGCGCCGTCTTCCGTGTCGGTGGCGGCGCCCGAGTACGAAATGACATCGCCCGCGTTGTACGTGGTACCCACGAGCGGTGAGGTGATGATCGGCACCGGCGGGACGTTCGTCGTGACCGACAAGACGGCCGCGTTGGAAGTTGCCTGACCGAAGGCGTTGGTCACAACCGCTTTGAACTGCGCGCCGGTATCGGCCGGCGATACCGCAGGCGTGACGTACGACGGGTCGGTCGCGCCGGGTATCACGACGTTGTCGCGGTACCACTGGTAGGTCAACGGCTGATAGCCGGATGCGTCGACGTTGAAGGTCCCGGTGAGGCCGACCGACACGAGTTGGCTCCGCGGTTGGGTGCCGATCGACGGTGCGAGACTCCCGGTGTAGGAGATCTTCCAGAGCGACCCGATGCCGTCGGATCCGTTGGCGAGGTAGTACATCGAACCATCGGGACCCGTCGTGAGCCCGACCGGATAGGTGTGAATCGTCGACGCGAAAATCACTGACGGCCTGCGTGGAGGGATCGAACGTCTTGATCCATCCGTTGCAGAAGTCGAGGAAGAAGTACTTGCCCACGTAGGTGCTCGGGAACTGAGGGCTCGCCGGGTTGTAGAAGTCGCCGCCCGTGATGGCGCAGCCGGTGTTCGAGTCGCTGCCGTGCGCGTACGCGTAGAGCGGACTGCGGTACGCAGGGTCACTGGTGTATCCCTCGGTGTTGGGCCAGCCGTAGTTGGAGCCGGCGACGGCGTCGTCGATCTCCTCCCAGAAGTCCGAGCCGACGTCGTTGACGAACGTCCGACCGGTTGTGGGCTGCACCGCGAACGTAAACGGATTGCGAAAGCCCAGGAGCCAGATCGCTTTGTTGATTCCGGATGCGGTCGCGTAGAACGGGTTGTCGGTGGGGATGGTTCCGTCGGGATTGATCCGCAGCACCTTGCCCTTCAGCGTCGTCATGTCCTGGGCGTTCGCGCTGTTCTGGTTGTCGCCGACCGCGACGTAGAGCTTGCCGTCGGCACCGAAGTGGATGGCACCGCCGTTGTGCTGATTGAGACTCGTCAACGGGTCGATGTCGAGCAGCACGGTTTCCGTCGCCGGCGATGCGGTGTCGCCGACGACGGTAAAGCGGCTCACGCGGTTGTGTGCGACGGGCGTGGTGGCCGTGTAATAGAGGTAGATGTACCCGTTGGTCGCGAACGCCGGGTCGAGCGCGACGCCGTCGAGACCGCGCTCCCCGTTGCTGTCGACCGTAAGTGTGATCACCGGCGTCGGGAGCAGCACTCCGGCGTCGACTTCGCGAAGTTGACCGCCCTGCAGTGTGATGAAGACGCGATCCCCGGGGGCGATTGCCATCGCGGTCGGTCGGGAAAGTGGGTGCGCGACCTCGGTCTCCACGAACCCGCTCGGAAGCGTGGTTGCCGACGCGGCCGTTCGCGGCCCCGACGATGACCGTCGGCACGATCGCAGCGACCGCGAGGAGTGCGGCGAGGCACTGGCGTGAACGGGAGGATCCGCGCGTGGTTCGGAGATAGGCATCAGCAGGCTCTTTGTGGGGAGGGGGACACTTGGTTGAACTGGGGGAGGAGAACGGCGATCGCCCGGGCGCTCAGGTGCACGGCAGGTCCCGGAACGTCCGCAGGTTGATGCCGGCCGCATCCACCGCGTCGCGTACAACGGCCGAGCACAGCGCTTCGACCTCGAGTCGCCGCTCGTACCGGTACGACGTCGCCGCGTCTTCGGCGTAGCCCGCGTGGCAGGCCAACTCGGTCCAGCCCGTGGGAACCCGAACAGCGAAGTCGGCTTGCGCATTTTGCCGATAGCTTATCTTATTGGCGGACAGCCCATTCTATCTCTTCTGCAAGATCAACCCAGTGGCTCCATGCTCCGCCCGCGAAATTCGAAAAAAATAAGATTGACAGCCGTTCACTGACTGTGTACAAGTATACAGTCATTTTAATTCATGGAGGTATTACATGTTGGTTCTCTCGCGCAAGGAAAGCCAGCGGATTAAAGTCGGCGACTCCATCGTGGTGACCGTGGTGCGATTGTCTGGCGATAAAGTCCGGCTGGGAATCGAGGCGCCGCGGGATATGGTGGTGTTGCGAGAAGAGCTCGATCTTGGATCGAGCTCGATAGCTGGCGGAGCGGTGATCGCGGCGGAAGCTGCCACGGCCGTGGCAGCAGGTTGATTCGGGCGAGTTTTTGTGGTGCGGACGTTTCACTGCCCGGCAGCAAGCAGGCGGGACGCCCGCACCACAACTGTACCGCCAGGTCGTCAACTATGCTGGCAGGTCTTCGACTATGCCGCCGGAACTGCGACTATGCAGGCAGATCTTCGGACTTCAGGTCGACAATCAACTTCAAGAATTGGTCCATCGACGCTATTCGTTGGTCGGGATTGGCGATCAGCGAACGGTTGATCGCGTCGGCCAGGCGCGGTTGGATGCGGGGACGTAGCGTGCGAATGTCGGTCGCTTGATCGTGTGCCAGAGCCGCTTGCCCGGTGGCGCCGCGCGCCACGGGAGCTCGAAAGTGCATAGCTCGAACGCCGTCGCTCCGAACGAAAAGATGTCGAGCCGGAGGTCGTTCTTGCGGCGGTGGATGACTTCTGGCGGCATGTAATTGGGCGTGCCGGTGCGATTGCCCGGCTTGAGAAAATCGGGCGTGGCCGGGATCGTCAGCCCGAAGTCGATCAATTTGAGCGACTTAAGGTCTTGCGAGCAAACGAAGTTGCGCGGGCAAATATCGTGGTGGATATAGCCGGCCTGATGAACGGCCCGCAGCGATTCGGCCGCTTGCCGCAAGAGATCGACACGGCGGCCTTCCAAGCGGCGGTCGCGGGCGATGATGACGGAGTTCAGCCCCGGGCCATCGAGAAATTCCAGCACGATATAGTGCAGGCCGGTGGTCGTCACGCCGAATTCCAGCGTCTCGACGACCCGCGGATGATGGATCGCCTGGCCGATTTCGCCTTCGCTCGGTTTCTTGAGCCCCTTGAAGCGGGCCTCGAACGCGGCCGTCTTTTCCGGATCGAGCAGCTTCAGGCCGACGATCTTGCCGCTCTGCTTATCGCGGGCCATGTGGAAGGCCGACATGGTGCCGGAGATCGCTTCTCGCTGCAGCTCGAATCGCTTGGCGACATCGAGCTTCGAGGCCATCAGCGATTTCAGGGAGCCGAGCAAGCCCATGGCGATCTGATTCAGCGAGGATGAGGAGACGCGCGAAACCGCAAGCGCGATTCGAACCGCTGGCCTTAAGAATATGCAGCAATTCTACTTGCCGCAATAGTCGATCGTGCGGGCGATTTCCGCTTTCAGATCGCCGCGGCGAACGATGCGGTCGATGAAGCCGTGCTCCAGCAGGAATTCGCTGGTCTGAAAACCCTTGGGCAGCTCGATGCGGATCGTGGCCTTGATCGTTCGCGGGCCGGCAAAGCCGATCAGCGCTTTCGGCTCGGC
The DNA here is from genome assembly GCA_963738955.1 of Pirellulales bacterium. Classification (GTDB taxonomy): domain Bacteria; phylum Planctomycetota; class Planctomycetia; order Pirellulales; family DATAWG01; genus DATAWG01. Next base: position 251,195 of record CAVTYW010000015.1, on the reverse strand, counting down.
GAACACGAGATCGCCCAGCGACGCAAAGCTGGCGGCCACGCCGCCCATCGTCGGATTGGTGAGCACCGAGATGAACAGCCCGCCCGAGCGGTCGTAGCGAGCCAACGCAGCCGACACCTTGGCCATCTGCATCAGCGAAAGAATTCCCTCGTGCATCCGGGCGCCGCCGCCCGAACCGCTGACGATGATCAGCGGCAGCTCGTTCCTCGGTGGCCCGTTCGATCAGCCGTGTCAGCTTCTCGCCGACGACCGAGCCCATGCTCCCCATGATGAACGCCGAATCGGTCACGCCGAACGCCACGCGGCGGGCACGGATCATGCCGCTGCCGACGATGGCCGCGTCGCGCAAGCCGGTCCGGTTTTGTTCGGCCTTCAGTCGGTCGGCATACGGTTTCTTGTCGGCGAAGCCCAGCGGATCGGTCGGCTCAAGGTCGGCGTACCATTCCTCGAACGTCCCGTCGTCGAGCACTTGCGTCGATTCGTTCGGCGGCACGACATACCAGTGATAATCGCATTCGGGCAAACGCCCAAGCCGCTTCTCGGCTTCCTTGCGGTAGATCGTCGGCTGGCAGCCGGGGCAGAGCTGCCAAAGCCCTTCCGGCACGCCCCGTTTGTTCCACTTCGGGCGCTCCGGACTCGATTGACCGACGGCGGATTCTACCTTACCGGATGCCATGGCGGGGGAGCGGTTGGTGGCGGGTGAAAGGAAATTTAGGGCGGGAATGGCAAATGTCATTTACTGTTTGTCGTCAGCCATTTGCCATTTTTGCAGCAATACTTGGTCTCGCTTTGCTCGCGTGGAGGCCGGGGAAGCAGTGACGTCGATCACCTCGACGCGGCCGCAGCCGTTGGCGGCTTTCCAAAGATCGCCCACGTCGGTTCCCTTCAAACGGCTACGTATAACGCTGGCAAGCGGCTCCGGCGCGACGAGGCCAATCGTGCCGAAGCGATGCTTGCGCAATATCTTGTCCAACGCGATGTTGGTCCGTTCGATCACCGCCGATAGCATTTCGCCGTTTGGCGGGCAGACATTTTCGGGATGCTCCTGCCACTGCTTGTAAACCTTGGGCTGCTTCCGTTTGACTTCTTCGATGCACATCCCTTGCCACAGTCCATGGTCGAGGTTTTGCAGCTTTTCCAGGGCCTTCGGCTTCAGCTTCAGCCCGCGGCCGATCAATTCGGCCGTCTCCTGGGCCGCTCGGCACATTGAAGAATAAAGGGCCACGAGCGAACGGCCTTGAAGACATTCGATCGCCAGGGCGATCTCGTCGTGGCCTTCCTTGTTGAGCGGAATATCCAAACGGCCCTGAATGCGGCCTTGCTGGTCGTAGTCGGTCGTGCCGGGGCGAATCAAGACGATTTGAACCATAGTTGTCGTTTATTACGATATCAGTTGTGAATCGCTCGGGCTGCGAGCGATGGGGCCGGCGGCGCCGGCGTGATTAGGTCGTTGCGGTTGCGTTTGCCGCCGGCGGAGCGCCGCGGCGGGCCAAAGTCGTTAGTTCGTCTAATGCTTCCCGATAGTTTTGCTTGGCGAAGATGGCCGAACCGGCCACCAAAAGCTGAGCCCCGGCCGCCGCCGCCGGTTCGATCGTGGCGGGATGCACGCCACCATCGACTCCCAGCATTAAACGGCCGCCGGTTCGCGTGCGCAGCTCGCTAAGCTTCTCGAGTGCCCGAGGGTCGAATTCCTGTCCGCCAAAACCGGGCATGACGCTCATGACCAGCACGGAATCGCACGCATCCAGATAGGGCTCGATGGCGGAGAGCGGCGTCGGCGGATTAAGGGCCAAGCCGGCCCCCGCTCCCAAACGGTGGATTTCGTCCAATAGCGGCCGAGGATCGTTGACCGCTTCGATGTGGAACGTCAGATGGTCGGCCCCGGCACGGTGATAGGCCGACAGGAAATCCGCCGGGTTTGAGATCATCAAATGAGCTTCGATCGGCAGGGCCGTATAGCGGCGAACGGCATCGACAATCGTCAGCCCGTAGGTCAAATTCGGCACGAAATGGCCGTCCATCACGTCCAAATGGAGTACCTGGGCTCCGGCCGCCTCGATCCTTTGAATCTCGTCGGCCAAGTGCCCAAAGTCGCACATCAGCAGCGCTGGCACCACAACCGGCAGCGACAACCGCAACTCCGCGAACCGCGGACTGCGCCACCGTGCGACCATCAACCTTTTCGGTCACGATTGGGGTCACAAGAGGTGTGCGACAAGTTTCCGAAGAGCCGATGCGTTCTCGGTCGTCGGACGGTGAGACTTCGAGTAACCCGAAGTCCCGATGGCGCCGCGGCACCTTGCCGGGCTAAGGTCGGCGCGCCGGTTTCTCCGGCAGCCGCGTGCGGTTCGTTTCCGTCAGAAAGGGAAAGTCCGCTCGCCAACCACTGGCCCTGATTGTACCACGGTTTTTGAGGGAAACCTATGCGACCCGGCGTATTGGAACGCAACCCATTGCCTAAATTGAAGTTGCGCACATTGCTTATTTTCGCAAATTCTCACTGCCGGTCGAGATCGAGGCTCCGCGGCAGTTCGGCGAGGCTCTCGACGCCGACCAACCGCAGGAAGCGATCGGTCGTGGAATAGCGGGCAATGCGGTCTTGTGCGCCGTCGCGCTCGATTCGCAGCAACTGCCGGCGGACCAATTGCGATAGAATCCGTCCGCTTGGCGTATCGCGCATGCGAGAAACTTGCTCGGCCGACAGCGATTGATGGTAGGCCACGACCGCTAGCACTTCGACGGCCGCGGCCGACAATCGAGCCTGAGCCACGCGGCCGGTGAACCGGTCGCGCACGGCCGCGAATTCCTCGCGCAGCGACATCCGATATCCGGCACCTTCGCCGGTAATTCGATAGGGCCGGCCGGTGCGAGCGTAGTCATCGTTCAGATCGCGGACCAGTTCGTCGATTTCGGCCGGCCGGACGCCGCGCATCAACGACGCGACTTGCCGCGCCGGCAATGGCTGGCCATCCGGCAGCCCGACGAATAGCATTGCCTCGAGGATGCTGCGCGGATTGATTTCGCAACCTTGCTCGCCGGCTCGCGCGTCGTCGTTGGCCTCTTCTTCAACGACAATGGCTGCCCGAATCGGATCATCATCCGCTTCCACTGGAACCGAATACGGGTCGTCGCCCGCGCCGAGCATGGCCGCGAACGCTCCTTTGAGCTTATCCAACGACAGCCCTTCGTCGGACGGCGGGGCTCGAAACGACTCAAGGCCTAGATGAGTCGGCGGCGGCGATTTATGTGCATCGTCGCCGGATTTTGGATCGGCCATGACCCTGTGCCTCCTTTGTCCGCAATCATTTCTCGTCGAACCGCTCTTTCGCATACGTGGCGAATGCATCGGCGATGTGGGCGGCTTTTTCGTCGCCTTCGTGCAAAATCACGCGGTAACGGAACACCAAGGATTTACCCGGCTCGACGGTCGCCGAGCCGTCCGGCTGGCCCTTCGTGCCGGTGAAGTCCGACTTGCCGAATGGGTTTGCGGCGAACAGGCCGTAGGTGCGCACATGCCAGTACGTCGGATAGCGGAAGCTCGAGGGGTGGTTGAGGATCGCGATGCCGAGCGTCTGGCCATCGTGCGGCGCATGGTAATCCACCCAATCGGCCCGTTGGCCCCAAGCGGCGGTGTCGGTTTGGGCGGCGCTGTTGACGATTTGGCCATGACCCGGGGCGTCGACCTTCAGCCAATCCGCGACCCGCAGACCAAAGCTCCCCTCCTTGGTGTCGCCGAAAACGAGCGGACCTTCGGTGGCAGTAAATCGAATATCAAAGTCGATGATTCGCTGCCCTTCGGCGGCGTGGAACACCAGCGTGCGACGATCCTCGCAAACTTTGTGGCCATCGTGCGCGAGCCAATCGTCGAGCGCGACGATCCGCGCCTGCGGTCCTCCTTGCACTTCGCTGAATTCGCGATGGCGGATTTCGCCGCCCTTCGCGCTTTCGCCCCAGAAGTCGATGCCGTTGACGAGGCCGTGCGTGAACCAGAAAGAGCGATGATGCGGATGGTCGTGCGATTCGCCGGCGACGGTGCGCATCGGGTATTCGCGCGTCAACGGCACGCCAGTCGGGCCGATGACGGGCCAAAGAATAGGCTTGTTGCCCGAGCGGATCAGATATTCGGTGAACAGCTTGCCATCGAGCTTGACCGTAACGCCGCGATCGGTTTTTTCGACCGTGAATTCCGCGGCCGATGCAGCGGCCGAGCAGGCAATTGAGATAACAAGTGCCGCAATCGCGGCATCAAGAATTCGACATCGCGTGGGCATGGAAGTTCGACCCTGTTGTGATGCGAAAAAGCGACGTTGGCGGCGACCGCCAACGCACCGCTTTATGGTAACAGGGTGAATCATGCCGTGCCACTATACAACATTGCGGCACTCAGATGCTCCCGTGAGATCTGCGGGTAGCCTTCCAGCACCTCTTCTTGGCTCATTCCAGTGCCAAGTTCCTTGAGAATATGGCTCGACCGCGAGCCGCGTTCCCTTGAACACCGGCTTACCGAGCATCACGTCGTTGCGCTGTTCGATATAGTCTTGCCAGTGAACAGGCATGCCGGCCTCCTTGCGTGTCGCCATTGCGAAGGAAACACCGGTTGACTACCGGTGAAACGCAATGAACCCTCGGAGCCATTCTACCACGCCGAGGCCGTCGTGCGCTCTGTCGCGTACACGAAATCTGGATCGGCGTCTACCGCTTCGCGTCCGCCGGCGCGGGCGATCCCAGATACCGTTCGAGCGTGAGCGGAGTGAATGTGACCAAGAACGCCTCCGCTTCTTGGATCTTCTGCTGATCGGATTCCAGCAGTCGCCAGTTCACGCGATGCTCGCTCCGCACGATCGTCGGTTTGCCGCCGAAGCGCGATCGTGGCGGCATCGTGAGTTGCACCTTTTCCGGAACCGCGTGGCTGATGAACAGTGCTTTGTCGATTTTCAATCGCGGAAACGGCGGCGTCGAGCCGGGATTCGTCATTGCGTTGAGCCGGGCGTAGGAATCAGAAAACTCCAAATACTGCCGCGCGATATCGTCGGTGCCGGCCTTGATCGTGCCGACCCGATAAGTCAGAAACGGACTGGTGAAGACCAATTCATTGCTCGCGCTATCGAGCGACTGATCGAAACTCGGCTCGGCGGCGAATTTCAGCAGCGGGTCGCTCTGCTTGCCGCACCAGGTTCGCAATTCGTCGCTGAACGCCATCAGGCGCTCCATCGTCACTTCGGTTTTCACGCGCCGTGCCGGATCGAGCAGGATCACCCGCGATCGCGGCTTGTCGAACACGGTGACTTCGCGCGGCTTGTTGAGAAAGTCGTAGACCTGCTCTCCGCGGAAAAGCGTCAGATCTTCGCTGGCGGGCTCGGTTTCCTTGCCGACGAAGACTTTGGTTTCGATGCGAAAATCGTCGGCAGCAGCTCGGTTGGGAACCAGGCTTGCCAACGCGGCCGCCAACGCACATGCAATCACCGGCCTGCTGAAGCAAATCATGGATCACCCTGGGAAAGAGTCGCCTGGGAACGTCGCGGAAGTTCACGGGAGCGGGAGAATAGTGAAGCCGCGTGCCCGTGTAAAGAGAAGCTGCGGGGAACTGCAAGTTCGGCCGGGTGGCACTGGCCAGCGAAGTCGGCCAGTGCGAGCGCGAGAGGACGACGCGGTGGCAAAAGTCGTCGATCGTCGGATCGTTTTTGCGCGTCGGGGCTGATCTCGACTCGCCGTCCGGCACTGGCAGACTTCGCTTGCCAGTGGCACACCTTCGGGATTACAACCACTTGGCCGCTCAATAATTCGGCGTCGGCGCCCGATAGTGGCTCATGTTGATCGTGCGGAACCAATCGATCGTCTTTTTCAGCCCCTCGCGCAGCGGCACGGTCGGCTGCCAGCCGAGTTTCTCGCGTGCTAGCGTGATGTCGGGCCGGCGCTTGATCGGATCGTCTTGCGGCAGCGGACGGCGGACCAATTTGGATTTCGAGCCGGTCAGTTCCAAAACCAGATCGGCCAGTTCAAGCATCGTGAACTCGTCGGGATTTCCCAAGTTGATCGGGCCGATGCAATCGTCCGGCGCATTCATCAGCCGAATCAGGCCGTCGACCAGATCGTCGCGATAGCAAAACGACCGGGATTGCGAGCCGTCGCCGAAGATCGTGATCTCCGATCCCGAAATCGCTTGCCGGATGAAATTCGAAACCACGCGGCCGTCGAAGGGATGCATGCGTGGGCCATAAGTATTGAAGATCCGCGCGATGCGAATATTCACCCGGTTCATGCGGTGATAATCCATGAACAACGTTTCGGCCGCCCGCTTGCCTTCGTCGTAACAAGCTCGCGGTCCGATCGGATTGACCGAGCCACGATACGACTCCGGCTGCGGATGCACTTCCGGATCGCCGTAAACTTCGCTGGTCGATGTTTGCAGCACTTTGGCCCGGCAGCGCTTGGCCATCCCCAGCACATTGATCGCGCCGACGATCGACGTTTTCATCGTCTTGATCGGATTGAACTGATAATGACCCGGCGCAGCGGGGCAGGCGAGATTGTAAATCTCGTCGAGCTCGAGCCAGATCGGCTGAATGACATCGTGGCGCACCAACTCGAAATTCGGCTGGTCCAGAAGATGGGCGACGTTGGTCTTCTGGCTGGTGAAGAAATTATCGAGGCAGATGACATCGTGCCCTTCCTCGACCAATCGCTGGCAGAGATGCGAACCGAGAAATCCGGCGCCGCCGGTGACGAGAATGCGTTTGAGAGTCGGCACTTGGTATTCCTGAAGGGCTATACGCTGGCAAGACCGTATTCGACCGGTACAATGCGTATCCAATTTCGCTTGCGGTCGCCGGAAACCGGTAATGCCCGCGATTCTAGCGGAGCGCCGGCCGGCCCGTCCATTCCATAAGGATGTCGTTTTGGCTACCGATCGGTATCGAGCGCTGCTTGCGGTTTCGGAAGCGATCGTTGCGCACCGCGATTTGCCGGCGCTTTTCCACGATCTGGCGGCGCGGCTCCAGCAGGTGGCGTCATTCGATCACGTCTCGCTCGTCCTGCACGAGGCGGCGAGCAACACCATGCGACTGCACGCGCTGGGCGCCTTTGATCCCACGCTTGTCCGTCCGGCAATTTCCTTTCCACTTGATGACGACCCGGCCGGTCTTGTTTTGCGGACGCAGCAATCGTTGATCATCGCGAACTTGGAGGAGCTAACACGCTGGCCGCAGTGGCGAGAACGAGTGCGGGCGTATGGCGTCCAGAGCTTGTGCTTGCTTCCGCTGACGACGGCCCGGCGCCGGTTGGGCACGCTCAATTTCACGTGTCACCGGCCATTCGTCTACGACGAGGCGGATGTAGGCTTCCTTCAGCTCGTCGCCAACCAAGTGGCGGTGGCCGTCGAAAACGCCCTGGCCTTCGAGGAGATCTCTGCGCTGAAGAACCAACTCGCCGAAGAGAAGGCCTATCTCGAGGAGGAGGCTCGCACCGAGCATAACTTCGGAGATATCGTCGGGCAGAGCGCCGCGCTGCGCCAGGTCCTCAAACAGGTCGAGACCGTCGCGCCCACCGGGTCCACGGTGCTCATCTTCGGTGAGACGGGCACCGGCAAGGAACTTATCGCGAGGGCGCTTCACGAACTGAGCCCGCGCCGCGAGCGCACGTTCGTCAAGCTCAACTGCGCGGCGATCCCGACCGGGCTCTTGGAAAGTGAGTTGTTCGGCCATGAGCAGGGCGCCTTCACCGGCGCGATCAGCCAGAAAGTCGGCCGTTTCGAGTTAGCCCACCGCGGCACATTATTTCTCGACGAGGTCGGCGACATTCCCGCGGAGCTCCAGCCAAAGTTGCTCCGCGTGCTGCAGGAACAAGAGTTCGAGCGTCTGGGGAGCACAAAGACGATCCGCGTGGATGTTCGCTTGGTGGCGGCCACGAATCGCGACCTGGCCGCGATGGCCGCCGACGGCCGCTTCCGTAGCGACCTCTATTACCGTCTGAACGTGTTTCCACTCATGCTGCCGCCGCTGCGCGAGCGCCGTGACGACATCCCGCCGCTCGTTCGCCATTTCACGCAGCGGTTCGCCCGGGGCATGGGCCGGCGGATCGAAACGATCCCGAGCGCGGTCATGGAGGCCCTGGTTCGCTATCCCTGGCCGGGCAACATCCGGGAGCTGCAAAACGTGATCGAACGCGCGGTCATCCTCTCGCCCGGATCGTCGCTGCAGGTGCCGCTGGGGGATTTGGAGATGAGGGGGCAGAGGTTAGAAGCTGAAGGTCAGAGGTCAGAAATCGGGAGTCGGCGATCGGCGGCCGAAGATGGACCACTGAATTCTGAACTCTCGTCCTCAAGCTCCACGCTCACGCTCGCCGAAGCCGAGAGGCAGCACATTCTCGGTGCCCTCCATGAGACGGCTTGGGTGGTGGGCGGGCCCAAAGGGGCTGCTGCACGGCTGGGGATGAAGCGTTCGATGTTGTACTGGAAGATGAAAAAACTCGGCATCTCTCGGCCCGAATAGCGCGTGCCCGCTGGCGCTGCGCGTGTTCTCTGGCGCGCCAGGTGTTGGCGTTCTCCCGCGGCGCAGTCAGCCGCTCTCGTCCCGTCCGACCGCAAGTTCTAGCCGGCGGTTGGCTTACGGCGCGAAATGTCTGAAGTGACGTCTCCGGCACAGCGCCTGCATTAGGGCGGTGCAACGAAGGCAGGAGCGAACGACTTAATTATCCAGAGGTGTGACATGCCTTTTTTTCAAGCGAATCAATCCGCCGCCAAGCAGCCGGCGAAAACCAGGGTCGTGATTCTTGGCGGCGGCTTCGGCGGCGTTGCCACGGCCCGGCACCTCGAGCGGCGTTGCAAGGGCCGAAAAGATGTCGAAATCGTTCTCGTCAGCCGGGAGAACTTTATCCTGATGACCCCGTTGTTGTTCGAGGTCTGCTCCGGCTCACTCGACGCCACTCATTGCACGCTGCCGATTCGGGCGTTCTTGCGAAACACCCGCTTCGTCGAAGCGGCGGTCCGGGGCATTGACCTGGAGCGCCGCGTGGTTCACATGGCCAGTGGGGCGGAAGCGGAGGAACTAACCTACGATCAGCTCGTCATCGCTCTCGGGGGAATGACGAACCACAAGATGATTCCCGGCTCCGAGCACGCCTTCACATTCAAGACGCTCGCCGACGCCCTTCTGCTGCGCAACCACATCATCGAGCGGTTCGAGCGGGCCGATGTCGAACCGGACCTCGCGCGCAGGCGGCAACAACTCACATTCATCATCATCGGCGGCGGACTGGTGGGCGTGGAACTGTTTGGCGAGCTAACCGCCTTCGCCGACGCGATCGCTCCCTTTTACAAGCGGGTGAATCGCGATGACGTCCGCTTCATCTTGCTGCAAGCGGGCGAGAAAATTATGCCGGAGATCGACCCGAAGCTGGCTGCCTACGGGATCGATGTTCTTTGCAAACGGCGCGGGGCCGAAATCCGAACCGGGGCAAAGGTGCGGGCGATCGAGCCGGGCAGGGTCGAATTGCAGGACGAAACGATCCAAGCGGAAACCGTCGTCCTCGCGGCCGGTATTGCCCCCAATCCTGTCGTGGCCGAACTGCCGGTTGAGAAGGATCGTCGCGGCCGCATCATGGTCGATGGGACGATGCGCTGCAAAGGCCATCCGGAAGTCTGGGCCCTTGGCGATTGTGCGGCGGTCTCTGCGCCGGACGGCCAACCGTATCCAAGCCTCGCCCAGCATGCCCTGCGCGAAGCCAAGGTGCTGGCCCGAAATATTGAAGGAGTGCTCCGCGGCCGTCCTCCGCAACCATTTGTTTACAGCACCTTGGGGATGATGGGATCGCTGGGCCACCGCAAAGCGTTCGGACAATTCATCAAAGTACGCGTGAGCGGCGTGTTGGCATGGCTGGCCCGCCGCACGTACTACCTGCTGCAGATGCCGGGCTGGCGCCGGCGAGCACGCATCATGATCGACTGGACTTTTGCACTGATGTTTCCACCCGACATCGTCAAGATCAGCCTGGATAGCGAAGAGGTCGAACGCCTCCGCCGAGCGGCCGGCGCCGCGGTGACGGCAGGAGCGAGCGAATGATGGATTCAACAGTAGGAACTATTGGCAAGGGAATGGTAAGCCGTTCCATCACGGCGATATCCAGGTGTAAGCAATGTTGAGAATCACGGTTCACGACAATCCGCACACCTTCACATTCCAGCTCGAAGGGAGGCTGACGGGGCCTTGGCTGTCGGAGCTGGAGGAATGCTGGAAAACCACCCTCAATCAACAGCGCAAACCGATCCTTCGCATCGATCTTACGGAGGTGACCTTCATCGACAACGCGGGCAAGGCGTGCCTGGCAACCCTGCACCGCCAAGGGGCCGAACTGGTTGCCGCTGACTGCCTGACCAGAGACATCGTGGCCGAGATTATCCAAGAGACGAAACCGTCCGGAGAAAAAGCATGTTAGAGATCGAGCAAAACAACCACCCGCCGCTGACCGACTCCACGCCCGAAATGAAGTTCCGCTCCGAGGAAAACCGGGAAAGTCAGCCTTCGCCCTCAGCACACGCGCAATTAAAAGCCGGCCGGCCCACCGATGCGTCGCAGCCGCAACCGCGTGCAGACCACGGCGATACCGGCGGAGGTTCGTCTCCGACGCCGGCAACACCCGCCGCTCTCAAGGCGGCGCCACAGCGGCGACTGCTTTGGCTGGCTGGCGGCGCGATCGTGCTGGCGGGTGCGGCGTACTTGCTCGCGCCTCTGGTCTCCACGGCCCTGAACACCGTTTCCACCGATGATGCGTATGTCAACGGCCACTACACATTCGTGGCGCCTCGCGTGCCAGGGCAAGTGAAAAATGTTTTTGTGGACGACAACCAGCGCGTGAAGAAGGGAGACCTGCTGGCGCAACTTGATCCGGAGCCGTATCGAGTTCAGGTCGCGGCCAAGAAGGCCGCGGTGGCCGCGGCAAAAACCGATTTGGCGGCGGCCCGGTCTCTGGTGCGCGGATTGAAGGCGCAAGCCAGTAGCCTGCGATGGAAACTCCAGCACGCCATGGAGGATGTCAACAATCAGATTGCCTTATTGAGCGCCGGCGTTGCGACGCTGGAAGCCAAGAAGGCCTCGCTGACGAGGGCCAAGGCCGATTTCGGGCGAGCCCAAGAGCTTCTGCCATCCAAAGCAATTAGCCGGCAGGATTATGACAAATTCCGTGAGGCGTTGCTCGTCGGCGAATCGCAGGTCAAACAGGCGCTGGAAACGGTCTACCAGACGCGAGTGTCGCTGGGACTGCCGGCGCAGCCACCGGAAGGGCGCGATCTGACGTGGACGCCGCCGGATCTCGATCAGACGTTCTCCTCGGTTCGCCAAGCGCAGGCCGATTTGATCCAGCTCGGGGCCCAGCTCGGCATACCCGTCTCTTTCGTGGCGCCTCCGCGCCAGATGCTGGAGTCGTTCGAGAAACAGGCGCCGGGGGGCGACATCGATCGGCTGTTCGTCGAATTGGCCAGCCGAGCGCCGGCCGTGAAGCAGGCCGAGGCCCGGCTTCTCCAAGCGGAGCGCGATCTGGAGCAGGCCGAGTTGAACCTCCGTTATTGCGACATCGTCAGCGAGATCGACGGCGTGGTGACCGGCCGGAATATCAACCCTGGCAACAACGTCCAGGCGGGACAAAGCCTAATGGCCGTCCGCTCGACCACCGAGATTTGGATCGACGCGAACTTCAAAGAGACCCAACTGGCCGACCTGCGGATCGGTCAGCGGGTGCGATGCGAGGTGGACATGTATGGCGGTCACCGCGAGTTCGAGGGCCGGATCACCGGATTCACCATGGGAACCGGTCAGACACTCTCCCTGCTGCCGCCGCAGAATGCCACGGGCAACTTCGTCAAGATCGTCCAACGGCTGCCCGTCCGCATCGAACTGACCGACTACGAGCCGGAAAAGTCGCCGCTGTTCGTCGGGCTGTCGGTAACGCCGTACGTGTACTTCAAGGAACCGCCCTCGGGGGCAAATGCCGGGGAAGTCGTGCAACCGTTGGCAGCCGCACCGGCAACAGCCCCGGACCGATCGTGACCGGGAAGATCGCCCTGTCCTGAATGCAGAACGGGTCTAGGAGACCGCGGAAAAAGGGACTGGCTCCGAGCGACAACATGGTTTCGAATGTTCCGGGTCGCGGCGAGGTGCCTGCCCCTTTTTCAGCACCCCCGTAGAGAACCGATCATGAGTAGCGTGGCACTGAGCCATACCGCAGTCGTTCGACCGGCATTCAATCCTTGGGTGGTCGCCATCATCGTCGTCGTGCCAACGTTCATGGAGATCCTGGACACGACGGTTGCGAACGTGGCCCTGCGGTATATGGCCGGCGGCCTGTCGGCCGCGCAGAGCGACGCCGATTGGGTCATCACCAGCTACCTGGCTGCCAACGCCATCGTTCTGCCGATCACCGGCTGGCTGTCGGCCCGGCTCGGCCGCCGCAACTATTTCCTGCTGTCGATCGCCATCTTCACCCTCGCCTCGGCAATGTGCGGCTTGGCCACCAGCCTGCCGCAAATGATCCTGTTCCGGGTGATCCAGGGATTGTCCGGCGGCGGGCTTCAGCCGTGCAGCCAAGGTGCTCTGATGGACGCGTTCCCGCCCGAGAAGCAGGGCACGGCCATGACCCTGTTCGGCCTCGCGGCCATTATCGCGCCGATCGTCGGGCCGACGCTCGGGGGCTGGCTCTGCGTCGATTACAACTGGCGGTGGATATTCCTAGTCAATGTGCCGATCGGGCTTGTGGCGCTGGTCGGCGCGTACGCCATGGTCGAAGATCCTGCTTACCTCAAGCACGAGCGGGCCGAGTTGCTCCGCCGACCGCTGAACTTCGACTACATCGGCCTGAGCTTGCTGGTGCTGGCCATGTGCTGCTGGGAAATCATGCTCAGCAAGGGGCAGGAATGGGATTGGCTGGGCGACCCGTTCGGGCGAGTGCAGACGCTCTTGGGTCTGTTCGTGCTTGGGACTGGGCTTGCTGATCGTCCGAGAAATGCGGACGGCCAATCCAATCATCGATTTCCGGGTGCTGAGCGAGCGGAATTTCGCCGTATGCTGCGTCGTCATGTTCCTGGCCTTCGCCGTGGTGTACTGCGCGAGCTTCGCGCTGCCCACGATGCTCCAGGGGCTGTACGGCTACGACGCCCTTCGCTCCGGGCTGGCGATGTCGCCGTCGGGCGTCTCCTCGATGGCCGCGATGGTTGTCGCCGGCTTCTTGCTGGGCCGGCAATTTGACGCCCGCTGGCTGATCGCGGCTGGCCTCGTGGTCATGGCCGCCGGCAACTACTGGATGGCGCGGATGAACTTGCAGATTAGCCCCTCGCAGGTGATTGGGCCGCGGATGGTGCTGACCCTGGGCCTGGGGCTACTGTTCGCTCCGATCAGCGTGGCCGCGTACAAGTACATTCCCATGCAGTCTGCGCGGGGCGGCGGTCGGACTGCTCAGCCTGCTGCGCACCGAAGGAGGCAGCGTCGGCACCTCGCTTTGCCACACGATCCAAGAGCCGCGCCAACAATTCCATCTCTCCCGCTTGGCCGAGAATCTGAGCCCGCTAAATCCCCATGTCCAGTCTTTTCTGGGACAGGCTCGGGAATCGTTCCAGCAGTGGACGGGCGATCCGGCCCGGTCGCAGCAATTGGGCGTGCAGGCTCTCGACGACCTGCGTCAGCAGCAGGCCGCGTCGTTCGCTTTCTTCGATGTGTTCTGGCTCTGCGCCGTCCTGTCAGCGGCACTCGTCCTTCTGGTCCTGCTGATGAAGCGCTCCGTGGCCGAAAAAGGGGAGCATATCAGCGCGGAGTAGCGTCGGTCGCGAAGGAGAGCGGCCGCATTGCCGCTACGCCGCGTGGCGCATGTTCGAGAAGGCGCTCTTTACGCGCCAGGGCCCAGTCGAAGTCGACCATCAAGCGCACCAATTCGGCAAACGAAGTCCGCGGATACCAACCAAGCCGCTCTCGGGCCTTGGAAGCGTCGCCCAGCAGCAGATCGACTTCCGAGGGCCGAAGATAGCGCGGGTCGAGCGAGACGTGGTCTTCCCAATCGAGATCGAGGCATTGGAACGTCGCCTCGAGAAACTCCCGAACGCTGTGCGATTCGCCCGTCGCGATCACATAGTCGTCCGGCTCATCTTGCTGCAGCATCAGCCACATCGCTTCGACGTAGTCGCGAGCGTAGCCCCAATCGCGGCAAGCGTCGAGATTGCCCAAATAGAGCCGCTCTTGCAGGCCTTCACGAATGCGCGTGGCCGCGCGCGTGATCTTGCGAGTAACGAATGTCTCGCCGCGCCACGGCGATTCGTGGTTGAACAGAATGCCGTTCGACACATGCATTCCGTAAGCTTCGCGGTAGTTCACCGTCTGATAGTAGCTGAACACCTTGGCGCAAGCATACGGGCTGCGGGGATGAAACGGCGTCGTTTCCGTTTGCGGAGTCTCGAACACTTTGCCGTACATCTCGCTCGACGAAGCCTGGTAGATTCGCACCGGGTGATGCTTCTGCAAGAGCCGGGCCGCTTCGAGAATCCGCAGCGTGCCCAGCGCGTCGACATCGACGGTAAACAGCGGCTGATCGAACGATACTCGCACATGGCTCTGCGCCGCGAGATTATAAATCTCGTCGGGCTCGATCGACAGCACCAGATTCATCAGGCTGGTGCCGTCGGTCAGATCGCCGTGGTGGAGGAATAGCCGGGTATCGGAGTCGTGCGGATCGGAATAGAGATGCTCGATCCGCTCGGTGTTGAACGTGCTGGCGCGGCGAATCAGACCGTGGACCTCGTAGCCCTTGTTCAACAAGAGCTCGGCCAGATAGGAGCCATCTTGGCCAGTGATGCCGGTGATGAAAGCGCGTGGTGCGGTGGGCATAATAAGGAGGCAGCGGAAAATGACTTCGGGATTTCGCTTCGCCGCCCTCGCTAACACTTCGGGTTAGTATTGCAGCAACGCAATTTCCACACTAACCCGAAGCGTTAGCGAGGGCGGGATTGCGGCGGGTTTCTACGCTGCTTGCACGGCCGCCAGACCGCGCCGGTGGGATTCGTACCATGCGACGGTTTGCCGCAGGCCTTCGGAAAACGGGGTGCTCGCCTCGAAGCCGAATTCATCGCGGGCCCGAGTGACATCGAGACAGCGGCGCGGTTGGCCGTCGGGCTGGCTCGGATCCCAACGGATTTCGCCGGTGAATCGACACAGGCGGCAAATCATTTCGGCGAGTTGTCGGATCGTTATCTCTCGGCCGGAACCCAGATTGACCGGCTCCGGTTTGTCGTACAGCTCGGTTGCGGCGGCGATGCCTCGGGCGGCGTCTCGCACAAATAAAAATTCTCGCGAAGCGGAGCCGGTGCCCCAAGCGTCGAGCGTCGCCGCGCCGATTTCACGAGCCTCGATCGCCTTGCGGATCAGGGCCGGGATGACGTGGCTCGTTTCCGGATTGAAATTGTCATGCGGTCCATAAAGGTTCAC
This sequence comes from Pirellulales bacterium, assembly GCA_963738955.1. Lineage (GTDB taxonomy): Bacteria > Planctomycetota > Planctomycetia > Pirellulales > DATAWG01 > DATAWG01. The sequence continues at coordinate 235,743 of CAVTYW010000015.1, read as the reverse complement.
CGGCAACAGCGTGATCGCGTTCATGCCGTATTGCTGGCGATAGGCCTGGGCTTGCACCATCAGCATTTTCTTCGCCAGGCCATACGGGGCGTTGGTTTCCTCGGGATAGCCGTTCCAAAGATCGTCTTCGCGAAACGGCACCGCGGCATGTTTCGGATACGAGCAGATCGAGCCGATCAATACGACCTTGGCGACTTTCGCCAGCCGGGCTTCTTCGAGAAGCTGGATGCCCATGATAGCATTGTCGTAGAAATAAAGGCCCGGGTTGGCGCGATTCGCTCCGATGCCGCCGACGACGGCGGCGAGATGCACGACCACTTCCGGCTTGGTCATGCGCAAGAGCCGGCGGACCGCTTCTCGGCGGCGCAGGTCGTATTCGAAGCTGCGGGGCGTCAAGATCGACGACGGCCCATACGCTTCCAGAGCGGCGCAACCTCGCGCCCAGAAAGCCGGCTCCCCCGGTGACGACAACCCGTCGTCCGCCCAAAAACCCCATCGGTTCCATCCTACGGGTCTACAGACTCTTATTTACAAAACGTCGGAGGGTAAGAGTCTTACAATGGGCCGATTTCGGCAATATCAATTTGGGGGGCGGGACACGCGCGACGCGTGTTTCCTCGTTGCCTCAATCCCCCAAATCCAGTGGCAGAATCATCTCCTGGTTCTCCCGATACCACTCAGCCGTGCGGCGCAGGCCCTCTTCCAACGACACCTGCGGCTTCCAATCGAGAACCCGCCCAGCTTTTTCGACATTCGCCCAGGTTGCTGGCACGTCGGCCGGATGCGCCGGGGCATATTGAATCATCGCTTGGCGGCCGACCAAATCGGAAATCTGCTGGATCACATAATCCAACCGAATCGGCCGATCTCCGCCCAGATTGATCACGTCGAAGCCTAGCGGCCGCAGCGCCGCGACCGTTCCGCGGGCAATGTCATCAATGTAGCTGAAATCGCGCTGCTGTCGGCCGTCGCCGAAGACGGTGATCGTCTGCCCCTCGGCAATCATCCGCATGAAGCGAAACACGCTCATATCGGGCCGGCCGGCGGGACCGTAGACAGTGAAGTATCGCAGCACGGTCACGTCGATTCCGTGCAGATGATGGTAGGTGTAGGCAATCGCCTCGGCCGCTTTTTTTGATGCGGCATACGGCGACAGCGGCCGATTGGTGTCGGCGTCTTCGGAAAAGGGGACGGGATTATTTGCCCCGTAGAGACTGGAGGTCAACGATAGCACGAACTTGGGCACGCCGTGGCGGCGGCAAAGGTCCAGCAGATTCAGTGTGCCATCGCTGTTCGTTTGAAAATAGACCCACGGATTGGCGACCGACGGCCGCACGCCAGCTCGCGCGGCGAGATTCACCACCGCCGCAAACGGCGCTCTGCCATCGGTTCCGGCCGCCGCAAAAACGCGCTCGAGCGACGGCAGGTCGGCAATATCAACCCGCTCAAGGCGAAATCGGGGCGACGCGGCCAACTGCGTGAGCCGCCACTGCTTCAATCGCGGATCGTAGGCAGAGTTGACGATGTCAACGCCGACAACTTCGTGCCCAGCGTCGAGCAGCAACCGGCTGACTTGGGAGCCGATGAATCCGGCCGCGCCAGTAACTAAATAGCGTTCAGCCACTGGACCTCAGCAAATTCGAAAATTCGTCAGGTTCGACGCCGATTTCATGCAGGTTCTCCCTGAGCGCTGCTCTCTTCAAGGATTAGTTCGACCACTTCCTGCAGGTTTTCTCGCAGTTCGTCGAGCGTTGCCCCCTGACTATGACCGCCAGGCAGGCCGGGAATGGTTCCGACGTACAGCTTCGTTTCAGAATCGAATTCGACGCAGGCTGTGAAGGTGCGAGTCATGCCGGACACCAGCAGGAAGGGGCGATGAAACTAGCTGAAAGGTATTCTACCACGTCACCGCGGTTAGGCGCCATTCGTCAACTGCCGATCGGCAGTTTTCGCACGCGGTGCCGACCATCCTCGACTACCACAATCGCCCCTTGCAGCAGGTCGGCGCTCGAGTCGCTCAACACACCGCCCAGCCGCTGAATCACGAAGTCGGCGCAGTGTTGCGCAGGCGAAACAGGACAACACTGACGATCTGATTACCGCTGCCGGCAAGGATTTCGCCAAAATCCAGGTCGAAGGTTAGGACAATCCGCTGTTCGCGCCCCGCCTTCTGGAAAATCTCCCCGTTGGGCAGGCGCTGCAGTCCCTCATCGCGCAGGTGGACCGCGTCGTGGCCCGCGGCGCGCAGCCACTCGACAACCCGCTGCGATAAGCCCCATATCGGCAAGAAATCGCATCAAACTTCCTTACGCGATTCGCACTTCCTCGTGGGTCAACCAGGCTGCGTATTCCAGCGATTGCTGAATGTCGTCTCGTTCCAGGTCGGGATACTCGCTAAGGACCTCATCCCACGTCGCCCCATGGGCGACCTGCCCAACAATGACCGATACGGGAATCCGCATTCCGCGGACGCAGGCTCGGCCTCCCATAATCTGAAGATCAAACGTAATCCGATCGAACATGTTTTTCTCCTCTTCTCTTCACGCAGGACAGACGGCACCCGAAGCGTGCCTGCGACGTTATGCCTTGCGAATTCTTTCCCGACCCTCGCGAACTGCCCTCGTGGCATTGCGGGTGTCGATGATCAGTCGTGAATGCCGCACAATGAAATCGTAGTCGTACGCCGAATGGTCGGTGGCGATCAGCACGCAATCCTGCGCCGCCAAATAGGCAGGCTCCAAGGGCTGACTCGCCATTTTCAACTCCGGATGATGCCGCATCTGCGGCAGGTTCGGCACGTGCGGATCGTTGTAGCTGACCTCCGCCCCGCGCGCCATCAGCAGTTCCATCAGCTCGAACGAAGGGCTTTCGCGCGGGTCGTCGACGTCTTTCTTGTAGGCCACGCCCAGGATGCAGATCTTGCTCCCGCGCAACCGGCTTGCCGGCGTCGTTGAGCGCCTCGATCACGCGCTGAATGACATAGTGCGGCATGCTCGTGTTGATCTCGCCGGCCAGCTCGATGAACCGCGTGGTCAGGCCGTGCTTGCGGGCGACCCAGCTCAGGTAAAACGGGTCGATCGGAATGCAATGGCCGCCCAAGCCGGGGCCGGGATAAAACGCCTGAAAGCCGAACGGCTTGGTCTTCGCCGCGTCGATCACTTCCCAGACGTCGATGCCGATCCGGTCGAAGAGCATTTTCAGCTCGTTGACCATCGCGATGTTCACCGAGCGATAGGTGTTTTCCAGAATCTTGCAGGCCTCGGCCACTTCGCAATTGGCGACCGGCACGATCTGCACGACCGCCTGACCATACAGCGCTTCGGCCAATTCGGCACTGCGCGGTTCGATGCCGCCGACGACTTTGGGAATGCCGCTGGCCGTGTAATTCGGATTGCCCGGATCTTCGCGCTCGGGGCTGTAGGCCAGGAAGAAATCCTCGCCGACTTTCAGGCCGCCGGCCGCGAGGATCGGCAGCACGACGTCGCGCGTCGTGCCGGGATACGTCGTGCTTTCGAGCACGATGAGTTGGCCGGGGCGCAGCACGGCGGCGATCTGCCGGGCGGTCGCTTCGATATAGCTCAAATCGGGATCGCGGCTCTCGGTCAGCGGCGTCGGGACGCAGATCAAAATCGCGTCGGCCTCGGCCAGTCGCCGCATGTCGGCCGTCGGCACGAATCGCCGTGTTTCAATCCACTCGGCGATCCACTCGACGGGATGTGGCCGATATAACTTTCGCCGGCCAGCAACCGCTTGACCTTCGACTGGTCGACGTCGAATCCCATCGTGCGAAAGCCGGCCTTGACGAAGGCCTGAATCAGCGGCAGTCCGACGTAACCCAGGCCGACGACGCCGACGATGGCCGTTTTGTTCGAGATGGCTTGTTTCAATTCGGAAGCGGTGGGAGAAGGCATGGGGATCAGGGGTCAGAGGACGGAGGTCGGGCGTCGGAGAGCGAACAGCCTCTATTCAAGTCTAATCGAAGGCCCAACGCTATTGTTTGATTGTGGGAATAACGGCTCGTCTTCGCTGACGGCGCATTGTCCAGCCAATCGCTGCTATCGTTACGAAGAGTGCAATCCAAGCTCCGCCCCAACCGTATCTCAGATAATAGAACACGGTCTTCGAGAATTCCTTCATGTAGGTCGTGAATCCTTCCTCGACTTTCCACCAACAGTCGGCATCGTAGTAATCGGTCGGAACGGAAACATATCGTACCCGATCGGCGCTCGATCCCAACACTCGCCGAATCACCCAGCGAGCACGCCGCGTGTGAAAACTCGATGTGACAACCGTGACTGTCGCCGCTGGATGCTCGGCCAGTGCACGAGCCAAGACTTGCGCCTCGTCGAACGTGCTGACGCAATCGCCGGGCAATTCGACGACGCGATCGGCCGGCACGCCGAGAGCCGTCAATATCCGCTTGGCGCGATTGGTGGGCTCCTCCGATTCGGCAAGCGGCGTGTCGGCCATTGCCGGATGTGTTAGCCAGATCTGCTTGCGAACAAAGCCCCGCCGATACAGCGCGGCCGCGACAAACGGCCGCGATTCGTAATCGCCCGACAACACCAGGCAGTAATCGCTGATCCGCGGAGTTTCTCCGACATCGAGCCAATGTCCGGCGGCCGGCAGCCACCAGCCGGAGGTGACATACAATCCAGCAATGGTCGCCGTGGCCGCGAACAATCGGCGGAACCAGCGTCGCCGCCAACATGCCGCGAGCCAACGTCGCGGCCCGCCGCGGCTCAAGGGTTCGTTGGCGCCGGCAGGCTGCTTTCGAATTCTTCCAACGTCCATGGATTCTTGCACTGCTCCGCCGCACCGTTGCACCAGTCGAATCCGAGCGCGGCATAGCTCTGAAAAACCGTTTGAATGCCCTCTCGGCTTTGCCACCAATTATTCTCGTCAATGACGCCGCGCATCGCCGAAAAATGCAATTGGGCCGCTCGCGTGTCGCCCAGCACGGAATTGAGAATTCCACGGGCATGGCGACCACGCCAAACTCGTTCCAACACAATCAGCCGCGTCTCGGGTCGCTTTTCGAGCCAAGGCTGAAGCGATCGTGCGGCATCCCAAGTCGTGCGAACTTCTCCGGGCGGGATCACGATTGCCGCCGGCGGAATGCCGCGCTTTTCCAAATTGCGCCGGAGCGTCGTCGCCCGATCGGCCCATGCGCCACAGCGCACCGCGCGCGACATCGGCGGTGCGAATAATAAGACGCCATGAACCTCGCCCGCGGCATACGCGCCGCGCCACCTGATCCGCCTCGATCCCGTTATCGACGGTCCCCGGCAGTAGCACCAAATAGTCGGCCGGCGCGAGCGGTTGATCGACGATCAAGAAACTCGCCACGCCATGCAGCAGCGGACGATGCAGCGCCGCGAGAACTATCAGCACCACGGCCACCGCAATCGATCGCCGCACCCACCGGCGGCGCAACCATACTGAGCGATTGACTTCCACTTTCGTCAGCCGCCCACCATCCGCAGCACGGTTTGCAAAAGAATTCGCAGATCTCCGCCGAACGACGAATGCGCGGCATATTCGCGCGGCGAGCGCCAGCTTTTGCGGCAAAATCTCCTGAACGTAAGTCTGTTCGGGATTCGCGCTGCCGGCCAGAAGACCGGCTTCGTCCCGATATTTGATCGACGCCAGATCGGTAATTCCCGGCCGGATCGTCAGTATCTCGGCGTAATCAGACCGAAACATTTCCACGTAGCGAGGCACTTCCGGACGCGGGCCCACGAGGCTCATTTCGCCTTTGACGACGTTCAAGAACTGCGGCAATTCGTCGAATTTCCAGCGCCGCAGAAAACGGCCGACGCGAGTGATCCGGGGATCATCGTGACCCGCCGTGATCTGCCCGCCGCGCTGTGGAGCGTCGACGACCATCGTGCGAAACTTGAAGATTCGAAACGGCCGAAATCCGCGGCCAACGCGCTCTTGCCGAAAAAACACCGGTCCGCGTGAATCCAATTTGACCGCGATCGCGAAGAGCAATAGCAGGGGCGACAGCAGCACCAAGCCCAATGTCGCCAGGCAGATGTCGAAGAGACGCTTCAAAGGGCGGGGAGCAGCGAGCGGGAAGCAGGGAACGGAAGCTTCACAAATTCCGCTACGCGCGGTTTGCATGGCAAAGGTTGCGGACGACTTCGATGACGTGCTGTTGCTCGTCGTCGCGCATTCCGGGGAAGAGCGGCAATGTCACGATTCGCTGCCAAAGCGGAGTGGCCGTCGGAAAATCCTGGCGGCGCCAGCCGAATCGTTCGGCGTAGTACGGATGCAAGTGCAGCGGACGCCAATGGACCGAGCAGCCGACTCCGCGCCTGCGCAAAGCGGCGATGAAGGCGTTGCGGTCGATCGTCAGGCGTTCGAGCTTCAGCCGGATCGGAAACAAATGCCAGGCGTGAATTCGATTCGGCACGAGCGGCGGCAATTCCAATTCGCCGACATCGCCCAGTTCGGCCCGATAGCGCAATGCCAATCGTTCGCGCTCGGCGCGCATTGCCTCGGCTCGCGCGAGTTGATGCACGCCAATTGCGGCGGCAATGTCGGTGAGATTGTATTTGTAGCCGGCATCGACGATGCGATAATCCCAGCTCGTGCCGCCCGCGTAGCGATCCCACGCATCGTGCGACAGGCCGTGCAGCGACATCAGCCGCATTCGATCGGCGAGCGCCGGATCGTCCGTCACGGCCATGCCCCCTTCGCCGGTGGTGATCGTCTTGTTGGCGTAGAACGAATAGCAAGTGATCGCGGCCGTCTGCTGGCCGCATCGCTGCCAGGGCCAATTCTCGGCCGGCCGCCAGGCGGCGGGAAATGCGTGAGCCGCGTCTTCGACAAGCCACAACCCCCGATCGTGCGCAAACGCCTGTACGGCGGCCACGTCCATCATCAGCCCGCCAACATGGACCGGAATCATTCCGACCACGCGCAAGCCCGGCTCAATCGCAGCAGGAAGCTTGCCAGCCGCGAGCGCCGCGAGCTTGCGGGCGGCGTCGGCCAAGTCCATGTTGAACGTGATCGGATCGCAATCGACGAGAATCGGCACCGCGCCGCAATAGCGAACGACTTCGGCAGTCGTGGCAAACGTCATCGTCGGAACCAACACGGCCTGCCCCGGCTTCAATCCCATCGCCTCGACCGCGAGATGCAGCGCCGCGGTGCAAGAATTGACGGCGACGGCTAGCTTTGCTCCGACGGCGGCGGCCATTTCGGTCTCGAATCGCCGAGTGATCGGACCCGTGGTCAGCCAGCCTGAGCGCAGGCAGTTTGCCACTTCGGCAATCTCCGCCTCGCCGATCGACGGGCGAAAGAAGGGAACATTCATCGACAAGACTGGTTCCAAGTTACAACTGCTCCAATCGTTCGCAAAGCGTTTGCGGAGTCTCGAAGTCTTCGGGAATCAGCGAACCGTCGGGCAATGTCGCCGGAAGCTCGCGCTCAAGTTCCGCGATCAACTCGACCAAGGCAAAGCTATCGAGATGCCCGTCTTGCAATAGCGGCGTGTCGGCTGCAATCGGCCGAGCCGCGGGCCCTTGCTTGCGAGCCACGAACTGCCGAATGATCTCCAACACTCGTTGATGCGAAACATCCATCGGGAAAGCAACTCTTGAGCGAAGGAAACTTGCAACGTCCCGGCGAATCGGGCTTGGCAACTCGCGCAACATATCAAAACACTTTCCGACTGACTATTCCCCGCCGGCGATGCCCGAGGGAACCGCGCCAAATCGGCCCTCGAGATACCATTGGCGATTTCCCTCGCGGGCCAGCTTGCCGCTGGTCGATTTGCGAAGCGTGGATCGAGCAACCAAGCGTACGTCGAGCAAATCGACGTCGAGTCGTGCGGGAATCGCTAGCCGCACGCGCTGCACAATTTCTTGCCAAACCGATTCTGGTTCATCGCTTTCGAAAAGCAACACCAATCCTTCGGTCGCCAACGCTCGTTGCTCGACGCCGAAACAGACAACCCGCCCCGGTTGAACGCCGGACACTCCCGCCGCCGCCGCTTCCACATCTTGCGGATAGATATTCTTGCCACCGACGATGATCAGATCCTTCCGCCGCCCGGTTACATAGACGTGATCATCTTCGTCGAGATAGCCGAGATCGCCGGTGTCGAAGAATCCGTCGCTCGTGAACAGTTTGGAATTCAAATCGTCGCGGCGAAAATAGCCGCTGAACAAGAACGGCGAACGCACCAACAAACGGCCCGCCGAACAAGGCGGCGCGGATTTGCCGTCGTCATCGACGATTCGCACCTCGCAATCCGACACAGGTCGGCCGTTGCTGACGTGTGTCATTGCATCCGATGTCGATTCGAGCGCCGTTGTCGCGATGCCGGTCGCACCCGGCGCCGATGAATCCTTCACCGCGACCGCCCGATGCTCCGTGTGCCAGATGCTGCGATCGATGCGCCGCAATCGGGGGCGGCATTGAGCATTCGACGTGCTCACCGCGAACACGTTTTCCGCCATCGCATAACACGTTTGCAGCGCCTCGGGCCGGAATCCATCGGAAGCAAATCGATCGCAGAACGCCTGCATAGCCTCGGCGGTAACAGGCTCGGAGCAATTCACCAGCGCACGAAGCGAGGACAGATCGTATCGCCCCGGTGCCGGCTTGACGCGGCTCGCCAAAAACGCGAAAGCGAAGTTCGGCAGCCAGGCAAGTGTGGCCCGATGCCGCGTGATCGCGTCGAGCAAGAGCGCCGGATTGGCAACCCACTCAAAGGGCGACAGCCACACGACCGGCACTCCCTGCCACAGCGCGTTGACGAAGCAAGCGATGAAACCCATGTCGTGATAGAGCGGCAGCCAAGAGGCGATGCGATCGGATTCGGAGAAGCTGCAGGCGACGATTGTAGCTCTCGGCATGTCGGCGGACCGCTTCATGCGAAAGCATGACGCCCTTTTGCAATCCCGTGGTGCCAGAGGAATGTTGCAACAGCAGTGTCTCGTCCGGCCGTGGAGAGATCGGCGACGGAACTGGCCCAGCGCCGCTGGCAATCTCGTCGTAGCGAAGCATCCGCGGAATCGCGGCGAGTTGCTGCTCGATCTTGATTCGCGGATCGGCCGCCACTCCCCACGCCTCGATGCGACGGATCAACTCGCCCAATCGCGACCAATAGACTTTTTTGTCGATCCGGACGGTCGGCTCGGCCAGCACGGTCGGTATCGCGCCGAGCCAGACACATCCGAGCCAGGCCGGATAGAAATCGATGTGATGCGTGCCAAGAAACAGCACGACCTCGCCGCGGCGCAAGCCTTGTTCGTATAACAGCGCGGCGGCCCGTCCGGCGCCTTCCGCCACTTGGGCAAAGCTTCGCCGCTCGATGGGCGTTCGGCGAGAAAATGTTTCGACGCAAGTTCGCTCCGGCGATCGCTGGGCATGATCCAGCACTGCGGCGATCAGGTCGCGGGGTTCGGTGATCGGCGATGCGGCGGTTTGAGGCATGAATCGGGCGATTGACCCTCAATCGAAATCGAGGCGAATCAAAACTGGAAGTAGATAAACTGCGTTTGGCCGTAGAAGAATACAAGGCAAAGCACGAGCATCAATCCGATAGTCACACCTTCGATCGCACCTAACAACGTTTGTTGAATAAGGATTCGGACCGGCACAGGCGTCGCGACGGCCATCGTCCGCACGCTGTCGGGCGATATGCCGCTCGGAATTTCAACATCCGCCGCCAACCGCTCCCAGATTCGCGCGGCGACCGGCGCGAACCAAACCAAAGCCAGCAGAGCGGCCGTTTCCGCGTAGAATGTGCCGCCAAACGCGCGGGAATGCGACTTCCACGGCTGCAATGCGGTGCTCAGCAGACCGACGGCCTGTCCGATCGTGCCGGAGCGAAACAGTATCCAACCGAGCGAAACGAGCGAGAAGGTGACGATCGTCGCCAACGGATTGGTCACAAGCGACCAGGCTCGGCCAGCGAATGGCCGCGTTGCCGTTTGTGTTTTTCTTGTCGGCTCTCGTTCGTATTTGAGAATATGCGTCCCGCAGATCAATAGTCCGTGATAAAAGCCCCACAGCACGAACGTCCAACCGGCGCCGTGCCAGAGACCGCACAAGGTCATCGCAACTAAGGCCGCTCGCAGCATCGATCCAAGCGTCGGCCGGTTGCCGGCGAGCGGAAAGAAAAGATAGTCGCGAATCCATCGCGAAAGCGACATATGCCAACGATTCCAGAACTCGACCGGCGTCGCGGCGGAATAGGGATAATTGAAATTCTGGACCAATTGGATGCCGCACAATTTCGCCGAGCCGATCGCCATGCGCGTGTAGCTGGAAAAATCGAAATAGATTTGCAACCCAAATGCGACCGCCATCAGCCAGACATCGATCGATCCGACGCTGCCAGCCGAGCTGCGCGAACGCTTCATCGACCTGCGGACCAAGCAAGTTGGCCAACACCAGCTTGAGGAACAATCCGCTGGCCAGCAACCACAGGCCTTCTCGCACCGCGGATACCGTCGGCCGTAAACTTTGCCGTTCGATTTGCGGCAAAAATTCCTTGGCTCGAAGGATCGGTCCGGCGATCAATTTCGGAAAGAAGGCGATGAAAAGTTGGAAATCCCAGAATCCGTGCAACCGCTCTCGTTTCCGTATCACGTTGACGGTGTAGCTGATTGCTTCGAACATGTAAAACGAAATTCCCAGCGGCAGCACCCAATGCGGAATTGCCAACTCGAAGCCGCTTCCGAATAGCCGCGCAATCACGTTGACGTTTCCAACCAGCCAATCCAAATACTTGAAGAGCGCCAGCAAGACGATATTCGCCGCCAGCACCCAGACGCCGCGGCGCGCGGTTTTGACCCGCGATGATCCATCGCGCGCCGAAGTGATTCAGCGTGGCGACGGAAAACAAAAGAGCCAGATAGGGCCAGTGCCACGATCCATAAAACACGTAACTCGCGATCAGCAACCACCAGCGGCGCAAACGCACGGGAAGCAACCACAGAACGATGCAAACCGTCGGCAGAAACGCCAGGAAGATGAAGCTGTTGAATCTCATCGGGCGCGCACGAATCCGACCGCGGCGGCCAGAGATGGCGACGTTCGATCTCGTCGGCAAGGAATTTCGCGAGAAGCTGATGCCCCGGTTCGGTGAAGTGCGACCGATCCGGCGAGTCGTACTCCCAGCCCCAGTATTCATTGGGAACGACATGCCGGGCGTCCAAAACCACGACGCCGATCGCCGCGGCTTCGCGCTCGAGCTGCTCGTTGAATTGCTCTTCACCGGCTGGATCCATCAACGGCGGCACGTCGAATCGCTCCGGCGCCAGGTAGCATACCACTTGCGCCCCGCGCGAGTGAAGCAACCGCAATAGCGACGCGCAAGCAGTTCGAATTGAACCGATAGTCGGCTTCGACCACATCGTAGTCGTAGGTTTTATGCACGCGATCGACGACGGCATTCTGTAGCGGATCAATATAATCCAACTGCACTCGCGCCCGAAGACTTGCGCTGTCGCCGAGGAGCGTCAGCCGCCGGCCGATCGATTGAGTCAACTGCTTGTCAAGTCTGTCGGCATCCGACTTGGTCCGGTCCCGCTCGTCTTCCGTCTCCGCCCAACGCATGTCCGCCGCCACCGCATTGAGTATAGAGGGAGCCGCATCAATCGCCGCACTGCTAAGCGTTTTCAAGAACGCATCGGCGAATTCCGGGCCTTGAGGGGCATCGTCGGACTTTCGTTCGGCATCGTCGGGCTTTCGGTATATGTCGCGGATGGCAGTCCGAAGCTGCGAATCCCGAGCAACGTTTCGCCAGGTAATTCCAACGATCACTAAATCCGGCCGGTAGCCATATTGGTACAGTTGGGCCACGCGAGTCAGCATTTCGTATGGCAGGAAATTCGGATAGGCGAGCAGATAGTAGGAGCCGAGCGGCATGGGATGCGCCTGCTCGATGCGGCCCATGAGTTCATCCAGAAGGATCCGGCGAGAGGCCATCGCGCCGATCCGCAACCCCTGACCGCGCTTCAGGCCGGGCAACGTGTACGTGTGCGAATTCCCGATCAGCAACAATTGCGGCGGAGGAAGCGGCGGAGTCAAATTCGACGGATCATGGGCCAAGAATTGGATTCGATCCGTTCTATTCAGCAGAGGCTCATTGGCCTCATTCGATGGGGCGAGATAGACCGCCGCACGCCAATTTGCAACGGCCACGGTTACGACCGCGGCAATCGCAACCGCGACCAATCGAATCATTCCGGCGCGGTCGCGATTCATGCAGCCGATGATGCGCTGTTGACGATTCCGACAATCATGCGACAAACCGATTATGATTTCAAAAAGCGAACGACTTCGGCGCCGATGCGCGTCCCGGCGTGGCCGTCCCACAGCGTCGGTGCTTTGCCGCGCTTGTAGCGGCCGGCCAAAACGTCGTCAACCAACCGCTCCAGCAGGGCCACGTCGGTTCCCACCAGCGTGCTCGTGCCGCTTGAAACGGTCATCGGCCGCTCCGTGTTCTTCCGCAACGTCAGGCACGGAATCTCCAACACGGCGGATTCCTCTTGCAGGCCGCCGGAGTCGGTGACGATCAGTTGCGCTTCCGACGACAGAGCCAAGAAACTCAAGATAACCCAGCGGGGGCGTGAATCGCGACTGCCCGGCGATTGTTCCAGCGTTGCCCACAGGCTAGCCGATTCCAGCCGGGCCTGCGTGCGCGGATGCACGGGAAACACGACCGGCAGCCGCTCGGCGATCCGCGCGATCGTGGCTGCGCAGCGCAGCCAGCGTCGCCGGCGAATCGACATTCGATGGCCGGTGCATTGTCCATAACAGCAAACTGCCCCGGCTGAGACCCATCGCTTGCGGTCTGCCGCAGGTCGCGTGCCGCCGGAAGCTGCGCATACAGCACGTCGATCATCACATTGCCGACCAGGCGAATCGCCGATTCCGGCCGGCCCTCGCGCAGCAGATTCTCGACGCCGCCCGGCTCGCTCACCAGCAGCAACTCGGCGACCGCGTCGGTCAGCACGCGATTGATCTCCTCGGGCATGGTGCGGTCGAAGCTGCGCAGGCCGGCCTCGACATGGATCGCCGGCACGCCCAGCTTCACCGAGGCCAATGTACACGCCAGCGTCGAGTTGACATCGCCGACCACGAGCGTCGCCGCCGGCCGCGGATCGGCTTTGAGCAGCCAAGCTTCGTAGCGCGAGAGCACCTTGGCCGTCTGTTCGCCTTGACTGCCGGAGCCGACTTCGAGATGAACGTCTGGCGCGGGCAATCCAAGCTGCCGAAAGAACAGATCGCTCATCGCTTCGTCGTAGTGTTGCCCGGTGTGAATGAGCAGCAAGCTCAATTGCGGATCGGCGGCACGGAGGCCCGACAAAATCGGACCCATTTTGACGAAATTCGGCCGGGCGCCGACGACGCAAGCAATCGATCTCATCAAGAATCGCTCCTCGCGCCGGCGACCGACTCGGGAACTATTTGCAGCAAGAATCGGTGCAATCGTTCGGCGATCCGGTCGCGGTTGTACGTGGTTTCGGCGGCGTGTTCGACCAGCGGCGCCGAGTCGGCTGCGCAGATCGGAATTGGTGGCTAGTTGGCGGAAGGCGGCCGCAGTCGCTGCCGCGTCGCCCGGCGCGACGGCAAGCCCGCAGCCGGCCTCTTCGACACGTCGGGCCGCCTCGCCCGTGGCGATCAACAGAATCGGCAGATGCGACGCCATCGCTTCGTAGATCTTGCTGGGCACGGCGCCGGGTATCGCCATTCCAAGGCTGATTATCGCTACGTCGGCCGCCGCCAATAATGCGGGGATTCTTTCCCGCGGCTGCGGCGGCAGTATCTTCACGCGAGAAATCCGCTCCCGTCCGACGCGTGCCAACAGATGCTCGCGGGCCGGCCCTTCGCCGATCAAGACAAAACGCCCCGGCACGTCCGCCGGCAACGATGCCGCGAGATCGAGAATCTGATCGAGCCCCTGCGCAAGCCCCAGCAGGCCGGCGAAAATGAAGATCGGTCCGGGCTCGGTGCCCAACAGCGCGTGCGCAGCGGCATCGGCATGGTTCGGTCCGAAGCGCGCTGGATCGACGCCGTTGGTGATGACTTCCGCCTTCACGCCACGGACGCATTCCCGGACGGCCGAAATGATCTCGGCCGATTGGCCCGTCACACCGGCCGCCTTGCGATAAATCTTCCGCTCCAAACGCTCGGCCATTCGGGTTGCGATTCCCGGCTTGATGATGCCCATGCGAATCGCCGACTCCGGCCACAGATCGCTGACGTTGAACACGAACGGGCATTTCCAGCGCCAGCTCAAATACCGCGCCGCATATCCGATGAACAGCGGCGGCGACTCGACCCACAGCAGATCGGGCCGAGCGCACCAACGCGGCCCATGCCGGCAAGCCGATGCGACAAACGAAAAGTATGAGCGGAACCGCTTCGTAAACCCGGTCTTGGCCGTGTAGAGCGGCACTCGCACCGTGCGAATCCGGCCGATCTGTTCGACGACGACGCGACGCGGATCGTAGCCTTCAAAGACGCGGCCGGTCGGATAATTCGGCAGCGCCGTCAGCGCTTCGACTTCCCAGCCGAGATCGATCAATCGCTCGCCGAGTTCCGAGAGCCGCGCTTGCGGCGCGCCCATCTCCGGCGGAAAGTATTGAGTGAGGATGCAGAGCCGCGGTGAATGGGAACTGAGTTTCGCGGGCGGTGATTGAGTCGCGGCCGTCATTAATTGTTGCCGATCCCCGTGGCCGTTCCTACGAGGCATTGTCGATCCGTCTCCGCAAAGAACAATCGCAGCCAACGATCCGCCAGATACAGTCGCAATAGCGCCTGGCCGGGTTCATCCTGGCGACCTTGCAATCGCCACACATCGTCGGCCAATCGGCGGGCGTCGTCGCGATCGCAGTATTCCCAAATCGGAGCATCGCCGGCCAGCCACGCTTCCAAGCAAGGCCGTAGCGGACCGCAAAGCCATGCATCCTGCGGCGTCTCGAATCCGAATTTCGTTCGCCGCCACAGCACCGACCGAGGCACGATGCCATGCATCGCGCGCCGTAGCGGAGTTTTCGTCCAGCCCGAGGAATAAAGTGCCTCCGGTCGAAAGGTGAGCGCCAATTCGATCAACCGATGATCCAGCAGTGGATAACGCCCCTCGACCGAGAAGGCCATGAAACTGCGGTCGTCCCATTTCAGCAATCGCGGCAAGAACATTTCGCGAATCTCGAACACACGCCGCTGCTGGTCATTCATGGCGAGCAACTGCGCGAGCTTCGCTTGGGCGGAACGGTCGTCGCCGCCGTTCGGTCGAAGGAGAATTCTGCCCGCCGCCGCGCCGCGCGCGATAGCGCCGCAGCATCAGCGGCGCTTGCCGCGGGAGTTCCCGATTTCCCCCGGGAAATATCGAACCCGCGAAATGGCCCGCCAGTCGCAGCCAATGCCCCGAGTGCCACAGTCGGCGCAGATGCAAAAAATACGATTGCCAATAGCCGCCGAGAACTTCATCGCCGCCTTGCCCATTTAATGTCACCGGAACATCCGCCTCGCGGGTCAAACGCGCGAGCGCGTAGCCGGCATATTGGGCGACAGTTCCCACCGGTTCGTCGTGGATCCAAAGAAATCGGTCCAAATCGGCGAGGAATTGCTCCGGCGTCGGCGTGATCGAATGCGGGTGGCAATGAACGCTTTCAACCATCTGGCTCACGAACCGCGACTCGTCGATCGGCGTGCCGGGAAATAGCACACTAAAAGTTTCCAAGCATTGACGCGACGCTGTGAGTTGCCCGACACAGCCCGCGATCGAGCTGCTATCGACTCCGCCGCTCAGCGCACAGCCGACCGGCACGTCGCTGCGGAGATGGATGCGGACCGCCTCCAGCATCGACTCGCGCAATTGCTCTCCGGCCTGCCGTGAATCGGCGACGGTCGCTTCGATGCGGTCGGGAAACCAGTATTCGTGCGGCGCGGAAACCGTGCCGTCGTTCAAATCGATCGACCGCCAAACGCCGGCCGGCACGGGCGCGATGCCCTCGAAGAATGTTTGCCCCGTGCGTTCGTAGCCCGTCAGCAAATAATCGCGAAGCACCGATTCATTGGGCCGAAGTTGCAAGCCCGGAACCGAAAGAAACTGCTTTAGCTCCGACGCCACGGCAATCAGGCCGTCGGATTCGGCGAGATACAGCGGCTTGATGCCCAGTCGGTCTCTCGACAGAACCGCGACGTTTCGCCGGCAATCGACGATGACCAACCCCCACATGCCGCGGAAGCGCTCGAAGCAATCGGTGCCCCACTGATCGTACGCGGCAAGGATGACTTCGCTGTCGGTGTGCGAACGAAACAGATGACCCGCGCTGCTCGAGTTCCTCGCGCAGTTCGACATAGTTGTAGACTTCGCCGTTGTAGACCAACGAGAGACGCTCGCGATAGACCATCGGCTGCCGGCCTGCATCGCTCAAATCGAGAATCGAAAGCCGGCGATGACCCAGCGCGACTCGCCAATCGTCGCCGGTATGCGGATCGATCTCCGCCATGCCGGTGGCAGTCGGCGCGAGAAAGGCAATCCCCTCCCCGTCCGGCCCACGATGCGCCACCGCGCGGGTCATCCGCAGAATCGCATCGGGAGAAATCTCCCGGCGAGTGAACCGGAACAGAGCCGCGATGCCGCACATAGTTGATTCAGCCGTTGGCTATTGCCGAATGCCGCTCACGCCCGTCGACGCGGTGAAAGCGATGGGAACAAAATCGGGCCGCGGCCGTTCGCTGCCGCGCGACAATTCACTATAACCGGCTTCACGAAACCAACGGCAAACTTCCTCCTCGGAGTGCCGGTGGATATATCGGGGTGTAAACCGATCGCGAGCCGCGTGCAGTGCCTCGCGAACCCCATACCGCACCGCGCCGTTTTGATGTCGCAACGAACGGAGCCATTGATGCGCCATGTAGAGCGGCACCAACGGCGCCAGCGCGACGCTTTGCGCCCGCTCCGGCAATCGCCAAACGATCGGGCGCAGCAGCCGTTCCGCGGCCATCAACGCCCGACGCTTCATGGTGCGATTCTCGTCATGCGGACTGTAGACCCAAACATAGAGCCGACCACGGTCCATCGGCAGGCGCGTCAAACCGTCGAACGCGGTCTTCGTCGAAAACGTGTGGTGAATTACGCCGAAGCTGTAGACGAAATCAAACCGGCGATCGGCAAACGGCAGCGCAAAGGCCGACGCCTGCACGACGTGCAAATACGGATTTCGCCCGAAATGCCGGTAGCCGGCGTCGAACCGCGTGCCCCAAATCGACTCCGACCGTTTCGCAATTCTCCTCCCGCGCTAAATAATCGGCGACGCCGCCGATCCCCATGCCGACCTCGAGAACCAGTTTTCCATCGAGCGGAAAGCGATCCAATCCGAGCACAAATCGCATGCAGCGAAACCACGCCTCGGGCGTCAGATTCCAGTACGACTGGCCATCCCAATCGTAGTTGACCCATTCGCTGGAAAAGGTGCGCAGCACGTCGTGTTCGCCCGGCATGGCCGGCTGATCGGGAAGCGAGCAGCCCGGAAACTCGGCCCGCAATCGCGCGCCGTGCATTTCGGCGAAAGTGCGGGCGACGCCGGTTGGAAACGTCAGCAAACGCGGAATGCCCTGATAAATCGGATAGACAATCGCGCGCGACCGGTTGACAAGAACGCCCGTCACGATTTCGCGCGATAGCGCGAGGGGATCGATCCCTTGTCGCTCGGCTCGCGCACGTTGCTCGCCGGTCAACGGCTGTTCGGAGCCTTCCCACTCATGAAGCTCGAGCGGCGTCCGATCGAGCGGACAAACCAGATGATCCAACAGTCGAGGTTTCATGGAAGCGTTGAAGCGATCTAATCGGAAACAAAACCGTCCAAGCCGAACGCACGATTATCGCTACATCTTGCTGCCGACCAACGGCGCTTGAAACGATGGCTCAGTTTCAAGGATGGCAATTCAATCAAGAGATAAAAGACCTGTGCCGTGACGAGCGCAACGAACAATGCCAGCGCGAGCGCCACAAGCGACCGGGCCAAGCTCAAATCGCCTCCCCAATGATCGACGAGGGCCCGAGCAATGCGACTCGCCGTAATCGTGTGCGTTAGATACAAGCTATACGAAATCCTTCCCAAATACTGGGCGACTGGGCCAAGCGAGGCACGGTAAATTGCTCCACTTTTCCCAGTCCAGCAAAAGAGAATCGACGTGCCGCCGGCGACAGCAACTTGCTCGACCAGACCCTCCGGGGGATTCGCCGCCAAGACCGCCACGACGGTGAAACCGGCCAGCCACCAAAACAGCCGCGCCCGCACGAATCCTCGAACCGCCCAATACGCCATGACCCCCAGAAAAAAATAGACCCATCGATGTAGGAAGAGCCCGGGCCAAACGGTGATGATTTCGGTCGCCGAAAGCAACGTGAGGACCAAGAGTGCGCCGAAAACGGCGGCGTGCCACTTGCCGCCGCGCGTGCTGGAAGACGGCCCGTCGAGCCTTTGCGCCAAAGCCATTGCAAGGATGAAAACGAGATAAAACTGCACCTCATAGCAAAGCGTCCAGAACACAGGATTCATTCGCGGCAACTGCAATAGATCTTGCAAGTAGAACAGGTGCGCGACGACGACGGCGCCAGTCGGGACATCCACCCCACGACGATGCAGCAAGTGACTCGATCCCCACAACAACCCGGCCGTCAACAGCACCGTGAGCCAATACGGTGGGTCGAGCCGCAACATTCGACGAATAATGAACCGACCGCCGTATTGCGGCGTGATTCGACTGCCGAAGATGCTGTGCGCAATGACGAAACCGCTTGTCGGGAAGAAAATCAGGACACCCAGGTATCCGTGCGCAAATAACGCCGAAACGATCTTCGGAAGCGCGTCGTGCAGGCTCGGCTCGATGTTGTTGTGCCAGACATGAAACAAGAGCACCCACATCGCCGCCAGTCCACGGAACGCATCGACCAGCACAAATCGCGATCGATTCTCGATCGATCCATCGGCGGACGATGTCTCGCTCGGGAGACTTTTAGGCGGCTCCATCCGTCTCCTTGCCATTCGATCCCGATGCTTGCTTATTGACCAAATACTGGCCGACTTGCAGGTATTCCAGCCCTGAACTGCGAAACACATGCAGCGCGTCGGCAGCGGTTCGGACAATTGGCCAGCCGTGTAGATTGAACGAAGTGTTGAGGATCACGCCTCGACCGGTGCGTTCGGCGAATGCCTGCACGATATCGTGCATCTGCGGATTCTGATCGCGCTCGAGGATTTGTGCGCGGCACGTCAGATCGGCGTTATGCACGGCGGCGATCATGTCGCGAAAATTGTCCCGCGTGTCGAACGTCATCATCATGTAGGGGCTGGTCAATCGCTTAGGGTTCCGCAGGTATTCATCCTGCCGCGCGGCCATGACCATCGGAGCAAACGGCATCCAGAAATCCCGCTTTTTCACCATCTGATTGATGATTCGCACAACATCCTGATTTCGTGGATCGGCGAGAATCGACCGATTGCCAAGCGCCCGAGCCCCAAATTCCATTGGACCCGCGCAGCGAGCCACCGGCTGACCGGCGGCGAGAATTTCGGCGACTGCCGCAGCCATATCGGCCGGCCGCGTGAACGAAAACCCGGATTGTCGCACCGCGATTGACGTTTCTTCGTCGTCCAGATCGTCGCCCAGATAAAAATGCTTCAGCGGTGGCAAGCGATCCGGCGAAAACCGCCGCGCGGCCTCCAGATAATAGGCTCCAATGGATAGCGTTTCGTCGCTGCACGACGGAAACGCTTCGAACGACTCGACGTCTTCCAATTCCGCGATCCGCTTGTTGGCTTTGACGTTCATGAACACGCCGCCCGCGGCCAACACGCGCCGCACTCCCGTGGCCTTCACCGCGGCAGCCGACCATTGGCAGAGCAAGTCTTCGGTGAAACGTTGCAAACCGGCGCAAATGTGGTCAAAACGCTTCCCCTTCAGGTCCCGTGCGAGGCTTTCCGACAAATCATTGGTGCGTCGAAACGTGCGCCGACGGAACTCCAATCCGTTGGAATCCAGTTGCAGATAGGAGGCAAAGATTTGGGCCATATCCGCGGCGGCGTGATCCGACGCGTAGGGAGCCATGCCCATCAACTTGTATTCATGTTCCAGCGGCACAAAGCCCATTCCAAAAGTGACCCAGGAATACAAGGCGCCGAGCGAATTGTCCCAGGGAGTCGACGCAACCAGTCGATCCTCGCCGCCCCCCATGACGCGCACGGTGGCACAAGACCGTCGCCGTCGCCGTCGCACGTGAGCACCAGATACTTCTCCGCCGAATTGGCCCGCAGGCCGTAGTACGCGGTTGCCGCATGCGTTTGATGATGATCGTGGTACGATATCGGGGTGCTGCCGAATCCGGCTCTGTCCAAGTCGGCCTTCAGACGGTCCCGCCCCCACGTGGGCCGCAGCGCGATGAACAGCGGCACGGCAATTCGCTGCCGCAGTTTGCCCAGCACCGATTTTTGCCGTCGATAGGCGCAACACGTCGTCGCGACTGTGGTATCGGCAATGGGCTTGCGTGCTTCCGTGGGCGACGACATGCACGTCGGCCACGTTAGCGCCGATGTGCCGCAAACATGCGTGGATCGCTTGCGTCGGCGTGCCCCAATAGTTCTTTTCGCCGCGTCAGCCGTTCTTCTTGAACCGCATAGATCAAGCCCGACGCATCGCCGATGCAGGCGCTGGCATTGTGGCCCGAATGCAAACCAAGGATGAATCGCGGCGGCATTAGGAAGAAGGCTTGAGGCTTGAGGTTTGAGGCTTGAGGCTTGGCGCTATCGAGGCAACTTCTTCCGCGAGCGCTGCGGCAAACGCTTCGACGGTCGATCGATGGGCCGTGGCATAGCCGGCGGTGATCAGTCGTTCTCGCAATTGCTGATCGCGGGCCAATCGAAGAATGGCGTCGGCGAGCCCCGCCGGGTCTTCCGGAGGAACCAGCAGGCCATCGACTCCGTCGGTGATCGAAGTCGGAATGCCACCGACCGCGGCGCCGATCACCGGGCAACCGAACGCGCGGGCTTCGACCAACACGCGCGGCGTTCCTTCCGTGCGGCTCGGCACCACCAGCACGTCGGCATCCGCGAAGCACTGAAACAAATCGGGCCCGAAATTTCGATGGCCCAGAAACCGCACCGTTCCCTTTCGCTCCAAGGCAGCAAGTGCGTTCGCGAAGCCCGCGGCCATTCCGCGCCCGGCTTCGTCGCGTCCCGCCACGACCTCCAGTTCGGCATCTGGCATCGTATTCAGCACGCGACTGAAAGCTTCGATCAAGAGATCCGTTCCCTTTTCATGGCGAACGTAACCCACGTAGAGCACGCGCCACGGCGCATCGGCCGGACGACGGCGCGAGGCGCTGCGAATCTCACGTTCAAGAATGGTCGACGAAACAATCGCTCTTCCCGGCGGTTCGCGATAATGCGTTCGCAGCGCCGCGCCGTTGGTCACCACCCGCACGTCGCCACGGCGAAACAACGCCGCCTGCACCCGATCGATCAATCCACCCGCCAATAGCGCCGGCGGCCGCTTCCAGCCGGCAAATCGGGAAGATCGGCGCAAAAGCCCAAATGTCGGCACAAACCTGATAGACCCGCGGCCGCCGTGCGCCGAGCAGCGCCAACGTCGCCGCAAACGGCAGCTGAACAATGACGACATCCGACCGCCGTTCGACCTCGCGAATTACTCGCCGGCACGACGCGATCTTTCCAAAACCGCGACCGATGCTCGGCAGGTCCGGCAAGCGAAGCACGTCGTCGCGCGGCATTTGCAAGCGGTGATCCAACAGCGGTTGCGGTGCAACCGACTGACAAAGCGCGGCGGTAAGCCGGCCGCACCAGGGATACATCGCATCGAGCAGTCGTCCCAAACCGGCGTCGGCCCAAAGTCCATCGCCAGCAAAATACGTCCGGCCGCTGACGAAGCCTATGCGTAGCTTCTCCAATCGATCTCGAGTGTTCGTCGAACAACAGGTCGGATTCTGCTGGCGTGGGCCCCGCAACGGGCAACGGCCCAGCCGCGTTGCGCGGCAAGCAGGGCGAGTTTTCAACCAAATCCATGCCGATCAAATGACCGCGCGAGCGCGGTGTCTCGCTTGCCTACGATCGCGACGGATACGACGACGTCAATTGGCCCGTCGTGGGATAGCCGAAAGGGGCCGATCTTTTGATCAAATCGAGCTCGACCATGCAAAGTCCGATTGCCAATCCCAGACCCATGCAAAAACCCGGGTTGTAGAGAATCTCCTGGCTGAATAATCCTCGCACGCCCCATAGGACGATCATCATCCGCATGAGAGTTCGGGCATCGTAAAAGTCGGTATTGGCCTCCGGCCGTCGAGAATTCCGCGGGCGCCAAAAGAACAGGGTCCAAGCCACATAAATCAAGGCGAACATCGCCAAGAATCCGCAGCCGCCGATGATATGGGCAAAAACATTGTGCGTTTCATAACCATGCCCTGGCGCACGACCGGGAAACAATCGCTCGGCCAGCATCACCGGCAGATACTGCGGCGAGACTCCTCGAATCGGATGTTCCAGTCCGATCTCCAGCGAAGTCAGAAATAGGTTGACTCGCAAACGGTCGGAATCGGTTCCTTCCTCGGTTTGCACGATGCGACGCTCGAATACTTGCGCTCCCTTGTAGGCCAATCCGGCAACCACGGCCACAATCAAGCAGGTCAATAGGATTGCACCTCTCGATTTCCGTCCCAGACGCAGTCTTGGGCTGAAAACCAAATAGAATCCCATCATCAAAACGATCAATGCCAGACCGAGGTATCCCGATCGATTGCCGCCGGTGATGATCGCAACCGCGGCCGCCAACGAGCACAGAAGCATGATCGGCGTCGCCAACTTGCGAAACGAAACTTTCTTCCAATCGACTTGCACCGCGATAAAGACAGCCAATAGGACCGCCGGCAACGCGTACATCGAGTAGGAATTCTTGTTCGCCACCTCGATAATGTTCTCTTGCTCTTCTTCCAAACCACGAATCGCCAGCGCGCCAATGGCCAAGCAAAACCCCAACGACCCGAGAATGAAGTCCGCACGGCTCGACACCAACAACGCCACGGTCACTACCACGGCGACGGCGGAAGCCAACTTGATCGCGTCCTCCAACGGACTGACCGTTTGCACGCTTGGACCAATCAGCGAAATGGCGTATAGGCTCCAGAATATCAGAAATCCCAGGAGGACTTTGATCGGAAATTTCGCAAAGCGCACTAGCACGAGTGGTAGTGCCGCAGCTACGGGAATCAGGAACGGCTGGACGCGAAGATTGAATACGTGCCCGCGGAAAACGGCCAGTCCGGAGAGGAAAATCGTAAATCCGATCAAGAATAGCGAAACGCCGCCGATCGTAACTCGGTTGGCTTGCCTTTCCGCCGATGGGTAGCCTCGGGCCGACATCGCCGCCAGCCACTGTGGGCTCGGATGCATGACCTGGTTCGGATTCATGGTTTCGACGATCCCCATTTCCGCATGAAATTCCCCACCTATCATTCTAAGTCGTTACCAGCGCACGGCCAGTGGCGCGAAGGGAGCCGATTTTCGTAAACGGACCTGATGTGGCCATTCACGCGTTTTCCGCCGGCGTCGCGGGAGCGATAATGCCGGATATCCCGATTAGCCACCGTCGGAGACTCGCGTTCTCTGTCGGACCGGATCTCTCGTTGAATCCCCGCAAGCTCGGGGGTTGCACCATTCATGCGGGTTTCGGTGCTCCGGGCACGCGCAGCAACCGTTTCGCCGTTTCCGCCGCGCGGCGCCGCAATGGATACCAGCGGCTTAGGACGCTCGACACCGTGCAATCATCGGCCGCGCGACGCGGATAGCGCCACAAGTCGGTTTTGGGTAGATGGCAACTGGCGGCAAACGCCATCCGATATTGCCGCCTTGCGATGTCCAAAACGCGCCGATCGTACCGGCCGTCGGGATAACTGAAGAACTCAATCGGTCGGCCGCTCGCTTTTGCCAGTTGCTCACGACTCGTCACCATTTCGCGATGCAACTCGGCGTCGTCGCACCGGGACAGATTGTCGTGCGAGGCGCTATGGCCGCCGATCGTCATCCCGAGAGCGATCATGCGGCGTAAATCCTCGGCCCCCAGGAATCCGCAATCCACGTCCGTCAAGTCCATGGGTGGACACTTGAGTTCATCCGACAATTGCTCCAAATGGCGGTCCCGTTCGAGGGGCGTCGAAGCGAGCAAATGCTCCTTCGCCGCGGCGAGCCAGCGACGGCGAGCCAGCGCATCGTCGAAGCTCACCGTGCCCCAAGCGGCCGTGCACGAGGGCTTTTGGCGCGTCGTGAGAATATGAGCGAATCGCAAATACCACGGTTTGAAGTTCGTGTCGATCGAGTCGGAAAGAACGAAAAACAAGGCCGTCATGTCGAGTTCGCGCAGAATCTCGGCCGCGAGGAGATTGTTCCGGAATCCATCGTCGAAAGTGATCAAAACAGATCGCCGAGGAAAATTCCCCCCGTCTCGCGGCAACCGCAACATTTGATCGGCGGATATTGGATGGTAGCGTTGCCGCACATACTTCATCGATTCGCGAAATTGATCGACCGTCGGCGATTGCCGGAAGAAATAATGCTCCGGTCGCGGGCGCCGTAACACCTGATGATAAAAAAGCACGGTCGGTCGCATCGCGTCTGTCGCTCGATACCTCTACGCCGTGCGCCTTGGTCGCACGATCGAAAGTAGTCTCCGGCCGATTCTGCTCAGCGATCGCCGCCCATAGTAAGCCACCTCCGCGAATCCCGGACGGAGATCGTCGATGACAAACGTGTCGGACTTCTCTCGCAACATCAGCAACCGGCCTAACTCACGAACCGCTTGCCACCACGGCACCGTCGCCAAAGTTGGGTCCCGATGGTTCGCCCGCAAATTGTCGAAGGCCCAAGCCAAATCGCCGATCAGATTGCGGCAATACAATCCTTCTCGATACTTGGCGGGAAACTGCCGAGTGCCGTGGACCAATAATCGGTAAAGGTCATCCGGAAAATCGACGCCCGCGGCCACGGCCAACGGCAATGAACCCCAGAATCGGCCGTTCATCTCCACAAATCGCCAGTCGTCACTTCGCGGATCGACGAGAAACTCGACCATGATCACGCCCGTGAAATCCAGCGATTCGATCAATTGCGAGGCTGCTTGCAGGAGATCGGACCGCAACGCCGTGCTCTTGCGGTAGCTGCTTGCCCCACCCCGCGGCGGCTGATGCACGCGCTGATGTTGAAAGGCGACGAGCACTTCGCCATGCTCGGCCAACAATTCGACTCCCACTCCGACCCCCACGAAACATTCTTGCGCAACACGGCGCCCTCGGCTAACAGCCGGCAGCCTTCCGATTCCAATTCATCGGAATCGTAGGCTCTCACCACCTCGCGCCGGCGGCCAAGGTCGGCCGGGCTGTACGACGATAACGGCTTGAGCACAACCGGCCAGCCAAACTCGCCGGCCAAAGCCGCGCATTCCGTCGAATCATGCACGATCCGCGACCGCGGCACTCGCAAGCCAAGCGATTCGGCGAGCGACAGGCTTTGCGACTTATCGAACACCACTTCGAACGCGTGATCCTCCATCCCATGAACTCGCCCCACGCGGTTCAATTCGATTCGATTCTGTTGAAGAGGTCGAAGGCATTGTTCATTCGTCGGCAGCACCAGAATCGAAATGCTCCTGCTCCATGAGCTCGATCAGGCGGCGTTTCCATTCACCATCGGACGTGTACGGCGGAATCGCATGGAATCGAGCAACATACCGCGACTTCAGGGCAGGGCAATCGGGCGGACACCAGCCGACGTGAACTTTGATTCCTTGTCTCCCCAGCGAACGAACGACCGTCAAAAAACTGCTGGTGCCCTGTCCCAGCACGAGCACTTTGCCGTTAGCCACGAGATGCGAAGACGCGCTTCGAATGGTGGTGGACGCCGCCAGAGTCGCGTCGAGGTTCAACGGTAGGCTCCCTCAAGCTCCCAAGCGTTCTCCGGCCGCTCGCGGCTTGCGCGAGTGCGGTAGCGATACGCGGCTCGCGCAATCGCCTGGCCGAGCGGGCCGAGCCGAAGCAACACCGCGAGCATTCGAACATAGCGATCCTTGCCGGCGTGTTGCGGATAAACCGCCTTGCCGTAGTGGAATATCCGCCGCGCTTGGCGACGTTGGCCTCGGGCAAGCGAGGCCAGGCCGTAGCGCCCCACGTCGTATTCGATGAAAGCCCGTTCAAGCTCGGCGCGCTGCATGCCAATTTCCTGAAGCACGCGAGCGTCGATCTCGAACGTCGAGACGTATTCGTCAACCAGGTACTTCAGCGCTCCGCTGCCCGACTGCTGGGCGGTTTGGTTCGAGGAGTGCCAGCGGTAAGCCGACACGGGCCGATCGATGAAATAAGCCTTCTCAGCAGCGCAAGCAGTTTCCAGTGAAACCATTTGTCGGGATTCAATTGTCGCCCGCCGCCGTAGCCCTCGACCGCTTCATAAAGTGATCGGGGATACGTCGTCGCCGCGAACTGAAATGGATTCTGCATCACCAGAAGGCAGCGCCGAAGCAATTCGCGTCCGGCGACGCAATACACCGGGCCGCCGGCAATCGCGTCGAGCTCCCGCGCTCGATCGCCTGGCAGCCACACGTTGTTCGCAGGCAGCCCTACGCGGCCGATCGTCCGGTCTTCCGCGTCGATCACTTCCACCGCGGCACTCGCCACGGCGCTTTCGCCGGCCGAGCCGAGAGCCGCGAACAATTCCTGATACATCGACAGCGTGCCGGGCCGCAACAAATCGTCCGACGAGAGCATCAACATCCGCTCGCCACTCGCCATGCGAGCGGCGCGATCGAGATTGGCCGCGAAGCCGACGTTGCAAGCGTTCGTGTGCAGGTGAATTCGTGGGTCGTTGAAAGCGAGGACGATCTCCCGCGAACCATCCGTGCTGGCATTGTCCGAAACCAAGATCTCGAAATCAGCCTCGGTCTGGTCCAGCACGCTTTGGATCGTTCGACCCAGATACCTTTCATAGTTGTAGTTCGGGATGCAGATCGAAAACTTCATTGCCGGCGAACTCCGTGTCGCGTCGAGCCGACGGGCCGTTGCATGGCCTCTTCGTAGGCGTTCAAAACGCCCTTTGCGCAGGCTTCGATCGAGTAATTCGTTTCAGCTCGCGCTCGTCCGGCAATTCCGAATTGGGCACATAATGCCGGATCGTCAATCAACTGACGCAGCTTTGCGGCCAGATCATCGGGATCATTCGGCGAGGCAAGCAGGCCGGTGACGCCGTCAACGACAATTTCCGCGATTCCTCCCTCGCGCACTCCGATCACCGGCAAGCCGGCCGCCATCGCCTCGACCGCCACGCGGCCGAACGATTCGTGATCGGCCGGATGCACCAAGATGTCGATTTCCGACATGATCCGAGCCGGTTCGGAAACCTGACCGCAAAAGCAAAAGCGATCGCTCGATCCGAAATAACGAGCAGCGAGAGCATGAATCTGCTCCGCATACGGATCATTGCCTTGAGCGCCGCCGGCGAGCGGATCGTGGCCGTAAACTCGAAATTCCAAATCCTGCGCATCCAAGAATCGCGCCGCGGCTTCAACAAACAGCGAGTGCTTCTTCCACCGCGAAGTCAGAGCACCGACCATCGCAACCACTCGCCGACGGCCAATTGCCGGCGCCTGGCGCGGGGCGTGAATGCCCGCAAATCAATTCCGTTGGGCACGATTCGCAACATCTCGGGAGCCATCGCATCGCCGGCCGCGGCCGCCGCAACGTGCGAGTTGGCGACAATCAGCGAAGCGTGGCGCTTGAAATACTCGCGCAACTTCGAACCATGCATGGAGAGACGGAACGGCCGCGTCGGCCCCAACATCTCGCGCAGATGCCACACGTGCGGCAAGCCGAGCCGCCGGGCCGCGAGTCCGCCTTCCGGCGTCAGGATCGTGTTGGTGTGAATCAAGTCGATTTGTTGCTCTTCGGCGAAACGAACCACTTGATCCGTCGAGCGGCGAATCCAGCCGGTCCGAATGAGTTGTCGCAATTCAATGAGCGGACGCTTCCACGTCGCCGCGCGGATTTTGCGATTCCACCAATAAAGAGACGTAAACAGCACGGCGCCGCGGGTCGCGTCGTGCAGCCGTTGTCGCTCGCCAGGTGAACCGGCATCGTCGCAAACCGCGCAAGCTTCGATTCCCATCTTTTGAAACGCATCGATCAGCCCCAGCGTGCTCAAAGCGGCTCCGCCGCCGGCGCCGTTGAGCAGATGCAAGACTTTTTTCGGTCGCAACGCCATGCCGGCCGGCCGATCGACCGCGTTGACGGCGGAACACGTCGGAAGTGCCATCAGTCGTTTCCCTCTTGCTTGAGGGAAAGTGAGTTCTCAAAATGCTCTTGAAAACCGCGCAAATCTTCCGGCGTGCCCAAGACCCAAACTTCCTCGGCCGCATCGATGTAAATCCGTGCCCCCGCGGAGATCATTCGATTGTAAACCGGTGCGACGTAGAATTCACCGTTGACTCGCTCGCCGGCGCCGATCATCGCCTCGGCATGGGCGACGAAATCGCGGCCCCGCCGGAAATAATAAAGCCCCGTGCTTGCCCAATCGGAAATCCGCGATTTTTCGGCAGTCTCGAGCACTCGCCCCTCGGAATCCGCGCGAGCGAAGCTCCATTTATCGCCTGGGGCACGAAACACGCCGAGCAAGCCGTCCACTTGCGGCGGCAACTCAGGCAGTCGCTTCGCAAGCGAGGTGCGGCAATACGTATCGGCGTTGTAGATCAGCAACGGCTCGTCGTTGTCGATCCACCGCCGGGCCATTAGCACGGTGCATGCCTGGCCCTCGGTGACTTCCTGCAGCCGCACGATCTCCGGATCGAGGGCCCCGTAGCGATTGCAAATATCTCGCTCCAATTCAGGCTCGCGGAGGTGTTCCTCCAAGCAAATAAAGATCACCCGCCGAGCCAAATCCAGCGGCAAACTGTCCATCGCCCAGGCGTACATCGGACGCCCGAAGACATCGATCAGCGGCTTGGGCGTGGCGATGCCGATTTGGGCGAATCGACTTCCGCCCCCGCCATCGGCATGACGATATTCATGGCAGCGAGTCGCCCTGATTTCGAATTGCGAGCCGACGTTCGTTGCTCGCCGGCAGCGACGACCCATCCGCGGTGATCTGATTCCAGCTTTCGAAGCGAACGGCATTGTCGTCGATATAGACGTCGGCATGAGGTTTGCCGAAATGAAATTCGTCGAATTCGATGCCGTGCCTCTTGAGCCAGTCCATCGTCGTTGCGCCCTGCCGCGCGACGACTTGCCCGACATTCCCGCCGCAGGTTTTCATGTGCCGAGCGGTATACAGGATTAGATAGTGGCCCGCGGCGCGCAAGGAACGAAGCTTTTCGACGGCCCCCGGCACCGGCTGCAATTCGGCATACGTCTCGCCGGGCTCGCGCAGCCGGCAAACGACTCCGTCGAGATCGATGCAGATTCTCATGGCGCCTTTTCAGCTTCACGGTGTGACGCGAACACTTCGTCGAACAACTCCAGCGCCCGCACGTACATCGCCAATTGCCGAGCCGGCGCGTCGTAGTGCAATGCCGGCATGCTGGCAAACAACAGCCCGGTGATCAACAGAATCTCACGCCGATCGAACAGCGGGAAGAACACTTTCTCGAACCGTTCGCGGATTTGCCGATGATACGGCCGCGCTCGAATGTCGAGCCGAATCTCGTCACCCGCCACCGAGACGTGGAACAAATCGTTGGTGAGAAAATCATAAAGCCCGTAGACGGAGTGATAGAGCTTGGCGACGTCGTATCGCGGATCGCCGTGGATTCCGGCCACGCCGAAACTCCCGCGCGGGTCCAACAGCTTGCAAACTCGGCTGCGCAGGTCGTAGAGGATATTCGACAGACAGAGATCGCCATGCACGATGCTCCCTTGAACGTTTTCCGCCAGCCGTTCGACCTCGGTAGTAATGCGGTCCCAAAGCGTCGGCAGGTTTTGCACGCGACGGCCATTGATCGAAAGTGGACCGGCATGTCGCACGAGTCGCACGAGTTCATCCGGCCTTTGCAGCCCGGCAAGCCGTTGCTTCGTCTTTTCCAAATACATTCCTTGCAAGACACCTTGGGGCAACGGAAATCGCTTGCGCATGAATCCTTGCTCGACGATCTGCCGCAAGTGCAAGAACACTTGCTCCCAAATCGCCGGATCGACGTTCTCGAATACGAACACCTCCGCGAGCGTCGGGTAGCCGTAGTACTCCATCGCCAGCCATGGGTCGTCGTAATCGGTCG
Source organism: Pirellulales bacterium (assembly GCA_963738955.1). GTDB lineage: Bacteria > Planctomycetota > Planctomycetia > Pirellulales > DATAWG01 > DATAWG01. The sequence goes on along the minus strand of CAVTYW010000015.1, from coordinate 205,443 downwards.
AATAGCCGACCACGCGCGGAAAGAGGATCGACAAATCGGGCGGCAATAACCGCAGATAGTTGATCTCATCGAGGAATTTCTCGACATGCCGGCTGCGCTTCGTAACGACGCCGAACACATTGTCGATCGACAACTCGTTGAATTCGCGCTCTTGCAGCAACGTCCGATGCGAACTTTCGCGGCGATCCGGATTGCCGCAATCAAGCCAATCACCGGCGGCAACGGCATGCACCGCGGTTACCGCGGCAACTCGCGTGAGAATGTCGGCCATTTCCGTGCGGCGGTTTTCGATTCCTGCCTGCCGGTCGGCCGCACAGGCCGCAGTTCGCAGTTGCTCGAGATCGGGAAAATAATACACGCCGATCAGCGCCGCCATCGGTCCTTGCAGCCCTGGTTCTTTGTCGCGCCACGTCGTGACAACACCGTTCGGCTCGGCTTCGACGGTACACCAGCGATAGGGGTCGTTGACAGTTTCCACGAGCACCGCCGCTTCGCCGCGACAGAGCAAATTCGGGTCGGCGAATCGGAAATACGTGTCGCCCAACACGACGAGCGCCGACGTCCCGACGGCCCGCTCGGCCAATTCGAGAACCGTGTGTCCGACTCCGCGATCCGCCGTGGGAACGTGAAACGCCACTTCGCAATCGCTACCGAAAGTGCATTCGACGAAATCCTCGACGAACATCCCACGACGCGCGACGGCGATCGAGAACCGCCGCAATCCAAGCGAGCGCAAGTAGCGCAACGTCCAATGGATCACCGGCCTGCCCGCCACGGGAATCATCGCCGGACAACTGATATTGCCAAGCGCGAGAATTCCTTCCGGCACGCGCCCGGCGGCGGGAATCAAGACCGTCGTCTGGGCCAACGGATCGGCCGAGCAATCGGCTAGTGAAACTTCGGGCATTTACGATTTGCCGACTTCGGGCGGCGCAACGGAGGGCGACGAGATCGGATTCAATTCGGACGTCAACGTGGCGAGCGCCACGCCATTCGCGGCCGCGACCTGGCCTCGCAAGAAACTAGTAATATCGAGCAACGTCAATGTTCCGTCGGTGGCGATCGGCTGGCCGCGCGTGCGTTGCTGCGCTCCGAGGTCTTCATCGGTGTTGAAAATGAAGCAGGGAACGAACTCTTGCAAGCCATCCCAATGCGGCGTGAACTCCGGAGCCATGGCCGGATCGGCGGAATGGTCGGAGTAGATCACCACGGTGGCCGATTTCAGCGATCCGACGTAGTCGCGGAGCAGATTATCCAGGTATCGCATGTTGTTGAGATAGTTCTGCGCCATGGACTGCGGCTTGGCGAAAACTTCCCGTTCGGTCGTCGGCGTGAGCGTGTAGGGGGTATGGGTCGTCAATGTGATGATGAAGTGGCAAATGGGCTCCGGCGTCTCTTGCAAGCACCGGGTGGAAAACTCCAACAAGTCGCGATCATCGACTCCCCAACTGCGAGTCGGCAACCCATCTCGTGCAGCCAATTCCTCCAGAAAGTGAATTTCGGAGAAATTCATCTTCTTGAAGGCATTGCGGCGGTTGTAGAAGTTCCCCGTGTTACCGTGAAAAGCCGCGGTTCGATAACCGTGGCGAGCCAGAAATTGGGGCAGGGTGTTTTCGTAGGGATAATTGGGAATGTTGTAGGTAATGATGCGCGTGAACGGCATCACGCCGCTGAGCATGACGAAGTCGGCATCGGCCGAGCCGATATAGCGAGCCGCGGCGATCCGATAGAAGAGCGACTGCTCCCGCAGCCGATTCAAAAACGGGGTTACTTGCCGACCGTCCACCTCGTATCCCAGCACGTTGAAATCAAGGCTTTCCGCTTGAAGGAGAATCAAGCGGCGATGAATCGAAATGGGGGTTTCGATTGGGGTCAGACGATCATGCACGATCTCTCGTTGCCGTTTCGCGCCGGCCAGCACCTCATGTCGCCCCAAATAGCAACATTCAGCAAGCCAAGTGATGAAATAGCCGCGAATAACGCCCAAACGGCCGAAACCGCGAGTCGTGCGAATCTTCTCCAACGGATCGACGTAGCTGGCTGCCGCCACAAGCGCCAAATAGCCCAGCAAGGCAACAAGCCCGATTCCATAGATCCACCAGTTGCTAACGCCAGACTCCGCGGGCATGGTGAGCAGCACGGCCCACTTCAGCACCATGATGAGCACCAAAACCCAGGTCAATCTTGTCAGCCGGACCCCAAAGGTATAGCCGCCCGTCTGCACGCCTTCGCGCCAATTGTGAAACAGCGAAAGCGCGGAGAGCGGTCGCAAGAAGTATTGATAATGGCTGACCAGCCCCATGTGAACTAGAAACACGATCGGCGTCAAACCGAGCAACCACATTCGCGGCAAGAACATCGACATCGCGACCACGAAGCAAACGTCCAACATCAAGCGCAGCCGCGGAGCCCAGCGCAGAAATCTTTGGCTGCTATCCTGCACCGAAACCAAAGTGGTCTTTTGGACGAAAAACAGTTCGCCCGCCCACAGCCCGGCAAATGCCAGCATGTGCCACAGCCAACTCGGGTTCAACCCGGCCGAACTGACATCAAGATAAGAAAACAAGCCGAGCATTATCTGGTTGAATCCAACACCGCGGCAATGCGGCGGTAAACCTCGCGAAATCGGTCGGGCGATCCGCCGAACGGGTCAACAATCTCACGCGGTCCGTCGTGCGCAAGCAGCGCAAAGCGGTGCAGTTTGCGGCGCACGGCGGGGAATCGCCGCCGAATTTCTTGGTGAACCGATTCGTCGAAACTAAAGATCACGTCGGACTTGGCCACTGTTTCACGGGTCAGCACGTCGGCTCGATGTCTCGACAAATCGATATCGAATTCTTGCGCCGCCGCGATCGCCGTCTCGGGGCTGGGCCGATTCGGCCGGGGATACAATCCGCTCGAGCGAAGCTCCACCGCTGCCGGCAAAACACGGCGAGCGTAGTGCTCCGCAAACGGGCTACGGCAGATATTGCCGAGGCAAACGAACAGCGCCGAGTCGGCTCGTCGCAGCGCCAGCGCGCTTGGGCGGTGGCCCTTCGCCGCACGGCCGGCGCCTTCAAGACCGCGCCGGCGATTTTCGCCCGAGCGCGATCCGCTATTTTGACTGAATTCTGGCGAGCAAACTGAGCCAGTTCCACGATGCCGGGCCACGGATCGTCGCATACCAACGAATCGAATCGCTCGCGCAGCAGCAACAGATTGCCCCCTTCGAGCAACATGCGGCTCGGAGTTACGGTGATCAACGTCGGATCGCCGCGACTCGCCCGAAAGTTGTCGTGGGCCCAGTGCAAATCGGCGGTCAGGTTGCGACAATAGAGACCGCGGCGATACTCGCGCGGAAACTGCCGTGATCCGTGAACGAGCATCTGATACAGATAAAAAGGAAAATCGACTCCCGCCGCGACCGCCAAGGGCAATGAACCCCAGAATCGGGCATTGGTTTCGACGAACCGCCATTGATGAATCTCGGAATTCACCAAGAATTCGACCATCAAGACGCCCGTGTAGTTCAGCGCCGCCACCAATCGTCGCGACGCCTCGAGCAGGTCGGGCGAAAGTGGAACACTTTTGCGGTAGGTGCTCGCGCCGCCGCGCGGCGGAAGATGCACTCGCTCGTGTTGAAACTCGACCAGAACTTCCCCCTCGCAGGCCAGCAGCTCGATTCCCACGCCCTTGCCGACGAAACACTCTTGCACCAACACCGGTCCCTTGGAAAGCAGCCGCCGAGCGCCACCGTCCAATTCGTCCTCGTTGTAGGCCTTGACAACTCCGCGCCGATGCACCAGATCGTCGTCGGTGAAGCTCGACAATGGCTTGAGCACCACGGGCCAACCAAATTCGAACGCGAGCCGACGGCACGACGCCAAGTCGGCTGCCAATTCGCCGCGTGGCACGAACATTCCGACCGACCGAGCCAATTCCACGCTTTTGCATTTGTCGAACAGCACTTCGAACGCCCGATCCTCGAGCAAGTAGATCGATCCGGCCGCCGACAACTCGTCGCGATGCAATTGCAACGGGCGCATCGACTGTTCGTTGGTCGGAATCACGAGATCGAAGTGCTCTCGGCGCAACAAATCCAAGAGCGCCGGTTTCCAAGCTCCCGCGAGGTCGGGCCGCGGCAAATCATGCCGCGCCACGATATATCGAGACCGCAGTGCCGGACAATCCGCCGAGCACCAACCCGTATGCACCGCGATACGCTTGCGCCCGAACGATCGAACGACCGAGAGAAAATGAGTCGTTCCGTCGCCCAGCACCAACACTTTGGCGCCGACAGGGCCGGCAACCGCGCGAACCTCTTCCTCGTCGACCGGATTCGCGATCCGATGCGCGTGCGGACGCAGCGACGGACGCAAATTCGCTTCGTGGCTACTGATCGGTCCTGCCATCCCTACCATTCTATCCCAATTCGCGCCGGCGATTGCCAAATCCCGGCATCGTCGATACAACGATTCGAAACCCGTCGGCGCAACGCGCCCGGTAAACTCGGAACAATCGGCACGGCCGCGCGTGGAATCCGGCTGTCGAGAAGCATCGTCATCGAGTGGCAACCGGCGCGGCAGCGGGAGCGTCCAATGTCGCCCGGCACCATAATTCCAGCATCATCAGCGTCCACAGCCGCGGATAAAGGTTGGCCGAAATCGCCTCCGAGCCATGGACGAGCGGGGCCACCGTCGCCGGGTCGACCAATCCGCGACGAGCAATTGTTTCCAGGTTGCAAGTTTCCATGAGCAGCGGACGTAGCTCGTTTCGCATCCAATGGACCATCGGCAATGCGAACCCCCGCTTCGGACGCTGCGCGATGTCCGACGGCAGAACGTCGCGCAGAGCATGAATCAGCACCCGCTTCGCTCCGCTGTGCGAGTAACGGCCGCCTAAGCCGCCGTCGTAACGAAGCTTGTAATCGTCCCGGCAAGTGCGCGAGAATTTGACCACTTCCAGATCGACAAACGGAGTGCGCAGTTCCAGCGAATGCCACATGCTCGTGGCATCGGCATCGCGAAGCAATTGGCTCCCCATGTAGAAGCCGAAGTCCAAAAGGCAGGCCAGGCCGATCGGAGTCTCTCGAAAAAAATCGCACCGGAGTTTGGATAATTGGTCGTTGAACTGTTCAACCTGTCCGGAATTGCCCGAGCGCCGGCCGATCATCCGCAGCGCCTGATCGTGGCGGAACACGGAATGCGCGTGCATCCAAGTTGACATCGACGAGCGGCGCGTCGCCAGATTATAAGCTCGCTGACGAATCCTTCCTTCCGGTAGCAAGTCGGTCAGCATCGCGGCGACATTTCCGGCCATCGCTTTCGCGCGCCCCAGCGGATGCACGGCATAGTAGGCCATGCGGCGGGTGACGGGATAGCCGGAAAACCATTCGTCGCCGCCGACGCCCGAGAGCACGGCCTTGACGTCGCGGGCCGCCGGCGCGAAATCAGCCAGGTGTTCAGCCCGTCGGAGCTCGGCTGATCCATCGCTCGAGCGAACTCCGGCAAGACCTCGGGCATCTCGCTGCCGCGCACCTCCACGACCGTGTTTCGGCAGTCGAATCGCGCCGCGGTTTCGATGGCATACTCGGATTCGTCGCGCTGTGGAGCATCCGGGTAGGTGAGCGTATAGGTACGCAGATCGGCGACGTGCTTGCGCATCAAACCGACGATCCCGGTGGAATCGACGCCGCCGCTCAAAAAAGCCCCGACCGGCGCGTCCGCGAACGCATGCAGCGCAATGCTCTCTTCCAACACGCCACGCAGCCGCGCGGCCGATTGATCGAGCGATTCACGGCGCGGCTGGTAGGAGGGCGTTTGCCAAAATTGCCGGCGATAAACCGGTTGCCCCGGCGCATATCTCTCCAGCCATCCCGCCTCGAGCATTCGCACGCCGGAGATGATCGTCCGCGGCTGCAGGATGAACCCGCACGACAGGAAGTCGGCCAATCCTTCCGGATCGACTGCGCCGAGCGACGACTCCACCCGCCAGCAATCCGCGCACTTCCGAGGCGAATGCCACGGCCCGCGGATCGTTGTCCGGCGCGGCGATATAGAGCGGCTTGATTCCCAGCGGACCGCGAGCGAGCGTCAGCACCGGCAAGGCGCCGGCCGATGCGCCGCGCCAATCGAACACAGCGATTGCAAACATGCCGCGCAACCGATCGACGAATTGCTCTTCGTCCTCCAAATACAGTTGAAGAATCACTTCCGTGTCGGTGCCGGTGTGGAACGCGACTCCCGAACGGCTGAGGCGCTTGCGCTGCGCGGAAGTTGTAAATCTCGCCGTTGAACAGCACGGCCACCCGGCGATCGGCCGACCAAATCGGCTGCATCCCGCGCGGCGACAAATCGACCAGCGCCAGTCGAACCATTCCGGCGGCGCCGCCGTCGAAGGCGAGCGCCTCGGCCGTCGGGCCCGCGATGTTGCATCGCGTCCAACATCGCCGAGACGGCCGATTCGGCGTCAAAGCCGGGTCGGCAGTTCCAGATTCCGGCTATTCCGCACATCGAGTCACCCGAAATCGTCCGCGGGCCGGCACAGGAATGGTCCGCAATTGAAGGCGCCTAAAAGGGGCTGGCAGGTTGTCGAGTCGCATCACGATAATTGCGCTGGCCGCAGACTGCGCAGCAAGCGGTGCAAGCAATAGGGAGGCATCGCGCCGACAATGCTCAATAAGTGAAATGGGAAATAGGGAAATGCGAACGGAGCCTGTCGAAAGGCCGCGCAAAATGCTCGCGCGCCTCTTCGCGACGCGGCGGCTTCTCGTCCAACAATAGGCGAGCACAGTTGCTATGCACTTTACTCAAGCGCCTTCGCAAGCTCCGCAACAACGGAGCCGGCAAATCCCCGCCGCGCGCGATTGCTTGCTCCAGCGAAATGATCTCGCCCTTGCGATTACGAATGAAATTCGCCGGGTTGCGGCAGAGGCTTTCCGGGCGAATTCGATAGAGCAAGAGCGGCTCGGGATTGTAGGCAAAACGATAGCGCGGCGCCATTCGCAACCACAAATCCCCATCGCCGACGGAAAAGTGCTCGGGGCATTCGCTGAAACTGCCGACGGCCTCCAGCGCGTCGCGGCTGATCATTGCCGACGGAGCATACAGCGGATTTCGCGGGCACAACTGGGCAATCATCCACGGCGGTTCACAAACCAGCGGTCCACGATAGGTCGGTGGCACGCTTACAATCTGCTCGCCCACCAAATGGTCCGCGGCTGAATGAACAACCGCGGCGCCTGTCTCCTGGCGCAGTCGGTCTTGGCTTTCAAGGTAATTTGGACGGAGAATGTCGTCGGCGTCGAGCATGCACACCAGCGGCGCGGAAATGCTCGGCAAGATTCGATTGCGCACCCTGCCCATGTGCGCCAGCCGTCCACATTCGACGATTTTCACGCGCGGATCGTTCGCCGCCGCGGCAGCCGCCACGTCGATCGTGGCGTCGCTGGATCCGTCGTCGGCCAGGTGGAGTTCCCAATCGGTCGAAGTTTGAGCGCGCACCGAATTCACCGTCGCGGCGATCGTTTCCGCGGCGTTGTACATCGGAACAATGATTGCGAATTTCGACATTGACGGTAAATTGCGTTAGGAATCCGAGCAGCGTTTCAGCAGTTGCCTATCCCAAAGTGCGATGTCCGCATTTTTCCTCAACGATCGTCGTACCCCTTGGGATGACGTTGATGCCATCGCCAGGCGGATTCCAAAATGTCGTTTAGATCGGAATGTCGCGGCTGCCAACCCAGTTCGCGGCGTATTTTTTCGCTGCCCGCGACCAACGTGGCCGGATCGCCGGCGCGCCGCGGGGCAAGCCGCGCCGGTATGGAATGGCCGGTGATTCGCCGGGCTCCGTCGATCACTTGTTGCACGCTCCAACCGGCGCCATTGCCGAGGTTGTATTGGCAACTTCCGCGCTCCAACGCCCCCAAAGCCCGGACGTCGCCTGCGCCAGGTCCGACACATGGATATAGTCGCGAACGCAGGTGCCATCCGGAGTTGGATAGTCGCTGCCGAAGACGACGATTTCCGGACGCTGGTCGAGCGCCACTTGCAATACAACCGGGATCAAGTGCGTCTCGGGAAAGTGATCTTCTCCGAGTCGCTCGGTCGCTCCGGCGGCGTTGAAGTATCGCAGTGCGACGTAGCGCATCCCACAAGTGCGATCAAGCCAATGCAGCATCCGCTCCAGGATATTTTTCATCTCTCCGTACGGGCTGCCGGGAACGATTCGTTCCTCTTCCCTGATCGGAATTCGCTCCGGCTCGCCGAACAGGTTCGCCGTCAACGAAAGAATCAATCGTTTCACATCGTATTCGATCATGCTTTCCAAGAGGTTCAGCCCGCATCGAACCCCTTGTCCCAGGTAGACAAATGGCTTTTGCATCGACTCGCCGACCAACGTGGGCCCGGCAAAATGCATGACGACATCCGGGCGATGTTCCGAGAAGGCTCGGTCGATGCTCGCACGGTCGGCGAGATCCGCTTCGAAAAACAGGGCATCGGGATTAACCGCGGCCCGATGTCCTTGCGAGAGATTGTCGAACACGACAACCGAATGTCCTGCATCCACCAGTTGCGCAACGACGACGCTCCCGATATATCCCGCTCCACCCGTGACGAGGATTTTCATACCGATTCCGAAATCAGGATTTCATCTGGCGAGATGTTTCGCGCGGGATTGGGAAAACAAGTTCGCGGAGATAATCGACGATCCGCTCGGCGGCCGGCCGCGGCTCGACGTGCAAGAACTGCTCCGCAAACGCCCGGCGAGCGTCGGCCAAAGCGTCGGTCCCTTGCGGGACGGCCAACACCGTTTTCAGCATCGTGCTCAATTCGCCCGGCGCACTGGCGAGGTAAGCAGCGCCCGACCCGATGTAATCGAGTTCGGTTTCCTGCTGCTCCAGATTGACGGCCACCACCGGCTTACCTAAAAAGATCGCCTCGGCGCCCGTGGTCGAAGCCATCGTCACCAGCATTCGACATTCATGGATCAGGGCATACGTGTCGCCGTCGCTGCACAGCATGACATTCGGCAATCGGCAGTCCGAGATCAGCTCCTTCCAAACCAACCCGCGATCGCTCGGATGAGGCCGGATCATGAAGCGGACATTCGGCAATTCGGCGGCTGCCGCGAACACCTCGCTCGCCGCCCTGGCAAAGGACGCTTCCGCGATGAAATTGCCGGGAACTCCGAAGGTGACGAGAATCATGTCGGCGGAATCCGCCTTCCGCGGCCGGTCGCTCCGCATTGCGGTCGTTCGTTGCGGCAACAATATCTCCTCTTGACGAGGCGACCCGATCACCACCGTTGCTTCCGGATTCGGCAGGCCCGCCGTCAGCAGCAGATCGCGCGCGAATCGCCCCACACCAAACGCTTGGCATCGGTGAAGTATTCGGGCGTTCCCATTCCGCCGTGCAAGGCCCCGTGTTGAATGAAGACCGATGCGATTCCGAGGCGCTCCGCGGTCCGAAAGAAACTCCGGCCCGCCACGGAGCCACAATCGGTGCCAAGCGCCACGTTGACGTGGCGATCGAAAAACAAGGCCGGCAATCGGACGGCTACATTCGCATAGTCCTCGAAGAGTCCGCGGCCGAGCTGCCCCAGCAGCCGACGCAACGGCCCATCCGCGCGGGCCAATTTCGCTAATTCCGCGTCGGGCGGATTGAGCGGACAGCGCGTCAAGCATTCTTCGACCACTCGGTGAAATCGCGTTCCATCTCGGCGCAATCGGAGTGAAGTGTAGGGGCAATTCACTTCTTCCAAGGCAACGTCGGTCGCCTTGCGAGGACTGAGCATCGAGACTTCATGCCCCGACTCGAGCAAAGCCGAGCGGATCGGAAGCAAGTACCGCCACGACTTGGGGACGTATACGAGCATCGCCGCATGCAAGCGCTTCGAGTTGCCATCCATGCCAGTCGCGTTCGCAGTCGCCATTGCCGGCCTTTGAGGCGATGAATCGCCGGCGGTTCGATCGCGTCGAACGACTTGCTCGCGGAGCAGTCGGATGATCGAAGGAATCCGCGCCGGCGATTGAGCCAACCAACCGCGAAGTCGCTCGAAGCCGCCGAGTCCAAGATTCTCGCCGGTCCGAGACAGAGCGATCGCCCGCCAGGACAATCGATGCGCCTCGGCAAAGGCGCGAACCACGATCGGCCACCGTCCATTGTGTGCGTTGTCCGTCACGAATTCGATCCGATCAATTTGCTGCTGCTGGACGACTTGCTCGAGATCCAACAACAGTCCAAGGCAATTCCATACTTGGAAAAAGAGCTGGCAATTTGCCGCCTCGAGGAAGCCGATCCTGGCGCCCGGCAAACGAACATCCGTGTTTTCCAATTTCGCGTCGAACCAGGGCTCGAACAATTGCGTATTCCGCCGGCTCAGCGACACTTTCGACGTCATGCTGATCGGCGGCCGAATCCAATCCTCGCCGCCTTCGTGCATCGGCCGTATTGCGATAACGATGCAATCCGGGTCTCGCGACCAGCGCGACAGCCTCCCAGGCGGAAGCTTTCCCACGGAAAGAACGATTAGCTTCATGAAGCGGCTTTGTCGTCTATGCTAGAATACTTTCGCCACCTGCCGTCGCAGCAGATGCAGTCCTTCGCGGACACTCGAGTCGCCGGTCACCCAAAGCAAGATCGGAAACAGTGCGACGCCCGCCACGCCGATCCCAAATTCCGCAAGACCGCCCTCGTGCGACATCCAAAGCGGGACGGAGCCGGCTGCTGCTCCGCATAAGGTGATCCGCAGCAGGCTGAACCATTGGTGTGGAATCTTGACCAACCGCAGGGAGACGATTGCGAGCACGATGGAGCTCACGAGCGCTGCGCGTGCAGTTCCCCAGGCCACGCCAGCCGCCCCATAGCGACCGACGGTTAGCGAGGAGATCGTAATATCGACCGCCGCGGAACTGTAAACCGCGACCGGCACCCACCATGTTTGCTTGCTGTAATAAATCTCGGGATTGAACAAACAACCGATGACCATTCCCAAAAAACCCACGACCACGATCGGTAGCAACCTTGCCGCCGGGTGATAATCGCTCGGCAACAAGAGAACTGCCGATGGTCCCACCAGCGCCACGCCAAGGGCGCCGAAGATCGCCAACGCCCAAACATTGCGCGCCGTTACGGCCAGTCGTTGCATGCCCGACGCTGTCGACTGTTTGCGCAGCGAAAAATAGATCGGATTGAAAGCGGTCTGGAAGGCGAATCCCAGTATCGTCAGGGGCTGGGTCAATCTCGTGGCGATCCCCAAAATACCCGTGTCGGCCACCGATTTGGAGACCGTTAGAATCCCTCGTGTCACCAGCGGCGTCAGGCTTCCGGCAAAATCGCCCGGCACCAATGCCATGCCATAGGCCAGCGACGACCGCAACATCGGCCAGCGAAATCGGCCCTTTAGCTCCGTTCGCAAATAATAAGCCGCCACGAGCGCGAGCGCGCCGTACGACGCGGCTTCGGAAGACAGAAGCCCCGCGGCACCCCAATGCAGCCCAGCCACGAACAGCACGGCCAGCAAGATCGCGATGCTGGCTCGCCCAATGCTCAAGCGAGCCGCATAGCCCGATTGTTCGCGAGCTTGCACCAGCCGATCCTGCAATTCCATATTGCAGTAGAGCAACCCGGAGAGAATTGCCAAAACCGCGAACGGAACGAACGGCAACTCGGGAATGAAGTGTCTCAGCAACCACGGCCCAATTGCAAACGCCGCTAAACCGACGGTCAGGCCGGAAACCGCCAGAAACCAGGCCACGGTCGTCACATAATCCTTGAGCGACGGACCTTCCGGGTACTCGTAGTAAAACCGCGTCACGGCTCCGGTAACTCCCATCCGCATCGGAGTCATGAGGAACGCAGTGAGCGCAGTGGCCAAATCGATGAGCCCAAAGTCCCTCGGACTGAGGATTCTCACGAACAACGTGAAATTCAAAACGAATCGCAGTACTTTGGGCAGGCTCTGTCCCAACCCATAGTTGAACGTTCCGCCGACGACGCGGCGGAAGTAGCCCTGATTGCGCGACGAGCCGATCGGTAGCGGCGACTCCGGCGAGGGAACTGTCTCTAGTGGCGCGTCCGTCGGCAGCGCCTCGGGCGACCGCATGTCGGGCAGCGACACCTCCGGCAGCGTCGCGTCGGCGAATTGGTCCCTTGGCGAAAGCACGTCGGGCGGAACCGGCGCGGCTGGCGCTGGCTGTTGTTCGCTCTGTTCCATTCGTTGCTTGCATGTACGGCGCCTCACGCGCCGCTAGATCGTCGATACCAATCGATTGTCTTGCGCAGGCCGGCGCCCAAATCGTGTCGCGGCCTCCAGGCCAGCAGCCGCCGGGCTTTTGCGTTGTCCAAGAACTCTTCTTCGTGCGCCGCGCCAGGATTCTGAACGATCGGCTCCAGATTGGCGTCGGCCGCCGCGACGATCGCTCGAACAAGTTCCAGCGTCGTGATCGCCTCGTCGGGAACGAGGTTGAACGCCTCGCCTGCCAGGTCCGCCGAGCCGGCAACGCCTTCGGCAACGGCCAGCAATCCGGCGACCGTGTCTTCGATATACAGATACCCTTTGAGGTCGCGGCCACTTTGCTTGATCACCGGCCGTTCGCCCCGCAATGTCGAAAGAATCGAGCCCGTTATGATATGAGCGACATGATGATCGTCGCCGCCGTAGGAATTGGTCATCCGCGCGATGCCGACCGGAAGGCCATAACTCTTTCCATACGAGCGGGCCAACACGTCGCCGCAAAGCTTCGACGCGGCGTACATGCCGGCGCCGTTCAGTGCCGCGGATTCGACCGTCGGCCGATGATCTTGATGGCCGTAGACATGATTGCTCGAGACGGCAACGATCGCCAGCAGTTCTCGATCGGCTCTCTTTTGCCTTGCCGCCTCCAGCAAATTGAACGTCGCCAGCACATTGCTCTCGTAAGCGGACACCGGCTGATCGTGCGACACCGACACTCCCGGCTGCCCGGCCAGATGAATGATGACCGCCGGCCGCGTCTGTTCGAGCAGTTGGACGACGGCGTCCAAATTGCGCAAATCGGCACGATGCAGCGTGAACGGTTCGGAAAAGCCCTGCGGAGGCACAATGTCGAGGATGTGAAATTCGGCGCCGGCGCCGCACAGCGCACGGCCAACCCAGCGGCCGACGAACCCCGATCCGCCGGTCACCAAGACGCGTTTGTTTTTCCAGAACTTGTCGTTCACCGTGAGATTCCGAAATGGGCGTTTTTCTTGCAAGAGCCGGCGCCGCTCGGCGCGTTACTTCTTTTTTGCCCCGAGCGTATCTTTCAATCGCAGGCGGCTGGCGGCGATGACTTCGCTGGGATAAACCTGTTTGCGGCCGTCACCGAACGCGCTCTCCACGTTGCGGATGTCTTTCACCAATCGCTTCAAGCCTTGCGGCTCGATTGAAGCCGCCTGATCGCTGCCCCACATCGCTCGATCGAGCGTGATATGGCGCTCGATGAACGACGCGCCCAAGGCAATCGCCGCGACGGTCGTCGCCAGTCCGACTTCGTGGCCCGAATATCCGATCGGGCAATCGTAGCGGTTCAGCAACGTGGTGATCATTCGCAGGTTCAATTCTTCCTTTGGGCACGGATACGTGCTTGTGGCATGAGCCAACAGCAGCCGATCAGTGCCCAACACACCGACGGCCGTCTCGATTTGCTCCATCGACGACATGCCGGTCGAAAGCATCATCGGCCGGCCGGTCGCGCGAACCGCTTCCAGCAATTCCCGATCGGTCAGCGACGCCGACGGAATCTTCAGACAGGGCGTATTGAATTGCTTCGATGAAACGCAACCGAATCGGTATCCCAGCACGACACGAACCAGGCGATCTTCTGGGCCCGGCAATAGTTGTCGATTTGCTGGAATTCGTCGCGGCCGAATTCGATCTTGTAGCGATAATCCATGTAGGAAATGTAGCCCCAGGGTGTGTCGCGCATCTTGTCGCGCATTTCCGCGGGCACGCACTTCTCCGGCGTTCGTTTCTGGAACTTGACCGCGTCGCAGCCGCTCGCCTTGGCCAGGTCGATCAGCCGCTTGCGCGATCTCCAGGCTGCCGTTATGGTTGATGCCGATTTCGGCGATCACATAGACGGGCTCTCCGGCGCCGACCGGCCGGCCCCCGAGTTCGATCGTTCTAGGCATTGTTGCCGTTCTCGCTTTTTCCGTTTTCACAGTTTGCAGGATGGACACATGCCGCTTCTTTCCGCAGGCACATTTTCAACAACAAATCACACAACTCGCGCACGGCCCCTTGGCCCCCCGGCCGCGACAACACGAAATCGGCTCGCGCCAAGGCGCTTGGATGCGCGTCGGCGACGGCAATCGCAAACCCCGCCGATTCAAAACAGCCAAGATCGTTCACGTCGTTGCCGACGTAAATCGTGTTTTCCAGGCCGACCTTTCGTTCGCGAACCAAAGCCACGAGCGCCGCTTGCTTGTCGGCCAGACCTTGGCGGCAAGCGATGCCGAGTTTACGGCACCGTGCTTCGACGACCGGATGCGTCTCCGTCGACAGCACCGCCATCTCCAGGCCTCGCTTGCGGAGCATCGACACGCCCAGGCCGTCGCTGCGATCGCAGAGCACCGCCTCGCCGCCGTCGTCGAACACCAACACCCGGTTGTCGGTCATCACGCCGTCGAAATCGAACACAACCAAATCGACCAACGCGGGCCATTGCCGTCGCTGTCGGCCATCGAGCGGGCAAGGCATGTCGATTTGCAAATGCTTGCGATCGATCACTTGCTGGGCCAATTCGAAATCGGCCAAAGTATCGATATCGACGCAGTAACTTAGCTCAATTAACACCGGTCGAACATGATCGCCGGTAAGGGAATGCTTTTGACGAATGGAGGTGGCGCGGATGGCGTCGACGTGGCCCGTCTGCCAATACGCGGCCGGCAGTTTTTGCCGCGGCATGTTGTAGGGCTCTGGAAAACCGGTGTCCATCAACGGCAGCCAGATAGCCATCGGCCGCGTCGCGCCACATTTTGTAGGGCGTCTGCTTGGGGATCGTCACTCCGCGGACGCAATCCGCCCGCGGGTCGTTCAACAACATCCGCACTGCCTCGTCCAACAATCCATGCGGACGAAGCGGAGTCGTCGGCCGCAGTTGCACAACCACGTCGGGCCGGTAGTTTTCCTCGCGTTCGAGCCAATCCAGCGCATGGACGAACAACGGATAGTCGGGCGTATCGTCGGCCGCCAAATCCGCGGGCCGGCGAAACGGAATCTCCGCGCCATATCGCTCAGCGACCGCCGCGATCTCGTCGTCGTCGGTCGACACGATCAAGCGCGTGATCGATTCGGAGGCGAGACCGCTGGCAATGCTGTATGCCACCAGCGGATGACCGCCGAGCGGCAACACGTTCTTGCGCGGCAGCCCCTTCGAGCCCCCGCGAGCTTGCACGATCGCCAACACTTCCGGCCGATCTACCACGCGGTCCAACCTCCATCGACAACCAGATTGGAACCGGTCATGTACGACGAAGCATCGGATGCCAAGAACAGCAGCGGGCCGTTCATTTCGTCAACCCGTCGCCATGCGTCCCATCGGGCAGCGCTCGTTGTAGCGGCGAACGAATTGCTCGTCTTGGGCGTTGTAAATTCCATGCGGCGTCAATGTGTTCACGCGAATTCCGTCGGCAGCCCAATACGTTGCCAGGTAACGGGTGAAATGAGCGATGCCGGCTTTGGTCACGGCATACGCGGCCGGCTTGAACAGCGTTTGCTCCGCTTCGTCGTCGCGTTGATAAAGCCGTTGATCGGGCGCGACGACGCCATACGTGGAGCTCACGTTCACGATCACTCCACGCTTTTGTCGCACCATCGCCCGGCCGACGGCCTGGCAGCAGAGAAATGCGCCCGTCAAGTTGACATCCAGAGATTGCTGCCACAGCGCGAGCGGATATTCCTCGAACGTGTTGGCTTGCTGCTGGGCGACACCGGCGTCGAATTTCGGATCGATGGCGGCGTTGTTCACCAGGATGTCGATGCGCCCCCAGCGGTCGAGCACCGCGGCAACCATCCGCTCGACGTCGTCGTTCCGCGTGACATCGACACCGATGCCCAGCGACTCGCCCCCCATTTCATCAGCGGCCGCACGAGCCGCCGCGATTGCCGCCTCGGCTTGCAAATCGGCGACGACAACTCGCGCCCCGGCGCTGAGCAGGGCCCGCGTATACTGCTTGCCCAGCAGGCCGGCGCCGCCGGTCAGGATCACGACGCGGCCGGTCAGATCGAAGAGCGACGGCAGCGAATTCGAGGGCGGATTAGGCATGTCGAGTCGCTTCCCGGGCACTTTGCTTCGCTGCCAACGCCATTTCCAACACGGCGATGCCGTCGGCCAACGGAACGGCGGGGGTTTCGCGGCTCTCGACGCAGTTCAGGAAATGTCGCATTTCGTCGAGGAATATCGTATTGCGTTCGAAACCGGCCGGAACGTGTTCGATTGTGACGGTTGAATCCCCGTCGATCGCCGATGCACTATTCGGACCTGTCGCGGCGACGGTCTCCCAACGAAGCGTGCCGGCATGATAGTCCCATTCCACTCGACCGCGCTCGCCCCAAACCGTCAGACGATGGACCGCGGGACGTTGCAAATAGTCGAGGTGAACTTGCCCGACGACGCCCGAGCGAAAATCGATCGTAATCTCGGCCCAATCCTCGCCGGCCGGAGTTTGCAGCGAAGCGATCGCGCGCGTCGAGGCATGTACCCGATCGGCTGGGCCGAACAGCCAATACAAATAATCGAGCGGATGGATGAGCGTCAGCACGACGCCGCCCCCCATGTCGGCTCGGGCGCTATAACTTTTCCGATGATCCTCCCAAGGATGCCAGTCGGGCAAATACTCGCCCCACTCGGCTCGCGCCCCCACGATCGGCCCCAGTTCGCCGGCCGCCAATCGCTGGCGCAAGCGAACGAGCAGCGGATGAAATCGGTATTGGCAACCGATCATCGCCACGAGATTTTTTTGCCGAACGATTTCGGCCAGCTCCTCGCAGCCGTTAAGCGAATCGGACAACGGTTTCTCGATGAACAAATCGCAGCCATTCCGAGCCGCGGCCAACGCAACTCCAATATGCGACGCACTCGGATTCGAGATCACGGCGATTCGCGGCCGTTGCGACCACGCGGCCTCCAATTCGTCAACCTCGGGCCATGCCGACTTGCCATTCTGCGACGCATTGTCGTCCGGCATCGTGCCGCGACGAGTTCTAAAAAACATCAGTTGGGAGTAGCCGAGCGACTGTAGATTTCGCACGTGCCTCCGGCCGACGGATCCGTATCCGGCGATCAATACTCGCCGCGACATTTCTTCAATCGCACCGGACAAGATCGACGGTTGGGTCACGATTGGCGGCCAGAATCCGAAGTCGTCGATTCCGCCGCGTGGCCGCTGCCGTTGGCCGATTCGACGATCGGCCGCGAATGAGCCGCTTGCAGCTCCGCCGATTGCTCGTCCGCCGGCGGGACATATTCGGGAACCAATTCGCGCAAGCGCCGGCAAACGACTTCCGACGGCTCGTGAACAGTCGCCGCCAGGCCTTCGATCAAGCCATTGACTTCCGCCAAATGATAAGGTCGATGATAAGCCACGAACAGTTTGGGATGCGGCGTCGGAAGCATTTCTTCGTCGTCGAAATACAATTCCTCGTAGAGCTTCTCGCCCGGACGCAGGCCGGTGAAAACGATCTCGATGTCGTCGGGCTCCAGGCCCGACAGGCGGATCAGGTCGTGGGCCAGATCGACGATTCGCACCGATTCGCCCATGTCGAGCACGAAGATCTCGCCTCCCTTGCCCATCGCGGCCGCCTGCAGCACCAACTGCGAGGCCTCGGGAATCGTCATGAAGAAGCGTTCGATCTCCGGATGCGTGACGGTGATCGGACCGCCGCGGCGGATCTGCTCCTGGAAGATCGGCACGACGCTGCCGGTCGAGGCCAGCACGTTGCCGAACCGCACGACGACGAACTTCGTCGTCGCCACTTCGGAAAACGCATGCACGAACCGCTCGGCAATTTGCTTCGACACGCCCATCACGCTCGTCGGATTGACCGCCTTGTCGGTCGAGATCATGACGAACTCCTGCACGCCGTGATGCGTCGGCCAACTCGGCCAGTTGCTGCGTGCCGAGCACGTTGTTCTTGATCGCCTCGCCGGGATTCGATTCCATCATCGGCACGTGCTTGTGCGCCGCGGCGTGGAACACGACGGCCGGCTGATGCTCCGCGAAAATCTGGTCGATCCGCGCCGCGTCGGTGATGTCGGCGATGCAAGCGAATGATCGCCGTCTCGGTCTTCGATCGGAGCAATTCCTGCTCGATGAGAAACAGACTGTTTTCGGCCCGTTCGACCAGCACCAGTCGGCTCGGACGGAACTCGAGCACCTGCCGGCAAATTTCCGAGCCGATGCTGCCGCCGGCGCCGGTCACCAGCACGGTTCGTCCTTCCAGCAGCGTGCTGATCGCATCGCTGTTCAGTTGCACCGGCTCGCGGCGCAGCAGGTCGTTGATATCGACGTCGCGAATCTGCACCGAAAAGTCGCCCGCCACGAGGTCTTCCAACGCCGGGATGACCTTCAGCGTCACATCGACCTGCGCGCAGCCTTCCATCAATTGCCGCAACTCCTTGCCCGTCAGACTGCCCGACATCACGAGAACTTCCTGCACGTCCAACCGCACGGCGATTTTCGGCCCCTGTTCGGGAGAGCCGAGCACCGGCAATCCGGCATGAAGCGATCCAAATCGCTTGACATCCGTATCGAGGAACCCGAGGACCAGGTATTGCGGCGGCTCGGCGGTGTACAGATGCCGGGCCAAATTGTGGCCCGATTGATTCGCGCCGACGATCAGTGCTTTGCGCGCGTCGGAAGGCCGGTAGAAAAACCGTATCTCCTCACGCGACATGCGATGAAACGCCCGCAACGCGCCGAGAATCAAAATCGTCATCATCCAGTCGAGCAGCGGGATCGCCCGGCCGAGCGTGCGATTCGGCTCGACGAGGTAATACAGCACGAAGATCGCCAGCAGCGACAAGGTGGCCGCTTTTATCAGCGACGCCAGATCGGAAAACGTGACGCTTTGCCACGACAGCCGATATTGGCCCGTCAGATAAAACACCAGGGCCTTGATCATCAGCACGCCCGGCAACGTCAGACCCAGGGCAATGGCTTCTCGGGGTTCTAGTGGAAAATTGAACTTCAGCGCGAACGCCAACAGATAGGCGGCGGTGAAAGCCAATAAGTGAACACCGACGACGAGAATCGATCGCCAGATGTACCAACGGGGCGTGATTCGGCCTTTAATCATTCGTTCCGAGCAAGCAGACGAGGCCGACTTGAATCATGGCAGCTTTCATTGTCCCCGCGCGATACGCCGACTGCAACCAAATCCGTTGCCGCGCCGGCCGTAGGCCGCGAACCGTAACTTTCAGCATAATGGCACTCGACGGCGAGTCAACGAACCAAGTAGACTCGCCACGCTTATCTTTCAGGGGGTGAAAAGGTCCACCTGGACAAACGCGCCATACTGCAATCGTCATGCTAGCGTCGCTCGGTTTGCCGAGCGTTCGAAGTTGATGCGATTCACTCAAATCGGCTCGACCTGAAAATCCTCAAGCAATAGCGATGCCCCTTGTTGCAAGAACCGGACTGCAACCAGAAGCCGTTCTTTGTTCTGCCGGCGCACGACGACGCCTTCGACGCCCATCAGCGATCCCGACCGCACTCGAACCGGCGTTCCCGGTTGGATTCTCGACTCCGGCGAAAGCGGCACGTCGGCGAGAATCAGCCGGCGAATTTGCCGCAGGTCTTCCACCAGCCGGCTGCTGTCGGGCACGACAAGGCATCGCGACACGCAGTTGGTCGTCAACGCGCGATGGCGTTGCTCTTCCCCGCCGCAGAGGAAGACGTAACTGCCGAACAGCGGCACATACGACTTCCGAATTCGGCCCTGGGGCGATTGTTTGCGCCTCTCGATGATCGGCGAATAAAACGGCACTTCCCAGGCGCGCAGCCTGCGCATCAACTCCTTTTCGCGCCGCGGCAGCGTGTAAAGGGCCCACCAGGGCCCGGGATTCGTCGCGATTCCGTCGGCCGGATCGAGCAAATGCTCTGGAAAAATATCGGTTTCTCGGGCAAGAATCGGCATAAATCAGCTTCGCTTGCAACGGTTTCAAGTCCAAGCCCAGGGAAGACGGTCGAACGATCTTACTCAATTGAGAAATCGTCGGCCGCCTTCCTTGGGCTTTCAGCTACTCGCGCGCCCCCGGCGCGAACTCCGTCCCCCTGGGTGACAAGTCTGTCCCCTGCGCTTGAATCCGTTCAACCTTCAATCTATGGTGCGGCCGATTGGTAAGTCTAGGTCCGCAAATAGTATTCCTTGGGCGGATTTAACGCAGTTTCCCGCGAATCCTAGTAATTATAACGATCGTGCAAGCGTCGGCTGCGATTATCGGTGAGGAATGCCCCCGGGCGACGATTCTCGGTCGATGCGTTTTGTAAACGGCGGATCGAAAAGAGAAACTCTTGTATTGCTTGTCGCGGGGCCTTATGTTGAAGCATATTGGACGACGGTCCGGCATTCGCCGCGCCCGCTCGGCCATGGAACCTGCTGGGAACGAACGTTGGATCGGCGGAAGCGGCCGGCTTGGCCGGTTCGCAAGTTGGTCTTTGACGGTGCGAGCATCAGGGCTGCGGAAGCACCGAAATCTTGGGGGATTCGAGCAATGCGCAAGGCGAAATTGAATTCGAGCGGGTTTACGTTGGTGGAACTGCTGGTGGTGATTTCGATCATCGGCATCTTGATGTCGTTGCTGCTGCCGGCCGTTCAAGCGGTGCGCGAGGCTGCGCGGCTGACGCAATGCTTGAACAACAATCGACAGATCTGCACCGCGCTGCAGAGCTTTCACGCGGCCAACAATTGCTACCCGCCCGGGCTTCCGTCTTGCCAATCGCCGTCGCAATCCAGCCCAATTTCGCAAACGCAACTTTATGCCTACGTCGGCGGCGCTTCGAGCAGCACGCCCCAGGCTTGCACATGCTGCGGACCGAATTGGGCGGTGGCTATCTTGCCTCAAATGGACAATTCGGCGATGTATAACAATCTGCTCACGTGCCTCGACACGAATAATCCCTCGAACGCCTGCTCGAGCTGCGGCGTCAACGGCACGAATAGCGGCAACGGCGTTTCTTGGACCGGCATCGGTCTGGATGCACAAAGTCACCCGATCGTGCCGGAAACTTACAAGTGCCCCGACGGCGGCGACAATCTGGCTCCGTTCACCGGGGCCGGAATGACGGGTGGAATCGCCAAAGGAAATTACGCCGGCAATTGGGGTCTCGGCACTTGGAACCCGATCGCACAAAGCGCGTATGTCGGCACGAGCGGCGGCATGTTCGACGTCGCCGCCCTGCCGTTCACCTCCTCGGGCGGGCAGCAAACCGGCCGCGGCAAGCTCGGCTCCCGGTTCGGCGTGCGAGCCGAGGACGTGCTCGACGGCCAATCGAACACGATGATGATCAGTGAAATCGTCGGCGTGGATTCGAAAACTGATATGCGCGGCGCTTGGACTTGGGCCGCGATGGGCGCCTCGGCATTTTCCGTCGGCGCGACGGTTTCCAATGGCGTCGTCAACCCGGCCACGGTGCATATCCCAAATACGAGCCTGAAAGACGATCTTCCCAGCGTCGACAACAGCCAGCTTCTGCCACAGAGTCAGTTGCAGGCAACCCAAGACGGCACCGCCAACAACTGGATCGCCGCGGCGCGAGCAATCATTCGGCGAACTTCGTCACCGTCGGTTTTGCCGATGGCTCGACGCATAAATTCAACGATTCCATCGACCCGACCGTTTGGGCCGGAATGGCGACCCGCGCCGGGCACGAGAATATCTCGGTTCCTCAGTAGCAAGCCAACTCTACCCGAACAAGACAGGCCGAAAATCAGCACTGTCCTGCACGCAACGATCGCCATGCGGGCATCGGCTCCGCGCAACCGTTCGCTTCCGCTTTGGGCGGTTTCCTGGGCCGTTGCCGCCTTCGCGCTTGTCTACTCGGCGTTTCCGTCGCGCCTCGAAGCCGGCGGCGGGCCGGAAAATGTGCTGCTGGTGGTCAATGCCCACAGCGATGCGTCGCTGACCGTCGCGAATCACTATTGCCAACTCCGGCACGTTCCGCCCGGCAATGTGTTGCACCTCGATTGGAACGGCAGCACCGACTCGATCGATATCGACACGTTCCGCCAAAAGATTCTCGAGCCCGCGTTGCAAACGGCCGTCGAGCGCGGGCTCGGCGAGCAAATCGACTACGTGATTTATTCCAGCGACTTTCCCACGCGGATCGATTTCGCATCCGACTTGCCGCCGGAGCAACGCAAGGAACCGCTTCTTTCCGCCGCGATCACCGCGCTGACGTATCTCCATCAGCCGGTCATGCGCCGCTCGGCGCAGTACGTGAATTTGAAGTCGAACAACTACATGCGCGCAGCCCGACGCTCCGGCGGACGTCGGCTCGACCGCATGGCTTCCGCGGATGGTATGGCTGGGGACCGCAGGGCCAACTGCTCGAATCGGGCGGAAGCAGCTACTTACTTTCGACGATGCTGGCCGTGACCAGCGGACGGGGGAATTCGATTCCGGAAGTGATCAGCTACTTGAATCGCAGCGCCGCCGCCGACGGCACGCAGCCCAAGGGAACGATGTACTACATGCGGCACGGCGACGTGCGCTCGACGACCCGGCAGCCTGGTTTTGCCGCGGCCGTGGCCGACCTGCGCAAATTGGGCGTGGCCGCGGAGATTCTCGATGCCACGGCTCCGCAAGGAAAGTCCGACGTGCAAGGCGCCATGCTCGGCTCCGCCGACATTCGCTGGCCCGACACGAAAAGCACGATCCTGCCCGGCGCAATTGTCGACAATCTCACCAGCTTCGGCGGCGCGCTCAGCGCCGGCGCCGGCCAAACTCCGTTGACCGACTTCCTTCGCTACGGCGCTGCCGGATCGAGCGGCACTGTCTGCGAACCGTTCGCGATACAAAACAAATTCCCCGTCCCGGCGATTCAAGTCCATTACGCCCGCGGTTGCTCGCTGGCCGAGGCGTTTTATCAATCGGTGTGGGGACCGTATCAATTGCTGATCGTCGGCGATCCGCTCTGCCGGCCGTGGGCGGCGGATTCCAGTGATCCATGTTTCGGGCGTCGAAGCCGTGCGACGGTGCATGGACGGCTGATTCTCAAACCGACGGCCGGGAAACGTGCCGCCGCCGGATCGGCTGTTAAAGAACCGACCAAAGAACCGGCCGTCGATCGCTTCGAGCTATTCGCCGGAGGCTTGCGCGTTGCCCGCTGCGGCACCGGCGGCACGTTGGAAATCGACACGGCGCAACTGGCCGACGGCAATCTCGAGCTTCGCGTCGTCGGCATCGAGTCGGGCCCGATCGAATCGCAAGGCGAAGTGATTTTTAACGTCACGGTTGACAATCATGGATTAAGTTGCGATTGGCATGCTTCTCCGATGAAGCTGCGATCGGGAATGCGGCTTCACATCGCGGCCAAAGCTCCCGGCACGGAATGGATCACGTTTTTCCACGACAGCCGGCAGATCGGCCGCCTGAGCGGCTCCGACGGCGACCTGATGATCGAGTCCGACAATCTGGGCACCGGCCCCGTCCTGCTCCGAGCCGTCGCCAAAGCGACCGACAAGGCGAAAGGCTACGTCGTCGCGAAGCCGATTACGGTAGAGATCGAAGGCAGGGGGCAGGGGGCAGGGGGCAGGGGGCAGTGACGATGAACGACGACCGACTGGGCGACGCGCTTGCGCGTCCCCTCGCCCCTCGCCCCTCGCCCCTCGCCGCTTCGCATGATTTCTTCATGCGCTGCGCTCGACCAGGCCCGCCGCGCCATGGCCGCCGACGAAGTGCCGGTCGGGGCCGTGATCGTGCATGACGGCCGGATCATTGCCGCGGCGCACAATCAGCGCGAGACGCTGCACGATCCGACGGCCCATGCCGAGATGATCGCCATCACGCAAGCCGCCAGCGCGTTGGGCGATTGGCGATTGGAAGGTTGCACGTTGTACGTCACGCTCGAGCCGTGCGCCATGTGCGCCGGCGCGATCTTGCAGGCGAGAATTCCGCTGGTCGTTTACGGAGCGACCGATCCGAAAGCCGGCGCAGTGCAAACGCTCTATCAATTACTTGGCGATCGACGTCTCAACCATCAAGCCGACGTGATCGGCGGAATCTTGGTCAAGGATTGCGGAGAAATCCTCACGCAATTCTTCCACGAGCAGCGGCAGCTCGGCAAGAAGTAGGCCGCTAGTCAGTAATCGCCCTCTTTCAACGTATATCCGATCGCCGCCGACCCAGCCGGGAAATCGGCCTTCTTGGGATCGGTGGCCATCAGCAATTGGTAGACGCTGTACTTCACATCGTCGCGAAGAAACTGCACGTGGCCGTCGCAAAATACGACGTTCACTCCGCCGGGATGATTGCTCGCCGGACGGGCATAGTCGGTTAGCGCCGTCTTCGGCAGCGGCGGCTTTGGATTCGCCTTGTCGACGTTGATCTGCTGGGCCGCGTTCGGTGTGTTCACCGCTTGCCAGCAAAAGCCCGTGAATTGCAGAGCGCCGGCCGACGTTTTTTGCAGCCAGCCGTCGGTGTTCGCGGAGACGATGTCCAGAGTGTTCTCCGTGGCGAACAGCGTCTTGGCGCTGCCTTTTCCGGCTCGCAAGGAGTCGCTTGTTGTCTTCGGGCCCGCGGGCTTGGCAAGCTGATCGAAGCAGACACCGTCGGCAATGTTCTTATTGTTCTTGTACAGTCCGCAATTGACGACATAGGAAAGCCAATGGGCGTCGAGCTTTTTTGGCGCATTACTTGGGCAGACCATGTTGTCCCAATAGAGGGTCGCGGGGAGACCGTTTCCTTCGGTCCAGGCATGCCAAAGATCGTCGCGCCCCAGTTGTTTGGCAAGCGTCAGAGGCCAAGTCGATCCGGTCGGTTTCGTCGCGCTTGTCGGCATCCAATAGCCGGGGAACGAATGGAAATTGGTCTGAAAGAGGCTCGTAGCGACACCGATTTGCCGCATGCGATTCTCGCAATCGAGCCGCCGGCCGCGATCCATGATGCTCGCCAAGTCCGGCAAGAGCAGAGCCAGCAATACGACAATGACGCAGACCACCATCAGCAAATCGACGAAAGTAAACGCGGCACGACGTGAAGATGGCATCACAGCGTCCTCTTACGCCAGAGCGCGCCGGCCCGCGGATGCTCGACCGGCACATGGAATCGCTTGATCGACCGCGCCCGATTTCAATAATCGCCGTCGCTCAGCACATACCCGTTGGGGATCGCTCCCGACGGGATGTCGGAAATCGCCGGGTTGGCGCACATCAGCATCTGGTAGACGTAGTAGGGCACATCCTGGCGGAGGAAATGATAGTGCGTGTCGCAGAACGTGACGTTCGCTCCGCCCGGATGATTGCTCGCCGGCCGGGCGTAGTCGGTCAACTGCGCTCCGGACATCGGCGGGCTGGCGTTCGCTTTGTCGCCGTTGACCTGCTGAGCCGCATTGGGCGAGGTCGTCGCCACCCAGCAGAAGCCGGTGTATTGCAGGGCGCCCGCGGCGGTGGTTTGTGCCCATCCGCTGGAATTATTGGAGACGATTCCGAGCGTATTCTCCGAATTAAACAGGGTGTACGAATCACCCTTGCCGACTTGCAACGAGTCGGTCGACGTTTTCGGCGGCGCGGGATTCTGATTGGCTAGCTGATTGAAACAAACGCCGTCGCCCGGCTTGGTATTGTTCGTCGCGAGGCCACAATTGACGACGTACGATTGCCATTGTCCTTGATTGGTCAGCGGCGGATTGCTGGGGCAAACCATCTGATCGTAGTACATCGTTCCGAATACTGTCGCTGGATTGGCGGTGCTCGAGCCGTTCGACGCGTTCACCCAGGTGTTCCAAATATCTTGGCGGCCCATGTATTTCGAAAGCATCAACGGCCAGGTGACCCCAGTGGCGTTGCTGGCCGAGGTGGCCATCCAATAGCCCGGGAACGATCCGAGATCGGCTTGATAGAGCTGCGCCGCTTGGGCGACTTGCCGTTCGCGATTTGCACAATCGACGCGCCGAGCCGCTTCACGAGCCGAGTTCACCGCGGGCAGCAACAGCGCCATCAACATGCCGATGATCGTGATCACCACCAGCAATTCCACCAGCGTAAACGCCGCGCGTCGTGAACGAGTCGTTCGCGAGCCAACCAGTCTTGAACGTGTCATCGCAGTCTCTCCTCTTTGCTGGGGTCGGAAAGATAAGATCGGCCGACCGTCAACCGCCCTTGCCCGGCTCGCTCAACACCCGCAACCGAGTCGCTTCACCGACGAATGCCGGCCATGTGGCTCGGTGTCCCGTTGCGGCTGCGCTAGCCAAGCCTATTGTTGCAAATCTCGCGGGCCGGGTCCAGCTTGTGGTGCGAATAAAGTCGCCGAATGGCCCAGGCGGCGGCCAAACCGGCTGCGAACAAGCCCAAAATCAGGCCCGAGGGCTCCGGCACGGCATTTCCCCCAGACGGCGAATCCGGCGAAGAAAATGCGGCCGAACCGCTCGGAGTTCCCAACGACAGGCTGTCGTTTTCCGCCAGCAGCCGGTTTTCAGCCTCGAGCAGTACGGCAATTTCGCTGGCCAGGATGGTTGGATCGACGCTGCCGGCCGGATCGGTCATGGTCGCGCCGATTAGCGACGGCGAGCTTTCGTCGAGCGGATTGGCAGTTGAAGCGGACTCATTCGCCTGGAGTTGTTCGAGAATTGCGATCCGATTCTGTAGCTGCACGATTTCCCGCGACGATGCGGATGTAGACGCCGATGTCAAACTCGTCGCTGCCGCACCGATCGGCTGGGCGACGACGCCCGAGCCCGACGGTTGGATCGTCACCGTGCGCCTGCGCCGATGGTGAGCGTGTTTTGCAGGATTTGGGTTGCGGTCAGGCTGGCGCCGGCGGCGACGACTGTATCGCCGGCGTAGGTCGTCGCTCCGCTTGAAGTCGTGGCATTGCCCGCGACCGTGCCGACGGTCTGTTTCGTGCCGGTGACGAGCAAACCGCCGCCGCTGGCGGTCGATCCGTTGTTGGTGATGTTTACGACCGACGAACCATTGGAGAGGTCCGACACCGTGCCGGCCAGTTGCAACGTAGCGCCGGCGGCCACGGTCGCGGTGACGCCTGATTGAACCGTCGCGGCGCCGCTCGTGACGTTGAACTCCAGCGTGCCGGTCGTCAGTTGCAATTTGCTATTGGCATTGAACGTCAACGCTCCGTCGATAATCAACATGCCGGCATAGCCAGAAGCGCCGATATTGAGCGTGCCGGTGTTGGTTAGCGGGCCGGTCGAGGTGAGAGTCGTGCCCGAGGCCACGCTCAATAGCGCCAATCCATTGGCGGTGGCCGAATTCGTCAGGCTGCTGACGCTCTGCGTCGCGCCGATGCTTACGTTCGAAAAGACCCCGTCGGTCGCGGAGATTCTCAACGAGCCGGAGCCAAGCGTGCCGCCGCCGACGGTTGCCAAGGTGCCGTCGCTGACCGTCGTGCCGCCGCTGTAAGTGTTCAGGCCGCTGAGGGCCAGGATGCCGTCGCCGACTTTGGTCAGAGCCAAAGTGCCGGTATTGCTGGCCGTCGTGTCGGAGAGCACGCCGTAGAACGCGGCCGGGCTGGTTCCGTCGTTGCCGACGGTGAGCGTCACGGAAGTCGAGCTATTGTTCGTCACGATGCCGCCGCCGGTCAGCGAACCGATGCTTTGCGAGAAGCCGTTGAGCTGCAGCGTGCCGCCGAGACCGAGCGCGACGGCCGACATTTGCGGCAGCGTGTTGACGGCGCCGGCACGCAGTGTGCCGGAATTGATGTTCGTGGCGCCGTTGTAGCTATTGGGGCCGCTAAGGACGAGAGTTCCGGTGTCGGTCAGCGTGAGACTTCCGCCGCTCGTTCCGCTGACGACGCCGCCGTAGATAAGCGTGTTCAAGTTGACGATCCCGTCAACGTCGATCGCGCCGCCCGTTGCTCCCAGAACGATGCCGCGATTCGGGTTGAGCGTGAAGCTGGAAGTGGCGACGAGCGTGCCGCCGTTGATCGTGATGTTCGCACTGGCGGACGAAGGGACGAGGCCAAGTTCGGCGTTGGCGCCGGCGCTGCCGTCGGCGGAAATCAAAAGCGACGTGCCGCTGTTGATCGTCGTGCCGCCGGTATAGGAATTCGACGCGGTGAGCGCCACATTGCCGCCATTCTGAACCGTCAGCGAATTTGCGCCGCCGAGCATTCCACTGAACGTGAGCAACCCGCCGCCGCCGCCGAGAATGTAGGTCGAGCCGTTGGGCGTCAACGCGCCGCTGTAGACGTAGTTGCCTGTCGAACCGAGGCTGGCGCTGAGGCCGCCGAAGTTGAGGGCGTTCCCGCTATTGGCGGCCAGAGCAATGGTTCCGCTCGAATTGCTCGTGATGTGGGCAGCCGTGAGAAAAGGCTGGTCGATGGCCGAGCCTGCCGCGATCGTGCCGCCGCTATTGACCGTGGTGTTGGCCAATCCTGGCGGAAGATCGGCGTCGGCATTGAACTGCAAGACGCCGCCGTTAATCGTCGTGCCGCCGGTGTAAGTATTCAGGCCGCTGAGAATCTGCGTTCCCGAGCCGGACTTTGCGAGCGATAGCGGACCCAATCCGCCGTTGGTGATACTGCCGGCAAAGGCGTAATTGCCGATGCCGTTGATGGTCAACATTGCCGAAGCCGCCGTTAACGGAGCCGACGCTTCAACGATCGCATTCGCCGACGTCGAGCTCAAGCCGCCGACGCTGACGCTGTTGCCATTGAGATTCAGCGTGCCGGCGCTCGTGGGCCCGAAAGTGACTGTATTCGGCGTGCTGCTGTTTAGTGCCGCTGAATTGCCAATGCGGAACATGCCGCCGTTGATCGTTACGCCGCCGGTGAACGTGTTCGCGCCGTTGAGCGAAAGCGTGCCGGAGCCGGCGAGCGTCAAACCGAAATTACCGCCGATGGCGCCGCCGATACTAAGAGTGCCGCCGTTGCTGATTGTGATCGTGGGGCTTGTGGACAGCGTGACTGCGCCGGTCGACTGGCCGAGAGAATTCGTCCCTTGGTAAGCAAAGCTGCCGTTCCACGTTTCAGCGTTCGTGGTAATGATCGAGTTGTTGCCGGACGTATTGTCGATCGTGCCGCCGTTGATGACGAAGCTTCCGACTCCCAGGGCCGCGGAGTTGTTGATGTTGAGCGTTCCGGCGTTCAACGTCGTTGGGCCGGTGTAGCCGTTGGAGCTTGTCAATGTAAGCGCACCGCTGCCCGATTTGGTCAGGCCCGTGGGAGAGCCGTTGTCGGCAATGGCCGAGGAGATAGTGAGCGGCGAGGCGCTGTTTTGAATGACGACCAGATCGGCGCCGCCGGCACCCTGCAGCGTGCCACCGGTTATTGTCGTGGCGGAACTGACCGACGCGGGAACGAGAATTCCACCGGTCGTAATGGGAAGCGCCCCAGTGAGCGTAACGATCGCCGGCGTCACGCCATTGACGAATCGAAGGCTATTCGCAGCCCCAGAGGCTGCGAAGCTGCCAGTGATGTCGTAGTTCGTGCCGCCGGAAATCGCTTGCGAACCGGAACTGACGAGTGTCGCGCCGCCGTAGGCCGCTAAAGCATTGCCGCCGAGCGTGGCCCAACTGGCCCCGCCGACGGTGGCCCAGCCGCTGAGAATCCCGCCGGTCTGTGTTGGTGGTGTTGTGAAACTGATGCTGCCGGCTGCCGGAAGCGTGAAGTCAACGGTGCCGCCGACGGCGCGTCCGATAGTTCCAGAAGTGACGATGAAATTCGAACTGACGCCGTTGGATGTATCGACGATCGCCGAGGAACCGGAATTGATTGATAGACTGGCGACCGTTTGGTTGGTGCTGCCGCTGTTGGCTCCGTTAACTTGCAATGTCCCGCCGCCGACAGCCAGCGCGGTATTCGTCGCCAGGAGATTGCTTGCCGGCGAGCCAGCGCCGGCGAAATTGAGGGTCAACGTGCCGCTGCCCGCTTTGGTCAACGTGCCGCCGCCCGTGATTCCGCCGCTTCCGCTGATCGAGGTGTTGCCGGAACCGATGAACGTCAATGCGTTGCCGGCCGTGGCAATGCCGCCGGTGAGCGACAATTGGCCGCTCGCCGAAGACGAATCGATGGTGACGGGCGAGCCGAGCGTGATCGGACCGGCATACGTGTTGTTGCCCGAGAGATTGTCGAGGGCACCGGTTCCTCCGATGCCGCTGCCGTTCAACGTGAGCCCAATTCCAACCGATCCCGTGGCGGTCTGACCGAACGTTGCCGCACTTCCGCTATTTTGCAATTCCAGAGCGGCACCGGCGTCAACCGTAACGCCGGAGGAGTTGCCAAGCGCGAGGCTGTTTTGCAAATTCAATCGGCCAACTCCAACCAACACGCCGCCCGTAAAGCTGTTAGCGCCTGACAGAAAGACCGCACCACCCGTGCCATTGCCATTGCCGCTGAGAACAATGCTGTTGTTGCTCGGGATGCCGCTGACTCCGCTTAGAAGTGGACTGCCTGAAATCGAGCCGCCGCCGATCAAATAATCGGTGCCGCCATTGGCGCTGCCGGTGTTCGTAAACGTGATCGAAGCCGCGGACACGCCTCCCGGCTGAACGACGATCGACTGGAGCGACGAATTGAGCGGAATGCCGAGCAATGGGTTGGAGTTTCCGAAGATGGCGTTTCCGGTGCTAGCCGTGGAAGTGAATGTCGTGGCCGCCTTATGCCCAGCGTCAGCCCAGCTTGCGGAAGTCGTGTCCCAGGTATTGCCGGCCTGGCCGGTCCAAGTGGCCGTCGAGTTGATCACACTCAAAATCGAGTTGCGATACGTGGACAAATCCACGGAAAACGAAAGATCGCCATAGGCCGTTGACGGATACGGCGAGCCCGACTGACTGCGGCTGTATTGGTCAACGTAGGCCAGCATTCCCGCCAGGCGCCATCCGGACGCCGTGTTGACAAAGGCAGCCCCGCCGGAATCACCACTTGCCACCGCGGCCATGTTCGAGCCGATCGCGGCCACGCTCGGCGCCCAGGCCGAATTGGCAGGCGGATCGTAGGTCGAGTTGTAAAACGTCGTCAGGAAGGTGTTTGAATTGTAGATGTCCTGGCTGGCTGCCGGATTCTTCACGAAACTAATTACACTTTCGCCCCATTGAATCCCACTGCCGCCGTTCCAAGCGAAACCAGCGTCTTGATAAGTGCCCGACGGCATGGTGCCGTTGGTCCAAACGGTGTCGGATATAATGGGATTCGGTGTGCCGACGAAGGCCGTGGTCGACGAATTTCCGAGGTTGATCGTGCTGCTGGACGACGTGGCGTTGTTCCAATAGAGAGGACCACCATTCGCTCTGCCGCCGCCAACCAATGTCGCCACGGTCCCGGTTTGCGGACTGGATGTCGGAATCGTTTGAAAGATCGAGGGGAGCGGCGGCGCCTGGGCCAGTTGCACGAGTTGCAAGTCGGGAGTGCCGGGATAGCTGCCCGATTGGCTCGTGATGCGGACCGAGTTTACGACCTGATAATACTGGCTGCCGAGGCCCGGAATATTGAAGCCCGCGGATATTCCGGATTCGAGCGGCACATTGACATGGCTTGCCGTCAGCATCCAGCCGTCGCCCAAATAGACGGCGGCCCCATTGCCAATGTATCCGACGTTGTAAAAGACGCTATTGAATCCGCTGGACGTGGTATTGGCCGTTGGACCGCCGGCGACGACCAAGGCTTGCGCTCGATCGCCGAATGATGCGATTGCCAAAGCCACGACAATTCGGATTAGCCAACGAGGATGGTACACCAGATTAGCGCTCCGAACCGCAAGCTTTCAAGTTTCGATGAGGAGGAACAAAGGTGGATCGACCCGCTGGCAATCAGCCGGAATTCCTTGCGGAATGCCGAAGGCAAGAGGCGCGGAAATTGGGATCGCTATAGGCACCGCGCATAGGACGAACTTTGGCATCGCCCCTGTGGCGGAATTGTTTGGGCCTATGTCATCCCCGACAGCCCACCGCAGAACGCAGTGAGTTTAGACCAAACAGACGCAACCTCTCCATAATAACCGTTCGTTGCGGCCAAGCAAAGCGATTTTTTTAGGCCACGAAATCCGCCAATCCACCGTCAGCCGGCGATTCAATCGGCGTGTCGGCGATTCATAACCCCTTTTGGGGAAAGGGCCCATCGCTTCGGACGGTCCGATTTCACCGCTTGTGCGTCTGCTCATGGGGCAACACGGCGCGTGTGGCCCGACCGCACCGTTTCGCCAGCCAAATGAATCTCCCCCTCGCGAAGCTCCACGGTCTCCACGCGAATCGTGCCGTCGCGACCGGAGTTGGTCGGAAGCGGCAAAGTGAGCAGCAACAAGGGGTCGGCTCCGATCTCGCGCAATTCCACTTTGCAGCCCAGTTTCTCGCACGCCGCGACCAACTGGCCCGTCACGTCCTTCAGCGGCAAGGGAAGCGCTCCGGCGCGGGCTCGTTCAATCCGCAACGCCACCACGTTGGGCAGTTGCAGATAGGCATCGGCGGTGAGCGATAGCACGGTGCTCATTTGCCGCCCTTCATAGCGGCAGCCGACGATGATCTGGCCGTCGTGGATCGCCACCCGAGGGTCGTGAAACTCGTGCGGAATCAATTGCGGATGGTTCTCCTCGCGGTCGACGGCCAGCCAACCATTGATTTGGTCGGCGGTGAACACTGCGTCCCAATGGCCTTCTTTGCGCACATCGCTAGTTAATGCGGTGGCGCGACGAACCATCTTGTCGCTATCCTGCTTCAATTCGACCGGATCGATGGCCAAGGCATCGACGTAGAAATGCGGCACATGGCGCACGGCCAGCCAGAACCAGACGCCGCCGCCTGCCAGCAACAGAAACAAGATGCCGACCACGATTAATGGAATGCGAAATCTTCGCAACATGCCGGCGCCCTCGTTCCCCGCTCCGCTCCGATCCGACGGACGGTCGGACCGCCGAATCGTAGGGGTCAGCCGCGCGAGAGTCAACGCCGATGGATCGAACTGGGATCCCACCCACTAAAGGGGAGTGTTTCACCGTTTTGGTGAAACCGAAATCCCGCGGATCACAGTTTTGTTGACACAGACGCGATTTGGTTTACATTGGTGCGATTGCGTTAACTTGAGAGGTTTGGCCAAAAGCCGGCAAGAACGCCTCGGATTCGACAGTTCAGGAGCCTGCTTGTGATTTGTGCTCGGCGATTCGGCCTTCATCGTGGTTGGGGACGGAAACATTGTGTCAGAAATCGATTGCGGCGCAACCGGTTGACGTGGTTGGCCGCCGTCGGAATTGCGATTTCAGTGGGTTGTTCGCGCCTTCCGGCGTTTGCCCAGGGCCCGTTGGATGGTGGCCGACGAACTCAGAGCTTCGACGAATTGCTAAATAGCAAGTCAACCACCAATCAACTCGACCGCTGGCATTCGCACTCGGATGGCACCTACGGTGCCCAACAGATCGTCGGCGATGCTCATTTGGCTCAACAACTTACCGACGATGCCGGGCCCTCGGGCAGCTCTTTGGTCGAAAAGGCGACCGGAGGAACGAAGGAGCATCGCCTGCCCGCGTTTGTCGTCGTGCTTTTGGCCGTTGGCGGTTTGTTGGTTTTGATCGCCGGGGCGATTTTGGTTTGGAGCCGGGTCGTTCGCCGCCGAGAAATGCTCGATGTGCCATCTCCCATGGCGTTCAATTATCCCCGCATCTAAAAACCCGTCACAAAACCGCTTGGCGAAAGGGGACAGTCCCAATACTGTTCGGCACGCGATTTGCGCCAGCGAATTTTCACGACTTCATTCACCCTTGGCACGAGATTTGCGCCCTGCGCGATGACACGGATTGTTTCGGTCATTTTGGCAGGAGGCCGCCATGGCGGGCAAGAGGCGCGA
The DNA here is from genome assembly GCA_963738955.1 of Pirellulales bacterium. GTDB lineage: Bacteria > Planctomycetota > Planctomycetia > Pirellulales > DATAWG01 > DATAWG01. The sequence continues at coordinate 171,497 of CAVTYW010000015.1, read as the reverse complement.
GGATATTACGGAGCGGCAGATCACCGGGCTGAAGTATTTCGACAAGCTCGCGCCCTTGCTGGAGCGGCTTCACGATGACGGTTGCGCGCGCGATCGCGCTGGCAACCGGCAATTGCACTACGATCAACACTGCCTGTTGATTCTGCTGTATTTGTTCAATCCGGTCGTGACTTCGCTGCGCGGCTTGCAGCAGGCCAGCGAATTGGCCAAGGTGCAGAAGAAACTGGGCTGCCCACGAGCGTCGCTGGGCTCGCTCTCCGAGGCGGCCAGCGTGTTTGATCCCGAGCGGCTGAAGGAAATTGTCGCCGAGTTGGGCGCCGAGCTACAGCCGCTCGGTCGCGACCCCCGACTCCGCGACGTGCCCGGCGCCTTGACGGCCGTCGATGGCTCTCTGCTCACGGTGCTGCCGAAGTTAATGCAGGCCTCGTTTCTGAAACGTTCCACCGGCAGCGGTCTGGTCAAATGGCGGCTGCACACGCATTTCGAGGTGGATCGCTACGTGCCCACGCGGATCGACGTGACGCCCAACGGCGGCGGCGCAGTACGACGAGCGCGCCGTGCTCGAGCGCACCGTCGAAGCGGATCGCACCTACGTGATGGACCGCGGCTATGCCAAGTTCTTGCTGTTCAATCAGATCGTGAAGGCGGGCAGCAGCTACGTGTGCCGCTTGCGCGACAACAGCGTTTATGAAATCTTGGAACAGCGTCTGCTCACCGACGCCGATCGTGCTTTGAATGTGCTCGGCGATCAGATCGTCAGCATTGGACAGAGCGGCAAGGCCGAGACTCGGCCCGATCACCCGATCCGCCTGGTGACCGTTCGCATCAGCCCACATACCAGCCGCGGCAAAAACCGCAGCGGCTCGACCGGCCCCGACAGCGACGGCATCCTGCGAATCGCGACCAACCTGCTCGACGTGCCCGCGGAAGTGATCGCCTTGATTTTTCTGAATCGCTGGACGATTGAAACGTTTTTTCGGTTCTTCAAACATGTGCTGGGTTGCCGGCACTTGCTCAGCCACAGTCAACAGGGGATCGAGATTCAAACCTACTGCGCAATCATCGCCTGCATGTTGATCAGTTTGTGGACCGGGCGTAAACCAACGCTTCGCACCTACGAAATGATTTGCTACTACTTCACGGGGCTGGCCAGCGAGGGAGAATTGCTGGCACATCTGGCCAAACTTAAGGCCCACGACGCGGCTGCGAAAAAAATCTGACTCGGTTGAGCTCGGCCGCCTCTTGCAAGCGCGTCGCGAGTCGCTTCACGCTGCGCTGAAATGCCGTTTGCGGCTTGGCGGCGTCTGCCACCTCCACGCATCTCGCCTGCCAATCCCGCAGGCCTTCCGCTCGAAAGAATTCCAAGAACCACTTGCCGCCGTGCTAATTCAACTGCTCAAATAGCGTGCCGAACAGTATTGCTCGCGTCCCCTTTTCTTCGTCCCTTTTCTTCGTCCGCCCCTTTTCTTCGTCAACTTTCCGGCCGGGCATCGCTGACATCGAATGGCTGCCGCCGGTCACTATAGCCGGCGTCGCGAAGAATCGCATTCCAGGGCGCAGGCTCGCTAGATCTGGGCCGGCTTTGTTTACTCAACTTCGGAGTCAATTGCCCAACTTGATGGTGAGGCGGCCGGTCGAATCGGTCATTGCCCGGGACATTCCGGGCGTGTTCATTTGCATGGAAACTCGGCCGTCGCGATCGATGGCTATCAAACCACCGCTGTCTGGCGGGAGGATATGCCCGACGATCTCTCGCACGGCTTCGTCCAGCGATAGTCGCTTGTAGACGATCAGCGCCGAGACATGAAACGCGATGCTATGCTTAATGAAGTATTCGCCCGTTCCGGTGCAACTGACGGCACAGGAAGCGTTGTTGGCGTACGTGCCGGCGCCGATGATCGGCGAGTCCCCGAGGCGTCCCCACTTCTTGTTCGTGAGACCACCGGTGGAAGTGCCGGCAGCTAAATTGCCTTGTTTGTCCAAAGCAACGCACCCCACGGTTCCCTTGTTAGAATCTCTTTTCGCCGGTGTCAATTGCTTCTGCTTTTCCTGCTCGACGGCTTCGAGCCATTCCTTGCGTTGCAATTCCGTGTCGAAATAGCTGTTCGGCACACGTTGAATTCGCGGACTCGCTTTCATTTCGTCGGCGAACTTTTCCGCCCCGGCGCCAACGAGGAGTACATGGGGCGTTTCGGTCATGACCAGCCGGGCCAGCGAGATCGGATTCTTCACGGTGGTCACGCTGCCCACCGCGCCAGCCCCGCCAGCCTTGCCGTCCATGATCGATGCGTCGAGTTCGTGCTTTCCTTCAGCGTTGAAAACTGCACCAAGTCCGGCGTTGTAGAGCGGGTCGTCCTCCAAGGCGCGGATCGTCTCTTCGACCGCATCGAGAGCCGTACCGCCGCGAGCAAGAATCTTCCGACCAACCTCCAGGGCCTTCGCCAATGACTCGCGATATTCCTTCTTTCTCTCCTCGGAAAGCTTTTCCGGCTCGATCCCCGCGCCGCCGTGCAGGGCGATGGCGAATTCGATCTTCTCGGCAGCCGAGGCAGTGGATCCGATTGAGAACAAAAACATCAATCCGGCGATGAACGTCGAAAACAGAATCGTGGTTTTCATAAATCTGAGATGCCTGTTCGAATCAAGTGCGGGGTCATACCTAACTTCCAAACAACCACCTTGCGAAAGGCAGAAGCCGGACGCAGATTTTTTTGACCTAGCAGCTTGCCATCCCATAATTCGGTCCTAATTCGCCGCGGCGGATTGCTTCATGAAATCGGAATACTGCTCGTCCAGTTTATCGTATTTCGTGCCGGTCGCGCGGGCCAACGCGTCGGCGTCGGCTTTGTTGGCGTAGACGGCGAGCAGGTATTCGATCAGCGGTTGGCGATATTGGCCGCCGCCATAGTGCATGAAAAAAGCGCCAGGCCGGAGGATTGGCTGTAGAGCATCGGCAGGCGGGAATCGTGTTGCAGGGCGTCGCGGCTCATCGTGACTAGTTCGGCCAGCGGGACGTAGAAATGGTCGTCGAGCAGGCGTTTGCTGGCCGCGGGGACTCGGCCTTCGGCGAAGCCGCCGAGCGTGTAGTAGGAATCGTGCGCGACCAGCGATTCCATGTAGCAGGCGATCGCTTCGACGACCCAAAAGTTGTTGCGCCGGCCGAGTTCGCGGGTCGATGGCCGAATCTCTTGAAACAATTGATGCGTCGCTTCGTGAAACAAGACTTGCTCGTTCTGCCCTTCGCCGGCAAAGAAAAAGGCGGTGTGCGAATCGAACATGTAAATCCCCTGCGTCATGCCGATCAACGGCTGCATCGGACGCAGGGCCGCATTGTATTCGTCGCGATCGCGGTAGTAGACGACGTGGTATTGATGCGACGCGGGATGGGCCGGGGTCGTGGCGTCGAATCGCTTTTTCAATTCGGCCTCGGGCAGATAATACGTGACGAACACCTGCCGCCAGATTTCGTTCAGCCGCTCCAATTGCACGGCCAGCGCGACGCCGGCTTCGAGGCTGCGATTGCTGTTGACGATGTAGTGCTCCGTCTCGACGCGCCAGCCCGATTTGATGTCGGCATGTTGTTTGGCGTCGATCGCCTGATCGACCCAATTGCCGCGCGATTTTCGTTCGCCACGCTCGTAGCGCGGCAGATCGGCGGCGGCGACCCAGCCGAATTTGTCGTGAAACACATAGCCCGACGCGAGCCGATGGGCCGCATAGGGCGACACCCAGCGTCCATCGTATTTCTCGTAGCCCAAGATGATTCGGCCACGTTCATGGTCGGGATTCTCGCGGACGGTTTCGCGAACCAATTCATAAGCCAGCGCCGGCTCGTGGGCCGCGAGGGCTTTTTGAGCCAAGGCGAAAAGAGCGTCGGCCTGAGACTGGCGGAGCTTGACGAATTGTTGCCACCATTGGGCGTCGGCGGGATTTTTTGGTTCGGCTGTCGCCGTTGGCGCGGTGCCGCTTGACGATGCTGGTGGTGATACTGCCGACGGCGAAAAGGAATCCGGCAGCACGAAGACGTAGAGCTTGTTCGGCTCGCGGCGGGGCAGCCACTGGCGGACGAGCGTCGCTTGCGACGTGAGATGATGTCCGTCGCACCAAGTTGCCAAAGCGGTCAACTGCTCGCCGTATTTGGTCTCCAGTGCGGTCTGCTCGGCGACCAAGGCGGCTGTCGGCGATGCGGCGATGGCGGTCGCATGCCAAAGTGCGAACAACGCCAGAAGGATTGCAGCGCATCGTCGAGCCGCGATGGCCGATCGCCAAATAATCAACGATAGCGCGTGCTGCTTCATACGGCAATTCTAGGTCGGAGAGGCCCAGTTGCCAGTATAGCACGCGGAGTCGGCTACGTTGTGGTCAATAGAACAGCGACGCTCGGCGGCACGCTGAAGCGTGAACTCCAACGGTTGGTGTTCAGCCTTCAGGCTGCTCTTTGCGAGCGTGCCGCTTACCGACGCACCGTATCGTGCTGCGCGGCCATTTCGGAGAACGATCGGGCTTGTTCGGAATGGCCCAATTGCTTGTGCATTGAGGCCAGATTGCCGTAGGGAACCGCCAAGGCGCCGTCGTTCAGCAGCTTCAGCGAAACGGCTTTCGCCATCAGGTCGGTTCCTTTTTGCGTCAGCCGCAGGCCCTCTTCTTTGCGGCCCGTCTGCCAGTAGGAGATTCCCATGCTTACCAGCAGTTCGCCGTTGCGGCCGATTCGCGGCGCGGCCGACGCGGGCAGCGGGCGATCCAAGAACGGTTTCGCCCGATCGAACCACAACACCGCCGTCGCATGATCGCGGTTGACGACGGCATGGATCACGCCGATTTGAAAATAAACGCGGCCCAAGATGTACGTGGTCTCCGGCGTGCGCTGGCGGTATTGAATTCCCGACTGCAAGTATTTGAGCACCGCCATGGCATGCGCAAGCGATTGCGGATCCAGTCCGGCGGTTCGTTGCAACTCGAGGGCATCGACCAAGGCCGTGCCGAGTTCCCATTCGAGTTGCTCGCGGCGCAGCGGATCATCGGTTTCTTCGATGAGCTTGCGGCCGGTGTCGAGAGCCTGTTGAGTCCATTCGCTGGCGTTCCAGTTGCCGTCGATTCCCGCGGCGGCGGAGACGGCTCGGCGAGCTACTTCCAATCGCAATTGCGGATCGGCCTCTTCGTGTTCGATCAGGTCCTTCGCCAATTGATCGGCTTGCTTGATCCAGCGCTCGACGGTGACCGATTTCTTCTGCCACACGCCCCAAGCGATTTCCGTCGCCGCGCCGAGATGGGCGTCGAGTAATACGCGTTTTGCCAATCGCCGAACATTAACACGCTGGTCCGATGCCAGCGGCTGGGCCGTCTTGATCGCCGACATGTAAAGGTCAATCGCTCGCTTGCCGTTTTCCGGCGAACCGGCGGCCGTCAGATCGGCAAGCTGGCACAAGGCATGAGCCTTGAGCAATCGCGGCAAGTCGGTGCGATCGACGATGGTTTGCGTGAGCTTGATCGCATCTTCGCGCTGATCGAGCCGCGCCAAAATGGCCGCCTTGCTCAGCACGAAAGCCGCGTTCTCCGGGGCGAGTTCGACGGAGCGCCGCTCCGACTTCAGCGCCTCGCCGGGGCGGCCGATCGACAGCAACATTTGAGCGCGGATATCGTGCGTCTCGGCGTGCTTGGGGTCGAGCTGCAACGCATAGTTGACATCGCGAAGGCACCAGCCGGGGTGAAGTTCGGCCTCGGTCGTCGCTCGGACGAGAAACGGCTGCGGATCGATGGATTCCAGCAATATCTGCGAGACCAATTTCGTGCCCGGATCGTAGCTGAACAGCAAACCGCGGTCGGGATACGATTGGCCCAACGTCTGGCCGTTGTCGTCGAGCACCGGCACGCTGCTGTCGAGATCCAAATGAAGCCGCTGCGCCAGCACGTCCGTCTCGGTCGGCTGGTCCAATTGCGCGTCGATGGTGGAGACTTTTTTCTTTTCGATGGTGACGCTGACGCGCGGATAAAGGTCCTGCTTGTAGACGCGCTGCTGCGTGCCGTCTTTTTGCTTCAGCAATTTCCCTTCGCCCCATTGTTGGATCAATTCATCGGCGGTGGTGACGCCCGGCTGAATGTCCTTGAATTGCGCCGCTTCGACTTGCAGCGGCGGCAGGTCGGGCAGGTCGTCGGCGGTTTGAGTTGCCTTGTCGGGCGGGAGTTCGACGGCGGTGGCTTCGGGAATCGCGGCGCTGGCTGGAGTCACGCGGTCGGCGGCGGATTCGGATTTCGTGTCGGCGCTGGAAATGGCTGCGGCATCGGCCGGCGGCGTCCAATCGCTGGCCGGCATCACTTCGACGTGCAGCGACGATTGCGCGGGATTCTTCGGCGCTGAGGAGGAATCGGAAGTCGGTTGCCGGATCGAGGGTTGAACGGGCGGCGGCAGCGTGATCGAGGGGAGATCGGTCGATGGTAGCGGCGTGGATTGCAACGGCGTGATCGCTGGAGACGCTGTTGGCACGGGCGTCGGCGGTGGTGTTTTCGCGCTCTTCGCGTCGGTCGTTGTCGTGGGAGCGCTGTCGTCGCTGACCGTGGTTGACGCGGCATCGGTCGGCGCCTTCGGTATCAGTTGCGGCGGCAACGGAACAATGGCCGGCGCGGTTTGGTTCGTGGCGGGAGCGCTCGGCACGGGCGGAGGCGGCACCGTCGACGCAGCATGATCGTTTGCCTGCGAGGGCCGCAGCGCCACGATGCCCAGCGGCACAAGCAACGCCGTGAGCAGCGCCGCGCTTCGCAGCAGTTTCCGGCTGATTTTCAACCGACGTATCAGTCGTTTCCATTCCTGCGCATCATGGAACATTGTCTGTTCCTCCTTGAACAGCAAGTCAGCACCAGGCACCACGCAACGGCAATCCGTTTCCGACGGATGAACCGCGAAACGAGTTGGTCCTGGTATATTAGTCGAGGTGGGAAAAGTAGCCGCCGCCGCCGAGCGAGTCCAGAGCAGTTGCGAAAAAATCGCCGGATCGCTGGATTAGCCGGCGATAGCACCGCGGGCCTGCACGCCCAACCCGCGCAACTCAGCGATTGCGGCCTTCCATTCGCTTTGCTCGATCTGCTTTCTCGCCTCGCGCAAAGTTGCGACCAGGCTTTCGGTAAATGGAACCGCCGCGCCGGCTGTCGGTTCTTCAAGAATCAAGTGCGAAACAACCTTCGCAATCAACGTTTCAACGCCAGTGCCGTCCAATGCGCTTGTCGCAACTCCCGGCGGATGGTCCGCGACCGCAGTGCCATCACGCAATAGATCCACTTTGTTGTGAACCAGAATCGCCGCGGAGAATTGCCGCGCCATCGCGGCCAGTTCGGCGGTCCACGCTTGCGCGGCGTCGAACACCAGCAGCACCGCATCGGCCGACGCGATTTGTTGCCGGGCGCGGTCGATCCCGGCGAGTTCCAACGGATCGTCGCTCGTTCGCAGGCCGGCGGTGTCGATTAGATCGACGGGCCAGCCATCAAAGGCCGTGGAAACACTGACGGCATCGCGCGTCGTGCCCGGAGCGTCGTGAACAATCGACCGGCGATAGCCGACCAGCGCATTGATCAGGCTGCTCTTGCCGACGTTCGGTGGGCCGGCCAAAACGACTCGCCACGGTTCGATCAGATGCAAGCCGACCGCCGCGCGGCCAAGAAGTCCATCCAGCCGCGCCGTGGCGGCCGCCGCATCGCCGGATTCAATCGACGCGACAATGTCGTCGATCGCGCGATTCAACGCGCCGCCATATTGATCGAGCAGAATCGCCGCGGTTCTTTCGGTGCGAGTATCCGCCAACAGCACACGGGCGGCGGCCCGAACGGGATCCGATTCCTCTGCGCCGATCCAACTACGCCACGGCACAACGCTGCAATCCTCTTGCGTCAAATCGTTGATGATGCGTTGCGACGCGGCTGCGCCTCCGTGGCAATGCACCTCGAATTTTTCAGGTTCGAGACGGCAGACAACGACTTCCTCTGATGGCGTTGTTCCCCAATGGCCAACGTGAATTCGCCCGATCGTAAACGGACGTTTCGCTCCAACGAAATACCGCTCGATCCATTCGCCGGCCCGAGGGCCTTCGACGCGCAACGAAGCCACGGCGCCGCGACCTTCCGGCGTTAGCAATATCGCGCGATTTGGCGGAAGTTGGTTCATACGTTAGGCGGACGACGTTCATCCCACCACAGCAACCCGAAGCGTTAGCGAGGACGGGCCGCATTGGCGCTTCGCCCTCGCTAACGCTTCGGGTTGGTGTATTACGCTCGCCGTGCCATTGCGATTCCGCTGAGAACGAGATGCGGCTCGATCCGCACCGGGTTCGACAGCGCTCGGGCCAAATGCGGGCCCGCGCCGCCGGTGAGAAACAATTCCGGCGGCGGCGAATGCCCGGCCGACAATTGCTCGGCCAGTTCGCGCACCGCGCCGACCGCGCCCCAATACAGACCGCTGCGAATGGCCGTGACGGTCAACGTTCCCAGTGCCGCGGGCGGTTCGGAAAGTTCGCCGAGTGGAACGAGCGGCAACAGATCGGTGAACTCGTGCAGCGCGCGGGCCGCGAGGCCCATCCCGGGTAGAATCGCTCCGCCCAAAAAAGCGCCGTCGGACGAGACGAAATCGACCGTGATCGCGCTGCCCGAATCGACGATCAGCGCGCCGCGCTGCGGATCGCGCAGCCGCGCCGCCGCCGCCGCCGCCGCCAGCCGATCCATTCCGACGCGCTCGGGATGCTCGACGCGCACCTCCAGCGGGAGGTCATTTGCGTTCAACAGCCGAATCGGCGCCGAATGGCCCGACGGCGTGGAACCTTGCCGCACGATCCAATCCGTGAGGTGTGCCGTCGCGGGCCGATTGACGCTGGCGATCCACCAATCGATCCACGCCGGTCCCGCCGGCAGCCAGGCCGTCAATCGCGCCGAATCCCAGCCTTCAGCCGGCAGCTCCAAAATGCGCAGCGGCTCGACGACGCCATCCACTTCGACGGCCCGATCGAACAGCCCCAGCTTGATCCGGCTATTGCCGACATCGACGGCGATCAGTGGCGTAACGGGATCGGAAGACATAACGACCGCGCGGGAGGATTACTAGAAGCAGTTTCAAAACCGCAAGGCAAAGGGGACAGTCCCCGGCGGCTTTGAAACTGCCTCTAACGGACCACGGCGAAGCGCGGAAGTATACCAAGAAACGGCGATTCGTGCGGCGGAATGATGGCGAACACCGCGCTCGAAAAGAAGAGGCTCACGGCCCACCATTCTCGACCAAGTCCCGCACCACGGCAGAGCGCTTTTCCCAGGTGATTTGATACGTCGTCTCAAGCGGGGCTGGAATATACGTACCCCGGTCGAGAAAGATCGGCAGTTCCGGCAGCGGATCGCCGACAGCGACCGGCTCGACGTACGCGGTGCGCGGTTCGGCCGCGGAGTACGCGGCCACGGTCAACGGCTTGTCCGCCGGTAGTTCAAATGGCTCATCCTGAATCGCATCCCAAATCGCTTTGTGAATGCCTTGCGGATCGCGCGACGTTGGCGGGAATAGATCGACGACCAATAGGTCGATTCCCTGCGACAATAGCTCGTGCGCTTTCGCGACGAAAGAACGTATCGCGTTTCTCCTGCTCTTATTTCCCGGCGATACGACTTCGATCATCGTGATAATTTTGCCATCCAGATCGCGGATCGCGATGCGGTTCGCCTTGGCTGCATATATGCTGAGTTCCGCCGAGGCGGTAAACCGGGCCCGCGGTGGGGCATCGGAAATATTGATTCCACCGCTCGAAATTGGAGCTTCCGCGAGCGTCGCTTGCCGCCGAAGTGGGATCACGTCCCGAACCGGCCATTGGGCAGCTTGCTCGACCATTGCAAAGTATTCTTGCGGCAAACCTCCAGCGTTGAGAGCGTTGCAGATTCCGACCGTCCAACCCTGATGAAAATCGTGAAAAACACCAACATCGACGCGCGACCAGTCATGAATCGGCATGACGTTCTCTCCTCGCCGATGGTTTCCGAAGCCCAAACTGATTATAGCCGACGCGCTGGCCTATTGATCAGTAACCGTTGAGGGTTGGCCCAACGCCGTTCGGTCGTCAAGTGGCGCGTTGACCGGCGGCTTAGGCTTCCCCGAAAGAAGGCGGTCGTAGAATTCGACGCCTCCAACACGGTTGTCCCGGAGAACGTCGAGCATTATGTGGCCGAAATCTGGATGTTGTAGCGAGATGGATTCCTTGTATTGCCAATCAGCTCCTGCTTGGTTGGCATTCTTCGGATCGACGAAATGCTCATAAATGCACGTCCCCTTCTTCCCTTGCAATTTCTTGTGGCATCGGACGCACCGGGCGAGTGACGCCGCGAGCCACGGCAAATCCGGCCTTTGCTGGTTTGCAAGGCTGACGAGCCAAGCGGGATCGTATGGTTCGAATTGCATTCCAGCACGATGCACAACCGGTCGTGCGAGACCTGCGGCCGGGTGGGACGCCGGGGGTTCTCCTACCCTTTCCTCCGCGTCTCCGCTGCTCCGCGTGAGCTGCTTTTTCTCTTCGAGCGCCGCGGAAATCTGCCAGAGGAGTTTGTCGAGATTCTGGCCCGTCACGGCACTTGCCGAAAGAATCGGGCGGCCAAGTGCTTCGCTCAGCCGGCGATGAACTTCCTCCGAACCGGGCAGTTCGCACTTCGTCAGCACGACGATTTCCGGGCGCGTGCCTAGTTCGGCGGCGTATTGCTCGAGCTCGAAACGGATCGCATGATAATTCGCGAGCGGATCGGAGCCGTCGACCGGCGTCGGTTCGACCAGATGGACGAGGATTCCGGCCCGTTCGATGTGCCGCAGGAATTCGTTTCCCAGGCCGATGCCTTCATGGGCTCCTTCGATCAAGCCGGGCAGATCGGCCATCACGAACGAGCGGTCGGCGTCGCTATCGACCAGGCCAAGGTTCGGATACTTGGTGGTGAACGGATAATCGGCGATCTCCGGCCGGGCGCGCGATAGGCGGCTGAACAGCGTGCTCTTGCCGGCGTTCGGTTTGCCGACCAGGCCGACGTCGGCGATCACTTTCAGTTCCAAGAGCAGATTGCGCGCTTCGCCTTCGCCGCCGGGCGTGTGCTCGCGCGGGGCGCGGTTGATCGACGTTTTGAAGTGTGCGTTGCCTTTGCCGCCGCGGCCGCCGCGCGCGACGACGACCTGCTCGCCGATCTGCGTCAGGTCTTTCAAGAGAAACTTGCCGTCGGCATCGTAGATCACGGTGCCAGGCGGAACCGGCAGGATCAGATCCTCGGCGCTGCGGCCGTGGCAATCGCTGCCCGAACCGGGCATGCCGTTCTCGGCGCGCCAATGCTTGCGATGGGCCAAAGCGGCGAGGCTATCGACGCCGGCCTCGGCCACGAGAATGACGCTGCCGCCGTCGCCGCCATCGCCGCCGTCGGGCCCGCCGCGCGGAATGAACTTCTCGCGGCGGAAGCTGAGGCAACCGTTGCCCCCTTTGCCGGCGGCGACCTGAATTCTTACGCGATCGACGAACATGGCACGTTGACGATGTTCACACGGCGGCCTTCGCGGTCGAATTGCACGACGCCGTCGACGAGCGCGTAGAGCGTAAAGTCTTTCCCCTGACCGACGTTGCGGCCGGGATGGAAGCGATTGCCGACTTGCCGGACGAGGATATTGCCGGCAATGACCTGCTCGCCGCCGAATCGCTTGACGCCCCGCTTCTGCGGCTGGGAATCGCGGCCGTTGCGGCTTGAGCCTTGGCCCTTCTTGTGTGCCATCGAAATGCTCCCTCATGCGCCGAAATTGGCTCGGCGACAGTCAAATATCAAAGGCTGAATTCTGGCGAATCCAGTTACGGTCTGGAATAAAGAGGCAAGCCGCCTCTTTTAGCGGAAAATCCACCGGTAGTCAATGATCTTATCCCAGTTCCTGCCGCCGGGCGAGCCCTCTTGTGCGGGTTTTTCGCCGGGCGCTAGCAGAGCGTCGGGGTCAACCGGTTTAACAACTTTGTCGGCCGGGGCTCCGATGTGGATTTCGTCTTCGAGCAGCGCGAATTCATCGCCCGGCCGCCAGAAGTTCAATTGCAGCGTCTTGTGCTTGTATTGGCGGCCGGTGCCCGGCGGATCGCCCGCCTTGAACGCTCCAGGCGGATCGGTCCAACGATAGGCGTTGGTCAGACCGTTGATGTAGATCGAAAAGAAATCAATCCGCGGATCGATGCCGACCCACGTCGCCACGCCCCACACGCTACGATCGTCGGTCGCCGTGCTGAGCGGGATTGGATGGCCGCTGATCTGCACCGTATCGAGCAGCTTACGGTTCGGGTCTTCGCGATGGCGGATGGCGTCGATGGCCAGCGGAATCAGACGATCGGCATAGACCTGCTTTTGGCCGTCGATGGTCGCTTCGAGCGAAAACTTCGGAATGAAAACAATGCCCGGCGGACCCAGATCATCGACCGATTGAACTTCCGGGCGCCGGCCAATTCATCGGCGGCCTGCGGTTCCTTGGCGACCGGCTTGAGATGGCCGCCGAGGTTTTTCACCCGGTAAACCATATACCAAACGACTTTTCGCTCGAGCCGGCCGGTCGGGCCCGGCAAATCGACTTCGATCAGCCGTAGCGGCTTGAACGTGAATTGCAGATACCAGGCCGTGCGATAAAACGGACGGTCTTTCGCCAGCGACAGCAACGTCTTCGTCGGCGCGCTGAAGGTCGGCGTCCAATTCAAATCGGGCACAACGCCGGGGGCCGTCAACTCGACGATGTCGTGATACGTCACCGTGTCGTGCGGGTCCAACGGCCGCGGAACGGTCGTTTCCACGCCCGGCGCCAATTTGCGAAACCCGGCCGGCGGCGCAGCGGATCTGCGCGCCGCGGGCTGCTGTGCCGCAGCGGTCGCCAACAGTATCCAAGCCGCGCCCACGAAAGCAATTGCAAAACCACTCGCCCGCAAACTAAGACGAAACGCCATCGGAGCCTCTCCCAAGCCAGAACGGCACAAAACGATGAGCCACTGTATGTTTCAGTATAGGTACGCTTGGAAGGCAGGGTCAAGTTTTCGCCGTAGGTCAGCCTTTCCAGGCTGACATTCCGCGAGAATTGTCAGGCTGGAAAGCCTGACCTACGTGGAAGCGCAGATCGCCGGAGTGCGGGATATGCGGCTCGTAGCGGGAATGACGGGCTTTTCCATTTAGAATACTCACCCGAAGCGTTAGCGAGGGCGAGCGGCGGCGAGTCAACGCTCGCCCTCGCTAACGCTTCCGGTTAGTGTCTTCAGTCCGACCATAAAAAAAGACAGCCCCGAGCGGCTTGCTCCGGGGCTGTCGAGGGTCGAAATGGCGGGAACTTGGACGACTCGATTAGCAGGTTCCGCAGCACACCGGGGTGCCTTTGAACGAAATGTAGCAGCAGCAACCCGGCTGGCAGGAGCAAGCGGCGATGCAATCGCAGCAGGCTTGGATCATCTCGGCGCACTTCTTGTCGGCGCTGGTGCAGGTGATGCACACGCCGTCTTTGGTATTTTCGCAATGGCAGAAGCCCAAAGCGAGATTGCATTGGCAAATCTGGATGCCGTTGCAGCAAGCGGAGCACGAGCAGGTGCCGTCGCAGAGCATGTTGCAAAGATTTTGCAACTGGCCGCAGGCGACTTCGTCTTCACACGAGCAATTGATCTTGAAACCGCCGTTGCACTTCTCGAACTCGAGCTTGCAGCGCGGCATCACGGAGAAATTGCCCGTCGTCGGCGCGGCAATCGGTCCGTAGGCCGATTGCCAAGGCGCGGCTGGTCCGGCCCAAGGGCCGCCGATTGTCGAACGTTCCGCAACAATAGTGCTAGCCATCGTACATCACTCCTTTTAATCGACGGATCGATCCAGAGGCGCGTGCGGCATCGCCCGAACAGCTCGGACAAGGAAAAGACCGCGCGACGGCAGAAAGACCCGTTCCTTGGTTCTTGCGCGGCCGCCGAATTCGCCGGCCAACCGCGCGGCAGACTCCAATTCCTAACCCATTCCACGGCGGCCGTTCGCGGGGGAACGGCCGCAAAGCTGGGTTCAATATATGCCTACGGCGAAAAAACATGCAATAGGAGCTTGGATTGCGCTACGAGCGGCGCAGCGTGTAAATCTGCGTAAAGTTTGCCGCTTGTGGGCGCGCCGCCGAAAAGCGTGTCAATTCGCCCCCTCTTGCGGCCGCATTCGCTCCAAGTTTCTTCGCTGGCGTCTCGATGTTACTAAAGTCATCGGATTGATGACGTAGGCGCGGGCTATTACACACGGTGAACCCATGCTCAAGAATCGGATCAGCAAATACTTCGCTCCCCCGGCCGAGTCGCAGGAGCAAGCCGAACCGCCCCAGACGAACCCATCGGCCTTCATTGCGATCCCGACGGGCCTCGCCCCCGGAACGCCCGCGCCTGGTGGAATGCAGCCGCGCCCGATGAACATCTACGAAATCGCCCTGGCCGAGGCACAGCGGAAAATCGCCGAGCAACGAGCCAATGAAATGGACGATCTCAGCGGTTGGCTCGGCGACGGGCTCTAAACTGAGGTCGCCGACATCCGAATTCTGGCGAACTGGGTATTTACTTGACTCCACCGACCCCAATATGTAGTGTTGGCTTGGATGCCTACGGTTATGGTCATCGCGTGACGACCCTGAAGGGACAACCTCCGGATGCGGCGATCGTTGCCATGCCTAGAGTGCATCGGGTCGCATCCTTGTTGAAGCGATGGCTGCTGGGCACGCATCAAGGGGCTGTAGGCGCACAACATCTGGACTATTACCTCGATGAGTTCACATTCCGTTTCAATCGCCGCAATTCGGCCACACGCGGCAAGCTCTTCTACCGATTGGCACAACAAGCGGTGCAAGTCGCCCCAGTTCCGTTCAACCGCCAGCTCAAACCACAACCCCTAGTGGATGGTGGAGTCAAGTAAATACCCAGTTCTGGCGAATCCAGCTACGAGGTTACGACTTCTTCGCGGCCAATGCTGCTTTCGCCGTTGCCACGACATTCTCGGTGGTGAAACCAAAGTATTTCATCACCGCTGGCCCTGGCGCCGATGCACCGAAGGTTTTCATGCCGACGAACCGGCCCGCGGGGCCCAAATAGCGGTCCCAGCCAAAGCTCGCGGCCGCTTCGACACCGACGCGCACTGTCACATCCGGCGGCAACACGCTGTTGCGATATGCATCATCCTGCGCCTCGAACAGCTCCCAACACGGCATGCTCACCACCCGCGCCGCGATTCCCTCTTTGGTGAGTTGTTCGTATGCCTCAATACACAAGCCGACTTCGCTGCCGGTGGCCATGAGGATCACGTCCGGCTTTCCCTTCGCCGCATCGGCCAGCACATACGCCCCCTTCGCCACGCCGCTGGCGGCGGCGTACTTCGTGCGATCGAGCGTCGGCAGATTCTGCCGAGTGAGCACTAGCGCCGCGGGCCGATCGGTAAGCGGCATCACCGACGCGATACGTCTCGACCACTTCGTTGGCATCGCCGGGCCGGAACACCAAGATATTCGGAATCGCCCGCATGGCCGCCAGATGCTCGATCGGCTGATGCGTCGGCCCGTCTTCGCCCAGGCCGATCGAATCGTGCGTGAAGATGTAAATCACCGGCAGCTTGCCGAGCGCGGCCAACCGCAACGACGGCTTGCAGATAATCGATGAACACGAAGAACGTCGCCACGAACGGCCGCACGTTCGACAGCGCCATGCCGTTGAGCCGCGGAGGCCATGCCATGCTCGCGAATGCCGAAGTGGAAGTTGCGGCCGGCGTAGTTGCCCGGCTCGAAATCGGTGCAACCGTCGCCGGTCAATAGAGTCATCGTCGAAGGGGCCAGGTCGGCGGCGCCGCCGATCAGCCAGGGAACGTGCTTCGCCACGACGTTGAGCACCTTGCCGGACGAAATGCGGCTGGCCATGCCCTTGGCGTCGGCCGGGAACGGCGTTAGATCGGCGTCCCAACCAGCCGGCAATTGTCGAGCGTCCATCAATTCCCATTCTTTCGGCCAACTCGGGAATTTCGCGGCGATATTTCGTCCAATCCGCTTGCCACTCGTCGTGCAACTTCCGCCCGCGAACAGCGATGCCGGCTTGGAAATGCTCGCGCACTTCCTCGGGCACGAGAAACTTGGCATCTTCCGGCCAGCCGTAGACCTTCTTGGTCAGCTTGACTTCTTCTTCGCCGAGCGGCTTCGCCGTGCGCCTTGTTCGTGTCTTGCTTGTTCGGCGAACCGTAGCCGATATGACTGCGGACGATGATCATCGTCGGCCGGTCGTCGGTTTCCTCGAACGATTTGAAGGCGGCGGCGAGCGCGTCGAGATCGTTGGCGTCGGCGACGTGCATCACATGCCAGCCGAGCCCCTCGAAGCGGCGGCCGACGTCTTCGTCGAAGGCCAGCTTCGTGTTGCCTTCGATCGTGATGTGATTGTCGTCGTAAATCCAGCAGAGGTTCGAGAGCTTCAGATGCCCGGCGATCGACGCGGCTTCGTTCGAGATGCCTTCCATCATGTCGCCGTCGCTGCACAGAGCGTAGACATTGTAGTCGAACAGCTCGAAGCCCGGCCGATTGAAATGAGCGGCCAGCCAGCGCTGGGCGATCGCCATGCCGACGCTGTTGCCGCAGCCTTGGCCCAGCGGGCCGGTCGTGGTTTCGACGCCCGTCGTGTCGTTCGCTTCCGGATGGCCGGGGCAGCGGCTGTGCAGTTGGCGAAACTGCTTGATCTGATCGAGCGAGCACGGCCAGTTCGCCGGTCGGCTTGCCGTCGGCGTCAAGCTGCTTCACGCCGGCCAGGTGCAGCATGGAATAGAGCAGCATCGAGGCATGGCCGCACGACAGCACGAATCGATCGCGCGCCGGCCAATGCGGAGCGTCGGGATCGTAACCGCAGCACATTGCTGCCACAGTGTGATAGGCCACCGGGGCCAGCGCCATCGGCGTGCCCGGATGGCCGCTCTTGGCCGCCTGCACGGCGTCCATCGACAGCGTGCGGATGGTGTTGATCGACAACTGTTCGATTTGGACTTCGGATGAGACAGACATGAGTTTGGCTCCCAGAGCGGAGGTGAATGTCCTTTAGCCGAAAGTCTAAGGGGGTTGGAATGGCGCGTCAACGAGTTCCGCGGCGGGAGCCCGTAGCGCCGGCAAGGATTGTCGTTCCCTTGCTCGCGCTACGGGCTCCGATGGCCTCGTTACAAAGCCTTTACCCTGCAAACGCCGATACGCCAGTAGAATTCGAGCACGGGAGTCGAATGTCAGCGACTCGTTCTCAATTCGTAAAGGAGCCAACCATGCGATCGAAACTGCTACCGGTGGCCTTATTGCTCGCAATCTCGGCAGTTTGTTTCGGCCAAGAAGCGTATCATTACTGCGAGCCAGCAGTCAACGTGAGCGAGCTCGCACGCTCGGCGATTTCCGAAGATACCGCGACCGCCCAGAATGCCATCGCCGCGCTTCGCGACCAAGGCCCCGAAGGCTTGGAAGCCTTGCTTTCGACCCACGCCGATTTGATCGCCCACCATCGCGAGATTTCAAAATCTGCAATCCAAGCAGCCGTCAAAGTCAACGATCCGACCTGGGATCGGCTCAAGACGGCCTTGGACCAGGTGAGCGGCCAGCGCGATTGCCATGTCTCGCGATTGTTTTGGTACACCGATCTCGATCAAGCCAAAGCGGCCGCGGCTCGCGAGCATAAGCCGATCTTGTCGCTCCGTCTGCTCGGCAAACTGACCGACGAATATAGCTGTGCCAATAGCCGATTTTTCCGCACGACGCTCTATGCCAACGACGAAGTCAGCGAGGTTCTCCGAACGCGATTCATCCTGCATTGGAAATCGGTGCGGCCGGTGCCGAAAGTCACCATCGATTTCGGCGACGGCCGCAAACTCGAACGGACACTCACCGGCAATAGCATCCACTACATCCTCGCAGCCGACGGCCGAGTGATCGACGCCCTGCCGGGTCTCTACGGACCCAAGCCATTCCTGCGCGAGATCGAGCGAGCGGAAAAAATCGTTCAACAAGCGGCCAAGTTGACTCCGGCCGAGCAAGAGCGATTGCTCATGGCATACCACCGCGAGCGAGCCGCCGCGATTCAAACGGCCTGGCAGGAGGATTTGAATAAGCTCGGAGTCAAACTTGTTGGTATCGGTCCAGGTGCGTCGAAGGAGTACGCAAGCACGGCGAATCCCCCAACGGCCGCGGTCGCCGGTCGAGTAGCCATCACGAAGGGGTTCGTGGAGATGCCAATCGTCGCGGCCGTCAACCCCGGCACGACGCTGGAGCAAGTCACGACCGACACCGTCTGGAATCGCATCGCGACGCTGCATCCCGAAAATGGCACGCTCGATGCCGCCAGCGTGGCGCTGATCGCCAGCCAACATCCGACCGCGACTGCCGCCGCCGGCTACGCGATTTCGAAATCGCTTGTCGAGAATCCGCTGGTGCGAATGGTTCGCACGTTTCAAGGCTCGATTGCCTTGGACACGGTGCGAAATGAATACCTGCTCCACCGCCAGATTCACCAATGGCTCGCCGCCGGTTCGACGACCAACCTCGACAAATTGAACGAACGCGTCTATTCCGAATTATTCCTCACCCCAAGCTCCGATCCCTGGCTAGGCCTAATGCCCGCCGACACGTACACCGCGCTAGAAAACAACGGCGTGGTGAAATAACGGCGCCGTGAGACAAAGGCTGAATTCTGGCGAACTGGGTATTTACTTGACTCCACCGACCCCAATATGTAGTGTTGGCTTGGATGCCTACGGTTATGGTCATCGCGTGACGACCCTGAAGGGACAACCTCCGGATGCGGCGATCGTTGCCATGCCTAGAGTGCATCGGGTCGCATCCTTGTTGAAGCGATGGCTGCTGGGCACGCATCAAGGGGCTGTAGGCGCACAACATCTGGACTATTACCTCGATGAGTTCACATTCCGTTTCAATCGCCGCAATTCGGCCACACGCGGCAAGCTCTTCTACCGATTGGCACAACAAGCGGTGCAAGTCGCCCCAGTTCCGTTCAACCGCCAGCTCAAACCACAACCCCTAGTGGATGGTGGAGTCAAGTAAATACCCAGTTCTGGCGAATCCAGCTACGAGCAACGCGAAGGCAAGCCGCGCCGCAACCAAAAACCTCGCCCCGCGCCGCTTACCCGGCTATGATTTAGTTGCACCCAAACGGCTGTCGTCCTTCGTCTTCGTCCGTTCTTCGTACCCTAGTCCCTAGCCCCTGACCCCTAGCCCCTTCCTCCGCCCTTGCTCCAAATCCTCACCATCGAAGACGATCCCGCCATTCGCCGCGGGATCGTCGATTCGTTGCGGTTCGCCGGCTATGCTCCGCTGGAAGCGGGACATGGCGATCTCGGATTGCGCATGGCGACGGAGCGGAGTTACGATTTGCTGCTGTTGGACCTCGTGTTGCCCGGCCGCGATGGGCTGGAGATCTTGCAAGCCGTTCGCGCGCTGCGGCCGACGCAGCCGGTGATTTTGCTGACCGCTCGGGGCGACGAAAGCGATCGCGTGGCCGGCCTGCGGCTTGGGGCCGACGATTATGTGGTCAAGCCGTTCAGCGTGAAGGAACTGTTGGCGCGAGTCGAAGCGGTGCTGCGCCGTTCGCCGGAACGGCCGCAGGAAGTGACACGGATCAAGCTGCCGGAAGGCGTCGCCGATTTGGCTCGCTCGGAAGTGAAGTTTCACGACGGAGAGCGCGTCGAGCTCTCGGAAAAAGAAGTCGAATTGTTGCGATATCTGGCGACGAATCCGGGCCGCACGATTTCGCGCGATGAGTTGCTATTGCGCGTGTGGGGAATTAGCCCGCGAGGATTGCCCACGCGGACGATCGACATGCATGTGACACGATTGCGCGAAAAACTGCGCGATGATTCCGCCGAGCCGGCGATCGTGCTGACCGTTCGCGGCAAGGGATACATGATTGGAGTCAGTAGGTCAGGCTTTCCAGCCTGACGAGAACCGGGCTCACGCAAAAAAGCACGAGTTGAGATTCGCAAGCGAGAATGTCAGGCTGGAAAGCCTGACCTACATCCATGTTCCGTCCCTCGGTAATCTGGTTGGCGTTCGGCGTCTGTCTGGCGGTCGTGGTGGCGGCTGTCGGGTGGCTGAGCTTCCGCGCGCTCGAGGCCGACGACGCCGAAGTGGCGGCGCGGCATCAAGCGGCGCTCGAGGAAAATGCGCAGTTGGCTCTGTGGCGGATGGACTCCGCGATGGCGCCGCTCGTGGCGCAGAAAGCGCCCGGCCCTATTTCACCTACGAATCGTTTTATTCGATCGCGCGGCCGGCCGCGCCGACGAAAGGCAAGGCGCCGGCGGAGGCGCGCGTGGCTTCGCCGCTGTTGGTCGAATGCCCGCCGGAAGTCTTGTTGCACTTTCAGATCGGGCCGAACAATCGATTCTCGTCGCCGCGCGTTCCCGGTCCGTCGCTGAAGGCCCGCGCGATTCCACATTATCTGAGCCAAGCCGACGCGGAACGTGCCGCGAAGGAGCTGGCCAGCGTGCGGTCGTTGATCGAACCGGCGGAGATCGACCTGTGGGCGTCGTTGCCATCGCTCGATGCCTCGGCAACCGGATTGAATATAGCGATGGCCAACTCTACGCAGTGGAATAATTCGAATTCGATGGGCGGCTTTGGAGGCGCGAATGGACCGACAGGCAACGGCGGCTTGAATAATTCGATCGTGACCAATGGGTCTGCAAATAGCGGAGCTGCGGCAAATCCGACGGGGCAGAGTGGGATCGTTCCGAACGGACTGTTGAACAACGGCGGATTCGCCAATTCGCCTCCAAACGAAGCCGCACAATCCAATCAACCGCCGCCCAATCAATCTCCGCCCAATCAATCTCCGCTTCAACAAGCAGCGCTGCCGCAGCAAGCCAACTCCTCGCAACCGTCGCCGCAGCAAGCGGGAGTCCAACCCTACGCCAACGGCCCGGCCAATCAGGCGTACAACCAAAGCGCCGCAATTCAGCAAGAAACTCGCGGGGCGAACGAATTTCAGGCCCGATCGCAATATCTCGCGCAGAATTTTCAAGCGATCGCCAACAATCCGCCCCGCTTCGATGGCCCGACGCCCGGCGTTTCGTCAACCTCCGACGCGCGGGCCAGCGTGATGAAGCCGCTGTGGATTTCCGATCAGTTGTTTCTCATGCGCCGCGTGCGCATGAACGATCAAGACTACATCCAAGGCTGCTTGCTCGATTGGCCGGCGATTCAGCGGCAACTGCTCGGTAGCGTGCAAGACTTGCTGCCCGACGCCAAATTGTCGGCCGTCACCGCGATCAGCGCCAGCGAGCCGGCGCACATGCTGGCCTCGCTGCCGGTACGGCTGGAATTGGGCACGCTCGCCGCCGCGACCGCTGAAGGGATTTCGCCGCTGCGGATGTCGCTCGTCGGAGCCTGGGCCGCGATGGTGTTGGCGGCGTTGGCCGTGGCGGCGCTATTGCAAGGCGTGTTGTCGCTGAGCGAACGGCGCGGGGCGTTTGTCTCCGCCGTGACGCACGAGCTTCGCACGCCGCTGACAACGTTTCGCATGTACGCCGAAATGCTGGCCAGCAACATGGTGAGCGACGAAACGAGCCGGCATCATTACCTGGAAACGCTGCGCGTCGAAGCCGACCGGCTGACGCATCTGGTGGAAAATGTGCTGCTCTACGCCCGGCTTGAGCGTGGCCGGCCCGGCGGACGGATTTCGCCGGTCGCTGTCTCGCGGACCCTCGAACAAGCGACCGGGCGATTAACCGACCGCGCACGGCAGGCCAATTTGGAAATCGCCGTCGAGGCGAACGACGCCATCCGCGAAAGCCTTGTATTGGCCGATCCGGCGGCCGTCGAGCAAATTCTTTTCAACCTTGTCAACAACGCCTGCAAGTATGCAGCCACGGCGACCGATCGCACGCTCCACCTTGAAGCCCGCCGCAGCGGCAGCAATGTCGAACTTCTGCTGCGCGATCACGGCCCAGGAATCGCCGCCGAGCAACGTCGAGTGCTTTTTCAGCCGTTCCGCAAATCGGCCCGCGACGCCGCCCATTCGGCCCCCGGCGTCGGCCTCGGATTGGCGCTGTGCCGTCGCCTGGCCCGCGACATGGGGGGCGAACTTTCGTATGTCCCCGATGCGAGCGGCGGAGCTTGCTTCACTCTGCGGTTGCGCGCTGCTTAGTCGGAGCAAGCGTCGGCATTGGAACCATATCAGGGTGAATCCTCAACTTCGGCCGGATGCTCGATATTCCGGCGACGACAACTCGGTCGTCCGGTTTCAGCCCCGAGTTGATCACGCGCAAGCCATCGTCTTCCACGGCGCCGATCTCGACGCGGCGATATTCGACCGTGTCGTTCGCATCAACAACATACACGTACTTGAGCCCCTGATCGTCGCCGATTGCTCGATCGACGACCAATAGCGCCGCGTGGGGCTGGCCGAGCGGCAAGCGAACTCGCACGGACATGCCGGGCGACATGAGCCGGGTTCCTGCCGCCGGTTTTGGATTCTTCACGACGGCCCGCAGCGTGATGGTGCCCGTGTCCGACGCGAGCCGATTGTCGAGAAAATCGACGGTTCCCAGATGCGGAAAACCCGACTCGTCTTGCAAGCCAATCGAAACTGGAAACGCGCCGCCGTCGGGTGGCTTCAATCGGCCGGCGTTGATCGCGCGGCGGATTTGCAGCAGAGTTCGCTCATCCATATCGAAATAGACGTACATCGGATCCGACGAAACCACGGTCGTTAGCACTGTTTCATCTTGTTTTGCGAGATTGCCGGGCGTCAACAGACATCGGCCAGCCTGACCATCGATAGGCGACGTGACTTGGCAGAAGGCGAGATTCAATTGGTAGACTTGGAGACCCGCCTTGGCCGCCTGCACTCCGGCGATCGCCTCGTCTTCCGCGGCCTGGTAATGATCGAGATCGGATTGGCTGATCGCACCCGATGCTTTTCCAAGCTGTTTGCCTCGCGCATTGTCGGCCTTCGCCCCATTCAAGCGCGCTTCGCTGATTACGAGCTGGCTTTGGGCCTGATCGAGCTGCGCCTGATAAGGTCGCGGGTCGATTTCGAAAAGCAAGTCTCCACGCTTGACCTCGCTCCCTTCCTTGAACGCCGTCTTGGTCAGATAGCCCGTCACGCGCGGAATGATTTTCACTGATTGAGCCGCTTCGGTCTTGCCGACGAAATCGACGAAATCGGTGACCTGCCTTTCGACGGGCTGGCTGACCGGCAGCTCCGGCAATTCCGCCGCGCGCACCTCGTCGGCCGACAACCGTCCGCTATCGATTGCGACGGCAGCAAGAAATGAGCAAAAGCAAACCGCGGCCCAAATCGGTCGGCAACACATGGCGGCGCTCCTTTAGATTTGGATCGAACTGAAGATTGAATCCGATAACCGGCGGACGACGGTTAGTGTACCGCGCCAACAGATGTCAATGCGATGCTGGCGGCTGCAAACAGAAAACTGTCAGCGACCTAGGCCCATGCGCGCCGATGACGAGCGATTGCTCGATGTCGGCGGTTTTCGAGGGGCCGGAGATGAAAGCGCCGTAGCCGGGTTGCGGGAAGCTCAGGCGTTCATAGGCCTGGTGCATGTTGTCGACGATCTGGTCCGCCGGGATCACCAGCGCCAAATGCTGCACGATGAAATAAATCACGCGGTGGCGGAGATTCGCGTCGCTCGCCCAAATCGCGCCGTTCTCGGCCACGCCGAATTGTCCGGAGAGAATCGCGAAATCGACGGCGGCCAAAGCATGTGGATCGTCAACCGAATTTGGATCGAAATTCGGTTTGCCGGCGCCCGGAACCAGCGACACGATCTGCTTCGCCGATGTGTACGCCGGAATTTCTTCCAAAGCGCGATTGATTGCGTCGAGATTCGCCACCGCGATCGAGCGGCCGCCGACCGATTCGATCATCGCGGCAAACTGCCGCCCGCGATCGGCATACGTGACCCAAGCATTATCGAGCTTCGGCAACGCGGCCGGCGCGGGCTTGTTGGCCCGCACGAGATTCAGAATGGTTTGTTTGCTTCCCACCGCCGCCCCCTCGCTAACGCTTCGGGTTAGTGTGTCGCGTCGCCGCTACGCTGCCATCATATTAACCCGAAGCGTTAGCGAGGGCGTCTGTTTACTTCCCATTCTTGCGCTGCTTATAGAGCTCGCGGAAACTGCGCTTTGGCATCGGCGGCAATTCTCGCTGTTTGCCCCAGGCGTTGAAGCGATTGTAAACCATGAATCGCGGCAGCCAGGGCACGATCGTTCGCGCCGCTTTGCCGGCGAACTGATACAGCCGGCGGTGCCGAAACACGAAGCTGGCCGCTTTCATCGACAGGCGCTTCGTCAGTGGCAGATATCCACGATGGGCAATCTCGCGCCGCCAGGTGAGCAACTGATGATGAATGTCGATCTTCACCGGGCAAACGTCGGTGCACGAACCGCACAAGCTGCACGCGTGCGGCAGGCTGGCAAACTGCTTCGCATCGCGGGCCGGCGCCAGAATCGAACCGATCGGGCCGGGCACGGTCGTTTCGTAACTGTGCCCGCCGCTGCGGCGATACACCGGGCATGTGTTCATGCATGCCCCGCAGCGAATGCAATTCAACGAGCGGCGAAATTCATCGCTCCCCAAAATCCCGCTGCGGCCATTGTCGACCAGCACGATGTGCAATTCGCCGCCCGGCAGCGGGCCGTGGAAGTGCGACGAATAAGTCGTGATCGGCTGACCGGTGGCCGAGCGGGCCAAGCAGCCGCAGAAACACGCCGAGATCTTTCGCCCGCGGAATCAGCTTCTCGATGCCCATGCAAGCGATGTGCAGCTTGGGCAGCGACACGCCCAGATCGGCGTTGCCTTCGTTGGTGCAGACGACGAAGCCGCCCGTCTCGGCGATGGCGAAGTTGACGCCCGTCAGACCGGCGTCGGCCTTGAGGAATTTGTCGCGCAGATGCTGCCGGGCCGCCTCGGCCAGGTAGATCGGATCGCTGGCGCCGGCGTCGGTGCCCAGATGCTTGTGAAACAGTTCGCCGATGTCTTCCTTCTTGCAATGGATCGCCGGCAGCACGATGTGGCTTGGCGACTCGCCGGCAAGCTGCACGATCCGCTCGCCCAGGTCGGTATCGACCACCTCGATGCCGTGGCGTTCGAGAAACGGATTGAGGTGGCACTCCTCGGTCAGCATCGACTTGCTTTTGACGAGCCGCCGCACATCATGCCGCTGGAGAATTTCCAGCACGATTTGATTATGCTCCGCCGCGTTGGCGGCCCAATGGACTTGCGCCCCGAGCCGGATGGCATTGGCCTCGAACTGCTCGAGATAGTCGGCCAGATGCGCCATCGTGTTGGCTTTGATTTGCGACGCCGCTTCGCGCAATTGCTCCCACTCGGGCAGCGTCGTGCGCCGCCTTGTCGCGTTTGGCGCGCACGAACCACAGCGTCTGGTCGTGCCAATGCGCGCGCGGCCGATCGGCAACGAACTCAGCGGCCAACGTGGAGTGGTTCATGTCGTCTTGCTTCCCTCGCCCCGCGCCACTCGCCCCGCGCCCCTTCCTGCCAAAATCTCCGCAACGTGCATCACCCGCATCGGCGTTCCGTCGCGGCGGATCAGGCCTTCCAGGTGCATCAGGCACGACATGTCGTTGGCCGTGAGCACTTCCGTGCCGGCTTGCAAATGGTCGGCGATGCGGTCCTTCCCCATCATGCACGAAACGGCTTCCTCGCTGACGGCAAACGTGCCGCCGAAGCCGCAACATTCATCGGGCCGCTGCAACTGCGTGAACTCGATTCCATCGACCAGCTTGAGCAGTTGCATCGTCTTGCCGAAGCTCGGGCCCATCACCTCCGAATCGCTCGCCAATCGCAACTCACGCAAGCCGTGGCAACTTTGATGCAGCCCGACCCGATGCGGAAACCGCGCGTCGAGCCGCTCGACTTTCAAAACGTCGATGAGAAATTCGCACAGCTCGAACGTCTTGCGTTTCAATTCCTCGAAGCCGGGCTGGCCATGCAGCAGTTCGTCGTAATGGGCCCGCACCATCGCAACGCAACTTCCCGACGGGGCGACGACATATTCGTATTCGCGAAAGATTTCGAGAAACCGCCGAGCCAGCGGCCGAGCGTCTTCCGTGCAGCCGATATTGGCCATCGGCTGCCCGCAACAAGTTTGCTCGACGGGAAACTCGACCCGCGCGCCGCATCGTTCCAGCAATTCGACGGTCGCCATCCCGACGTGCGGATACAACTGATCGATGTAGCAGGGGATGAACAGACCGACTTGTGGCATGGGGGCGGAGAGCAGAGGGCAGAGAGCGGAGAGCGGAGAGCAGGGGCGAGGAGCAAGGGAGGTGACTCGGCGAACGGGATAATTGCGGTAGCTTGATTCTTGATCGGCGTTGGGCGGTGCGTCAAGCGGCGCGAAACGGGCTGCGTCAGCCGACGATTACAAATGGCATCAGCAACACGATTGCGAGCCAGCCGAACATGCCAAAGGCAAAACCCTCTGTTGGGCGATCCAAAAGAATTCCGACGCCAGTGCCCAAGATGGCGGCCGATAGCGACAGCAGCAGCGGTCCGGTTGTCGAATGCCAACCCGCCGCAATCGCCAAGGCAAGAAACTTGGCCGCGATTTCAATCAATAGAATCGCCACGAAACCCCGACGGAGACCAAATTGGATCGGCTTGACGGCCATCCCCGTATTATAGCCGCTTACAACGGCTTTGCCTCAAAACACCTGCCTGAAGCGCAAGCGAAGGGCCGAACGAGAATTTCCCGGCTTCGCACTCGCTTGTGCGCCGGGCTTGTGTGTGATTTACGATTTTTCAGGCAAAGCTGGCGGAAGTGCAGTCGATGTCGCGATGCCCAGGCACTACTTATTACCGCCGCTCGGCTCGCTCGGCGGCAATTCGGTCTTCGGCAATGCCGGCGGTTGCGAGCCGCGGAGCGTGGCCTTGAGCGTGATCATTTTGCCGTTGCGGCGAATTCCCAGAGGAATCTGTCCGCCGGTGCGGCCGATTGCTTGAATCTGGCCGACGAATAGATCGAACGTTGACACCGGATAGTCGTTCACCGTGATGATCTCGTCGCCGACCTGCACTCCCGCCACGGCCGCCGGGCTGTTCGGCGTGACTTCGAGAACGATCAATTGTCCGTTGCTGTCGTCGAGCGTGATGCCAAGTCGCGGATGATCGGTTTGAGCCGTCTTGCCGCCGACCATGACATTGATCGTGTTGACCGTGCCGCGGCGGCGCACCAGCAGCGCGACATTGCCATCCCCCTGGGCGGCGATCCGCAGACCTTTCACCAAGTCGTCGAATTTCGAGATCCGCTGGCCGTTGATGGCCACGATCTGATCGTCGATGAGCAGCCCGGCCGGATACGCGGGACTCGTTCGTTCGATGCCCGTCACCACAAGGCCGTCTTCGTTGGCGGCCGGCACGACAGTGATTCCCAGATGCCCGAACGAGTTCGGCGGAATTCCGCCGTCGCTGTTGGCGGGACCATTGGGCACGGCGGGAACGGTCGAGACCGACGGAGGAAGCGGCGGAAGCGATTCGGCGTCGTCATTCGGCAATGCGCTCGCAGCAGGCGAAGCGCGTTTCGGCGCCGGCTTGGCGGCGGGATCTTGCGCGGCAGCCGGAGTGGGAATCGATGGGCCGGCCTCGGGAATCGTCGCCGATCGGGGCGTAAGCGGAGGATTGGTCCCAAGCGCGGGGTTGGTTCCAGGCGCGGGGCGGTGCGGGTCGTGCAGCGGCGCGTTGCTGTCCGCCGGCGCCGGGCTAGGCGGCGATCCGATCGCGCCCGGTGTGTTTGCCGCGGGCGGATTGAGGTCCGGTCCGGTTCTCGTTCCGGTCGGCGGCGTAGATACCGGACCGTTTTGAGCCATCGCCCACGCAGTTGCAAGCAGCACGATGCCGGCACAACTCAGCCCGAACATCCGCCCGATCAATTGCTGGAGAAACCGAGGATAGGTCCGCGGAACGTGGTCAAACTGATGGCGGTTCATGGCAGCCTCATGGATATGGGTTGGCAAGCGGCCGTCGCGGGCCGCGGAACGGTCTATCGGGGATAAGCAATTCTAAGCCGACGAAAGACTTGCAACAAACCAGAACTGGATAAGCAGCGCGGGAGCGATCGAGTTCCCGCGAAAACCGTGCCACGCGAGCGGCAATTGCGCTGCCCACCTGCCCAATTCTCCGAAGCCCGACTGCCTTTCTAACCGGAATTCTTCACCAACGGTGAAATCGACGCGAACGTTAAGGTTTCACTTTCTGGATCATCCGGAAGAGTTAGTCGCGTCGATTGCGCGATTTCCGGTGAATTTGTTGAATGTAGGCCGACGATGGCCTACAGCGGGGCGCGATGGAGTCGCGTCTCACGTCAAAAGTCGTTCCAAGGGATTGGAGCTATCGACCATGCATTGCTCTCGTTTGGCGATCGTTGCGGCCATGACGGGCGGCCTTTTTGCCGCCGCCGCTTTCGGCGACATAACCTCCCGCGCGCTGGCCGCCTCGCACTCCGCGACCGGCAGCCCCGACGCCTACTATGTCGCGGACCAATCCACTCCGACAGCGCCGAATCCTCCTGCGGCTTCCGCGCCGGCCGCTCCTGAGAGCAATGCGCCTGCGGTCGGCTGCAGCTCTTGCACGGATTGCGGTTGCACTGGCGGTTCGAGCAACTCTTGCGGCTGCGAAACTTGCTGCGATTGCAACGGCTGCTGCCACGAAAAGCTGCCTCATTGGATTCAGCTCGATTGCAAAATACATCCGTGGCTTTGCTGGGACGACAGTTGCCCGCTGACTTGCCCCGACGTCACGACTTGCCATTTGCTCGGCGACAATTGCTGGCTCAAGGAACACGACACGACGCTGACCGGCTGGATTGACGGCGGCATCATGGGCAACACGTTTTCGCCGGCCACGCATTTCAACGGCCCGGTGACGTTCACCGATCGCGACGAAGGCCAGTTGAACCAGTTCTATGGCGTGTTGCAACGAACCCCGGCCGACATGAGCAAGAACTGCGGCCTGTTCATCGGCGGGGATATCGACTTTATGTGGGGCAGCGATTACTTCTTCACGACCGCCGCCGGCCTTGACGGCACCAAGCGGGGTAACGTGCCGCGCTGGTATTCCGATCCGAATCGCCTCTACGGCTCTGCCATGCCGCAAGCGTATGTCGAAACCGACTACGACGATCTGAAAATCAAATGGGGCCACTTCTACACGATCATCGGTTATGAAGTGGTGCCCTCGATCAGCAACTTCTTCTACACGCACTCCTACACGATGCAATACGGCGAGCCGTTCACGCACACCGGCATGTTGGCCAGCCGCAACATCAACGACAACTGGAGCTGGAGGCGCGGGCGTCGTCTCCGGCTGGAACGACTTCGACATGGAAGACGGCGCCCAATTCCTCGGCGGCATCACTTACACCGACAAGGCGTACGGCAGCCTGGCGTTTTCGGTCGTGTCGGGCAATGAGAGCGACTTCAACGTCCCCGGCGTCGGTCCCGAATCGAACCGCACGATGTACAGCCTCGTCTGGACGCGCAATCTGAATAGCCGCTGGACCTACGTGTTGCAACACGATTTGGGCGTGCAGCAGAACACGCTCGGATTCAATGCCGTCGACTGCAAAACGGGCCGATTGGTACGGCATCAATCAATACTTGTTCTACAAGATCAACTGCTGCTGGACGCTCGGCTGGCGGTTCGAATGGTTCGACGATCCGCAAGGCTACCTGGTCACCGGCTTGCGGCCGGGCAACACCGACGCCGAATTCCGCTTCCCCGGCAGTTTCTACGAAACGTCGCTCGGCGTGAACTACAAGCCGAACGGCAATCTCACCGTCCGCGGCGAACTGCGCTACGACTGGTACGACGGCCAACCCGGCTTCCGTGCCCCGGCCGTCCCCGGCACGCCGCCGAATGAGCCTTATGGCGACAACGCGAACGTCAACCAGTTCTTGCTGGGGCTCGACGTTGTTTATCAGTTCTAAATCGGCTTGCGCGAACCGGGCGAGCGCGACCGTTAGAACCCCTCAAAAAACCGCCGGGGACTGTCCCCATTTTGCGCAGTCCGCGGAGCAAAACGGGGACTGTTCCCTTCCGCCCAGCGGTTTTGTGAGGGGTTTTTAGGAAACCGTCATCGGTCCCGCGCCTGCCAGCCGTGTCTGGCACCGGACCGCGATTCACCGTAAACTCAACGGCGGCAACCGGCATTGCCGTTCATTGCGGAGTCACATTCTCATTCTGGAGACGATCATGTCCGACCTTGAATTTGAGAGCGCCGCCAAGAAAATCCTGGGAAAGGAAGGCAAGTTGCCCAAGCTGTGCGTCGATCCACAAAAATCCATCGATCTTGCGAACAAGGCAGTGACTGCGTTCAAGAAAAATATCGGCGATCTCGAAAAGGGAGTTCTCGACCTGGAAAACGCGTTCTCAACCTACAAGAACACGTTTCAGCAGTATTCCGACATCGTGGATGGCGCGAACTTTGATCTGGATGAGGACGATCCCGACGAAAAAAAGAAGATCGCCGCGGCGAAGGATGCCATGCAAAAGGGAATTGCCGTCAGGATCAAGGAAATGGACGGTTTCCTATCGATGCTTGGAAAACTGGACCAGATCCTCGGCAATCTCCACCGCCTCGATAACCTGAAGGTGTAATTGGGAGGCGGGAAACGGAACGCGAAGTATCGAATTCACG
This sequence comes from Pirellulales bacterium, assembly GCA_963738955.1. Classification (GTDB taxonomy): domain Bacteria; phylum Planctomycetota; class Planctomycetia; order Pirellulales; family DATAWG01; genus DATAWG01. The sequence continues at coordinate 140,813 of CAVTYW010000015.1, read as the reverse complement.
CGACCGCCGTTGACACGCGCGGATTCAATGGCGAACCGCGCTACGACTGGCACGACGGCCAACCCGGCTTCAGCTCCCTGGCCGTCTCCGCCCTGCCGACGAATGCGCCTTATGGCGACACAAAACGCGAATATCAACCAGTTTCTGCCGGGGCTCGACGTTATTTATCAGTTCTAAATCGGCTTGCGCGGTCTTTTGGGCGGCTGCTAGGGAACGCCCTCCGCGCCGCAAGCGGTTAAATTCTTTGCAACGCGCGACGATTTTGTTGGAGTTTGCGCTTTAGCGTGTTGCGAGCCAGCACGCTGCAGCGTGAACTCCAACATTGGTTGCAGCTCGGCCGCACTGTGGCGCTGCGGCGTCCCATCGTTCCAGGCGTGGGCACGCTCGCGATTCCGAATTGCGATTCTTGAGAAAACCTGTCGGCCTGCGACCCAATTCGCCCATTCCCAGCTATCTGGGGATGCGCATCGCAGCCCCTTTGCACCTTTATGTAGGGGAGCCGAGTCATGCAACGCTTGAATCACAACATGTTCGTCGCAATCGCAGTGGCTGGTCTAATGGCGTTCGGCACTAGCGCGGCGTTTGCGCATGGTGGCGGAGGCGGTCATGGTGGCGGTCGTAGCGGCGGTAGTCACGGCGGTAGTCACGGCGGCAGTCACAGCAGTCATTCTCATTCGCGCACGGGAAGCGGGCATACGCACTCGAGCAAATCGTCGCACGGTCATTCTTCTTCGATGCACCGCGGACATGGTCCGACCAAGCTGAGCAAGTCGAATCCTCGTTATCCGAAATGGCCCGGACTGAAGGGCGGCACTTTGGGCTTGGGAATTTACAATCCGGGCATGCCCGGCATCAACGATCCTGGCATGGGCGACACCGACAATCCGCCCGTCGCCGTTTTGACCGGCAGCTATGACCCCGACGCGCCGAACAGCAATCCGCCGGTCACGGTCGTAACGGGCAATTATCCCGGCACGCCTAGCACGATTCCGCCCGGAACGATCGGCGGAAATTACCCGCCCTGTCCGTTTCCGCCGTGTCCGGGTTGGCCCCGTTGCCCGCTTCCTCACCGACACTGGTGCCACTTCCACATCCATTGGTTCTATGGTGCCGATGGCACCGTTCAGACGATCGGCTGCCAGCCGATCGACGTTGAAACGGTCGCCGTCAAATTCATCGACGCCGGCGATGCCAGCCAAGGAACCGGTCCGGCCTATCGTGTGACGCTCCGCAACAATACCGACGTGGCGATCGACGATGTGTTCGACCTGACCCTGGCGGCGTCGAATAGCCAGGCCTTGCCCTCCGGCGTTCCGGTCGCCACGACCTGGATCGACGGAATGCAGCCCAGCGAAGTTCGGGATTTCGACATCCGCCTTCCGGTCTCCGTCAACACGATGGGCCCGACGCAAGACGGCCAGCCGACCCCGTTCAGCGTCCTCTCGGCGATGGCCGATAGCCAGAATCGGTTGGTTGAAACGGACAAAACCAACAACCTGTTGGTCATCAATCGCGCCGACATTCCTTCGGTCGCCGGTGAATGACGAACGCGGGAACGATTTGTTCGATCGGTAATCTGCAAGAACACACGGCCGGGCCACCCTTCTGGGCGCCCGGCCGTGTTTGTTTTGAGACTCCGATCATCTGAAGCGTCCGATCGCAGGCGTTCATCGCACCGCGCATATCCAATCCCAGCCAGCGTCATCAATTGTCGGTGATCGGTCCATGCTGGAGGCCCATTTGATATTCCGGATCGTCGGGGAATGGTGCCATGTCAGCCGGTTCAATACCGTTCAAGCTGTAATTTGGGTCGCGATTGATTCGCACAATCTTGGCCTCAGGGAAGAGCGCCTTTGCCGTCGCTCGCTCTTCAGCGCTAGCGTCGTGCTGCAGCACTACGGCAGAATAAGTCTCGTCTCCCAAGATGCGTCTGAGCCATGTTGGCTTTTGGACTTCGGCTCCGTAGACGTTGCGGTGCAGCGCAACATACGCGTTGCGCGCCTGGACGATCCGCCATTGCCGGGCGACGTAGCCGCACGCCACGGCTGCGAACGTCACGACGATCAACAACGTCCGCAAGCCGAACTGGTACCAACGGCGGTGTTTGCTCGGCTCGGCGGTGTCGGGATTGTCGGGCATCGGTGGTGGCATGCAGTGAGTGTGCTGCCGAGAAGATTTCGGTTGTATCGCCGAATGTTCAACGACAATTATAAATCGTCAAACGGATCGGACGGAGTTTCCGCCTGAGGCTGATCCGTCAACTTAAGCGAGCAATCGGGTTTCACTTCAAGCTTCGGCACCGCTTGCTTCACTCGCTTGGCAACCTTTTTGATGTGTTCGGCCGGTTTGATATCTTCGGGCATCGTGCCGCCGATTTTCCGAATCGCTTGCCGCACTTCCCGGCCGACTTCGTTGTGAACTTGGATCGCCCGTTCCTGCCGGTTGACGCCCTCGCGTTCGAGCTTGTCGCTGGTTTGCGTGAATCGAAAATTGTTCGCGGCGAGTTCGGTCGTGTCCATCCGATCCATTAGGTCGTGTTTGGCGTCGATGCCTTTTCTGGCCTTGATTTGATCCTTGCCGAGTCCGCCGTACATGCCTTTGTAGCCGGCGTCATGAAAAATCCCGAACATTCGGCTTTGCACGCCGGCCGCGGATGCCGCGCCGGAGAGAGCTTTGAATTCGTGCTTGGCTTGCTCGCGCAATTCGAGCCGATCGATGTCCGCCGCATTTTGGTCGGACAATTCTTGCCTCCTGGTTTGGATGGCGAAGTATTTTTGGGCCAGCGCAATCTCGGCCTTCCTCGGGTCGCCATTTTGGGCGATTAAATAGCAGGCGAAGCGCGACAGGTGGAAGTCGGGGACGTTGCGCATGCCCCCCTTGCCAATGGCGATCATATTGCCGGCACCGGCAAAATGATTCGCCGGATCGTTACACGATTGCTCGCAAGACGTTACGGCTTTCTTGATCGCCTTGTCAAAGTTCGCCCACTTCGTGTATTCGAGATGCGCCTGCAGCTCTCTGGCCGACCAATACTCGGCACCATGTTCGTTGATTTTTTTGAGGCTCTCAAACAGTCCAAAGTCCCCACGCGACAAACCACCAGTTGTGGTCTCGCTGGTCGGCTCGTCCATATATGGGATCCTTGCTCGGTGCGTGCTCTCGCCGCTCCTCCCGTCAGAAGGGCCGGATTATAGCCGACCGTTCGCGGCGATCAAATCGTAACGTGAAGCGTTGTCGCTTTACCGTGGGCTGTGTTGCACGCTACACCAATGCTTCGAGTATGAATTAGAAAGATATAGAGCCGGCCCGGGAAATACCATCGCCGACCGAACCAGGCAAACATTTGAGCACCCGAGGCAAGACGGGGTCAGAGTCGGGAGGTGTGGTCCCGCCGGTGGTTTTTTTGCCCGGCCCAGCCCGAAATTCTTTCGCTTCCCCCGCCCGTCTGTTAAACTAACCAGACGGCATTTTCGCGCGTCCGCGTCGCTGGCGTCTTGCGCCCAGCGGGGGGACGCTCGGGTTCTCGCGAGAGAATCGCCAGACGCGGCGGGTTTGACCCCCCGGAAGCGCGTTTTGGCCAAGCCATCCCACCTCCCCGTAAATCCTTCCCAACACAGGCTGATCGCCATGCAAGTTCGCCCGCAGTTGCCGCGCTACCATCGTAGATTGATCCTGTCGCTTTCGACGCTCGTCGTCGGAATCGGTCTGCTGTTCACGGCCGACAAGATGCTTTGGTCGGCGGACAATGCTGCCGACAAAAAGCCGGCGACCGACTCGAAGCCCGCCGCGGGCTCGCCGGCTCCGACGCTGGAAATTCACCAAGGCGATCATATCTGCCTGATCGGCAATACGCTGGCCGATCGGATGCAGCACGATGGCTGGCTGGAGACGTATCTTTACAGCCGATTCCCTAAGGATGATCTCGTCGTCCGCGATCTCGGTTTCTCCGGCGACGAGCTGACGTTCCGCCAACGCTCGGCCAACTTCGGCAGTCCCGACGACCATCTGTCGTTCAACAAGGCCGACGTTGTGTTCGCGTTCTTCGGCTACAACGAATCCTACGCCGGCGCCGCGGGCCTCGATAAGTTCAAGCACGATCTCGAAAGCTTCATCAAGCACACGCTCGACGAAAAATATAATGGTCATAGCGCCCCGCGGCTCGTTCTGTTTTCGCCGATCGCGCATGAAAACCTTCACGACCGCAATCTGCCCGACGGCACGGAAAACAACTGGCGGCTCGAGCTCTATACGACCGCGATGGCCGAAGTGGCCAGGGCCAACCATGTGCCGATGGTCGATCTCTACGAGCCGACGCTGAAGGCCTACGCCCAAGCCGCCAAGCCGCTGACGATCAACGGCATCCATCTCAATCCGCATGGCGACGAAGTCGTGGCCCAGGTGATCGATCAGGTGATGTTCGCCGGCTCGGCGCCGCAGCGCGATCCGCAGGCGATGGAAAAACTCCGCCAGGCGATCGTGGAAAAAGACCTGGTGTGGTTCAATCGCTATCGCACGCTCGACGGCTACTCGATCTACGGCGGCCGGGCCGATCTGGCATTCGTCGATCGGCAAACCAATCGCGACGTGGCCCAGCGCGAGATGCAAGTGCTCGACGTGATGACGGCCAATCGCGACAAGCGCATCTGGGCCGTCGCCCAAGGGGGCGATCTCAAGGTCAACGACAGCAACGCCCCGCCGTTTCTCACTGTCAAAACCAACAAGCCGGGCCGCGGCCCCAATGGCACGCATATCTTCCTCAGCCCCGAGGAAGAGATCAAAACGATGACCATCGCCAAAGGGATGAAGGTCAATCTATTCGCCTCGGAACAGGAATTTCCGCTGTTGGAAAAAGCCGTGCAGATGTCGTTCGACCCGAAAGGCCGGCTGTGGGTCACGGTCTGGCCGAGCTATCCGCATTGGAAGCCCGACCAGCCGTTGAACGACAAGATTCTGATCCTCGAAGACACGAAGGGCACCGGCCATGCCGACAAATGCACCGTGTTTGCCGATCATTTGAATTGCCCGACTGGTTTTGAGTTTTACAACGGCGGCGTGATCGTGGCCGATGCTCCGTCGCTGCTGTTCCTCAAAGACAGCACCGGCGGCGACCATGCCGACACGCGCATCCGCGTGATCGACGGCATCGACTCCGCCGACACGCATCACACGGCGAATAGCTTCGCCCTCGACCCGGGCGGGGCGATGTATTTCCAAGAAGGCACCTTCATGCACACGCAGGTGGAAACACCTTACGGCCCGTCGTTTCGCAATGCCAACGCCGGCGTGTATCGCTACGAACCGCGGACGCAGAAGTTCGAGGCCTATGTCACTTATGGGTTCGCCAATCCGCACGGCCACGTTTGGGACCGCTGGGGCGAAGACGTGGTGGTCGACGGCACCGGCGCTGATCCTTATCACGGCGCGTTGTTCTCCGGCCATCTCGATTTTCCCGAAAAACACAACCGTCCGCCCACTCTCTATCAACAGCGCACGCGTCCCTGCCCTGGCATCGAATACATGTCGAGCCGGCATTTTCCCGATTCGATGCAAGGAAACTTGCTAGTGTGCAACGTGATCGGCTTCCAAGGCATTTTGCAATACAAGATCGAAGAGGATGGAGCGAGTCTGCACGGCACGGAAGTGGTCGATTCGAGCAACCGGCCGGAGCCGATTCTGTCTTCGACGGATGAAAACTTCCGCCCGGTCGATCTCAAGATCGGTCCCGACGGCGCACTCTATTTCATCGACTGGCAGAATCCGCTCATTGGCCACATGCAACACAACCTGCGCGATCCGAGCCGCGACCACACGCATGGCCGCGTCTATCGCGTGACGTATGAGGGCCGCCCGCTGCTGAAGCCCGCCAAAATCGCCGGCGAGCCGATCGAAAAACTGCTCGACTTGCTCAAGGAACCGGAAGACCGCGTGCGCTATCGCGCTCGGATCGAGCTCGGCGGCCGCAATAGCGACGAAGTGGTCGCCGCCTTGCAAAAATGGATTCCGGCCCTCGATCCGAAGGATCCGCAATATGAACACAACATGATGGAAGGCCTGTGGGCGTATCAGTATCAAAACGTCGTCAATCTCGACTTGCTGCACCGGATGCTGGCTTCGCCCGATCATCGCGCCCGCCGGGCGGCGGTTCGCGTGCTGTGCGTTTGGCGCGATCGCGTGCCCGACGCGCTGCCGCTGTTGAACAAGCTGGCGGCCGATCCATCGCCGCAAGTGCGATTGCAGGCGGTTCGAGCGGCGAGCTTTTTCACGCAGCCGCAGGCCGTCGAAATTCCGCTGATTTCGGCCGATTATCCGTCGGACAAATACATCGACTACGTCCGCGGCGAAACGATGCGGGCTCTCGAGCCCTATGTGAAGAAAGCCATCGCCGCTGGCATCGATCTTCCGTTGTCGAGCCCCGCCGCTGCGCGATATTTCTTCAAAAACGTCAGCACCGAAGATCTGCTGCGGATGAAGCGCACCCAGGCGATCGATTTGGAGTTGCTCTTCCGCCGCGGCATTCGCGACGAAGTGCGGCACGAAGCCCTTGCCACGCTGAGCAAGGTCGAGGGGAAGAGCGAGTTGGCGGTGTTGATCGCCGCCATCCGTGGCCAGGATGAATTGGAAGGCAGCCAGGACGATTCCGTCGTGTTCGATCTGGTTCGCTTGCTGACGAATCGCGATGCCAGCGAATTGGCCGGCGTGCGCGATGATTTGGAAAAGATGGCCACCGGCGCCAAACTGGCCGTGACACGCCAACTCGGCTTCGTCGCGCTCGTCGCCGCCGACGGCAGCATCGACAAGGCTTGGGCCCTCGCCACCAAGTCGCTCTCGGGCTTGCGCGATCTGGTCACCGCGATGCCCTTGATCCGCGATCCGGGCGAGCGGGCCAGCTTATATCCGAAGGTCGAGCCGCTGCTCGCCGCGCTGCCGAAAGAGCTTTCCAGCGGCAAACCGGGCGGCAAGGAAGCGCTCGGCCGCTATGTGCGCATCGAGTTGCCCGGCGATCGAACGCTGACGCTCGCCGAAGTGGAAGTCTACAGCCAAGGCCGCAACATCGCGCGGCAAGGCAAAGCCACGCAAAAGAACACCAGCTACGGCGGCGACGCGAGCCGCGCTATCGACGGCAACACCAGCAGCGTCTACGGCAACGGCGGTCAGACGCACACGCTGGAAAACACGCCGAATCCCTGGTGGGAAGTCGATCTCGGCGCCGAAGCGCCGATCGATTCGATCGTGATCTACAACCGCGGCGACGGCTTGAGCCAACGTCTCGCGGGCTTCACGCTCAAAGTGCTCGACACGCACCGTCAGGTCGTGTTCGAAAAACGCAAGCTTCCTGCGCCCGATCTCAAGGCCCGCTATCAGATCGGCAGCGAATCGGTGGAAGACGCGATCCGCCGCGAAGCGATGATTGCGATCACTTCGGTGCGCGGCCAGGAAACGGCGTCGTTCAAGGCGATCGCCCCATTCGTCGGCGACGACACCTTCCGTGCCGCCGCGATTCAAGCGATGCACCATATCCCGGTCACCTATTGGACAAAGGAAGAGGCGCAGCCGACGTTGGACAAGCTGCTGGCCTACGTTCGCAAGGTGCCGGTTGCCGAGCGCAACAACTCGGCCGTGCTCGATGCGATGCAATTTGGCGATAGTCTGGCTGGCCTATTGCCGGCCGACGACGCCCGCCACGTTCGCAAAGAGCTTGGCAATTTGGGCGTGCGCGTCGTGCGCCTGGGAACGTTGCCCGAGAAGATGGAATACGACAAGGAGCGGTTGGCCGTCCAAGCCGGCAAGACGGTGGACATCGTCTTGGAGAACAACGACCTGATGCCGCACAACTTCGTCATCGTGCAGCCCGGATCGATGGAAGAGGTCGGCATGTTGGGCGAAACGACCGGTTTGCAGCCGGATGCGTTCAAGCGGCAGTTCGTGCCCCCGTCGAACAAAGTGATTTTCGCGAGCCGCCTGCTTCAGCCGCGCGAGCAGCAGCGGCTGAGCTTCACGGCCCCGACGAAGCCGGGCGTTTATCCTTATATCTGCACGTTCCCTGGCCACTGGCGGCGAATGTACGGCGCTTTGTATGTCGTCGAGAATCTCGACGACTATCAGGCCGGCCCCGAAGCCTATTTGGCCAAGAATCCCTTGCCGCTGCTCGACGGGCTGTTGAAATTCAATCGCCCGCGCACCGAATGGAAGTTCGACGAACTGCGGCCGCTGGCCGAGAATCTCGATCATGGCCGCAACTATGCGAACGGCAAGCAGATGTTCACGGTCGCCAGTTGCATCGCCTGCCATCGGTTGAACAATGTCGGCACGCAAGTCGGCGCCGATCTGACGAAGATCGATCCGAAATGGAAGCCGGTTGACGTGCTGAAGAAGATTCTCGAGCCGTCGTCGCACATCAACGAGAAGTTCTACACCTATATCTTGACTCTCGATTCCGGCAAAACCGTGTCGGGCCTGATCACCGAGGAAAACGCCGACGTCGTCAAGGTGATGGAGAATCCGCTGGCGAAGTGCGAGGCGACGGTGCTGAAGAAATCGAGCATCGAGAGTCGGAAGAAGTTGACTGTCTCGATCATGCCGAAGGGCTTGCTCGACAAGCTCAATCGCGACGAGATTCTCGATCTCGTGGCGTATGTCTTCGCCCACGGCGATCCGCACGACAAGCTATTTCAAGGCGCCGCCCAAACGGCCCAAGCCTCCGATCATTGATCGACTAAAGTTTCCGCGCCCTCCTCGTGCCCACGCCGGAACCGTGGTCACGAAACCATTTCCCACCTGGCACAACATGAAAAAATGCCCGCGCCTTTTGGCGCTTGCGCTGCTATCGATATTCAATACCGCGGCAACGGCGTGGTCGGTCGAACCTGAATCGGCCGCCATTCCGTCCGCAACGGCGGCTCCGCTTGGTTCGGCGAAATTCAAGCCATCGCCCGATTCGCCTCTGGGTTGGCGCGGCGACGGCACCGGCCGCTATCCCGGCGCGACGCCCCCGCAAACCTGGTCGCGCCGCGTCGCCGATAGCGCGATCACCAATGCTCGTTATCAGGCCCGCAAGCCGAAGAGAAACGGCAAGCCGGCCGATTCGCGGCCGCTCGAGCTCGGCATCGTCAAGGACTGGCTCGTCCTCGGCCCATTCCCGACCGACGATCCGCAAGCCGACATTGAAAAGCCGTTCATCGCCAACGAAGCCTCGATCACGCCCGACGAAAACGACAAAGCCGGCGGCCTGACGTGGAAACTCCTTCACGCCACGATCGACACCCAAAGCACGCACTACACCAACGAAGGCACCTGCCAAGACTACAACATCGATTTCATCTATCTCTATGGGCAACTGAAAAACCAGGTCGCCTACGCCCATACGTACATCTATTCGCCCTCCGGCGGCAATGTTCAGCTTTCGATCCATCGCGCCGGCGCGGCGGCCAAAATCTGGATCAACGGCCAAGCGGCAGTGATGAGCCCCAACGATTGGGACCATATCTACAAAGCCAACGGCCTGCTGATGAAAGGCTGGAACCGCCTGCTGGTGAAATTGAGCTGCGCCGAGGGAACCAAGCCGGAAGGGCAAAACCCCTGGGTCAGCAAATGGCGGTTCTCGACCTATCTCTCGGCGCCGTTGCCCGCGGAATACACGACGAAAAACATCGCCTGGATGACGAAGCTGCCGGGCTTCAGCGCGTCGTCGCCCGTCGTGGTCGGCTCGCGAGTTTTCGCGACTTGCGGCACGTCCGATCTACTCTGCTTGAACAAGCAAGACGGCCGCATCTTGTGGATGACCACTTGCACGCCGTGCGACGCGATGAGCGCCGCCGACAAAGCGGATCCCGAATATAGGGAAACCGTCGCGCCGCTCGCCGAGCAGTTAGAAAAGGCCGACCAGAATCTCGTGCAAGCGTTGAACTCCGTGAACGGTTTGCACGGCTTGCCGAAAGCGCAGCAAGAGGCAGCGGACACGCTCATCAAGAACAAGCACGAGCTAGAAAAGAAACTTCACGACGCCCTGCGCAAGATCGACCGCCGCAGATTCGTGCCGCTCTACGGCAACGAAGTCAGCGGCACGAACGGCACTCCCTGCACCGACGGCAAGCACGTCTACGTCGCGGTTGGCGGCGGCATGAAAGGGCCCGGCGCGTATGTAATCGCCGCTTACGACCTCAATGGCCGGCGGCTCTGGAGTTTTCACGAAGCGCTCGGCGCCAGCGAGCATGGGAATCACATTTCGCCCGCCCTCGTCGATGGAAAATTGATCTACGGCGCCAACACGACGCTGCTGGCCCTCGACGCCCAAACCGGCGCCGTCGCCTGGCGCAACAAATTGCCGCAAGATGCGCAAAACTGTTGCTCATGCATGTTCGTGCCGACGAAAATCGCGGGCACGTCCGTGCTGCTCGCGTATCCGAACGATATTCTTCGCGCCTCGGATGGGAAACTCCTCAGCCATTTGAAGCTCGACAACGAAACCTTCTTCGGCGGCCTCGCGACGCCGGTGGTCGAAAACGGCGTTTTCTACATCGATGGCGGAGTGTTCAAGAAAGTCTTCCATGCCATCCAATTGCCCGACGCCATCGACGGCGCCGCCCGCGTCGCCTGGAAACTCGACGATGCCCAGTGGCGGCTCGAAAAAAGCTCGGGCTTCTCGATCGCATCCAGCATCGTCGCCAACGGTTTGTATTACACCATCGACACGATGGGTGCGCTGACCGCGATCGATCCGGCGACGCACGAGGCCGTCTACACCCGGCGGATCGAAATGTATCAGCGCGCCAGCCGGCAGGTGTATGGTTTCGCGGCCAGCCCGATCTTGGGTGGAAAGAATCTCTATTTCTTCGACAACACCGGCTGCTGCCTGCTGCTTGAGCCAGGCGCGAATACAAGGAAGTTGCTCGCAATATCATCGAAAACGAGGTGGCCTCCGATTGGCAAGACTACAAGCAGGAGTTGTTCTATGCGTCGCCGGTGTGCGATGGTTCGGCGATGTATTTGAAGGGGAGCGAGTATCTGTATTGCATTCGAGAGAAATGAGCTGCCTGCGGCAAGCTATTCTTGAATCGTGAATCCGTTGTTTCTTCGCGCGAGGTGAGACTTGAAAATCGTGTGTCGTGGCATTGCGATCGTATTGTTGACTTTGATTTCGACGAGCGTCGGCCGTTCGGCGGTGCCGTCTGCGGCAGTGCCGCTCGGTTCGCCCGATTATCGGCCGACGCCCCAACAGCCGTTCGGCTGGCGCGGCGACGGCAGCGGTGCGTTTCCCGGCGCGACGCCGGTGACCGAATGGTCGGCGAAGAAGAATGTCCGCTGGAGCGCCGTCGTCGGCAACAGCTATTCCTCGCCGATCCTCACCGACAAATTCGTGTTCGTCACGTCTGAGCCGAATCTGCTGACGTGCCTCAATCGGACCGACGGCAAGGAGCAATGGAAGATCAAAGTCTTGCCCTCCGGACTTCCCGACGCAAAGAGCCAAAAGGCGGCCGCGAAGTACAAGCCGCCCGATGCCGGCGCCGGGATGGCCGCCGCCACGCCCGTCACCGACGGCACGACCGTCTACACGCTGTTCGCCAACGGCATCCTCTGCGCCGTCGGCCTCGACGAAAAACCGAAGTGGATCACGTACATCGACGCCCGTCGGGCCGCCGGCTATGGCCGCAGCTCGTCGCCGATTCTGTACGCCGGCAAACTGTTCGTTCACATGACCGATCTCTATGCCTTCGATCCTGCAACCGGCAAGCAACTCTGGGTCAATAACGAAGCGAAATCGAACTACGGCACGCCCGTCGGCATGAAGATCGGCGGCGTCGATCTGATCGTCACGTCGGCCGGCGACGTCGTTCGCGTCGACGACGGCAAGAGCATCAACAGCGCCATCGGGCAAACGTTTCATGCCAGCCCAATCGCCAAAGGCGACATCGTCTATTTCGGCGAAGGGGCCGCGTCGGCGGTGCGGCTCAATGCCAAGTTCAAGGACAAGGAACTTTGGAACATCATGGTGCCCGGCGACGTGTTTAGCTCGCCGGTGTTGCACGACGGATTGCTGTTCACCTCGACCGGCAAAGGCGAACTGTTCGTCTTCGACGCCAGCGAAAAGGGGGCCAATGATCCGATTGTCGCCGGAAGGCTGTTGTTCGGCGGCGACGCCGCGGGCGGCCCGCCGCCCGGCGCGCCTCCCGGGGGCAATGTGCCTGGCGGCGCTACGCCAATCGACTACGCCAGCATCACGCTCGCGGGCAAATATCTGTTTCTCAATTCCACCCAGGGCGACATCGTCGTGCTGGAAGCCACGCGGGAAGCAAAGCAAGTCGCCAAGAACACCTTGCCCGACGGCAGCGGCTCGTCGCCGATCTTTTCCGGCGGCGACATGTACCTGCGCGACGGCAACAAGTTGTTCTGCATCGGAAAGTAATACCATGAAGACGATTGTTCGTACTCGAGCGAGTTTTTGCATCGCTGCCGCAATGGCGCTCGCCAGCATCGCGGCGATTGCCGGCGTGGCCGATGCCCAGCGCCCGAAGACGGTCCAACTCGGTTCGCCCGACTTCCATCCATCGGCGAAGCAACCGGTCGGTTGGCGCGGCGACGGCACGGGAAGTTTCCCGGCAGCAACTCCGCCGCTCGAATGGTATCGCCGGCCGATCGGCGCTTTCAATTCGATCTGGGTGCTCGCCGATCAACCCAAGTCCGACGCTCCAAAATCCCGAGCGCCAAAATCCGCCGCGACATCTGTGGCGGCGCCCAAGTCAAGCGCCGTCAAACCGAAAGCGACCAAACCGAGCGCGGCGAAATCCGGCGAGGTCGCAACCGAATCCGCCGAAGGCGAACCGCTCAACATGGGCACGGTTCGCGAATGGCTCGTCGTCGGGCCGTTCGATGCCAAAGACCATGTCACGTCCCTCGACGAAATCTCGCAGCCCGACGAAGCGACGATGCAGCCCGCCGCCGGCCAAAAACTGAACGGCAAGCCGTGGACCGTCATGCGAGTTTCCGTCGCCAATCAAAGCCAAAGTTGGAGCCGGCTGACTTTGGACCTCGCGCTCGCCTACGGCATGGATGAACATCAGGAACGGCAAAACCATCCGGGCACGCTCGAGCCCCGAGTCGCTTACGCCTGCACGCATCTCTATTCGGCGGAAGCCGGCCGGGTTCGTATGCACATCGAGGCCACGAAAGCCAGGGCCTGGCTCAACGGCGAGCCGGTCAAAGTACCCGCCAATCCGTATGAGCCGACGCCCGTCGTCGAGCTTCACAAAGGCTGGAATCTATTGATGGTGAAGATGGCCGACAATTCCAAGAACTGGAACATGTCGACGCTGATCTTTCCGGTGGCCGACGGCGGCTACGAAACCAAAAACATCCGCTGGATGGCGGCCATGCCGGGCCCAAGCTGGAGCTCGCCGATCGTCGTCGGATCGAAAATCTTCGTCAACGCCGACGATTGCACGCTCGTTTGCCTGAACAAGGAAGACGGCCAAACGCTGTGGACGCGCGACATGACCTACTACCACGCGATCGGCGACGAAGAGCGCAAGGATTTCGCCGATCTCGCGCCCAAAGTTGCTCAGCTCGACGCGCTGGTCAATTCGCTCCCCGAGGCGCTCAACGCCGCGGTGAGCGTCGATGGTTCGAAGGCCGAGGTGAACAAGCCGCTGCAAACTCTCATTACCCACAAGCGCGAGCTGGAGCGCGATATCCGCGAGGGGATGTCGAAGAGCGACAAAACCTATCGCACCTGGGGCAACGATCGCGGTTGGACGACGCCGACGCCGGTTTCCGACGGCAAGTATGTGTATGTCGCGTATCACGGCGGCCAAAAAGGCTTGGGCTGCAACGTCGTCGCCTGCTTCGATCTCGACGGCAAGGTCGTCTGGAGCCATTTCACCGGCCAAACCGGCATCGGCGAGCATGGCACGCATTCGACGCCCGTGCTTAGCGGCAACATGCTCGTGCATATCAGCGGCAGCACGATTTTCGGCTACGACAAGTCAACCGGAAAAGTCGTTTGGACCCAAAAAACCCGCGGCTACACCGTCACCGGCGCGAGCCTGATCGCCTTGAAGTCGGGCAACACGGACGTCGTCTTCGCTCCGCAAGCCGGGATCTATCGCACGTCCGACGGCGCGGAACTGTGGAAATCGAACGTCACCGCCGAGATTTCCACGCCGACGGTCGTGAACGGAGTCGTGTGCGGTATTTCCGATTTCGACAACAAGAGCGAATTCTACGAATTCCGCCTGCCGCCGCTCGCGGGCAGCGCGCTACAGCCGGAATTCCTGGGCAAAGCGCCGTGGAAACCGATGACGCTGGAAATGCCCGGCCAGTTCAGCAATTCAATCATCGGCTCGCCGCTGGTGAACAATGGATTGTTCTACATCGTCAGCGAGGGAGGCGCACTGACGGTCGTCGAACGCGCGAACCGGCAAAACCATCTACACCAAACCGCTCGAAGACTTGGAGCCGCGCCTGACCTGGGTGTTCCGCGTCGGCGTCTCCACCGGTCCAACGCTGGCCGGCAAATACATCCACATCCGCGACGATCAATCGCAAACAATCGTCATCGCCCCGGGGCCGAAGTATCAAGAGCTCGCCAAAAACGTCCTCTGGGAATTGCAGCCCGACGGAAATCAGCAAGAAGCCCAAAGCAACCCGTTCTACGAAGGCAGCCGGATTTATTACCGGACGCAGGATTTTTTGTATTGCATTGGGGAATGACGCTTCGGCATGAGCGCCGGACACGGTCGCCCGCGCATGTGAGCGGCAAGGCGCTAGCCGCCGGTGTTTTTGGCGGTGGCGCGTGCCTTCACCGGCGGCTAGCGCCACGCCGCTCACGCCGCTCTCTTATTTCCGCTGACATGCCGCGCATCAGCTTGCCCAACCGCCGCTGTGCCGCCGTAAGTTTCACCGGGCGATTCAACGCCTTCCAAAACGCGAGTTGCTCGTCAGGCGTCATCACGATGATCCCGTCGCGTGAGGATTCGACCTCTCGCCGCGCCTGCGGCACGGCCACAAGCCGAACGTAATCGCTGACGCTGATCTGCCGCAATGCAGCCGCCTCTGACAAATAGCGTTTGCTATCAGCATCCATGCGAACGAAGAGCCGGCTCATGCGTGTCGGCTTCCTCGATTGTCCTTGCGATTTCGACGTTTTCATGCGATACATCCAACCCGAATGAATGGAAAAAACAGAGTGGCGCGTCGCGGTCGAGAGAATTCGTTTCGGAGCAAGGCGACATTCGTATGGCGATCATTTTAGAGCGACTGAACGAGTATCGAGGAAATCGATTGGCTGCAATCGTGCGATGCAGCAGCGTCGCCCTTCTTGCCGTGGTTTTTGCCCTGGCCCAGGCCGCGTTGAGCGAACAACCGACGCCAGCGGGCAAGAATACCAAGCCGACGGACGCAAATCGGGCCAGCGCCGTAGAAAAATGGACGGCAAGCGGCGACGAGCACCTCGTGGTCGTTAAAGTGCCGCGGTTTGGTGACCGTGGGCTCTCGCTTCCAAAGGCCGACGAAATCGCCACGATGACGGGCGAGGCGTATCAACACTTATTTGGATTGCCCGACACGGGGCGCTTTGTTATTTCGGAAAAGCGCTACTCGGAAGTTCTTGATCTTTTTCTGCCGGCAGTCGTTGACGAGTATCCCTATCCGGAAATGGTGGAGATTGGAACGATCTGCATTACCGCCAAGAACGGCGAGACCCGGCGGCTTTGCATGTATTGGTGGGTTCCTGGCTCGCGACTGTTTTTCTCGCTGAACGGAATCCGATGCTGCCATTGTTGCCTGCCCGAGGATCCGAACGATTCCGAACATCTTGATGAGGCGATGGTTCTCGACGAGTTGTTGCGAAAGATCGCCGACGAGGCAGTCGCTGCAAAATGATGTTCGTTCGAGCGGTCTAGTAAGCCGCCTCGTAGAGCGACAGCAACTCCGCCTCTCCAACCTTGCGCGGATTGAATCCGCCGGTCCATTGCGTGGCGGCTTCGGTGGCCAGTTCTGGCAGCCGATTGTGCTCGACGCCGCACTCGGACAAGCGCTCCGCGCAGGCCGGCGTGGCGGACCAGGTCGGCGACGAAATCGGCCAGGCCATTCGCGCCCGATTCGGGCGGACGGGAAAGCCGTTGCTGCCGCCGGTGCATTCCAACAGATCGCGATACCAGCCGCCGACCTCGGCGCCGTTGAAGCGGATCACGTGCGGCAGCATCAGCCCGATCGCCTGGCCGTGCGCGATGCCGTAGTGCGGCCGTCAGCGGATTGGCCAGCGCGTGGGTCGGCGCCGAGCATCGAGTTCTCGATCGCCAGCCCGGCGAAGCAGGCGCCCAGTTGCATGCCGCCGCGGGCTTCCAGATCGTCCGGATCGTCGAGCACGCGGCCGAAAGTTCTCGCCCAGCAGCAGCCACGCCTCGCGGCTGAACGCCAGCGACAGCCGGATTGCGCAGCTTGCGTGACGTACGTCTCCAGCGCATGGGCGATGGCGTCGATGCCGGTCAGCGCCGTCACGCGCGCGCGGCTGCGTGACGGTCAGCGTCGGGATCGAGCAGCGCGACGCGGAACGACGGCCTTCTTGTCGCCGCAGGCCATCTTGACGTGCGTCTTGGCGTCGGAGATCAGGGCGAACGATTGCGTTTCGCTGCCGGTGCCGGCGGTGGTCGGCACGGCGATCATCGGCAGCATCGGCGCGCGTCGCCTTGCCGATGCCCCAATAGTCCTGCATCCGGCCGCCGTTGGAATAGAGGAAGTTGATCCCCTTGGCGCAGTCCATCGAGCTGCCGCCGCCGAGGCCGACGATCAGTTCCGGCTCGTAGCCGCCGGGCGAGCGCCAGCCCGGCGTCGACGTGGTCGGTCGTCGGATTCTCGTCGACGCCGTCGAACAGCTGCGTCTCGATGCCGGCGCGCTGCCAGCGCCGCGAGGCCGCGCGCGGCGTGTCCGGCCGCGACGATGCCCGGATCGCTGACGACCAGCGCCCGCCGCGCCCCCAGCTCGCCGGCCAATTCGCCGAGCGAGTCGACCTTGTCCGGCGCCGAAGACGATCCGCGTGCGCGGCTGGAAGTCGAAAGGGACCATGGCGGAGGGCAGGGTCAGGAGCGAGGATGAGCGAAGAATCGGCGGCGGATTGTAGCAGGCACGCTCGCGTGCCGTCCGCGGGCGACCAGACAGGTCGACTGATCTCGATGGCAGGCTACGGCATCACGGCGTGTGCCGCTACTCGTATGGCGTCAACTGTCATTGGCGAGCCGTTCCGGCGGGAGTTGGTAGGCCCGGGCGCGGAACAGGAACTCGACGATGTTGCCTTCGTGCGGTTGCAGCCAGTCGAGCTTGATCGTGGGGATCGGGCCGATGTTCAGGCGGTCGATGTGCGTGGCGTCGGTCAGCGCCGCTGGAACGTCGCGATCGTCGGTGATCGCCGTGCAGACCAGCGTCGGGCCGATCGATTCGAGCATCTTGCTCTTGCGGGCATTCGACCACCGTGCACGAACGGGAACATGTATTCCTTCTTCGGCGATCGCCGCTTGCCGGCGACTCGCAGTGGACGACCGTCGGCCGCAGATAGGCGCAGCGTTCCTTCTCGACCAGCCGCGGGCCGTACTTGCGCGGTCATGTGCTCGACGCCCGACTTCGCGCAGATCGGCTTCGATCGATCTTCCAGACGGCTGGCGCCACGCCCGGCACGGTGAACGCGGCCAGGCCGGCTTGCGGATCTTCCGGCGGCAGCGGCTCGATCGGGCCGATCCGCTTGGCCAGCGCTGCGGCGATCTCCTTCGTGTGCCGCGAAGCCCAGATGCCCGAGCAGTTGATGCAGCCGCGGCCGCTGTTGAGATAGACGCTGTCGGCCATCAGGTCGATGTACTTTTCCCAATCGTCGACCACGTCGTCGCCCAGCAGAATCTTGCTGAAGCCGGGGCCGTGGGCCTGCACGCGCGGGTTGCCCTTGTAGCGCTCGACCGTGGCCGTGCCGCCGAAGATCATGCTGCGCTCGCAACTGGCCAGCACCGCCGCGCCGACGTCGCCGCCGCCGGGATAGATCGAGATCGCCTCGGCGCGGAATGCCGGCCTCGACGAACGCGGCCGTCATGCGATACGGCGTCCACGGCTCTTGCGGGCCGGGCTTGAGCACCAGGCCGATCTGCATCGGAATCACCGGCAGCCACAGCGTGTGCACGCCCGGCGAATTCGACGGCAGCACCAGCCCGAGCGACCGGCGTCTGCGCCTGATAGCTGACCATCACGCCGCGGCTTTCGACGCCGTAGCCGCTGCGTCAGGATGTCGAGCGGCAGGCCGCGCGTCAGCGCGTCGAGCATCTGGTCCATGTGCGACAGCACGAAGAAGTTCTTCTGCATGTTCGCCTTGCACATGTGCTCGGGCAGGCCGGTCGGTGGCCGATTGCGCGCGGGCGAATTCGTCGGGCGATTGCGGGCCGTCGCCCAGCGGCAGCGTGGCGTTGAGATACAGCTCGCCGGCCTTCTTGACGCGCTCGATCAGCTCGTCGCACGGAATCTCGCGCAGCAGCGTCGCGAGCGCTCGCCGCGCTTGCCGCATGTCGCGCTCGCAGCAGGCCGCCGTTGGCCTGGCTGACCTTGGCGATCGGCTCGCCGGTGATGAAGTGGACGACCTGGTCCATTTCCAGCGACTCGTACGGCTTGCCCCAGCGCAGGATGGGAATGTTCAGCACGTCGATGGTCTCCGCAAGTCGAAGTCGGCACGTTCGTGCGATCGTGCCGAGTCGCCGTGCTCGACAGCCGATGCTTGCGAATACGCGATGTTCAGTACACGCCGACGGTCGTGGCTTCGGCCAATTCGTGGAACGGCCGCACGCCGCTGACGCCGTCCCAGGGATATTTGTCGTAGGGCGGCTCGCGCTCGCCTTCGTCGCGCTCCAGGAAGCCGGGCACGAAGAATTCCTTGGTCAGCGTGGTCAGCTTCACGCGGCCGGTCTGGCCGTAGTCGACGACCCGGTCGCTGTCGTTGAAATCGACGACTTCGATCACGGCCCGCGGCTGCGGGGCGTAGTAGCGTGATCTTGTAACCGTCGGCGGCGGTCGACCGGCTTCGAGCAGGCCAGGCCCATCAGCGTGTTGCCGTAGGTCGGCGTCATGTAGACGCCGTCGAGGAATTCCTCGGTGGCGAAGCGGGTCCACTGCGGCGTGAACTCGGTGCCGCCGGAGAAAATGCCGGTGATGCCCGACTTCGCGAATCGACGATGCCGCGCTTTTCCAGCGCCAGTGGCCAGCGATTCGAGCAGCTTGGGCGTGGTGAACATGCAGCGGATGTCGTGGCCGGCGCCGAGGATCGTGATCGCCTGGTCGATGCAGTGTTGCTTGTAGGCTTCGAGATGTTCCATCCAGCCCTTCTTGATGAGCTTGATGACCCAGCGCGGATCGAGATCGATGCAGAAGCAGATGCCGCCGCGATACTGGGCCAGATGCTCGACCGCCAGCCGCAGCCGCCGCGGACCCGAGGGGCCGAGCATCAGCCAGTTCGAGCCCGTGCGGAAAATACTCGTCGGGCAGCGTGTCGCTGAACAGCGAGTAGTCGATGCGAAAATCGTCGATCGCGATCCGGCTCTTGGGCATGCCGGTCGTGCCGCCGGTCTCGAAGACGTAGATCGGCTTGTCGGCGAACGCCTTCGGCACCCAGCGCCGCACCGGCCCGCCGCGCAGCCATTCGTCCTCGAACGGCGCGAATTTCTTCAGGTCGTCGAACATTCTTCACTTCCTTGAGCGGATCGAACTTCAGCCGCGGCGCCATTTCCAGCCAGAACGGGCAGCCCGTCGACGGATGAAAATGCCACTGCACGATCTCATAAACCTGAGAATCCAAACGGTCCCGAGCAGCGCGAGCAGCGGCAGTCAAATCGGCAGGCATGGTGGAGAATGGAGGGTGGTGGGTGGGGTGGGAAGCGGGCGGCACGAATACTCAAAAATAACCGACCGGGCGGGCGGATACAACCGGCGGGCGGCGGGGTGGCCTGAAATCAGAATTCCGGCAAAAAGCCGTGGGCCAGCAATCTGGTCCGCCGTCTTCCTGAAAAACAGCGAGAATTCATTGCGCGATGTAGGTGCTATCGTTGTGGGTGTTGTTAGAATGGCGACTAGTCCGAGCCACGATCCGGCACTGATCAAGCCATACGCGAACGACCGGATTGCACTGAGAGGGCCAGCGATGCGGCTCCGTTCCTTGCAGAAATTGCTGACGGCCGGCGCCATCGCGCTGGCTTCGGCCATTGGTTCGCCGATCATCGGCGACGATCATCCGCCGGCCGTCGATCTTGCAACCGCAAAGCCGCGGCTGATGGTCCAATTGGGACACTCGGAACGGGTCACTTCGGTCGCCTTTTCTCCCGACGGCAAGCTAGTCTTGACGGGAAGCGATGACAAAACGGCGCGGCTGTGGGATGCGGCCAGCGGCAAGGAAATCCGCCGCTTCGAGGGACACTCGCTTCCAGTCCGTTCGGTCGCCTTTTCTCCCGACGGCAAGCAAGTCTTGACCGGAAGTCGTGACTTCACGGCGCGACTGTGGGATGCGGTCACGGGCAAGGAAACTCGCCGCTTCGAAGGACACGAGAGTAATGTCGATTCGGTCGCCTTCTCTCCGGACGGCAAGCAGGTCTTGACCGGCGGCTTGGCGGCGCGGCTGTGGGATGCGGCCAGCGGCAAGGAAATCCGCCACTTCGAAGGACACTTGTCTGGGGCCGATGCGGTCGCCTTTTCTCCGGACGGCAAACAAGTCTTGACCGGAAGTCATGACTTCACGGCGCGGCTG
The DNA here is from genome assembly GCA_963738955.1 of Pirellulales bacterium. Classification (GTDB taxonomy): domain Bacteria; phylum Planctomycetota; class Planctomycetia; order Pirellulales; family DATAWG01; genus DATAWG01. The sequence continues at coordinate 120,060 of CAVTYW010000015.1, read as the reverse complement.
TGGGATGCGGCGAGCGGCAAGGAAACTCGCCGCTTCGAAGGACACGAGAGTAATGTCGATTCGGTCGCGTTCTCTCCGAACGGCAGGCAAGTCGTGACCGGAAGCGAGGACAAGACGGCGCGGCTGTGGGATGCGGCTAGCGGCAAGGAAATCCGCCGCTTCGAAGCACACTCAGGTTGGGTCTTGTCGGTCGCCTTTTCTCCGGACGGCAAGCAAGTCTTGACTGGAAGTTCGGACAACACGGCGCGGCTGTGGGATGCGGCCAGCGGCAAGGAAATCCGCCGCTTCGAAGTGCGCTCAGGTTGGGTTATGTCGGTCGCCTTTTCTCCGGACGGCAAGCAGGTCTTGACCGGAAGTGGCTCGCTTGTTGGGGCAGACCAGACGGCGCGGCTGTGGGATTTGGCGAGCGGCAAGGAAATCCGCCGCTTCGAAGGGCGCTCGTCGGATCAAGTCACTTCAGTCGCCATTTCTCCGGACGGCACGCGGGTCTTGACCGGAAGTTGGGACAAGACGGCGCGGCTGTGGGATGCGGCGAGCGGCAAGGAAATCCGCCGCTTCGAAGGACACTCGGCTGGCGTCGATGCGGTCGCCTTCTCTCCGGACGGCAAGCAGGTCTTGACCGGAAGTAAGGACAGCACGGCGCGGCTGTGGGATGTGGCGAGCGGCAAGGAAATCCACCGCTTCGAGGGACACTCGGACCTAATCAATTCGGTGGCCTTTTCTCCGGACGGCAAGCAGGTCTTGACCGGAAGTGAGGACACCACGACGCGGCTCTGGGATGCAGCGAGCGGCAAGGAAATTCGCAGCTTCGTAGGGCATTTGTTTGCGGTCACTTCGGTCACGTTTTCTCCGGACGGTAGGCAGGTCTTGGCTGGAAGTTGGGGGGATAACACGGCGCGGCTCTGGGATGCGGCCAGCGGCAAGGAAATCCGCCACTTCGAAGGACAATCGGCTGGGGTTAGTGCGGTCGCTTTTTCTCCGGACGGCAAGCAGGTCTTGACCGGAAGTGCGGATAAGACGGCGCGGCTCTGGGATGCGGCGGGCGGCAACGAAATCCGCCGCTTGGAAGGACACTCGGCGGGGGTTAATTCGGTTGCGTTTTCTCCGGACGGCACGCGGGTCTTGACGGGAGGTTGGGACCACACGGCGCGGCTTTGGGACGCGGCGGGCGGCAAGGAAATCCGCCGCTTCGAAGCACACTCGGAATTGGTTAATTCGGTCGCTTTTTTTCCGGCCGGCAAGCAGGTCTTAACCGGTGGGCACAGCACGAGCCGGATTTGGGACGCCGCGACTGGCAAGGAGCTTTGCACCCTGGTGAGCTTCGCCAAAGGGGAGTGGGCCGTCGTCGACTCGGAAGGACGGTTCGACGCCTCAAATGGCGGCGATGTCGAGGGCCTTCACTGGGTTGTCGGCAACGAGCCGATCGACCTGAGCCAACTCAAAGAGCGCTATTATGACCCAGGGTTGTTGGCCAAGAAGCTCGGTTTCAACAAGGAGCCGCTGCGAAACGTCGAAGCCTTCATTGCCCCCAAATTGTTTCCCGATGTAGTGCTGATGTCCCCGGCCCCGCGGCAGACCCGATTCGATATCCATCTGACGAATCGGGGCGGCGGCATCGGCCGAGTTGTCGTGAAGATCAACGGCAAGGAGCTTACTGCCGACGCTCGCGGTGCCCAGCCTAATCCGAACGCGGCTGCGATCACGATTCCTATCGATTTGGCCGGCGACCCACGGCTCAAACCGGGGCAAAAGAATGTCATTGAGGTTCAAGCTTTTAACTCCGAGGGATACCTGCGCAGTCGCGGGCTTGAATTCGAGGTCGATGATCCGCGAGATGCGATTCGCGCGGAGAAGCCAGAGCTTTGGGCTCTGGTGGTCGGCGTGTCGCGCTACCAAGGCGGCGCGATCAATCTTCGCTACGCGGCCAAGGATGCCAAGGATTTTTCCGCCGCGCTGCGAATCGCCGGGACGCGATTGTTCGGCGCAGATAAGGTCCATCTGACGGTGCTGGCTTCCGACGAGCCCGATGCCGCGGCGAAGGCCAGCGCGCCGGCCAAGCCGGGTGATGCGACCTCACCGAGCCATGAAAACATCGTCGCTGCCTTGAAATCGCTGCAAGATCCTAAAAAGGTCCAGCCTTCCGACATTTTGGTCGTATATCTGGCCGGCCACGGCATTTCACGCGGCGGAACCGACGAGGGTTTTTATTATCTAACGTGCGATGCCCAAAGCGCTGAGCTGACCGACCCCGCCGTCCGTCAGCAATGGGCCATTTCCGATCAGGAATTGACCGCCGCCATCGCCAGGAGTCCGGCACTTAAACAGGTAATGATTCTCGATACCTGTCATTCGGGCAAACTGATCGAAGACCTAACCGCCAAGCGCAACATTCCCTCGAGCGAGGTTCGGGCGCTCGAGCGGATCAAAGACCGTACCGGCCTGCACATTCTGGCCGGCTGTGCGTCGGACTCCGGCAGCTACGAAGCCTCGCGCTATGGGCAAGGCGTGCTCACCTACAGCCTGCTCTTGGGAATGCGCGGCGCGGCACTCAAGGAAGACCAGTTCGTGGATGTCGGCACTCTATTTAACTTCGCAGCGGACAAAGTGCCGGCGCTGTGCAGGATCTCGGCGGCATTCAACGCCCGGTGATCTCCAGTCCCAAAGGCGAAAGTTTCGAGATCGGACAGATCACAAGCGACGACCGCAAGCAAATCCCGCTTCAGCACGAGCGCCCGCTCGTCCTGCGGTCCGGATTTCAAGAAGAGCAATCTTTCGACGACGTGCTCGGATTGGCGAAGAAGGTTGACGACCAGTTTCGCGGCATCGAGGTTCGCGGAACGAACGAGGGCGTCGTCTTCGTTAACGCCCGCGAAATGCCCGATAGTTACCGAGTGGCCGGCCGCTACACGCTTGACGGCGAAAAAGTGTCCGTCTCGGCCAATCTGTTTCAAGACAAAAAACGCATCCGCCAATTCACGGTTACCGGAAAAACGACCGCGGTGGATGATCTCGCGGCGAGCATTGTCGCCGAGACGGAAAAACAACTCAGTGCCGGTAAGTAGGACGCGCGAAACCGCAAACGAGCCGCCGCGAGTCTTTCCTCGTCCCTCGCCCCTTCTTGTTCCCCTACCACCGCTTGCCATTCTTCCGCCGCCCGCAGATTGACACTTCAAGCCCCAGCGCGTCGGCCATTGCGGCTTTGGCCAGCATCGCCTGGTCGGCTTCCTCGGCGCCGGTTGGCGTAGGCCACTTGGATGTGGTTGCCTTTGTGCCGGGCCATCATCTGGTCGCGCGAGACGCCGTAGGTCACGGCGTGCATGATCGGCCATTGCGGCGTCGTGGCTTGCCAGCGGCGCTGCGGTTTCTTCGGCGGGCAGTTCGACGACGCCGGCGCGGCCGAGGTCCATCTTCAGTCGGCCGTCTTCGATGTAGATGCGCGACCAGACGATTTCGCCCGGCTTCGAGATTCCCTTGAGCGTGCCGCCGCCGAGGCGGAAATACATCGGCGGCTGCCGCTCGCTCGATGCGCCGCTCCAGCCGCCGATGAAATGGGCCGGCGGCGACGGAGCCGCTGATCAGAAACACCCAGACGTAATCGCTCGACCGTGCCGGAGCGATCGCAGTCGCCCCAGCGCAGATCGTGCAGCGTGTTCTCGACCGGCTGGCCCATGCGCTTTGTGCACGCGATAGGTCATCAGGCCGTCGAGGCCGGCGCATTCGTCGACTTCGTTGAAATGCGGCAGCGGCTCGCCTTCGTAGAGCACGCGCGCAGCCGTCGCGGCTGCGTGACCGGCGGGCGATCGGCGTTGTTCAGCGTTCCTTCGACCAGATCGCTGGCCGGCAGCAGATCCTTCAGCCCCTGCTGGTACTGGATGCCGATCGTGTGCGCAGCCGAAGTCGTCGGCGATGCGCAGCGCGGCGATGTACATCTTGCACTGCTGGTGAATCTGGTCGTCGGTCAGATCGCTCATCGGGATTGCGGCCCGGTGACGAATTTCATGCCGCGATCTTCCATCCAGCGTGCGGACGGCGCGGGCTTCGTCGTCGCTCGACTTGCGTCGTTTCGTAATACAGGGCCGACTGGCTGAGCCGCTCCTTGTACACGCCGGTGGGATTCAGCAGATGATCGGGAATGATCGCGTTGAACATGCCCATGCAGCCTTCGTCGAACACGCCCATGATGGCCTTCTCGCGCTGCAACTGCTCGGCCAGCGCCTGCGCCGAGCTGGCGCACGTGCTTCGGCGACTTTCACGTCGTGCCAGCGCGAGTGACGTGGTCGGTCGTGATGGCGCAGCTTGCCCTTTTCGAGCCAGCGAGCGAGCGCCTTGGCGAACGCTCGATCGGTGAAATCCTCGCTCCAGAGCGTCGAGTATTTCACGCCGGCCTTGGTGAGCGAGCCGTTCAGATTGAGCATGCCGACCAGCCCCGGCCACGTGCCCGACCAATTGGCCACGGTCAGAATCGGCCCCTGGTGCGAGAGCAGGCCGTGCAGCAGGTGATGCGAGTATTGCCAGACCGCCTCGGCGACGATCAGCGGGGCAGTGCGGATCGATGCCGGCGAAGACCTCCATCCCTTCCTTCTGCGAGCCGATGAAGCCGTGCCCCTGCTCGGGCTTGAAGGGATGAGCCCGAACCAGCTCGTAGCCGGCGTCGGTGACGGCCTGATGGAGCGAATCTTCCATCTGGCCTGAGCCGGCCAGCAGCGTTGATTGGCGGCGGGCCGCAAATCGCCATTGGCGACCAGCAACACTTGTTTCGCCTGAACCTTCGCCGGTTCGACGATTTCCGGCAATGTGATATCGGCAGACATGGATGCAACTCTCCGTTGGCGCGTGAGGCGATTGGGGAGTTGCTATCTTAATTGGAAGGATCGGAGCGGGAAAGCAGCGGCGGACGCGCGAAACCGCAAGCGAGCCGCCGCGAGTGTTTCTCGCCCCTCGCCCCTGTTTCCTATTCCAGCCCTTGCGCCCGGCCGCTCCGACATCGAATCCGCTTCGCGACAGCCGCGTTTTTCCGAACGAACGAGGTTCGAGCAGGAAACTGGCGCCGACGCTGCCGGTGCTCGCGTCGGCAGAGACGCCGAACGTCATCAAGAAAGATTCGCCGATCCGGGTGAGCAGCAGGCTTTCGGTCAGATCCGTGGCGGGAACGAGATTGAAACTCGAGCCGAAGGTGAGCGCCCATTTCGGACTGAGGCGATACGTCATCGACGAGGCGATGGTCTGCTGCGAGATCGGGCCGCCGAGGAAGAAGTAGCCGACGTAGTAGCTTCCGACGCCGCCCCGATTCAGATACGCCCCGATCGTGAATTCTTTATCCGAGTCGCCGAAGAAATCGGTGATGCCGCTGGAAACGATCGTCGTGCGGTCGCCGACGTACCAATGGAAGTCGTAGTTGAACTGGCCCATGCTGGCGCCGAAGTTTTCCTTCGAATCGGGAAAGATTTCCAGATTCGTGTCGAGCGTGATCCAATCGATGATGTGCTGATCGCCGCAAGGGCCGCGCTTCGTTTGCCAGCGCTGATCGACGTCGAAGCGAATCACCGTTTGGTCGCCGGCGATTTCGGTCGGGCCGGTCACCCATTCATCCATCCCGCGTCGTAACGCATAAAATCGCGGATCGAATTGCAGCGGCAGCGCCGGCACGCCGCCCATGCTCAGCGGCACGCCGATCGGAGTGCCGAACGTGTTGAACGCGAATCGCCGTTCGAAATGCTGGATCGAATCGTCGTTCAAGGCGTCGTAGAGAGGCAGCTTTGTCAGATCGGCGTTGCCGTCGGTGGCTTGCGACGTGTTGGCGTCGATCGAGAAGACCACCTTGTGAGCCACGCCATGCACGTTGAACAAGTCGCTTTGGATCGTCGGATCGACGGCCCACATCGGCATGCTCGCCGCACGCCGAACACGCCATACGCCCGATTCAAATCCTGATGCTCGAGATCTTCATCCCAGTGCGCGACTTCGGCCAGCACATACGGCACGATCTTCACCGGGCCAGCTTGAATCGGCAAATCGAGCTCCTGCCGGCTCGCTTCGCGCGAACCTTGCAATTCGCCGGGCACTTCCCAAGGCAACAGCGTCCACTTGCCCGCGTCGGTCGGGTCGGTTGGCATCGAGGCCGAGCCTTGCTGGGCGTAGCCGAGGCTGGTGTGCTCGTACCAGGTGAACGTGTCGTCAACCAGAGGCTGGCCGTTCCAGAAGTGATCGAGCCGCGGGAGCCAGGAGGTTTCCGTGAAGAATTCGTTGACGCGCGGCGCCGGTGATGGTGAACGAACTGTTGTCGTAGTTTCGGCGGAGCTCGAAATCAGTGCTTTCGTCTTTTTGCGCGTCCCATTCGCGCTGGATGTATTGCTCGAGGAAATTGCGATCGGAGATCAAGCCGATTTCGGTGGTGAGTTGCCAATCGTTTGGCAATTGCTCGCGGCTTTGCTCCAGCAGCCGGCCGCGGTCGCGCGCTTCCGGCACGAGCACGCGGCGATCGAGGCCGAGATTATCGCGGCCGTGGTCTTGAATGAAAAAGGCGTTGACCAGACCGACCGTGTGGCCGGGAATGCCGAAGAAGTTGTCGAGATCGTATTTATAATTCGTGCCGGCCGCGGGACCGCGCAGGCCCAATTCGTCGAGACTGAGAGACCAAGAAGTTGTTTTAACCGGATCGCGGATGCCAAAAAGCTGGTAGGCGTTGAATTTCAAATAGAGTTGGTTGCCGAAAATCTCGTCGGTCTTGTATTCCGTTTCTTCGAGCAGCATCCCTTCCTTCAAATCGGTCGTGATGTAGGGCCAATAGAAAAAGGGGAATCCCTCGCCGTAGAAAATGTTGTCGTAACCGGTCACTCGTTCTTCATGCACGATGCGCGGCTCGCCGGTGCGAGGGTCGATCACCGGATTGCCGAAGATATCGGTGACGGGATGTTGTTTGTCGACGTAAGTGGCCGTGGCGGAATGGACGTCGTAAGTCGGATCGCCCATGCGGCTAGTGGTGAAGCTGGCGTTCGAGGCGATGTAGCGATCTTGCTCGACTTGCCGCAACACGCTGGCTCGCAACCGAACCAAGCCTGGAAAAAGCGTCGCCGTCGGCAGCGGCGTGAGAATCTCAGCGTTCAATGCCAAACCGACGTGCAGATTGACGTCGAAATACATCGCCTGCGACTGCACGATGCGCGTTCCCTGGCGAAGGACGACATTGCCCTCCATGTAGATTTCCAGCGGTGTGTTTTCCGACTGGATGTGTCCCTCGCCGCGGATGTCGGGCTGCTCGTTGGCTGTCGTCCAAACCACCATCCGGTCGGCCGAGACATCGACCGAGCCGATCGGGTTTTGCAGACCATCGATAATCAAGTTCACGCCCGAAGTGATCACCGCCACGCGTTCGTTGGCTGGCCCGCCCGGCGACCAGAAGATTTGCACCGGCATGTCGGTGCGCGGGAAGGCGCGAATGCGCCGCGCTCCGACGGGCGGCCCACTGGGCGGCGGAACTTTCGTGCCAGGAGGAATCGGCTCGCCGAATTGCGCGAGCTGAATTTGCGACGGCTCGGCGTTGACCGACGACGCCGGAGCGCGATAGATCATCGCATGTTGATAGACGGGCGGCTTCGTTGTCGGCTCGCCGCCGAGAAGGGTCGCATTGATCTTCACCGGCAGTAGCGACGTCATTTCGCCGAGCCAATGATCGTCGGTCAGACGGCTGAGCGAAGCGGCTTGCGGAGCCGGCTGCGCCGCGAGGATTCCTTGCATCGGCGAACCAGGGCCGCCTGGCGAACTGCGCCCGGCGCGAATACTCCAGGCGGCGCGGCGGACGACATCACCGCGACCGGCGGGCCCATATAGTCGATCGTCACGTCGCCTTCGAGATAGACGATCAGCCGTTGCGGCGAGAGCGGGCTGCGGCCGGTTTGCTCGATCCACAACACGGCTTCCTTGCCGTGGCCGTTGAACGCGCCTTGCGTGATCGAGCAGCCGCCCGAGAGATGCCACACGTCGTACACGCCTTCGCGCCAATGCCGCGCGCCCTTGGCGTTGACGATTAGCGGATCGTGCGGATCGGCGCCGGCACATCGACTTGTGCGCGAGCGATGCCGCAAAAAGCCGCGAGCCAAATCGCCAGCGCGCCGAGAATGCCGATGAAGCTGCGCAACGTTCGACCATCGCGCAGCCTCAGCCGCCCGACCGCGACAACGCGCGCGGGAATATGCACGATCAATTTGCGCAGCAACATGCACGAGGGGCAAAGACCACCTTGGCGACGCTTGTTGAACCGCGCGCGAGCGCGGCCGAACGCCGACTCCGCAAGACGAAGAGAGAAAAGCCGTTACGAGAAAAGAGCTGCCTGAAAAAGCGGGCGGATTATAGGTGCAATCGCGCCCGTGGGTCAATGCAGGTTCGCAGGCTGGCGACGCGGCGCAATCCATTGCGCCATCGCATGTTACGCCCCAATCTCGCGGCCGCAAACACGCGCTGCCCACGCGATAGCAAGGGAGTCACATATCTCATCCTTAATAGCGCCGCGGGCTGGTATATCGTTCAATGCGCAAGAAAGACAGCGGCTTCCACCGCGCCCTCTTTTTATCAATCTTTCGCCACCGTCGACGCGATCACTTCGCCAGTTTGTCGGCCTCGGAATTGAACCAATCGACGCATTTTTGCAGCGTTGGCAAGTCCCAACCGTATTCATACTCGATCGCGATTGGGCCATGAAAACCTTTTTGCTTCAAGATCGACAGCATCTCGGCGGCTTTGCTTTCGCCGGTGCCCCAGGGAACGTCGTGCCAGCCATGAGAATTCGGACCATCCGGGACGAGGTCTTTGAAGTGCAGCGAAAAAACCTTGTCGCCGTGATTCGCCAGCACGAGCGCCGGCTCCAGCCCGCTGCGCTTCCAATGGCCCACGTCGGCACAGTAGCCGACATTCTTGAGATCCTTGATGTGATCGTAGGTGTATTCCGGGTCCCAGTAGCGGCTTGGCTTGGGATGGTCGTGCAGTGCGACTTTGATATGGTATTCGCCGGCCAGTTTGTCGATCATCGGCAGCGCCCGCTCTTCCGGCTCGCTGACGATTTCCGTGATGCCCATTTTCTTAGCCCATTCGAATGTCTCGCGGGCTTTGTTCTCCTGGCTATCGAGACCGATCACGCCGGTGTCGATGATTTTGACATCCGCGGCCTTGGCCTTGTCGAGAGTTTCCTGGATTTGCTTGGCGCTCATGCCGGGGCCGAAGCCGCTGCGATCGGCTTTGCTCAAGGCCTGGCCTGGATAAATTTCGATGTAGTGCAAGCCGAGCTGCTTGCAAACATCGATCGACGCTTCGACGGTTTTATCAGCCGGACCTGCGTCTTTTTTGTAATTGATGGTCCACGACTGGAGCGTCAGCTCCCAGCCGAGTTTTTGTGCGCCGCTGGTGTCGGGCGATTCGGCGAACACGGGCCAAGCCAGCAAACTCAACGCGAGCGCGGCAATTCCAATACGCATGGGAGTCTCCTCGAGCGGAAAGGGCGGGAATCGTAGGGCAGGACGTGTGGCTATTCTAACTAGCCGCGGCCCGCCGCGAAACCGTTTCCGCCAAGCGCGGGAAGAAAATTATGCGCAATAATGAATTGGGGCACATCGGGAGAATGCGGCGCCACCCGGACGGAACGCCACGGAGGGCGTTCCCTACAGCGCTGATGATCCGACTGCAGGGAACGCGCTGCGTGGCGTTCCGTGGTTGGCCCACGGAACGCGACCTTTTCTACTGAGCCGCCAACTTCGCGGCCGCCGTCGGCTCGGGGGCCGTTAGCGACTTCAAGAAGGCGATCACTTGCTGGCGTTCTTCCGGCTTGAGCTTGAAGAACTTGCTGGCCGCCGGAGCACCCTGGCCGCCGTGGAAGGCGATCGCTTGCTCGAGCGTGTCGGCGCGGCCGTCGTGCAAATAGGGGCCCGAATCGCGCACGCCCCACAGCGGCGGCGTCCGCCATTCCTGCCGCAGCGCGCCGACCACCTTGCTCAACTGCGCGGGCGTCATTTTCACTTGCCCTTGCGGGCTGAAAGGATTGTTGAAATTCGCCACCGGCTGGGCCGAATCGTCTTGCTCTTCTTCCGGAGCGTCCGGAGTGAACACTCCGTAGTTGCCCGAGTCGCCTAATTCGGGGCCCATGTCGTGCAAGAGCAGGTCGCTATAGATGCCGTTGGCCGACGCGACTTTCTCGCACGTGGCAAGTCGGCGCAGCCGGTGGAAGCGAATAGCTTGTGACCCGACGCGACAACGCCACTTTCTTGAGCGTTAGCCGACTTTCGCGCGGTTGGAGCGGGCAAATTTCGCAGATAGCCGACCAGCGCATCGCATTCGGCCTTGTCCATATCGAGGCCCGGTGCTTTGTAGTTGGGCTTCAGCGGCACGCCGGCTTGCTCATGGCCCGGCACATTCAAGCCAAGCTCGACGGCGCATGCCGTCAACGCAAAATCCTCGAGCGAAGGCTTTTGGGCCTTCCAACCGAAGCGGCCGATCTTGCCGTCTTTTTGCTTCGAGGGGCGGCCGGCCACGTCCGCATATTTTTCGTGCTCGAGCTTGGCCAGGTTCGACGATTGCCTTTTCCGGAATCGCGTCGATCAGCCCGATGCCGAATAGGGCCGTCGGATTTCGCTGCGAGTGGCTGATTTGGATATTGCCGTTTTGCGTGGTCGAATTGAGGATTTGCGAATGGTTCATGCGAACGTCATTCTGCAACTGCTGGACTTCGGGAATCGCTTCCAAAGAGCCAAGTTGCGACGAGAATGTGGCGCCGACCTGAAGGCCCGCAACTTCGGTGGCCGGCGCCTCCTCGACAACCGTTTCCGTCGCGGCAGGTCCGGCAAGCGTCGTAGGAACCGGCGCTGGAACGGGCGCGGGCTGAGCGACCGGCGCAACTTGCGGAGGTGCTGGTTGGGCAGGCGCTGCCTGCGGAATCCCGTCTTGCGGGGCTGACGCTTGCGGAGCCGCAGGGCCGCTTTCCGTGACGGCCACCGAATCGATATTCGTAATCGTCGTTTGCATCGAGCCGAACATCTGCCCGTTGAACACGCCCGATCGCCACGATTGATAATTCGGATCGGTGCCGAAATGGTGCAGCACGATGCTGCGGGCCGACGCGAAGCCGGGGTGAATCTTGATCAGTTGCTGGCGCTCCTGTTCCTTGGCAAGCTTCTTTTCTTTTGCCGTCGGCACATGCGGCGCCACGGGCTGTTTGCCATTCACGACCGGTTGCACGGGCACGGGCGGCGCAGCGCGCCGAAGGCCAAATTGAACAGCCCCTGCGGCAGGCTTTGCTCCTGCGTAATTTGGGCCATCGGAATCGTGAACGCGGTGATGATGTTGACATTCTTGCTCGATGGACCGGCGCCGCCCGCGCCGCCTTGATTGTGGCAGGCGACGCACGAGCTGTCGTTGAACACGGGGCCCAAGCCATCGCCGCCATGTGCGCGAGCATCGCTGGGGAGCCATTCGCGGGTGAACAATTCATGCCCATCCACGCGAGCCGAGGCCTTGGCCGGCGCCGCCACGGCAGGTTTCGCTGCGGCAGGCTTCGCTACGTCAGCCTTCGCTGCCGTTTGTGGCTTGGAGGGCGGATCCTTCGCTTCAATCCGCGATGCGAGTATTCCAGTAACGATGAACGCTGCCACGAATGCCGCTGCCCAACTCCCACGCGACGCAAACCGATTCGCGCACATACGACACCTCGATTTATGGAGAGAAGAGATTCGTTCGACCGAAATCCAATTCGACGCCTGCCTGAACCGCCCGCATTATAAGGCTTCTGTTTTCAGAAATACAACATAATCCCCTCCGACAAGCAATTTTTACTGGAAAGTCGGCGGGGGCACCCATGGCTGTAGGGAACGGCCTCCGTGCCGGTCCTGGAGGGCGCGTTGTCCGGAACGGCACAGAGGCCGTTCCCTACAGATTTTCCATCATATTCCCCAAATCCTGCATTGCGATTCAGAATGCTGGCAACACGATGCCGTCGGAAGTGAATAAGGCAATCAGTTCACACGGCGTCAGATCGATCGGCAGCGACTGCCGGCTTACGAATACCAAGCCGTCGTCTTCGCGCGACAGGGTGCTGACCGATGGCCGCACATGGTGGATCAATGACCCCATCGACGGGATGCTGCCCGGATCGAGGTCGATGCCGTCGTCCCGCAGATCTTTGAATTCCGCCGCCCCGAAGATTTGCAGCAACGGGTAAGTGATCTTCAGGATGGCAGCCGTGTCTTCATATCCGAGCAGCACCGGGCGGTCGCTCTTCAGCTTTTCCGCCACAACTGGCAAATCGGCGAGCGACCCGGCCGCTGGATCGCGCGACAGGATTGCCCGAATGTTCTGCGGTGAAAGCGACACGATGAGTTGCTTGTCGGTAATGCACCAGGTGGGAGTGAGTGGCGCGCTGATTTGGCTGTCGTTCAGGTCAACGCTGTAGATCTTTTGCTTCTTGAACGTCGATTCATTGATCGCAACCACCTGCGGATCCGTGGGTGCGATCGTCGCGGTCCTTTGTAAAAGGTGGACTAACCGCTCGTTCGTCTTCAGCAGCCGATCGCGATCCTTCAAGGGTGCGACGATCGTCAGGCCCGTGACGAGCAAGCCGCCTTCGTTGGGCGAATTGTAAATGCACATCGAGTCGCCGAGCGTGTCGAGAAAATCGACTTTGATCGGCCGCATCAGGGCGGATTCAAGGCTCTTGAAGTGCTCTCTGAGCTGGTCACCGACCGGCGCGTCGATCCGTGACACGGCTGCCACCGCGGATTGCCAATTGCGGACCGGATTCACGCGCAGCGCGATGGCGAACGTGGCGTCTTTCGGAATCGGCGCGAGATCGGCCGCCGAAAGGGGTTCGGGCCCGAGCAGCGTCAAGGCACCGCCTGGCTTGCCATCGACCCGCAGCCACGATTTGTAAACGTAGCCGGCTCCGTCGAGCCCGCTGACGGCGGTGAATTGTCGGACGTTGCCGAGGTCAAGAGCCTCCATGAGCATTCGGGCTTGCACGACGCAAACCAGCGATTCAGCCTCCGCGAACGCCTTTTTCACATTGACATATTGGACGGTGCTAATTCGTTCGATGGCGAGCTTTTTCTTGAGGGTCGTCAACCATGCCGGCGGCGGACCGCGCCTGCGACTCCAAGTTGCTTCCGCCGAGCTTTCGCCGACGCCGACGATTAAATACGAATCGCGGAAACCCCATTCGATACGTGGCACACCTGGCGGAGACGGAAACTCTCGCCATTGCGACGAAAACCCGTTGGTGGTAGTGCCGGCCGTGTGAACGATCGTCTGTTGAAGTTTTTCCAGGATGGCTTTCAATTCGTCCGTCTGTGCCCCGGTGGCGATGACAATTCCGCCGGAAACTTCGAGACCCTGCCGTCCGACGGCCAATTTTGAGACAAACGCTGCGGCCGGATGAGTCAGCAGCGCACGAATCAACTTCGGCCCCTCGGCGCCGAGCAATTCTCCCTGCGGTGTCGGCGGTGCGCCTTGTCGGATAGCGTCGGACAGCGCCTTGTTGACTGCATGAAGGAAATCGCGCACCTCCGGCTCGGCCAGGGTTTGCTCGGTTTGATTGCTGCTCCTAGGATCGGGCTCGGCGACACCCGCGCAACTGAAGTACCAAAGCGGCTCCGCCGGCGCCATGCGGGCGAGCAGCGGATCTTCGGGCAGCGGCGGCAAACCGAGTCGCGGGCCGACGTGACCCCCGAGCAACAGCAACATCAACGGAAGCAGGCCGGTTGCCGACATAGGTTAGCTCCAAGCTATTTTGCCTCGTAGGGGCGGAGTTCGACGATGTGCAAGCCCGGATTGGCGCTGTTCCGCAGCATCGTCACGCGGAGGTAGCGGGACTCCGTCGGCGCGAACGTATGTGCATAGCCCTTCTCGGTCGCAACGGCTTGGTTTTTCGACGCGTCGGCCACGGTCGTCCATTGCTTGCGGTCGGTCGAAACGTCGATCTTGTATTGATAGAACCGCCCGCCGTCCCAATAGGTGTAGAGAACGACTTTGCTCAGATTCTTCGGCGCTTCGAGATCGATCGCGAATTCCTGCGGGCCCGGCTGAATATCGAGAAATTGCTCGTGATCGACCACGCCATCGACGGCCACTTCGGCCGCCTGCCTCGACGACGAGCCCCATTGGATCACTGGCTTCTTATAGGTCACGTTCGTCGGATCGAAATCGACTTTATGATAGCTCTGCTTCCACGCCAGGCCGCGCGGCTTTCCCTGAGCATCGAAGTAGCGAATCGAAACGTCGCCGGATGTGTCCAAAATGATCGGCTTATTCAGCACGGGGCTGGCGGCAGTGGCTGCTTCGCCGATGGAATAGCGAACCGTCCCGCCGGAGACTGCGTCGAGCGGTTCAATCGTGACCGATTCGCCGAAACGATTGTCCCCATCGGCAATGGTCCCTTTGACGCGCACGGCAAACGGCTGCCAGCGATACGTGCGCGTTCATGTGGCGCCCGCGGGCTTGCCAGCTTCGTCGAATAGGCGTGCCGCGACGCAAACAGCCTCGCCGTCCGGCGGCGAAACGGTGATCGGGCCGTCGGCAATCGGTGAATCGGCCGTCGGCTCCGTGCCGTACAGCGATGTGGCGCTGTAGGTCGGAATCTGCGTTGTCGTGTAATGGGCCTTTGCGCCTTGCATGTTGCTCTTCAGCGAGATTCGCACGCTTTTTACAAAGGTGTCGTCAGGCTTCGGACCAATGCCGCCGGCTTGCAACCACTGGGCGACATTTTGCGTCAATCCCGTTTCTGATACCGCCATGCCCGAGATCAGCGGATCGAGCAGCGAATCGGTATGCGCCAAGCTCTCGGCAAACTGAGAATAGCTCAGCGAAGCATCGTGGCTATACGTCCACTGCTGCCGGGCCGGCAACTTCTGCCGCAGCGCGGGAATCGCCACCGACCCGTTTTGCTCCCATAGCACGAGTTGCGAACCCATCGCCAGCTTGCTCGGCACGATTTGCTCGTCGAACGGCCGCCAGTCGAACAATTGCTTGACCGACGAGTTGACCGACGGCGTCCATGTAACCTGGATCGTCGGATAGCCCGCCTTGATGAGCTTGCTGGTGTCGCCGTGGTCGAAGTCGATGTGCCAGATCATGCAGATGATGTTTTTGTTGTCGAGCGGCAACGGGCAATCTTGCCACACGATCGTCCGCTTCCCCTTGCGCGTGACAACTTTGTCGAGCCGGTTGATATGGAAGCGGTACAGGTCTTCGCCGCTTTTGATCTGGTGCTGCTCCATATATTGCTTCGTGCCTGGGGCTTCCATGACGCCGCCGATGCTGGCCTCGTCGCAGCCGATCTGAAAAAACGGCGACGATTTGAACACGTCACAGATCTCCTCGATCAGCGGCTCAAGCGATTGATAGAGTTTCTCGCTGCCGATATTCAACACGCCGGGCCCGCCGAATTCGCTGGGCATGTCTTGCATCATCGCCCCCGTGTGAAAGACGGTTTCCAATTCCGGCACAATCGCGACGCCGCGCTCGTCGGCAAACTTGATCGTGGCCAGCAGTTCGTCGCGATCCCAGAGCTTGCATTTCGGGCCGCCGAAGGCCGAGCCGTTGTGCGTGCCCAGCTTGGGAAACAGCTTCGAGGGGAACATGAAGCTCTCCATGTCGTTCAGATGCAAGTGCAGATAGCGAACTTTGTAGAGCCGGCACAACTCGACGCAATTGCGCACGTCTTGCAGCGTGTTGTTCTGCCGGGCCACGTCGAGCATCAGGCCCGGATACTCGGCGGCCGAGAAATCGCTGAGCGAAATCCGCGGCACGTCGATTCGATTGGGCCCGATTTCGAGCAATTGCAGCAGCGTGGCGGTGCCCATCGCCGCCGCATTGTAATCCCGGCCGTCGATGCGGACGCGATCGGCGACGGCCAACGTATAAGGCCAATGGCGGGCATCGCCGGTTCGCAGCGAATTGTCGATCGAGAGCACGATATCGCCGGCGCTGCCCGCGCCTTCGGCCGTCGAGAGTTTCACGCCGGAGATTTTTTGAATGTCGTCGCTCAGCACCTGGGCCAGCGGCGATAATTCCTTCACCGTGGCGACGATCCGCGCACCCGCCAAATGCAATTTGCCGTCGCCGAGCTTGATTTCCCTGGGTGTCGGAATGAGATGGATCGCCGGTTGTTGGGCAATCGCAGGACGGATGAACAGCGCGATCGAGATCGCGACGCAAAAAAGCTTCAGAGTTCGCACGGTGTTATCTCGTGGTTTGATTTCGAGGACTGCTGTGGACAAAGCACTTGACCGACGAAATGGCCAGCGGATGGTACGAATAGCGTATCAACCGCATCGCGCCAAAGCTAGAAACAGGAAGCAACGTCGCTCGAACCACGACGCATAGAGTGCCGCAGCCCCGTTTACGGGGCTTCCCGCGCAGCGGTATTAGGCCCGGCGTTTACGCCTCATTGTTACCCACAACTTTGTACTGTTTGTCCATTGCAAGCGGGTTTGGTGCTAGCGAAGCGAAGCCATGAGCTTGGCGAGGGTTACGCGCCGATCCGGTTTCTGTGGTGTGCGAGCAGCGTAGTATCTCTGCAAGGGGCGACCATTTTGGTGACGGTTGCCTGGCGCTGGCGGTCTGGGAGGCGAAGTCCAGCAGAGCATGGATGGACGCCTCGTGAACTCTCTGGAACTTGATCCCGGCCGATGGGCGAAGCAACAGTTTGAAGCGTGTGACTTGGGCGATGCACGACGGACGTTACGGGCAGTGAAGTTTGCAGCGCGGATTGCAGCTGATCCCGACGCGAGTACGCCGATGCAGACCGAGGACTGGTCTGAGTTGAAGGCTGCCTATCGGTTGATTGATTCGCCGCGCGCCACATTTCAGGCGCTGGCTGAACCGCACTGGAAACTCACGCGCGCAGGAGCGAAAGGCGTGTGCTTGATCTTGGGTGACACGACGGAGATCGACTTCGGCATTCTCCGCAAGATCAAAGGCGTGGGAACGGTGGGCAACAATTGGGGCCAAGGATTTTTGTTGCATTCTGGACTGCTGGTTGATGCTGCGAGCGAACAGGTACTGGGCCTGGCCGGGCAGGTGATCCGTCATCGCAAGCCAGCGCCGCGCGGTGAGAACACATCGCAACGGCTAAAGCGCCCTCGCGAATCGGAAATCTGGGGCGAATTGATCGAGCAGATTGGCCCGCCGCCTGACGACGCGCAGTACGTGCATATTTTTGATCGCGGCGCCGATAACTTCGAAGTTTTCTGCCGTCTTCTGCTCTGCCGTGATGACTGGGTGATTCGCGCCGCACAGTTGACTCGCCGCGTGTCGTGGATGGACGGTGAGGGAGCTTTGGGGGCGTACTTGGATCAGCTTGGTTTGGCAGGCTCCTACAAGCTGCAGGTGCGCGCGAACAAGGGACAGCCCGCCCGTATCGCGAAATTGGAAGTACGGCATGGAATGGTGATGGTTCCTGCTTCCGCACATTCCAGCCCTTGGTTGAAGGCTTGCGGCATTACCTCGATTGGTATGAATGTCGTGGAAGTTCGGGAGATCGATCCGCCGTCGGGCGTTAAGCCGCTGCACTGGGTGCTGATGACGTCGCTCCCGGTCACGAGCTTCGCCGAGGCATGGGTCGTGATCGAATACTACGAGAAGCGGCCGCTCATTGAGGAATTTCATAAGGCACTAAAAACAGGCTGCTCTGTGGAGGAGCGACAATATCAAACTGGCAAACGTCTGGAGGCGATCACCGCGATCCTCTCCGTTGTCGCCGTCCGCTTGCTACAATTGCGCACTGTTTCTCGTCATCAGCCCGAGTTGCCAGCGACTCAGATCGTGCCTGCCAACTGGGTCGCCACGCTGCAATGCTTGAAACCCAAACGAACGATCCACACCGTCCGCGAGTTCTTCCGCGGTCTCGCCTCCCTCGGCGGCTTCCTGGGACGCAAATGCGACGGCGATCCGGGCTGGCTTACTATCTGGCGCGGCTATGAAAAACTCGCCATCGCCCTCCGCACCCTCCGAGCTCACCGTCAAAGATATGGGTAACGATGAGGCGTTTACGCCGGGTTTTGGTGCCGGTCGAACGCGCTCGTCAGCCCCGTTCACGGGGCTTCTCGCTGCATCGGCTTGAGCCATCCGGCGCACGTTCGCCGATGCGCCGAATCGATCCGCGGTTTCCCACGAAGCGCGGCTAAAGCCAAACATCGAGAAGCCCCGTGAACGGGACTATGATGAAACCTGCCTTCGCACCGCTCCCCCGTCATAAATGACGGGGCTATTACCGCTGCGCGGGAAGCCCCATGAATGGGGCTGGCGGCGCCGCGATATCGCTCGGCGAGTCGAAATAGTCGCTCGATGGTTCGTGGCGAACGGTTTGAACCGATCACCGCTACGTGCGCGCCAATGCTTTCCACCCATCGGCCGAACACTCGCTCGCCGATGTTTTGCAATTCGGGTAGATGGCGCTGCGATTGTTCGATCAACATCGTGCGCGTTAGCCCGACTTTTTCCAAGTCTTCCGGAAACACGGTCGCCATACGTTCCAGGCCGCTTGCCGTGACTTCCAAGTGAAACAGCAGCCCGTAGGCGTTTTTTCCATACCGAAACGCCTGATGGTCCGTCATTCGCGACGAGGCCAGCAGTTCGGCGCGGGCGGGCAAATCGAAAATGTCGCCGTGCCAGTGCAACGGGGTGAATGTCGCGGGAATATCGCGAAAGAGCGGATCGGCTATTGCCGCGGGCGCGAGCGACACCTCGTGCCAGCCGATCTCTTGCCGACCGCTGGGCCGGACATTCGCTCCGAGCGCCGCGGCAAGCAACTGACTTCCCAAGCAGATTCCGAGCACCGGCTTGCCATCGCGAACGGCCGCTTCGATGAGCCGCATTTCGTTGCGCAGGTGCGGAAAGCGATCGTGCTCGTAGACGCCCATCGGTCCGCCCATGACGATCAACCCGCCGGCAGCGCCAAGGCCCGGCGGAACTGGCTCGCCCTTGAACAACCGAACGACGCGCGCCGAGATTTCTTTGGCCGAGAGCGAGTCTTGAATCGAGCCAATCGTTTCGCATTCGACATGCTGCAGGACGATCACTTCCGCTGACATCGGATTCCTCGGTAATCGGTCGGATGTTCGCCGTTTCTCGCGGCCCACAAACGGGACGACGCAATAGGATAACCGATCGCGCGTCGCAAGGCAGCGTGCCGCATCCCGCCCGCGGCAAAATCGCCCTCCTTGATCGTCGCGTTCGGATGGGTTAAACTTTTGCCGTGGCGCAAGCCGCCATCGCCTCCTTAGCTCAATTGGCAGAGCATCTGACTCTTAATCAGAGGGTTGATGGTTCAAGTCCTTCAGGGGGCACCTACGAAGCCTTGCCGCAAAGCGATTTGCGGCGAGGTTTTTTTTGCGGTGCTATAATTAAGTCGAAACGGTTACGATTTTGCGCCGGTGGGATCATCATGGAACTCGATTTTGCGTTCATTGCCGAGAAGGCGGCCACGGCGACCGACGGGAAGCTATTCTGTTTCGGCGGCGGTTTTGACGCGATGGTTGCGAATGGGGCAACTTTCCCAATCAGCCCTTTCCCGATTTCGCTCGTGGCGAGATTTATTTTTCAGGCCGCGGAGATCGGCGATCAGCACACGTTTCAAGTCGAAATGGAAAACCCGAAAGGCGAACTGGGCCAGCGCTCTGAGCCAGCGACGATAACCTCGACGAAGAATCCGTATGACGAGAGCGCACCGGTCGGCTCGCTAATGGTTGCCAACTTGCAGTTCACGGCGGAGAACGCAGGAACCTATCATTTCCGTATACTGGTGGACGGCAATTTGGTTAAGACGATTCCTCTCCGCATCGCTGTTACCCCGGCCGATGATGAGCAAGAACTGTGGGATGAAATCGAAAGAATCTCGCCATCCAACGAAGTGCTACTCGCCTACGCCGCCAGCATGAGAAAACCGCCGCGATAGTTTCCGCGTCAATCTCTGGGCAAGCATAATTGAGAATTCGCCGTGGCCAAGGGGTGCGATTTGGAGCGAGGCTCGATCATCAAGGTTCCGCTTGATGATTTTCAGGGGACGGTTGCTTCGCATTTCGCGGTCATTCTTTCATCAACCGAAGCAATTCAGAAGGGCGATCCGCTCGTTGTCGCCGGAATCAGCACGCGCGATGAGACGCCGTTGCCGCCCGGTCAATTCTTCATGGACTACACGCCCGGCCGGCCGCATCCCGAAACGGGATTGTCGGAATCATCAGTCGTCAAGGGCGACTGGATCAACGTAATCAAGCAGTCGGACATTACGGATCGATTCAAGAAGTGCAAGGCACGGACTTTCAAGCTGTTGATTGAGTTTGTCAACGCGAACTTGCCGCCCTCAACGCCCACTTTGTAACGAAAAAAGGTGGCGGCATCGATTCCGATGCGCCATAATCCGGCGGTCGAAGGTTCCTCCTTGGTACCACTCGACTCCGAGTAGCGGTATCCCTTTCTGCTCCCGCCTGGTTCCGCTCCGCCGAATGTGGAGTTTCAAATGCTCAGCAAGATTTGGTCGGCCGCGCTGTTCGTCTCCTTGCTTTGTGGCGCCCTTTTGCCGCACAACGCTTGGGCAGAAGACGCCGATCTGATTCTGCATCACGGCCGGATCGTCACCGTCGATCCCGAGTTCACGATCGTCGAGGCGATGGCCGTGCGCGGCGATCGGATTGCCAAGGTCGGAAGCGATGCCGACGTGCTCAAGCTGCGCGGCGATCGGACCGAAGTTGTCGATCTCGACGGAAAAATGGTGTTGCCGGGGTTGATCGACTCGCATGTTCATCCGTCCGACGCTTCGCTGACCGAGTTCGATCACGAGATTCCGGAGATGAAAACGATCGCCGACGTGCTCGAACATATCCGCCAACGGGCGAAGGTCGTGCCGCCGGGCAAGTGGATCGAAGTTCATCAGGTGTTCATCACCCGGCTCGCCGAGCAGCGCTATCCGACGCGGGCCGAGCTCGATGCCGCCGCGCCGAAGAATCCGGTGGCATTCATGACCGGTCCCGATGTGTCGCTCAATTCGCTGGCGATGGAGCGCTGCGGGATCGACAAGCATTTTCAAGTCACCGGCAGCGGCGAAGTCGAACGCTATCTGACGAACGACGAGCCGACTGGCATTTTGCATGGCTGCAATCGCTATATCAAAATCGAATCGGCCGAGAGACAGCCGACCGAGGCACAGCGAATCGACCGCTTGAAGCAATTGTTCAAAGATTACAATTCGGTCGGGCTGACGACGGTGTGCGACAAGGCGGCCAGTCCGGCGGCCCTCGGCCGATATCGCGAGCTGGCCGCGGCCGGGCAATTGACCGTGCGCATGGCCGTGTCGCGATTGATCGACACCGAGGGCGACCTTGATAGAATCGAAGACACGATTCGGCAAGTCGGCGCCGATCCGCTGGTGAAAGGGAATTCGCGGCTGTGGATCGTCGGGATCAAGACGTTTCTCGACGGCGGAATGCTCACCGGCAGCGCGCTGATGCGCAATCCCTGGGGCGTCAGCCGGATTTATTCGATCCGCGATCCGGAGTATCGTGGCGTGCGATTCATTCCGCAAGATCGATTGGTGGCGCTGGTCGAAACGGCTGTCGAAAACAAGCTGCAATTCACGGCCCATTCGGTCGGCGACGGCGCGGTTCATGCTCTGCTCGACGCTTATGAGGACGTCAACCGCCGGCATCCGATCCGCGGAACCCGGCCAGCGATCACGCATTCGAACTTCATGAGCCGCGAAGATGTCGAACGAGCGGCAAAGCTGGGCGTCGTGCTCGACATGCAGCCGGCGTGGCTGTTGCTCGACGGCAAAACGCTCAAGGATCAATTCGGCTTGGAGCGATTGCGATATTTTCAACCGCTACGATCGATCTTCGCCGCCGGTGGAATCGCCGGCGGCGGCTCCGACCACATGCAAAAGATCGGCCCGCTGCGATCGATCAATTTCTATCATCCGTTCTTGGCGATGCAGACGACCGTGGCCCGAATACCGCGCGGGATGTCGGAGCCGTTGCATCCGGAAGAATCCTTGGACCGCAAGCAGATGATCCGATTTTACACGGCGAACAACGCCTTCGTGATTCGCCGCGAGCATGAGATCGGTTCGCTGGAGCCCGGCAAGCTGGCCGATTTTATTTTGATCGACACCGACTTATTGAAATGCCCGGTCGAAGCGATCGGCAACACGAAAGTTTTGGCGACGTATTTGGGTGGAAAACGGCTGCCGTGACGGTCCATTGAAACAGGAGACGCGGCGATGAAATCCAATTCGATGCGAAATTGTCTCGCAGTCGTCATCGCAGTGTTCTGCTGCGGTCTCTCGACAAGATTGTTCGCCGAGGACGGCGCCGCAACGATCGGCGTCGGCTCGGTCGTCACCTTGAACGGCCGCAAGGCGACGGTCACGAAATTGGACTCTTTGCCGTTCATCGAAAACGACTTCACGAAGCGGTTCAAATACGATTCGTTCACGAATCCCAAGCTCAAGGAACTGCGCCAGCGCTACAAGCTCGACGAAGTCGTCGCGCCGGGCAAGACCGAGTTCGACCGACAGGTGCTGCTGCTCGATTGGGTGAACCGCCAGTTTAAGAAGTTCGGCGCGCCGACCGCCAATCCGCGCGGCGCGGCCGAGATTCTGCAAGACATCAGCGAAGGGCACACGTTCTTTTGCGCAATATGCCGACGTGTTCGTTTCGACGGCGGCCAGTTTGGGCTGGATCGATCGGAGCCTGGCGCTGCGGCGGCCGAACAATGTCGGCTCCGGTTCGACGGAGCATTCGTTGACCGAAATTTGGTCGAACCAATATCGCAAATGGATCATGCTCGACCCGACGTTCGCGATGTATGTCGAAAAGGACGGATTGCCGCTGAGCGCGTACGAAATTCGGCAAGAATGGTTTGAGCACGACGCCAAAAACATCGCCTTCGTGCTCGGCAAGGATCGGAAGAAATACCACAAATCCGACATGCCGGTCTTCCGCGGCCGCTTCCCCGGCTTCGGCGATCTGTCGCTCGACGGCGGCGCGGTGAACCCGTATGCCTTCATCGGCTGGGTGCCGAACACCGACTTGATGGACGCCGGGCCCGACTACGGCAAGATGTTCATCTTCAAAGACAAACTCTGCGACGGCACCCAATGGCACATTCGCGATTTGCCGAAGAACCTGGCCACCGACGCGTATTTCCCGCTCGGCCAGGCGGCGATCGCCCTCTCGCCGGTCGGTGACCATCTTCAGGCCGATCTGAAAACGCTAACGCCGAATTTCAAAACCTATTTGGTGCGCACCGACGGCGGCGAATGGAAACCGAACCACGACACCGTCGCCTGGCAGCTTCATGCTGGCAAGAACAGCTTGGAAGCCAAGACGGTGAATTTGTTTGGAGTCGAAGGGCCGGTTTCGACCGCCTACGTGGAAGTCAAATAGTAAAGCAAGTTGAAAGAGCAAAGGCGTCGAGATAAAGGTTTAGGACTCAATGATAGAACCAGCTTGACTCCCGTCCCTCTTAGTTCGTTCCGCGTAATCCATCCGATCCACTCACTTCCGTCAATAAACGGTTCCCGACATCGCTTGTCTCCTCTGTCCCCTTTGTTTCGGGTCGGGTAATTAAGTAGCGGCAACTATTTGAATTGCGGAACTGCCGATGGCAATCCAACACGCATAAAAAATCGGGCAAACGCCTGCGAAAAGTGTTCGAGAAACGGAGATTGTAATCGCCAGCGATTGTCGATGGCCGTTGCGTGGCCTCTGAGATAGCCAACAGGGAGGCTATAGATTTGGCGAAAATCGACGACAAGCGCTCGCTGGTTGTTGCTTGGTTCTTCAGGCGAAGCAAGCATATGCAGGCCCTCGCGTCTTCCCTTCCTAATTTCTTCACGTTCGGAGTTGCGAGCAAACTTGGGATTTAACTTCGAGAACACGTCTAACCCCCAAATCGGGCACATAGCGACGAACGGGGCTTTCTCGTTTTCAAGATCGCAACTCTGCGTGACAATGATGAGGTCTGCTTGCGCGAGAGCGACATCCTCTTCCATGCTTGGCCTTGCATGGAAGTCCGGCTGGAAGATTGGGACGTAGCATCCGGGCAACAAGTCGCCCTGATTCAGCGACCTGCCAGACATGTGACCCCAATACTGGTTAGCTGGAAAACCCATTTCACGTGCCGCTGCAACTTGGGCAGACGAATGCCGCGATTCCGTTAACCGACGCCGGAGCCAATCCCACATTGGATTCACTGATCGTGCGAATAGGGTATCGGTGGCAGCGGACCAATGAGGCGATATTTTACCCGAATCTTGCCAACGGTTTTCAACGGGACCGACTCATAGGAAAAAGCTGGCTCCGCTTCAAATTCTCGGCTAGGCCGTGATTTCCAATGTGCATCTGCCAAACGGGCATTTCTTTGGACTTCGCGACCTTCGACTCCCTGCGGCTCCGACATTGAAAGGGATTCGTCGAACACCGAAGAGAACGGTTTAACTCCCGGTCCATCTAATGTTGCAATTGGCATTTACTGGATTAGCTCCCTTGCGCGGTCAGTGATGCAGGCCTCGAAAACCTCGTCCTTACGGACGCGCAACTTCTCGAAAAACCCCCAGATTGAGTCTTCGTCGTTGGGAACGTCAAAATCGCGGAAAAGATCAATATCCAAAACAACCGAAACGACGCTGGGTGCGGGGGATTGAACATTTGTTTGATTGATTAGCAATTGCGCGTGCAAATCCCCCTGAGGGATTAATACGCGAACAAAAAACCCGTCAATCTTTTGGGGGAGGTCTGGTGAAATTTCCAGAGTTGTGCGAAAAAAATCCTTCAATTCGACGGGCGGACCAGATAGATCAAATCGATTGATATAACGAACGGCCAGCCGAGTCACTTGCGCAGGCTTGACCCGTTCTCGATAGATGGTCCAAAGCCGCCTCGCCTCCCCGCAAAACGGTTCCCAACTTTCATACGGAGTAAGTCGGCTAAAAGTGAAGCCGTTAAGCCGAGATTGAAAAACCTGTCGATGGTCCTGGCTGGCACAAGCAATACCGATTAATTCTCGACTCGGTGGTCCTTGGGCATCGGCACCCAATTGCAATTCAACACTTGCAACTGCCACTTCCCGCCGCTCGACGTAGCGTTGCTCCTCCCCCGTCCGCACGCATTCAACGTCTGCCAACGTCGCGCCTTTGCGCTGTTTCACCTGCAGGTCAATTATCGCCTCGGTGATGGGAGCCCTTTGATAGAGACGGTTTGCCATACACCTATCCTACCGACGCGAGGACCACGCTGCCATCGCACGATTTTATATGTCCGATTTTCCGCTCGATGCGGAATGCCATTTACTTTCACCAGGAACTGCTTCAGCCGAACATCGCTTCACGAAAGTGCTAGCCTTATTGCGGTCTGTGAGTCTAATCGACCGCCTGCAATTGGACCAGTCAAACACCCCGTAATCGCCATCGCTTGACCAAGAGGGGCTCGGGCAAGATAGGATCGAGCGGCTTGGCCGCGTAGAATAAAACAAAGGGGAGGGGGTCGAAATCCGAAACGCCTCGCTGCTCTTCCTTCGCTTCTCGGTTTCAATCTTGATAAACGTCCACTTCGATAAAGGCTTTCTCGTTCGGCGACACATTGCATCGCACGGTCCAGCCGTCGTCCACTCCGCGATTCGGCACCATTCGCAGCGCAACTCCGTGAAACTTCGCGTCGCCGACCGCGATCGATTTGATCGACCGCGTCAGGTCGATTGCAAAGATCTTCGCGGGCTTGAATTCCGGGGCGTCGGCCGGTTGTTGCGGTAGCACGACCATGCCTTCGATGTCGTCCAGCGCGGCGAAGTCGGGCGATTTGCCTTTCTCGACCGAGTTCTTCAGCAGCACGACTCCGAGTTGCGATTGAGCCTTGTCGTGCGTTTGGCTGATCGGCACGCACAGCCGCGCGGCGGCGATGCTTTTCTTGGCGGGCAAATCTTTTAGATCGCCGTCGAGGATGACGGCGCTGGCGATGACATGGCCTTTTTCACCGGCGTTCTTCGGCCAGCGCAGCGATCCCTTGTCGCCGACCTCGCCCTTCTCGCTGACGTATTCAATGTAGGAGAGCGGAATCTGAATCGTCTTGACCGCTCGGGCTTTGACCACCGGCGCTGATTCCGTGCCGATCAACAGCGGCATCGGCAGCGCCGCGAGCTCGTCGTTCGGGCCGACTTTCGCCTCGACGGCCCCATCCGGCAGCGGCAGCGGCGACGAGTTCGGCGCGATCACTTCGCGCCGCAAGAATTCCATTCGCGGGTAGACCGGATAATGGCCCTTCGGCGTCGGGCAAGGAATCTCGATCGTCGCCGGCAGATCGCTGGCGGCAAACGTCTTTCGCACGTAGGTCACTTCCTTCGACCATTTGGCGTCGTGCTGTTTGGCGATCTCTTTGCCCTGCTCGTAAAGCTGCTCGAACGATTTGCTGCGCGAACCGAGCCGATAGGCATACGTGACGACGAGTTTGTTGTCGCCGAGCGCCTTGGGATCGCCGACCGACACGCTGACGACATTTTTGCCTGGCGACAGAAAGGGGAGCGCGCCAGGATTGTTTTGCACGACGGCGTTGATCTTGAGCGCCTTGAGCGAGTCGCCAAACGTCAGCCGCACCAGCATCGCGAGCTTGCCTTTGATCGCCGCGTCGAAATCTTTCAGATCGACGGCTTTGAACGTCTTGCCGTCGTCGATGGAAACTTCGGCTTTATCGGCCCCGGCCGCTTCGCCGCTGGCCTTGGTCAAGACATAGGGCGACGAAAGCCGCACGACGACGACGCCCGGCTTGCCCGCCGCGGCCGGCGCCAAGCGCCGGCGGAATACTTGACGTTGTCGGTCGAGACGAACGATTTCAAAAATGCGTCGTTCGAGAAATCGGGGGCGAACGTCAGTACGCCGTTGGCGTAGCTCCGCGCCGGTTGGCTATTGATATAGGGTTCGAGAACCAGCCCATAGCCGGGATCGTTGCGCGTGTCTTTATAAGCGCCGCAGGAATGGGCCGGCGATTTGTTCGAGCCGCTCCAAAACCAGGCGCCGGGCTGCTTGTCCCAGGTGTTGGTGAGCGCCATGCCGGGCGCCAAGCCGACGTCGGTCGAGTAGTTGCCGTCGGCATGGTTGTAGCCGCCCCACGAATCGGCCGGGCCCATGCGATTGAGCGAGGGAAGTTCGGTGAGTGTGTCGCCGCAAGCGAGAAAATCGTGGGCCCGCCAGTTGACCACGTCGCCGACGACGGAGAATTGATCGGCCTTGGCGTAAACGACATTCCGTTCGCGATCGAGAACGAACGCATCCTGGAGCAGTTCTTTCGGATGTTGCTTGAGATCGTATTCGCCGGCGATGGTGCGCCCGGTTTTGCCGTCGGGCATCCAGGCGTAAACCTTGAGAAAGGCGTCGAGATAGTGCCAGCGACCATCGTATTCGGCCTCGACCGTAGTGTGCCCCGGCCAGCCGATGAATCGCCAGTTCCAACCTAGCTCATGCCACAGCGCGGATTGAACCGAATGGAGTCCGCCGCACAATCCCCAGCCGTAGCAATTGATTTCCTTGATGGCCGGGATGCCGCCGTCTTCGCTGGCGTAGGGGCAATGATAGTGCGTCAGCAGCATGAAGTTGTAGATGGCGATGGCTTTTTGGTCGTTGGTCGTGCAGCCGCGCGTGACGCTTTCGACGATCGACTTCAGGCTCGAGCAGTCGGGCGCTTTGTCGGGCTGAACTTTGATTTCGTGTACGAGCGCCGGCGGGGCGACGCTGGCTGTATTAGCTGCCGAAGTGTCGGCGGCACGAATCGTCGCGCTAGGGAAAGCCATTGAGATAGCTGCCGTTGCACAAACGGCAAGAAATCGCACGCCGGATTTACTGTTCCGCGTCAACATCTTGGAGCCTCGTGGTTCGTGGAAGGGAGAGTCGCGAAAACTCAAAAATCGTGGCAAGGCTTTTTTTGATCCCCGAAAGGCCATGCCCGCGCTGCCAATTATTGTAGCCGATCGAGTTTTTCAAAACACGAACTGTTTTGCGGCAACCCGCAATTGGAGGGGACGCGGCGGCAGGTTATGATCATTTTGAATTATCGTGTTCATTCGATAATTGCCATTCGGCACGGAGAGGATGTGGAAGAATCGGGGGAGGGGCGCTGGCGATCCGTCTGTCTTGACCACGGATCTCGTTGATGCGCGGAACTTGTCCCGGTTTGATTCACAGGCACTGACGTTTCGCGAATGCCCGTCCCACGCGGGCTGATCGATTTCTTTTCGTTTCGCAACCTCCGTTGCCAACCGTCGGATTGCGGTGAAATGGTAAGGCATGGTCGGCAAGTGCGCCGGGTCGCACGTTTGCTTCCGATTTTGACTGCGCTGTTTTCGATAGCGCTGGCTGGCTGCAATCGTTCGGACTCGTATCCGCCGGTTGCCAATTCCGATAGTGCTGCCGTCAAAAATCCTCCGACGACTCGTACCGTCAAGCCGTGGTTCGAAGAAGTGACCGCGGCGCGCGGCTTGCCCTCACCCACCGTCGCTTACGCCGACGGCACTTTCGCCACCTACGAAATCACCCCCGGCGGCGTCGCGCTATTCGACTACGACAACGACGGCCGGCTCGATATTCTGCAAATCTGTCATCCCGCGCCAGGGCATTTCAACGAGACAGTGCCGAACCATCTCTTCCATCAGGAGCCGGACGGCACATTCCGCGAAATTCCTAATGCCGGCGGCCTGAATGGCCCGGGCTATGGCATGGGGGCCGCTATCGGCGATTTTAACAACGACGGTCTGCCGGACGTGTTCATCACGCGGTTCGGCCATTGCTCGCTGTATCGCAACAACGGCGATGCCACGTTCACCGACGTTACCGCCAAAGCCGGCCTGGCGACCGACAAAGCCGCCTGGTGCTCTTCCGCCGCATGGGTCGATTACGATCGCGACGGCTGGCTCGATCTGTTTGTTTGCCGATTCGCCAACTTCGATCCCGATCGAAAGTGCGGCGAGCCTGGCGACGAGGATTTTTGCGGCCCGAACGTGTTTCAAGGGATTGGATGCCGCCTGTATCACAACAACCGCGACGGCACCTTCACCGACGTGACGGAAAAGGCCGGCTTGAACATTCCGAATCGCGCCTGGGGCGTGGTCTGCGCCGATTTCACTGGCGACGGCTGGCCCGACATCTTCGTCGCCAATGACGAGGAGCGGCAAAACTTTTGGATCAACCAGCACGACGGCACGTTCAAGGACGAAGCGCTCCGGCGCGGCGTCGCGTTTAGCGGCGCCGGCAATCCGGAAGCAGGGATGGGCGTCGGCATCGGGGATATCGCGAACGACGGCCGACTATCACTCTTGATCACGCACATCCGCAACGAAAAGAACACGGTCTACATGCCGATCGGCAACGGCTTGTTTGCCGACAAGTCGGCCGTCGCCGGCATGGCCCCGATCGACATGCCCTACACCGGCTGGGGCTGCGGTTTCGTCGATTTCGACAACGACGGCAATCTCGACGTCGCCGTCGTGAACGGCCGCGTGGTGCGCGGGCCGGTCGATCCGCGCGCGAACTGGGAAAATTCTGGAGCGCCTACGCGGAGCCGAATCTGCTGTTCCGCGGCGATGGCCAGGGTCATTTCACGAACGTCTCGGCGCAGGGGGGAGATTTCACCCGGCATGTCGAAACGACTCGCGGCATGGCGTTCGGCGACATCGAGAACAACGGCCGAATCGGCATGGTCACCAACACGCTGGACAATACGCTCCGGCTGTATCGGAATATCGCCCCCGCCGAGGGCAACCATTGGCTCTCGGTCCGCGCGCTGACCGGCCAGCGCGACGCGCTGGGCGCCCGACTGGAGCTCAGCGCCGGCAAACGCCGCTGGACGCGGTTGGTTCTCGCCGCCTACAGCTTTCTCAGCAGCAACGATCCACGCGCGCATTTCGGGCTAGGCCCGATCGACCACGTTGATTCGCTCGACGTTTTCTGGCCGGACGGTTCGCACGAGCAATTCGACGTGCCGGCCGTCGATAAGCAACTAACCATCCGCCAGGGAACCGGGCGGAAATAATCTCATGCGACAATCAAGCAGCAGTATTTCCGAGCGCCGAATCGCCCGCCGTCTGCCGATGCGATGGGCTATGACGTTGGTCGTGGCGGCCGTGATAATCGCGGCTTTGGTGATTCTCTTGCCCGGAATCCGCAACCATGGCCCCACCGACAAAGCCGCGAGCAACGATCGCAAACTGGAAACCACTCCAGTCGCGCCGTCCGCGGCCGAGCCTAACGAAGCGGCCTCTTCCGCAACCGACGCCGGCCACGCGTATGACGATCAACTGGCTCAAGGGGATGCTTTTGCCTTGCAAGGCGATCAGGCGACTGCAATCGGCGCCTATACAAAGGCCATCGATCTCGAACCGCGGCGCGCCGAGGGTTTTGCGAAACGAGCGGCCGCGCAGGCCAACGCGGGAGCGTCGGATATGGCAATTGCCGACTACGACCGGGCAATCCAACGCTCGCCGTCCGACGCCGAATTGTTCCTGAGTCGCGCACGAGCGGCAAGTGTCGCGCGGGCGGACCGATCTGGCATTGGAGGATTGCGACAAGGCACTCCGACTCAGCCCGAAGCTCACCAAGGCCCGGTTGTATCGCGCCAATGTATACCTCGCGCGCGGCGAATTCGATGCGGCCATCGACGACTACAATAGGATTCTTGCCGCCTGGCCTACTCACGCTTCGGCCTATTGCAACCGAGGCATCGCCTACCGCTCCAAAGGCAACCTCAAGCGCGCCATCGCCGACTACACCAGTGCGATCCGCTACAACGCCCAATTCGCCGAGGCCTACAACAATCGGGGCGAAATCTATCGACAACAGAAGGAATACGATCAGGCGATGGCCGATTTCAACGAGGCATTGCGCATCGATCCGGCCGAGTCGGATGCTTACGACAATCGTGGCGACTTGTATCTGCTGCTCGGCAAGCCCGAAGCGGCGATCGCCGATTACACGGAGATCATCGATCGGGCTCGACGGCTGGCGGCAATAACCCATCTGCACCCGAGTGAACGGCTGGCCGAAGTCTATCTGAAACGCGCCTCCGCTCGTCTCAAAGCCGGTCAGGCCGAAGAAGCGGTCGCCGACGTTGGCGAAGCGGTCGAAATCCATCCCGAAAACGCGCGAGCCTACATCATCCGCCGCGACGCGTATCTGAACTTGGGGAAAACGGAACTGGCCCGCGACGACGACGATCTCGCGAAGCGGCTGAACCGATCCAAGCCGCAGCAAGAGCCGACGCCTTGAACGGCGATTCTCATCGCGACATCGGCATCGCGCCTTTTTGGATGCTTTTTCTTGCGCCGTTGTGTAAGGTGGAATCGCCAACCAGGTTTGCACGATTTCCCACAATCATGGCATTCGACCCGCGCAAGGAGTTTCTTTTGATCGCTCGCATTCTCGTTCGACGTTTGTTTTTGCTCGCGATTGGTTTGCCGCTCGTTGCTCTGACATTGCGTCCGGCGATGGCGGCCGAGGCGGCGAATCTCATCGTCGATGGCTCGTTCGAGGAGTCGATGCCGCCCGATCAATTCGGGCACATCTTCAAGAATTGGAGCGGCTGGAAATACGAAGGGGCTTGCGAATTCCGCGTCGGACAGGTCGCGCATGGCGGCAAATCGTCCTGCCTGCTTTTCGCCTCCGGACAATCCAAGATTCGCGTTACGCAGACCGTGAAGGACGTGCCGGCCGGCCGCTACAAGCTAACGGCCTGGATTCGCGGCTTGGATATCGGCGAAGGCGTGTGGCAGAACAACACCGAGTTCCAGCTCGACGGCAAATACATGAGCCTGAAAAAGAATGGCACCTTCGGCTGGACGCCGCTGACCTACGTCGCGGAAATTAAGCAGAAGAAAAACGTCGATCTGTCGTTCGGCCTGTGGGCGTCGGGATACTTTTGGATCGACGACGTGTCGCTCGCCGCCGTCGGCAACGACGTCGCGCTCACCGCCGAGCCGACAATTGGAATCGAGGAAAAACCGCTCGCGCCGCCGGGGCCGCTCAGCGCCGACGCGGTTCGCTGCCCCGTGTGCGGCTATCGCAATAATGGCGATTGGCGAATGTGCTACGCTTGCGGCGCGGCGCTAACCGCGCAAATCGCCGCGCGCGGTCCGGCCACGCGATCGCTGGCATCGTTCGAAGACAAGAATCCGTTCAGCGGCGGAACCGTCGTCGCCGATCATGCAACGGTCGGCACGAAGGCCTTGCGTCTCGATAAAGGCTACGCCGCTTGGGACGCGCCGCAAGATTGGTCGGGGTACGACTATCTCAAGGCCGATCTTTATTCAAAGTCGAAGAGTCCCATTTCGCTGCACATCGAAATGCGCGACTCCGCCACCAAAGACTATTGGACTCGCCTGAACTACGAAACGATGCTGCCGCCGGGCAAAAGCACGCTCGTGTTGCCGCTGGCGCAACTCTATGTCGGCGAGAAGGCGCGGCCGGGGCGGAAACTGTTGCTGAACGCCATCACACAGTTCGTGCTCGGCATCGACGAAAAAGCCACCGCGCCGATCTATATCGACAACATCCGCCTCGATCGCGACACCGAAACGGCCAAGACGATGTTCAAGGGATTGTCGGCGTATTCCTTCGGACCGCCCGATGGTCCGCTGATGCCCGGCTTCACGCGCGTCGATCCTTCGACCGTTTACAGCGTCGGCCGCGGTTACGGGCTGAAGAATGCGCAAATCTTTCGCGCCAGCGACGTGCTCCAGCCGGAGCCGCTGTACGAGAATTTCATCGCCATCACCGGCGGCGGCTTTGCCGTCGATCTACCGAATGGGCGGTATCATGTGTTCATCAATATCGACAATCCCTCGGGCTTTTGGGGCGAATATCAATACTAC
This sequence comes from Pirellulales bacterium, assembly GCA_963738955.1. Classification (GTDB taxonomy): domain Bacteria; phylum Planctomycetota; class Planctomycetia; order Pirellulales; family DATAWG01; genus DATAWG01. The sequence goes on along the minus strand of CAVTYW010000015.1, from coordinate 87,195 downwards.
CGCCAGCGAACAATTCTCGCGCAGGGCGAGCCCGTTGTTCAAGAATCGATGACGTTCGATTCGCTGAAGAACAAGTATTTTCGCTACTGGAACACCGAAGACCTGCCGGCCGAGAGCACGTTCGACAAGTATCAGCGCGGCTACTATCAAGAGAAGGAATTTGATGTCGATGTCAAAAACGGCCAGTTGAATCTCGACTTCCGCGGCGACGGCTACGCATGCAGCGTGTCGGCGGTGGTGATTTATCCGGTGGAGAAGGCCGAACAAGGGCGACAATTTCTCAATTCCGTCGTCGAGAAGCGGCGATTCTTCTTCGATAATTATTTTCACCGGATTCTCCATGAATCCACGGGTGACGCGCTCGCTCCAACTGCCGCCGAAAGTTCTCGGGGCTACGTCGTCTTCTCGCGCGACTACATGCAAGACGTCTACTACAACGACTCGCCGCGCAAAACGGAAATCGGCCAGCCCGTAACCAGCTTCGGATTCGCCGGGCAGCATGAGCCGATCACCGTCGGCGTCTGCCCGCTGATGGATCTCGGCAAAGTGAGCGTATCGATCAGCGATCTCACCGGTCCGGGAACGATTCCGGCCGATCGCGTCGCGCTTGGCTATGTTTCCTATCGCGTCACGCGCGTGTCGGGCGATGGCGCGGTTTACACGATCACGCCGCGGCTCGTGCTTCCCCGCGCGACGGTCGCAATGCCCAAGGGCGTCACGCGCCGCTTCTGGCTCACCGTCCATCCGGCCGACGACACCAAGCCGGGCCTCTATCATGGCAAAATCACGATCACGCCCGAGCATGGCGAGCCGGCCGACGTTGCGGTGGAATACCACGTCTATCCCGCGCGCTCGATCCGATCGACGTTCCCGTCGGGCCCTATGCCCATGAGATTAACATTCCCTGGGACGAATCCGATCCGGTCGCTGCGGCATGGAACCACACGATGGCGGAGCGCAGCCTGCTCAAGCTGCACGACTACGGTTTCACTTCGTTCTCCGGGATGCCGATCATCCATTATCTCGGCTTCAAAGCCGGCAAGCCGCAGTTTGATTTCACGACCGCCGACGAGCAAATGAAGCTCGCCCGGCGCTGCGGCTTTACGATGCCGGTCGTCACGTACACGGAGTTCTCCGGCTTGAATCTGTACTACAAAGACGACGCGGCAATGCAAGCCGCCGGGTTCACCGACTACAGCAAGTTCATCCGCGCCATTTTCAGCGCGATCCAGCAACATGCCGATGCGGAGGGTTGGCTACCCGTCTATTGGAACATCGCCGACGAGCCGGTCGGCGACGACGTGATCCGAGCCGGCGAAAATGCCGCGGCCTATCGCGCCGCGTTCCCAAAGGGGCCGCCATTTTTCACCGGCGCCACGAGCTTCGATTCCGCGAAGGCCGACGATCCGCACTTTGCCTTCGCCAAAGCGCTGCATGTGCCCGACATGAATGGCCACAACGAGCCGAGCATCGAGATGATCCACAAAGCCGGCAGCGATTGGGCGTTCTACAACAACGCCAGTCGCTGGACCTATGGCATCTATATGTACAAAGCCGTCAAGCAGTTCGACATGAAGTTCCGCCTCGGCTGGCATTGGCACGCCGTCGCGGGCGATCCCTACTACGCCCTCGATTGCCGCGAAGATGATTACGCATGGTGCAACGCCAATTCCGACGGCGAGCTGATTCCGTCGGTCGATTTCGAGCGGCAGATGCGGGCCGGGATCGACGACTATCGAATGCTGCTGACTTTGGCCCGCCTGGCGCGAGAAGCATGATGCGCCGGCCGAGGCGTTGATCGCGAGCCGCATGTCGGCATTCAAGCTCGGCCAGACGGATCACGACGCAATTCTGCCCGCATCGGATTGGCGAGTCTTCCGCAGCAGCATGGCGGAAGCGATTGCGCGGCTGAGAGGCGTTTCTCCGTAGCGGAATTTGTGGAAATTCCGTCGCCGATGCAAAGCGGAAGCGACCGCCTGGTTGAGAGAAGCGGCGACGTAACATGCCGCCGGCCATGCGACCTCGGAAAATGTCACATTGACGATAATTCAATAATAAGACATAATTGATTTCCGCAGTAAGCTTGATTGCCGAGCGAGCGGGGGCTGAATGCCATTTTCCCTGAAAATGCCCGCGGGGCTTGCCGGATGGCGAATCGTCATCCACGACCTCGAGCGACTGGAGGAGGCGCCCCACGTCAATGTCATCAAAGACGGATGCAAATGGCGAATCAGGCTCGACGATGGATCGCTGATGGACCGGGAACAGCCTGGGTGCAAGATGCACAAGCTCGTCAGGAAAGTGCTCAACCGGAATTGGGACTTACTGAAAAGAGAATGGAACAGAATACATCCGAGCAATCCGATCAATGAAACGCCGGACGACGAGATGCTGGGAGATGAGGCAGCCGAAGATAATCAATGAGCATTAAAGACATTTTTGTCGTGAAACGGCCGATTACGCAGCTTCCGCGTGTAAAGGGAGTCCGGTTCCTCACGCAGCCGTTCACGATTCACGAGGCTTTGGACGAGCCTCGAACGGCCGTCGATTGGAAGAAGGCCGCGTGGCTCGCCGTCAACACCGGCTCGGCCGACATGCTTTTTGAGGAGGTGCGGGATCGAAAGTCTCGGCCCTTTGGCACGTTGGCGATCCTGGAGCAGGTCACACCATCGAGGCTGGCCATCGCGACGAAATATTTCCGGACAGTGTCACAATCGGGATTGGAGTGGCTTCCCGCCGAACAAGTAATCCGGATTCTTCACTCGCACGAGCCGAGAGACCAATTCGTTGCGGGCATGGTGGATAAAGACGCCGGCAACCTTCTGTTTTATCGAGGCGATCTACAACCGATTACCGCACCGCTCGAATCGTTCAAGCATCGCGGGAGCGTCGAGCCTGATTTTGATGATTTCGAAATCATCGATTGGGGGCATACCGTGCGATTCGGGAAATTCGAAGCGGCGACAGACGCGATTTTATATGAAAATGATCCGGAATTCCGCCGTCGCAAAAAACACGAACGTCGAGTGACCGAGAGAACTTTCGGCGCGAGTTTGCGGCGACTTCGACTTCAACGAGAATTGCGCCAATCGGATTTCGAGCCACAAGTGACTGCCAGAACCGTGGCGCAGGATTGAAAACGACGAGGTTGAGCGACCGCACGGCCAGACCTTGCAACATATTGCCGCGCGGCTTGGCGTTGAACCAGACGCCATTGAAACCTACTGACTGTCGCATCCGAAGCAAAACGCCAAACGGCCGGTCAGTTCCCCGTGCGGAACTGCCGGCCGTCTGACTGACTTCAAGCCTGGGTGTGGCAAGCTCGATGTCGCAACCTCTTTCCACACTCACAAGACCGCGGGGACTGTCCCCTTTTTGCGGAGTCCGCGGAGCAAAACGGGGACTGTCCCCTTCTGCCCAGCGGTCTTGTGAGGCGCTTCTTTACTCTCCCAACATCGGGATGTCCTGCCGTGCGTAGACCGACAGGTTGTTCGCCTTGTTGGTTTCCACAAGCTCATTCTGGCTGTCGATGATCGTGTGGAGGAACGTGTAAGCGCCCGGCTGTCCGTTGACCGTCGCCATGCTCATCGCATCGATCGGCAGGCGGATATCGACCGACATCGTTTCGTCGGCAGCCATTCCGTCGATCCGAACGCTCGAATAGGGCAGGTTCGTCGTCAACTTCTGGTCGTTCGAGGCCAGGATGGCCACGTCGAACGCCTGATTGATATCGACATTGGTGTTGTTATGGAACCAAACACGGTAGGCCGGGGCCAGATTCTTCGCCGGATCGCCGGCGTCGAGTTGCCGAATACTGGTGAATTCGACATCGATTCCACCTTCGACCACGTCGACAACGTCGTAATCGCCGCCGAACCAGAACACGACCGGATAGTGCATGTGGAACGGAGGCCACGGGTGACGCGGCGGCCGAGGACCGCGCGGGCCACGTGGATTGTTGATCGTTGCAAGCGACCGAGGAGTTCCCCGTTGCGCCGTATTCAAGGTGTGCGTATGCGTCGTGTTGCCGCGAGCAAAGCTGCCGCCCGTGCTACGACCGGCGCCGCCGCCATGTCCGCCACCATGTCCGCCACCGCCGCCGCCGCCATGCGCGAACGCCGCGCTGCCGATCAAAGTGATTCCGACCACCGCCATCGCCACCGTCAGATTGTGCATAACCCGTTGCATGACACGTTCCTCCCGTAAGAAATCTCGTTCGGACCAGCGACGCGCCGGCCCTGATACAGAGGAAATGGCGAAAACTTTCCCGCGCCCGACAGAATTTCCAAAGTTTTTTTGATTCTTATTTTGTGTCGCCTGTCCCTTGACCTTTGACTGCCCACAATCGTGGAATTTTTCCGCGCAACTGCAATTAGCAATATGGATGTCTTTTGTTCTGCAAGGATTTGTGGTTGCTCGCGCGTACCCCAATGGGTTTTGTCCCTTAGCCCAGGGTTCGTCGCGACAGCGACGTACCCTGGGTGGAAGGCCAATAAGGGCAATTTCAACCCCAACGGGGTTGCGTCGGCTGCGGCGCCACTCTGACACAACCCCGTTGGGGTTGAGATTGCGTTTGGGTCATCCCACCCAGGGTAGCCCGCCTGCGGCGTGCAACCCTGGGCTCAGAGACAGAACCACTATCGGGGTTCGACGCAACTGAATCGCATGCGCAAAATCGAGCGGAGCCGGGCGCAATCAGAAACGGGAAGAACTCCGGATCGCACGAGCGGCTCAGTTCTCACGATTCACCCTCCACCCCTCACTCTCGACTTTCCCCTATACTGTTCGCATGGACGATTTTTCCGAACCGGAGGAATTCGACGACGAGGACGACCACGGCGAGGAGGAAAATCCCGATCCGAACGGCGGCCCGTCGGTGGCCGGAGTGTTGCTGGTCGGCTTCGGAGTCGCCATGTTCCTCGGCGCGCCGCTACGGAGTCAATGGATGGACCCGTGGGCCGTGCATTTGCTGAATTGGCCGATCGCCGGCGCAATGGTCGGCGGCGGACTCGGCACGTTTGCAGGCAAGCCCCGGCAAGGCGCGACCTACGGAGCCATCGTCGGCGCTTGCCTCGCGCTCTTGTCGCTACTCAACGGGCGGCTGAATCCGATTGGCCATTAAAATGGAGACATTGATGTCTGACCAAGCATTGTCGATCGACGGCGTTCGAGTCCCGCGATTCCTCTACGGGACCGCATGGAAAGAAGACGAAACGCAGCGCCTCGTCGAACTCGCATTGGAAAACGGCTTTCGCGGCATCGACACCGCCAATCAGCGCCGGCACTACCACGAAGCCGCCGTCGGACAAGCCATCGCCGCGGCGACCAAACGTGGCCTCGTCGCGCGCGACGATCTCTTCCTGCAAACCAAGTTCACGTTCCGAGCCGGCCAAGATCATCGGCTCCCCTACGATCCGGCCGCCCCGATTGCGGCGCAAGTCGCGCAGTCGTTCGCCAGTTCGCTCGAGCATCTCGGCACCGACCGCATCGATTCTTATGTTCTGCATGGCCCGAACGAGCGCAGCGGATTGGGCCCAGCCGATTGGGAAGCGTGGCAAGCGATGGAAGCGATCCACGACAGCGGCCGGGCGTGGCTGCTCGGAGTGAGCAATGTCTCGCTCGAACAACTCCAGGCACTGTGCCAAGATGCCCGCATCCGTCCCCGCTTTGTCCAAAACCGCTGCTATGCCGTGCTCGGCTGGGACTATGCCGTGCGAAAATTCTGCGCCGCCAACGAGATCGTTTATCAAGGCTTTTCGCTGCTGACCGCCAACCGCGAAGCGACGGCCGACGCCGAATTCGCGCGCATCGCCAAACGCCACAACCGCACGATCAGCCAAATCGTCTTCCGCTTCGCCCTGGAAGTCGGCATGATCCCGCTGACCGGCACGACGGATGCCGACCACATGCGAGCCGATCTTGACGTGTTCGATTTCAGACTTGAGCCCGAAGAAATCGCGCGGATCGAACGAATCGCCACGCGGTGACGCCTTCTTTTGCCGACATGACAGCCCGGCTCGAAGACATTGGGCTTACGGGTTCCTCTTCTCTGGCCGGCTTTTTTCGGCAGTTCCCGCGACAAATCGTCGCGCCGCGACCGCGGAACGAAGCCAAGCACGCCTTGCGCCGCATGAAAAAAACGCCCACGAGGCGAACTGACGTATGGTCCATGCTGGCAGTCGATTCGAGCGAGCAGAGAAGAGGAACCCGTAAGCGTAATCGCAACGCGCGGCTGCGATTGGAACCCACTTGAAACTCCGACGGCGATTTTCTTCTTGGCTTTGTCGGTGAGTTTCGGGAGAATGGATTTATGGCCACCTCAACCCTTGCCGCCGTGCCGAAAGCGAAACCGAAGTCGAAGCTGCGCTGGCTTCAATTCCGGCTGCGCACGTTGCTGGTGTTGATGGCCCTGTGCGGCGTCGCCGTCCGCTGGGCCGGCCAACCGATCATCGCGGCCCGGCAGCAAGCCAACGCGGTCGCGGCGATCGAAGCCGCGGGCGGCCATTTCTACAAATGCCGCGGAAAGCCGATCGTTCCCGGCTGGATGCGTCGATTCTTCGCTCCCAGTGCGTGCATTTCCGTTTCGCACGTCGAGTTTCCCAGGCACAGCGGCGACGCGGAAATGGCGTTGCTCGCCGACCTTCCCCATGTGATCAACTTGATGGGCTGCGGCTCCCACACCACCGACGCTGGGATGACGCATATCAGCGGATTGAGCGAACTCGGATGGCTAAACCTCTCGGAGACGCAAATCACCGACACCGGCTTGCGATATTTGTGCGGCCTGAGCAATCTCCAAGACCTGAACCTCACCGACACGCACATCACGGACGCCGGCGTGGAGCAACTGAAATCACTTACCGGATTGAAGCGGCTCCATTTAGACGGCACGAAAGTCAGCGCCGAACAAGTCGAATCGCTAGAAAAAGCCCTGCCGAATTGCGCGATTTCCGGGCCATGATTGGGATCAGCCCCGTCGCGCGTCGATATTCAGCGCGCGCATCTGTCCGACGTACCAGGCTCGCCAGGCTCGTTGGTCGAATTGAAAGCTCACGCCGGTGATGGCCGTGAGGGCGCTGAGAACTTGCTGGTTCTCCAGTGTTTCGACCGTTTCTTTCGCCTGGCCGCCGACCGACATTCCGCCGGAGCGGTTGTTGCCCGGGCCGCTGGAAAATGTCGTGGAGATTTGCCCCGGGGTGCCTTGCTGCTCGACGTGTTTGTGCGTCGTGCGCAGGGCGTCGATCAAGGGGCTGATGGCCGATTTGTTGCGCAGCATTCCCAAGCACAAAGCGGCCTGATTGATCCGCGCGTTGTCGGTGCTGCGGAGGGCCGCGATGTAGAACGACGCCACTTCCGGATGGTTCGCGGCGACAAGCCGGTCCATCGCCGACAGGCGAACCTCTTTGTCGGCGTCGTCCATCGTCCGCCCGACGACGACGTTCATCGCCCCAGGCGTGCCGATGTGCAATAGCTCTTCGATCAGCAGAATTTTGACGCTACGGTGTTTTTCGTTGTTGACCAACTGCGTCAGCGCCGGGACGGCAGCCGGGTCGTCGATCTTCATCAGTTCGTCGTGCAACGCATCGAACTTTTCCGGATGATTGTCGAGCGCCACGCGCCAGCGCTTTAGCTTCATCACCCAATCGTGCTCGGCCTGCGATTCCTTTCGATTCTCCTCCAACAACTCGACTTCCTGCGGCAGCCGCCACTCGCCCTTATACATCACGAAGCCTTGCTGCCGCTTCAAATCATCGGGCCGAACCCAGCGGCCTTCGATTTGCGCATATCCCAGCGCGCCGCGAGCCGCCTTGTGATCTGGATCGAGCGCGATCACTCGCTCGAGATGCACTTGCCGCTGCTTGGAAAGCCCATGTGCGCGACACCAATCGGCCAGCCGCCACTGATCGTTGACCGTGTCGGCATACGTCGGCCGAATTCGCTCGTATTCCAATTCCGCGGGCCCTTGCGGAATGATTTGTTTGATCTGGCTTTTGTCGAGCGTAACTTGGCCGCCGGAAGCAGTGCGAATGACGGTCTGATTCGGCGGCGTGCCAGGAAGCTTTAGTTCCTCGCCTTGCACTTGTCCGTCGTTGGCGAGGATAAAGATTTCGGCCCGCGCGACTCCGGCGGACAGAATCGAAGCGGCGATGCCGACAAGCACGGCAAAAGAGCCGCGCACGAAGTAAGCCGAAACTCGCGACAAGATTCGTTGCATCGCTCTTCTCCTGCCCGCCGGGGATTGCCCCACGATCAGGCTTGCCCTACCATCGACGCCAAGCGGCCATGCTTCCAGTATACCGACTCCGCAACGCCCGGAGCAATTGAAATCGGCCCTCCGCAATTCCGCTCACAACTGGCCCCTAGCCACCGAGGGGCTGCCTGCACCGATTGTACCGAACGCCCCCTCGTTCTTTGTCCCTAGTCCCCAGCCCCTAGCCCCTTCCTCATGTCCCAATCGGTTGACCAACACCGCTCCGAAGGCCCACCGGTCGTACGGTGCGCCGTCGTCACGGTCAGCGACACGCGCACGCTAGAGACCGACGTCGGCGGCCGGACCATCGTCGAGTTGTTGCTCGCCGCCGGGCATGAAATCGCCGATCGGCAAATCACGCGGGACGAGCCGGCACAAATCGGCCATCTACTCGCGGAATTGGACCGCCGGACCGACATCGACGCGGTCCTGCTCACCGGCGGCACGGGCATCGGCAGCCGCGATCAAACCTACGAAACCGTCAGCGGCCTGCTATCAAAACCTTTGCCCGGCTACGGCGAACTATTCCGCATGTTGAGCTACGAGCAAGTCGGCGCGGCTGCGATGCTGAGCCGAGCCATCGGCGGCCTGATGGGCCGCAAAGTGCTGCTAACCATGCCCGGCTCCGTCGCGGCGGTGCAGCTCGCGATGGAGAAGCTGATTCTGCCGGAATTGAGCCATCTGGTCCGCGAAGCTCGGCGGTAGGCATCAGCCGAACTGGTCTGGAGCGAGTCAGCGGATGCCGGTATTCTAAGCCGCCCAATTTACCGGGAGCCAGTTTGATAGCGTCCGCGATCCGCCGTGCCGCCCTCGCTAACGCTTCGGGTTGGTGTGCGGCGACGGAGAATCGCCGGGCTGATTATCGTGTGCCGAGCGATGGCGCGCAAGGAGGCGTTTGTGCGAAGATTCATTGTCGTAATGCTGTTGGCCACCGCCGGGGGCGGTTGGTTCTTCTTTCAGAAATTTCGCGTCGAAGGGCTCAACGGGATTTCGGTCAAGCAGCGAACGCCCGGCGTGCCGGCGCCGACTTCTGGCGACGAGGTTGCTTCGGCGGCGGGGATGGTTGTGCCGTTTGCGCGGCAGGGAAACACCATTCGCATCGCATCGTTCGACATTCAGGCGTTCGGCCCCACGAAGCTCGGCAAGCCATTGGTGATGAAAACGCTGGTCGACTTGTTGCGCCGGTTCGATGTGATTGCATTGCAAGAAATTCGTTCGCCGCGCGACGATCAATTGCCGCGGCTCGTCGAGCAACTTAATGCCGCCGGCGCTGCGAGTCAGGCTGGAAAGCCTGACCTACGGCATTACGATTTCGTGATTGGTCCGCGGCAGGGGCCCGACGAAGCGGAAGAGCAATTCGCGTTCGTGTTCGATGCCGCTAGCGTGTCGGTCGATCGAAGCACGGTCTACACGGTTGACGATCCGGGACGGCGGATGGCGCGCGATCCGCTCGTGGCCAGCTTTCAGGTGCGCGGGCCGAAAGACGACGAAGCGTTTACGTTCACGTTGGTCGATGTCCGCGTTGCCGCCGATCGGACTTCGCAGGAACTTACGGCACTGGCCGAGGTCTGTCGGGCCGTGCGCAGCGTCAGCGTCCAAGGCCGTTTGGAAGACGACATCATTCTGCTGGGCGATTTCAATGCCGACGACCGGCATCTCGGCCTGCTCGGCCAACTGCCGAATTCGATGACCGCGCTGTCGTCAATTCCGACGAACACTCGCGGCACGAAGATGTTCGACAATATCGTGTTCAACCGCCTGGCGACGACCGAGTTCACCGGCCGGGCCGGCGTCGTCGATCTGATGCACGATTTCAGCCTGTTGACGAGCCAGGCACTGGAAGTGTCCGACCATCTGCCGATTTGGGCCGAATTCAGCATCTACGAAGGGGGCCAAGTCGGGCATATCGCCGAGCGGCCGAGCAATTCCGAGCGGAAATAGCGGCACTGGCTTGGCGCGACGGCCCCACCTATACTGTTAGGTACGCCAGAAAGCCGTTCTGTTGGGTCGTCCGCTTGAGTCGCATCGGGGCTTGTACCGCTTTGGCTCGCTAATGGTGAACCGCTCGACCTTTTCACAGGCCACCTTCGTGGCCGGCTGGCTGCTGGGGATCGTGGCTGCGGCGATGACATTGCCGCGCGCCGCGACGGCGCAGATTACCGTCACCGCGCCGAATATCAGCCTGCCCGAGTCGTCGTCGGATCAGACGGGCACGTTTGACGTTGTTGTAGTTGCCACCGGCAGCAATTTGCCGCAGGTCAGCGATTTCACGGTCAATCTGCAATTGTCGCCCGCCGTCGGAGTCGATTTCACCGGCGGCGCGGCGACGACCGCCGATCCGTACATCTTCGCCGGGCAAACCGCGGGCCCGACGGTCATGCTCGCCGAAAACAACACGACGATCCAAGGGACCGATTTCGCCGCCACACCGCCGACGCTCGTCAATGGCGACGGACTGCTGGCCGTCAACTATTTCGTGCCGGCCGACACCAGCGGCACGTTCAATCTGACGCTCGTCACAACCGAGCCGACTCCCACCACGCTCGACGATCAGAATGTAAACCCGATTCCGATCACGGTGCAAAACGCTACGCTGACGATCGTCCCTTCCGCCGTCTATTGGAACGGCGGCCTCGACACGAATTGGAACACGCTCTCCGGCGCCAGTTACGCGACCAATTGGAGCACCACCGCCGCCGGCGGCGCCGACGCACACGCTCTCCCCGGCGCGAACACCGATGTCTTTTTCACGACCAGCTCCGGCGGCGCGAATTTGAACACGATGCTCAGCGCTCCGCTGTCGATCAAAGGCCTGACGTTCACCTCCGCCGCGATTCAGCCCGTGTCGATCGGCGGCAGCGCGCTGACGATCGGCGCCGACGGCCTGACGCTGCAATCGGGCGCCGCGGCCGCGACGATCAATAGCGCCGTCACGCTGTCGTCGAGCCAAAGCTGGATAGTCGACGGCGCGAATCCGCTCACGGTCAACGGCACACTTTCGCTGACCGGCCAAACCTTGACCAAAGCCGGCAACGGAACGGTTCGTCTCGAAGCCGCGCCGTCGCTCGCTAGCGGCAGCTCGATCGCCGTCAACGCCGGCACGCTGCAACTCGATGTCACCGGCGGCAACGGCGCCATGATCGGTTCGAATGTCACCGCGACCGTCGCCGCTAGCGCCACGCTGCAATTGGCGGGCACAGTTTCGGCGCTTTCCGACACGTCGGTCATCAATCCGACCGACGGCGATCTAGTCAGCGTCACCAACAACGGATCGACGGCCAGCGGCGGAGGATTGGTGGTGACCGGAACGAACCAATCGGTGGGCGTCGTCAATGGCCAGGCGACGACAAGCGGCGGCGCGACCACCTACGCCGGCGACACGACCATCGGCGACGGCACAACGGGCGCGAGCCTGACGGTCACGCAACTTTTGCAAAACACACTGACGATCAACGCGGGCTCGACCGTGACGATCCGTCCGTCCGGGGGCGGTTCGCCGAACGTTGTCGGCAATGCATCGGTTGGCTCGTCAATTCCGGCGGCTGTTTCTCTCGCACCATCGGTTTCGCCGAGCGGTGCAAGCGTTGCCGCAAGCGCGCCGGCGGCAGCGACACCGATTGCTTCAGTCAGCAATCCATTCTTGGGTGTTCAATCCGCGATCGATTCGGGAAGCAATAGCGCTGCGGCCGGCGCCGCCACCGTCGCGGCAGTCGCGCCGGTTCAAGCGGCGATCGCGAGCGTCGCGGCCGACGCGCCACTATCCGACGCAGTCGCATCGAGCGCCGTAGTGGCAGACACTGCGGCCGTGTCCTCATCGTCGCTGGTCGCGCTGGAAGACGCGAGCGCCGCTGACGATAACTCCTTGATCGGGGCCGATGACAACTCGCTGCTCGGGTCTACAGCCGCTGGGAGCCTTGCATTCGCCGCTTCTCCTTCCGCTGGCTTGGCGTTCGGCGCGGCAAGTCCTATGATCGGCGGCACGGGCGTGGTTCCCGAGCCATCAAGCTTTGTGCTACTTTTGCTCGGCGGCTTGATTGCCACGGCATACATCGCCCGACGCCGCCTGAGCCTGGCGAACGTGAGCAAGCCGTAAGGGTTGGGCTCTTGACGCCCGATTGGCCAGCCCCTATCGTGGCTTTGGTCGCACGAATGCGCGAATTCCGGCGCTTTCGGGTCGATCGTCTTCGCGAGCGTGGCGGAATTGGCAGACGCACCAGCTTGAGGGGCTGGCGGTAGCAATACCGTGGAGGTTCAAATCCTCTCGCTCGCATTGGGGCACGGAAAAGGTGTCAGGAACCGATTTGCGTTCGGCTCCGATTGTCGCTTCGAGCTTCTCGTTGCGAATCGGTTCCTGACACCTTTTCCACCGGCTCGACCGTCCAGGCGACCGCTTCGATGCGGCGGCTGAAATGCAGCATCGGCTCGCAATCGGGCAGCTTAATTCCCAGCGCGCCGGCTAGCGTGTTTGTTTCGATGATTGCCTCGGCAGGTTCTAGCGGCCAGATGGGATGGTCGATCTCGCCGCGGAAGATTCGCCCCCGATCGTCGGCCGAGTAAAGGCAGAATCGCGCGGTGAGCCAATTCGTGAGCGGATCGAATTCGCACTCGGTTTCTCCTTCACCATCGTGCCGCGGCAATGGCCGATACCGCGCCGCGAATTTGGCCGGCGGAAAACGCCGATCGCGGCGCTTCGCTGCGAAAATCGATCCAGCCATCTCGCGTCGGGCGGCAAGTCATCCGCGCGTGGCGATACGGTAAGTGAAAAAACCGCCGCGCGACGGTGATCGTGAATCGGCTCGTGGCGTCGAGCGTCAAAAACCACACGCCCGGCTTCCCCTCCGCGACGACATACGTCCGCAGATTCAACTCCGGAAATGCCGACAGCCACGGCAGCGGCGGTAAACCGCGCGGCCGAATGCCCGACATGTGAAACGGCACGATGCCGATCCAAGCCTGGCCGTCGAACGTGTCGATCTCGATGCCCGGCGGCAATTGTTCGCGGAGTTCGCCGGGATCGACCGGCCAATGGGCGAACAGCAGGTCGTGCCAAACCATGCGAATCGCCCAGGGGCGCGGCGGAGCGGGCCAAGCGCGGGTGCGGCGGATTTCAGTTGATATTGCGACGTTCATTGGAAACCTCGAACGAAAAACCGGCGAACCGGAAACCAACGGCGTCATTTCGCTCCGCCGCCCTCGCTAACGCTTCGGGTTGGTGTGAATACGACCTGCTGCGAATTACCAACCCGAAGCGTTAGCGAGGACGGAGTGCTCGGAGACGCGTTCGTCGCTTGTGCGCCGGCGAACACTCTTGTATCCGATTTATCGGACGAGAGTTAACTGATCGCGACGCGCGAATCAAGCCTGTGCGCTTGCGGGCCATTTGCTGCGGGGAATCGGCCTGGGTGAATTGCAGCGTTTGCGATTTGATCAAACAGTCTTCCAGAAAGTCGGCTTCTTGCATCGCGACTTGTTGCAATGTTTCGCCGAAGTAGATCGCGAAGTGATCGCCCGGAACGGTAATGACCGTCGCGTGGGTCATTCGTTCGGCCGTTTTGCGGACCGTGCGGGCCGGAATGAGTTGATCCTGCTCCGCGATGACCAGTAGCGTCGGCGCTTGCACTTTCGCCGCACGCGCAATTGGTCGGTGCAGCAGCGACGCGAGCAGAATTCTCGCGGGACACGAATTTGCCCAAGCGGCCTCGTCGGGAATCATTCGGCGATAGCCCTTGTCGCACCCCTCGCGATTCATCACCGCGAATATCGACGGCGGCGCGACGACCGGCACGCAATGCGGCTCGCGAAATGTCGCCGCCCGCAACACGCCGCGCAGACCGTGCCAAATTGCCTGACAAACATACCGCGCCGTATATCCACGCAACGATCCAGGCACGTTGACCATCGGCTCTTGCGCGACGACGGCAGCGATATCCGGATTCCGGCTCGCGCAATCAATGACATGTCCGCCGCTGAACGACGTTCCCCACAGAGCGATTCGCGCCGCGTCGATTCCCGGCAGTTGGCGAGCGAAGTCCAATGCGGCTTGCCAATCCTCGCGCTGCCGCCGGCAACTCACCAAGTTCCGCGGCTCGCCGCCGCTGCCGCCGAAATGCCGATAGTCGAACAACATCGCCGCCATGCCGCGGCGGACGAATTGCTCGGCGTAAGGAAGCAGTCCAAAGCTTTTCTCGGCCGCGAAGCCGTGAGCCATCAGAACCAGTGGCGTTGACTGCTGCCGCGCGTTCGGACGAATCAACCAGGCTTCGCAGGCCACGCCGCCGCTGCGGAATTGCAATAGCTCGACCCCTGGGGTTTTGCCGGCAACGCGGCGATCCACCGACATCGAGCCCTGGTCATTCATGCCGCTCATCCGGGCAATCAGTTTTTGCAGCCGGCGGCGGTAAGAAAAGTGCTCCACTTCGATCAGATGCCGCGTGGAATCGACGTAGTGAATTCCCCCGCCAAGGTCCGGAAAGGCCGCCGATTTTTGGCGACGGAAGTATTCGGTGCGCGGCGAGCCCGCGTCCATCGCGCGAATGAATTCGGCCATCAGCTTGCCTTGGTAATACGAGAGGTCCCAGATGCCGCCGTCGGGCTGGACCAGGCCGGCGACAAACAGATGGTCGTATTCCGGATGGAAAGCGTTCAGATAGAGATTCGGCCGGCCGTCGTGCCAGTTGAGATGCTTGGTGTCGATGAATGGGAAGCTGATCTTGAAGCCGGTGGCAAACACGATCACGTCGATCGGTTCGCTCGTGCCGTCGGTGAAATGTACCGTGCCGCCGTCGAAGCGATCGACATCGGGCTTGGGGTGGATATCGCCGTGGCCGACATAATACATCATTTGCGAATTGATGATCGGATGCGATTCGAACAACTGATGATCCGGCCGCGTAAGACCATAGTCTTGCGGCGTTCCGATCGCCATTTTCACGAGCCCGCGCGAAACCAGCCGCCGCAGCCACAAGGGAAGCCGCATTTTCAGAAGATACTCGCCGCACAGATCGGCGGGGCGGCCGAACAGAAACTTGGGAATATAGTGGTATCCGCGCCGTGTGCTGTGAAACGTCCGCGCGGCATGTTGCGCCGATTCGACGGCGATGTCGCAACCCGAGTTGCCCGCGCCGATCACCAGCACCCGCCGGCCATCGAGCACGTCGGGCGTCTTGTATTGCGACGAATGATAGGTCGGACCAGAAAATTTGCCGGGATACTCGGGCCATTTCGGATCCCAATGATGGCCATTCGCAATGACGACGCCGCGGTAGCGCCGCACCCGGCCATCTTTCAAGGTCACTTGCCATTGCGACTCGGCCGGCTCGATCCGCGCCACCGCCGTGTTGAACTCGATCCGTGGATAGAGATCGAACTTTCGCGCGTAGGATTGGAAATACTCAAGCACCAAGCGATGGCCTGGATAGGCGGGCCAATCGGAAGGCATCGGGAAGTCGGGATACTGGATGAGCCGTTTGGAGGAAATCAGATGCGTCGAGCGATAGACGCTGCTGGCCTGCTTGCCGTAATTCCAATTGCCCCCGACGTCGTCCTCCCGCTCGAGGCAATCGAACGGCACACCTTGCTGGGCAAAGTTTCTAGCGACGGCCAGGCCCGACGCGCCGGCGCCGACAATGCAGTATTTTTCCGATCGCGATTCGCAATCCACGGCTTGGACCCCTGTGGGGCTTGCTAATGTTGGGGCGATAAAATAGTTCGTTCGACATTTGCTCACAAGAGGAAAATGAGACCGCCTCGAAGCAAGGGATCCAGCAGGAGCCCCCCTCGTTACTACTATTTGATGGTGACTCATTCTTCGGCCCCCGCTTGACGAGCCTTTCGAGAAAATGAACAATAACCGGCAGTCAAATCGGTTGGCAGCCGTCGCTGTTGCCGAGGTCGTGCCGGCGCGTGTCCAAGGGGACGCCGCCGCGGTGAGCCGGCCCCGGTGAACAGAGTCCCACCACCACCGGTCCCTAAATGGGGCCTCGCAGTCGATCGTACAAATGCTCGTTGGAGCGGTGCGCCCAGCCGGTTCAACAGCGATGCGATCGCGCGCTGGGACGGACAGTCTGCCAGCAGTGCATGCAGTGCTCGTTGGAATTGCCGGTGGCGACTCGTGCGCCGCCGGCCATCGGCGTAAGAGAGGAACAAGAATGGGCTTAAACAACATGTCGGTGTCGGTCGAGAATGTCAAACTATCGAGCGAATTCGACCGGCTGCGCGAAACGCTGCTGCGAGACGAATTTGCCGATCATTTGAATCGTCCGCTCGCCTTCTGGCGCTCCCCAACGATCGACGTCTGCCGCTGGCATTTCTCGGGCGAACGCTCGCCGACCTGTTGAAAACGCCCTTCGACGAACTCTCGGCCACGCCCGGCATCGGCCAGAAAAAGACCGGAACGCTGATCGAACTGCTGGCGCGCGACGAAAAAGCAACCGCCCAGGATGCCGTCGCCAAAATCGACGGCCGGCAAGAAGCCGGACGAGCATGCGCCGCGAGCCGGCGGCTCGTTCGATCCGTCGAAGGTTTCCGAGGAGTTGTGGGAGCAATGGCGCGAGACGGTGCGCCGGCACGACATCGGCCAGGAAAAACTGGGACGATTGGCGCCTTCGCTGCAATCGGTGCCGACCGTGCTGTGGAACACGCCCCTGGCGGAATACTGCGGCTACACGCTCGCCGAAATGCGTCAACTGAAAACGCACGGCGAAAAACGAGTGCGCACGATTCTTGAAGTGTTTCACGCCGTGCATCATGCGCTCGCTCATGCACCGGAACATGGACCATTGACCATCCGGCTGTTTCCAAGATTCGTCGTCCAAACCGATCGCCGAATCGCGGAGATCGTGGACAGCGGTAAGATTCCCACGCGGAATGATTTGCGCGATCGAATCGTCCTGCCGCTGGTCGATCAGTTGCGGTTGGACCTCGGCCCGGCCGTCGCCAAATTGGTCGAGGGACGGCTCGGCCTGACGGGCAATCCGCAGCCCGTGCGCCATCAATCGCGCCGCCTGGGCGTCACTCGAGCTCGGGTGTATCAACTGTTCGAGGATTGCGCGAAGGCGATGGCCGTCCGCTGGCCGGAAGGTGGCCGGCAGTTGCGTTTGCTGTTCGCACATCTGCAAAAGATCGCGACGCCGCCTGACCGGCTCGACATGCTGCGCGCGACGATCGATCTCGTCTACCCCGACGCGGAGACACTTGCCAATCGCGCGGATGAAGCAGCGACGCCGTGAATGGCGCGATGCAGACCGTCTCCGTGTGCCACTGGCCAGCGCAGTCGGCCAGTGGGAGCGCGCTTGTGGTCACGAATCAGAAATGGGGCGACCGTCGCACGCACGCCATCGCATCGCTCTCAACTCGGATCGCCGACGTCAACGCGCCGGCCGCCACTGGCCGACTTCGCTGGCCAGTGGCACACGCCCGTGGTACATACGTGCTACGAATGGCTCGCGCGAACGTCGCCCGGTCGGGCGGCGTGGGTTAGGCGATGCGCGCCATCGATGCGCACGTTCGGCGGCAAGCTGGTCGTGATCGCTCGATCGGCTTGCAGCGCGGCAAGTTCTTCCGCGGTGCGCAGTTGCTCATGACGAGCACGGCAGTCGCCGAGCGTCGCATAAGCGGCGATGCGGCCGAGAAGTTGTAGAATCGCGGCGCCATTCGACAGGCTGCCGATCAGTTCCCGCGCCACCGACCACGGATGCATCGCCATCGATGCAAGCCATCCGTTTGCCGGCAGGTTTCGCCAAAACAGCCGTTCGGCCGCCATGCCGAATCCGAATCCGCGCGAAGCGCGGCACGATTTCGTCGAGCCGACGATTTTGCAATTCGGCTCCAACACCGATCGGTAACCCGCGTGCGTTAGGCTCAATCCCAATTCCGCCGCGGCAAGTTCATTGCCGACCGTCGTCGGAAATCCGCCACCGAAAATGTTCAGCGCGCTGCGGCGATAAAATGCCGCTCGGGCGATCGGAAACAAAGCCGCTTCCTCCCGAGAGGAATCCGCTGATTCGTTATCCGGCGGCAGCGTCGTGCGAACTTCCGCCTGCCCTCCCGCGCGGTAGCAAATGCCCGCGGCCAGCACTTCGTCGGAATCGAATTGATTACACACGACCGGCGCGACGGCGGCGACCTTCGGATCGGCGAATCGAGCCAGGGCCGCTTCGGCCCAGCCGCTGGTCGCTTCCAATCCGGCGGCGAGCACGTGTACGATCGGCGAGCGGCTGGCTTGAATCCCGAGGTTCGCGCAGCCGACATAGCCGGTTTTGGCGGGCGCCTCAATGAATCGCAGCTCGCTCTTCAGGTCGTACGGATCGTCGTACTTCGCCGAATGGACGACGATGATTTCGCAGTCGTCCGGAAAATGCTCCAGCACGGAAACCAGCGTGGTTTCCAGTCCGTGGGCATGTCCAACCACAGAGATGACGCACGATAGCCTGGGCACGGAAAACCTTCCTTGGTTTACCGCCGAGCAAACTCACTTGAATCGTCGAATGCGACGGGAATCAGCATTCGCCGGCGAGAAAAAAACGCCGGCTCGGACGCGTCGGCTATACGCGCCGGTGACAATCCGTCGCATCAGCGAGAACCGGCCGTGCGCTCCAATCCGCCCACGCCGTCCAATCCTGCGCCTTACGTCCAATTATTTCGACTCCTCCGAGGGAACAAGTTTACGCGAACTCTCCAAAAGGCAGTTTTCACTCAGGCAGACCCTGCGCAGCTTACTTAGTTGGTGCTAGCAGGCCGCGCAAACGACGGACGCGCGAAACCGCAAGCGAGCTCCTCCACGCCATTTGATATCGAAGTGCGCTTGCGGTTTCGCGCGTCCCTGACCTCCGACCTCCGACCTCCGATCTCTGCCATCCGCTTCCTGCTCCCCGCTCCCCGCCCCCTGCTCTCACTCCGCCGCCCAAACCTGCACCAGCTCGACCAACACCTCCACCGCATCGACCATTTCATCGAGACATGCCCATTCCAACGGCGAATGCGGATTGTGCTGGCCCGTCGAAAGATTCGGCGTGGGCAGGCCGAGCTCCGTGAAGCGCGAGCCATCGGTCCCGCCGCGGATAATCGTTTTCCGCACCGGCCGGCCGAGCCGTTGATAAGCTCGCTCGACATATTGCACCGTGCGCGGCTCGCGGGCCAGTCCGTCGGCCATGTTGCGATATTGTGGCTTGATTCGCACTTCGACCGCCGAGCCGGGAAACTCCGCGGCGGTTTGCGCCGCGGCCTCGTGCAGCAACTCGGCTTGCGTCGCCAGCGCCGCGGTGTCGAAATCGCGCAGCAACACGCGCATCCGCACTTCGGCGACTCCGCCATCAACGTGATACGGATGCAAAAAGCCCTCGCGATCGGCCGTCACCTCCGGAGACAATGTCCCGCGCGGCAGCCGTTCGACAAAATCGCCCGCGGCGCGGATCGCATTCACCATCCGTCCCTTGGCGATCGACGGATGGATGTTCACGCCGCGAATCGTCACGGTCGCCAAATCGGCCGAAAATGTTTCCACATCGAGCTCGCCGGCGCCGCGTCCATCGAGCGTGTAGCAAACCGTTGCCCCGAGTTTGGCGATATCGACATGATCGACGCCGCGCCCAATCTCCTCGTCGCAGGTGAAACAAACCTTGATCGTCGGCCGCGGCACTTCGGGATGTTCGACCGGATGCTCGATCAGTTCCATGATAACGGCGATGCCTCCCTTGTCGTCGCCGCCGAGCAGCGTCGTGCCGTCGGTAGTGATCACCGTCTTTCCGACCGCCGCGGCCAACTCCGGATTGTTCGCCGCCAGCAACACTTGCCGCGGATCGCCGGCCAACACCAAATCGCGCCCATCGTATTTCTCAATCACCCGCGGCCGCACGCCCGCGCCGGTCGTCTCGGGCGAAGTGTCGAAATGCCCGTTGAAAGCAACAACCGCCGGCGAACTCTCTTCCTCCTTCGACCGCAACCCATTCGCCGGCAACGTCGCTATCACGATGGCATGTTCATCCTGCACCGCATCGGCAAGCCCCATCTCCTTCAACTCGCCCAGCACGATCCGGCCCAATTCCCACTGCCCGGCCGACGATGGATATTCATCCACGCCTTCGCGAGCCGTCGTATCAATCCGCACATAACGCAGAAATCGCTGAAGCAACCGATCGCGGTTCATAGGCTTGATCCTGAAATGGGCCGAAATCCTGGCAGTCATTGGTTGGTAAGATAAGGTAAGCGACATAATCTTCGCCGACCGCGTTGCAATTTGGTAGACTATCGCCGGCAGGCGGGGGGAGTTTCTCCGATTGCCGACCAAAAATTGCCCGGATGCGCCCTCCGAACCTGAAAAGGGGTTGTGACATGAGCCGCAGCGCGAAACGAATGACGGCGAGGTTTCTGACGACGATTCTCGCCATGATGATTGCGGCCCCGGCGATGGCAGATATTGCTGGCCCAGGCCGTTGACCTCATCCCCCAGGTGAAGATCGGCCGCGGAACCTGCGGCAGACAGTGCCGATCATGATTCGCGTTGACGCGCTGGCCGAGGAATCGGTGCTGAGGATTCCCAAGCAGTTCCTGACGGCGGTAAAACTGGGGGCAATTGAAGAGCAGCAGCCGACGGGCAACGGCTCGATGCGACATGTGATTGCCGCGATCGCTCTGTCCGGCGCAATCACAGGCTTGTTCTTCGTCCGCCGCGATCGGAAGGTCCGAGCGACGGTGGTGATTCTCGTGTGCCTCTGCGCTTGGCAGCCGCCGGAAGTTTGATGGCGAATGCTCCTGCACCGGCGAGATTTCATGCCGATCCACTACCAAATCAGCGTCGCCCTGAACCAGATCAGCCCGCCACACCGTCGAATCAAGACACCGTTCCGGCGCCGCTGTTGAACGGGGTTGACGGCAATGTGACCATCCAAATTACCGACGGCGGCACCGCGGTGACGCTGATCATGTCCGGCAAACTTGCAAAAAGCAGTGGCTTGACTGCGACAACCGACGCATCAAGAACCAACGCAGCGGCCCCCAACGTCTCCGCGCCGGCACCGGCACTAGCGCCAAACACTTCAAATGCGCCGTCGCGATAGTGGCGGTCGCTTCGGCAATGTGGCTTAACTCGTAACAAATCACCTATTCGCTCAATCGCCATGGCGACATCCGTCGTCGACGAACTTCGTTCACGCGTGCAGGCGCCAAGCCGCGATGCTTCGTGGCGAATGTTTGCCATCGCGGCAACCGCCGTTGCCGTGTTGAGTTGCCTGCTCGCCGGTTGGACGCCGCTCGGGTTCTCGATCGTGACGGTGTTCTTGTTCGCCGGACCGCATAATTGGATGGAAGGGCGGTACATGATGGCCCGAATGCCGGCCCGTTGGGGTCGGCTACGCCCGTACTTTCTCACCGGCATCGCAGGCGTGCTTGGGTTGACCGTGGCGTTCGCCGCGCTGCCGGCAATGAGCCGCTGGGCTGATTGGAACGGCGAACAATGGCTTGCCGGGCTGGCGACTTGGAACACGGCCTTGATTGGCTGGCTCGCGGCCCTGATTTGGATGCGCAGCCGGCAGAATCCACGGCGCGATTGGAATTGGGTTTTCCCGGCGGCATTCTTGCTCGTCGCCGCGGCCTGGATTTGGCCGCAAGCTTGGGATCTCGGTTTGGTTTATCTCCATCCGCTGATGGCGCTCTGGTTCTTGGATCGCGAGATTGCGGTGCATCGGCCGCAATGGCGCTCGGCCTATCGGCTGTGCCTTGCGGGCGTGCCGCTGCTGTTGGCGCTTTTGTGGTGGCAATTGGCCGACAGTCCGCCGCTGCCCGGCAACGATGCATTGACCGCACGAATCACCGCTCATGCCGGGTCGCAAATTCTGGCCGGCGTTTCAAGCCATTTGCTGGTTGCGACGCACACTTTCTTGGAAATGCTGCATTATGGCGTCTGGCTCGTGGCCATTCCGGTCGTTAGCCTGCGCACGTCGCCGTGGAACATTCGGCAGGTGCCGCTGGTGCGTCGGTCGCAGGTTTCGAAATGGGTGCTATATGGCGTGCTCGGATTCGGCGCCACCGTCATCGTCGTCCTGTGGGCCGGGTTTCTGGCGAATTATCCGTTGACCCGCGATGTTTATTTCACGGTTGCGATGCTGCACGTATTAGCCGAAGCGCCGTTCCTCTTGCGATTGTTATGAAAACGCCGGAAGCCGACTGCTTCTCGGATCGATAGCTCTCCCGAACCATGGTCGAAAGCGCGCGACGGTGAACCCAAGCGACTATTGGCATTTTCTGCCGTTCGGTTATTTGTTTTCCGTGGCGATCGAAGCGCCGATTCTGATGGTCGGATTGTCGCGGAGGCACCCTTGGAAGGATCGTCTGTTGGCTGGTCTCTGGCTAACCGCATGCACCTATCCGATCGTTTCGCTGGCGATGCCGCTGATGATGTTGCCGGTCTATCCACGGTGGGCCTATCTGGCAGTCGGAGAAACATTCGCCCCGGTGGCCGAATGCACCCTGTTTTGGCTGGCTTACGGCTCGCGAGCCGAACGTTGGAAGCGATCGATGTGGCAAGACTTGGGTGTGGTGGTGCTGGCGAACCTGGCGTCGTTTTTGATCGGCGAGGCCAGCGGATTCGGCGATATGATCATGAAGCACGTGGCTGCGATGTAAATTAGTTCCTCTCGCGCAATTGCAATCCGTCCGATTCTTTGGCAGGCATGTTTTGATGTCGAACCAACCCCCCGCTTATTTCGTCTTCGATCTCGAAAGCGTCGCCGATGGGGCGCTGGTTTCGCGGCTGCATTATCCGGGCGAGATGCTCGATCCGCCGGCCGCCGTCGAACGCTATCGGGCTGAGTTGATGGCCAAGAATGGCAGCGATTTCATTCCGTACACGTTCCAATATCCGACGGCCGTGGCGATCGCCAAGGTGGCCGTTGATTTTCGGCTGCTCGACTTGGTCGTGCTCGACGAGCCAAAATTTCGCCCCCATGTGATCACCGAACACTTTTGGCGCGGCTGGGATCATTATCGCCGGCCGACGCTGGTGAGCTTCAACGGCCGCACGTTCGACCTGCCGCTGTTGGAACTGGCGGCGTTTCGCTATGGGATCAGCTTGCCCGGCTGGTTTCTGCCGCGAGCCCGATCGAACGAACAGCCGCGGAATCGCTACAACACGTCGTCGCACATCGACCTGCTGGAACTGCTGACGAATTTCGGCTCGTCGCGATTCACGGGCGGCCTGAACCTGGCGGCGAACCTGCTCGGCAAGCCCGGCAAGATGGACGTGCAAGGGCACATGGTGCAGGACCTGTTCAACGCCGGCCGCCTGGCCGAGATCAACGACTATTGCCGCTGCGACGTGCTCGACACGTACTTCGTGTTTCTGCGCACGCGCGTGCTGATCGGCGAACTGACGCAGGCGCAGGAGCACGACCTGATCGCCGCGACGAAAGTGTGGCTCGAAGATCGCGCCGCCGAAGTCGCCGGCTATCGCCTCTATCTCGACCGCTGGGGCGATTGGCAGAATCCGTGGGAGGAGACGGAGGGAGCGTGACTCAGCCGTAGCTGGATTTGCCAAAATTCAGCAGCGTCAACTCGTGCAACATTTGCAATCGAGCAACTCAACCCTCGACCGACAAACGGTTTGGCCCACGCGAAGGTCACCTTCGTAGCGGATCGTCACTGGCACGGCGATTGCCCAGAGTCGGCAGCGGCGGGTGAGCATCGTGCCATTAAAACCTTCGATGAAGCGAGCGGCTTCGGCGCGGAAAGCGGCGCCGCCTCCGCCGCTTCCACGGCGACGGCACGCGGCGGCAGTTCGTCCCAAGTGCCGGGCCGCCATTGCTCGTAGCGAACCACCCAAATGCGAAACAGCAATCGCGGCGGTCGGCGTCTTGAATTCATTTTTGTTTCTCCGCGAACACCGAGGCAGGCCACGGCAGTCGGAGACTGCCTGCTACGTTGCAGGCACACTTCGCGCGCCGTCCGCCGGGCCAACTGCTAGCTTGACGGCTCGGCGATAGTCAGTATACATCTGAACACATCCCTGTCAATCAAGTTGGCCCGATTCCCGTGTCGCTGCAACGGCCGGCCATTTTCCAATCGGGCACGATTGATCGGCCCAGGCCAATTTGTTGAGAAAAGCTCGCTCGCGGCTGATCCGGCAGCCGCATTTTGCATGACGACAAATCGAGCCGTCAAACAGTGGGCACGCTTTGCAGATTTCGAGCCGTGCGTCGATCGTCGCTTGATCGGCCGTCGGGAGCCCGCGCGCCGCGTGGGCGATTGCGGCTTCGGTGAAATTGGCGATGCGCCGGGCGAGCGACGGCGCGGCGGTCGATTGAGCTGCTCGCTTGTCCCACAGCGCTCGATAATCCTCGCGCGTTTCGCAGAGCATCCGCAAATGCGCATGCTTGACGATGTTGTGGCGGGCACATAGCGAGCCGATCGGGCAGAGATCGCAAGGCTTCGTCATTCTTCGTCCCTCAAGCCTGTAGCCTCAAGCCTCCAGCCTACTCCGTGAACGTCAGCTTGATGGTCGGCGTCGTCGTGCCGCAGCAGCCGTCTCCCTCGGTTTCGATCGTGGCCGATGCGACGACGTAGACCGGCCCGCACGACGCGCTTTCGATCGTGAAGCTGGTCGAAGTGACGCAGAACAGATCCTTGATCGTCGCCGTCCAAGTGCCGTCGGTGCAGGTCAGCGCGATTTGAATTCCGTCGACATCCTCTTCGCCGCAATTGCATTCGAACCCGCCATCGGCCGCTTCAACGCCCGACAGCCAACTCGTGCCGGTCCAAAACAGCGTTCGCGTCATGCCGTCGAGCAAATCGCAGCCGCTGAATGTGACCGTCAGGTCGCCGGTGTAGGCGCAGCAGCCGCAGCAATCGCACGAAGGAGCAAAACGATTGAGGCGACCGGACATTTTTCAGCCTGTTAATGGCACAAGGGCTTCCCCGCCCTCGCTAACGCTTCGGGTTAGTGTGCCGCAGCGGGTCGAATTCACACCAACCCGAAGCGTTAGCGAGGGCGAACGGTAAATGCCGGAAATTAAGAACCACAATTGGCCGCGAACACATACCAACGCTTCGATTGGAGATGCTGAATGATCATCACAGGCGTGTCGCTTGCAAGACTGTCGTCGGTCGAAAGCAGCCAATCGTAGGCCGTGACGCTGAATGTTGAATCCTCGTGATCGCCGCTGCTCGGATCGACTTGCCACACCTCGACCGTCGCCGAGCCGCCGGCGGAAAGCGTTCCGCTGAGTTTGCCGAAATGCCATTGGACGCCGGGAATCGGAACCCGCTGGCCGGCGGCCGGATGCCAATACGTCAGATGCCGCTCGCCCGCCAGGTACAGCGATTGCTGAGCGTCGGCGACATGCGCGAGCGCGATCGGGCTCGCGGCGCCGTCGAGCGATTTGATCCAGGGATCGGTCTCGGTCGAATCGAAGCTAAAGAGCGTGGCGGTCTTGTCGATGTCGTTGGCCGCAACCGTGTCGATCAGTTCCACCAGATCGAAACCGCTATCGCCGGCCAGCGCAATGTTGATTCCGAAGGCCCCCGCCGAGATTTGCAGCGGATAGGCGGCCGTGATCCGCCCCGCGCGGCGCAGCTCGCTTGAAACGGCATTGGCCCAGCCTGCCGTGATCGGATCGCCTGGATGAACGTGTCGCGGCATCGCCGTTCAATTCCCGAATTCGAAAAGCTGCGAGAGATCGGCCGATTGAAACGGCGCGGCGCCGGTTTGCACCGACACGATCCGCTGCCAATTGTCGTTCCCCGCGCCGGCGTCGCGGCGATAGAAATAGTTGTGGCCGAAGACCGTGCCGGGATCGAGCGTCGAGGGAACCGTCTTCGCTTGAAACTTGTAATCGACGCGCCACAGCGCAGTGTCGTTCACTTGAAACTCGCGTTCCCAATTCGCGCCGACGAACAGCACCTGCTCGGCGGCGTAGCCCATGAACTCGCCGTCGTTCACGCAGCCGCGAGCCTCGCGCATCGCCGACCACGGGGGCTGCGGCACCCAGCGCCACGAAAGATTGATCGTTTCCTCGGGAATCAAAATGCCCGGGCTGAAATCGTCTTCGACGATCGTGGTGTCGGGCCATTTCCAAGTCCGCCCCGGCAGCGACATAGACTGCGCGCCAACTTCGCCCGTGGCGACGAGAAACGTGCCGTTCGGCACGCGCGGCATTCGGCTGTCGGCCAGCGGGAACGGCTTGTACGTGACCGTCACTCGCGCGAAATTGTAATTGACCTGCACGCCCGCCAAACTGATCGGGGATTCGAGCGGACTGTCAGGCTGGAACGGATCGATTTGAATATCGCTCGGCCACATGCCGCTCAGGCCGTAGAAGCTTGCCGTCGGCATGTACGTAATTTGATCGCCGACTGCGATCCAACATCCCCACAGCTCGCCGACGAACGCGGGCCAATCGGCCCAATTGATTTTGAAGATCCGCACGCCGGTCATGTCGCGCCGCGAGAGCGAGATTCGCGGCGAGCCTTCGAGTTCTTCGAAATCGGTGGGCATGGGAGGAAGGGGTTAGGGGCGAGGGGCGAGGGGCTAGGGGCCATCGGAGAAGCGCGCGGGAAACTCGGGGCGGAGGGTGTTGTTGGGTCGGGGACTCTTGGCGAGAAACTCGTCGATACGGCTTGCGAGATCGCGGACGGCGCGGTGCAAAGGTGGCCCTACGGTGACGGCGTCTTGCGAGCGCGATGCCAGCGGCGGCGATTGTTCGCCGATGTATTCCAGACCGTCGGCGATGGATATCAGAACTTCAATTCCCCGGTGCAGGCGATTTGGCGAACCGTGTAGCTCGGCCAATTGCTCCTCGATCCATTGATCGCGTTGGCGAGAGCGGCGGGCGCGCAATTCATTTGCTTCGCCGGGAGTTAGTTGAACGGTCTCACCATGATCCGCGGTTCGCAACAGGATGATCTGCAATTGAGCCGGCGACAGTGTGCCGACCGATTCCGGCCGCACGCCGGATTCAATCAGCCGGCGGAAAATGCGGCGCCAGGGGATCGGCTTGTGTTCGGCCGCCGAATCTTGTCCGCAAGGGAACTCGTTTCCAATCGGATATTCGCCGGTTCGCAGCGCGGCGGCGGCCATCTTGATCGACACCTCACCAACGCGATCGGCGAGCAATTCTTCCACGGTTGCCAGCGTCATCGCCGGTTGCATCGATCGCAGTCGCAGCCAGAACTCAAACAAGATCCCTTCATCGCTTCGCAGCCACGCGTCGATCTCGTTGACAGTCGCGCGGTCCGCGCGAATCGTCACAAGCAACGACCGCCGATTCTGCAACACGCGCTGCTCGATCTCCGCATAATCCGCCAACCGCAACGGGCCAACCCACCATTCCCTCCCGCCGATCGCGATCGACACATCCCCCCGGCACAATTTCGCAAAGTCCATTCATAACGGCCAACAACCTCATCCGGCGACGCGCGGCAAGAAACCGATCGCCACCGCTTGCGCGTCCGCTCGTCCCTCGCCCCTCACCTCTCGCCCCTCACCCCTCGCCCCTCGCCCCTTCCTACGGCAACGCCGGCTCTGTCCACGCCCCATCCGTATCAAACTCCGCCATGCCGCCGATCACCTCGCCGGTGTCGATATTCACTTCGACTTTGAACGTCTTGATCAACGCCGGCACCGAATAAAAATGCGTCGCGTCGAGATACAGCAAAAGCGTCGCCGCGGTTCCTTCGACGATCGGCGAACCGGCCGCCAGATCGAATTTGAACTGGATCGTGCCGCTGCCCGATTTCACGCCGGCCAGGCTCCGTTTGAAGCCGCCGGTCGAGCTCGAGGCATAGCGGCTGGAAACGGATTCCTTGTTGAAAATCCATTTCGTCACCTCCGCCACGGCCGCGGAGCCGATCAATACTTTGCCGTTCTTGCCGGAAATGGGTTGCGTTGACACGATCTAAGTCCTCGATTGAAAGGCATTGTGGTGCGGGCGTCTCGCCTGCCCAAACAAGTAGGCGAGACGCCTGCACCACAAGGAATTCGCTAAGATGTTCCCAAAATCACGATGTTGTACGTAATCGCATCGGCCGAAGGATTCGCGACGCGGAGAATCTTGTGCGTCGAATCGACCGTCCAGCCGTCCTTCTTGCTCGAAAGCAATAGCGCACTGTCGGCCCCAATCTCCACCAGCGATGTCGCCGAGCCGCCGAAGGGAGCAGTGCAGGCGTTGGCGACCGACGAATCCAATCGCAGGCGGTCGTTCGACGTCGTCGAGGTGTTGACGAGCAGAATCGCTTTGACGCTGGCCAGATCGATCGACAGCGTCGAGCCGAACAGCGTGTGCGTCAGGTTCGTCAGATCGAGATCGTCGTGCCCGCTGGCGGCGACGGTTCGTTGATCCGACCAAATCGTGTTCGCCTGGTCGGCGGCCGAGCCGTTCGACAATTGATCGTCGTAGCTCAACTGCGACGCATCGCCGACCGTCGTCAAAGCCAACGGCTCCTGAAACAGCCAATGGATCGATGCCTTGATTTCACTCGCCAAACTGCTCATACGCAAATCCTTCGTGAAGTGTCGGTAATTCGGACATGAAAATCTCGGGCGACCATCCACACGCCGTCGTCTTCGTTTTCGCGTTCGATGCGATTGCCGGGCCGCATGTCGAGCACTCGGCCGCCGGTCCAGGCGAAATCGCGGCGATTGAAATACCGGCAAATCACCGATTCAATTTGCCGCGCCTGTTCATAGCTCGCGCTGAACACGGAGAACCGCACCAGCTCGATCGAAAACAACGTGCCGCTCGAACTTCGCTCGATTTGCGATTCACCCTGCACGGCAAGGCTGACGTATGGAAATTGCAACGGCGATTCATCGGCCGCGCGGATCGGCGGCAAGCCGGTGTAAATCCGCTCCGGCGGCACCAGATCGACCAACGGCCGATAGGCGGACCAGTGTTCGTGAATGGCGCGTTCGGCGGACATGGGAAGAAGGGGCTAGGGACTAGGGGCTGGGGGCTAGGCGACGAAGAATTCTCGCCGCGGCGGTTTGTGGCTTGCTGGCGGTTTTGCGCGTTTTGTCGCGCACATTTACAAGCGGCGGATTGCGTTGATCGTGAATAGGCTGGCGATTGAGTCGGGGTGGTCGTAGCCGGTTACTTCATAGAGGCTGCCGTCGGCGGCTTGGATGCGGTTGCCGTTGTCGACCAGGATTTGCTGGGTCAGGTAGATCTTTGCTTTGACGATGCCCGATTGGCGGCCATGTTGCTCACCGCGCGTCGCGGAGAGTTCTTGAATTCGCGCTTGCAAGCCGGAAGCATAGGGAGCAAACGTCGGTTCCACCGCTCCGCTCGGTCCCTTCGTGGCGACTTCGCGGAGGATCGTGATGTACGTGTTCAGGCCGCCGGCGAGGACGAGATTTCGGGCTGTGCATTTCCAACGCGATCCGCAGGTCGCAAGCTGCGTTTCGAGGATCGTCCAAGCTTCGCCGGTTGCGTCGATGATCTGATCGCCCAATCGCGGTGGCGACGCCAATTCGGCAGCCGCCAGATGCCAATGGACATCGCTCGTCGTGTACTTTCCGTCGCTGGCCGCCACTTCGCGCGTCGTGACGGATCGCCGCAGCGCGCTCGCTAGCGCCACCGAACCAGAACCGTCAACGCGGCGCAATGTCACCGACTCGAGCGCGTCGGCAACTTGCGCGAAATCGGATTGCGGATCAAATCCGGTGACCATTACGTATATCCCTGCGAGCGAATTTCAAACGGCTCCAATCCGATCAGCTTCGAATCGCACCAATCGACGGTCGCTTCGAGCGATCGGATGTAGCCTTCCCACGAAACGGTCTGGTCGTCGATCTTGTACGTCGGCTTCGGACTGGCACGCAATTCGACAAGCTGCGCAGCGCCAAGCCGCGGATGCATTCGATTTGCGAGCGATCGTTCAAAGCCAACTCCTGCCGTTATCGGAAAACTCAGCGTGGGAATCGTTTAGGAACGGGATACCACGCCCACACAATTCGTTGGACATGGCACCCCGCGCATCCTCAAGCCTCAAGCCTCAAGCCTCAAGCCTTGCGCTTACGCCGAATTCTTGACGACATACCGCGGCTCGAGCGTCGCGGCGGCGCCTCGTTCGCTGGCCTTGAAGCGGATCATGATGTCTTGCGTGAACTCGGCTTCGCTGTTTTGCGGAGCCTGCGTGACCGTGATCCCCCAATTCTCCATGTAGGCAAACGCCTTGCGGAAATTGCCGAGATACCAATTGCTCGTCGGCTCGCCCGCCGTCGACAATCGGGCTCGCAGTAATCGGCTCGACACGACGCGGTAGTTGCCCGCCATCGGGTTCGGCGCGAACGTGCGAACCGTGCTCGCGTTCGCCTGGTTGTCGACTTGCTCGATTTCGGTCGCGTCGACGATTCGCCGGGCCGTGTGCAATAGCTCGGGGCAGACGAGGATCGTGTCGGCGTTGACGATGATTGGTTCGCCGGTGTTCGGATCCAAGATATCGGCCATCACCTGCTCCGCGGCATCGACGTTCGACCAATCGACCAGCGCGTTGCCGGTTTTCACATTGATCCACGGAGCCGAGGCCTGGTACGTCGAGTACGTCACGCCCTTCCATTTGTAACGATGGTCGGTCGTGTTGTCGTCGATGATGCAATCGAGCAGCCGCTTCTCCTTGTTCAAGCCCAGGAATTCGCCGACTTCGCCGGCCCGCTGCAGCACGAGATGCGTGCGGTCGAAGAAGATGGCTTCCTTCGTGACCGGCACGATCAGGCCGCGCTTCGTGGTGGCGGGCGTTTCGATGTAATCTTCCGACAGGCCGACGTGCGGATAGACGGTCCCTTCGTCGATCGCCTCGGCCATGTCGCCCATCTGGCCAATGCCCGGAATCTTTTCCCCGCTGAAGCGCGTCGGAATCGTCTCGACCATTCGCGAGGCGGCGAAGGCGTCGGACATGAAGCCTTCCATGATCTTGGAAAAAATGATTTGGCCGGTGATATTGCTGAATGTGGCGGTATCGACCGCGTCGGCTGCTTCCAACAGATCGACATTGCCCGACTTCGATCGCGGATCGAGCAGCCGAATGAACTCGCGGCCATCGGGAATCGTGGCTTCGGCGAGGTCACGCAGCGAGAAATCCTCGGGCCGCAGATGCTTTTCCGCCAGCGCATCGCGAAGATGGCGGCAAGCCTGCTGCGGACCCATGGTTTCGTAAAGACGTTTGAGTTCCCGATAGTTGACAGCTCGCGTCATGGAATAGGCTCCGAAGTTTTGAAGTGATTAGAATTTGATGGACAATAGGACTGGGTCTGGCGTGCGCCGGGGTCTGGCTCATTTTTCGGCCCGTTGCGGCATGACTTTCGTCAGCGGTCGCCGCCGAAAAATGTGCCTGACCCCCTTTGGCCAGGTTACCTTTGGCGACTATCGCAACTGAAACGCCGCGGCGTAATCGACGTTGAGCTGCTCGCCATGTGCGCTGCCGTTTTTCACGCCCAGCAGCATTTTCATCAACGCGCTGGTCGTGAACATGAAAAGCTGCTTGGCGACCAGCAGTCCGTCGATGAAGAATCGCGCCTCGGCCTGTGTCGAATTGATCGGCTCGAATTGGCCGGTGAGCGTTTGGGCATTCGCTCCGCCGGCGGGAACCGACGTGACGGTCGTCGTTTGCGAACTGCCGACCGACGATTGGCAGGCCCAGACGTTCGTGCCCCCTTTCTTGAAGAACAACATGCCGGTGTACGACGCCGCGGGGCCGCCGTTGCTGGCTGTCAGGCTCGTCGTGGCGTCGCTGGTGTCGGAGAGCCCGACTTCCACATTGGCCTCGTTGGTGTTCGCCTCGGTGAATTGCACGAGCGCTTCGAACACGATCGGCTGATTCGGCAGGAATTCGAAAACGCCGGCGGTCGAAATCAGATACGTCGCATCATTGGCGGCGGTGCTCGGAGTGAGTTCCAGAATTCCGCCGACGGCCGCAGCGACCGCGGCGGTCCCCGTGCCCGTTTCAACCGATTTCCAACGCTGATTGGTGACGAAGTTGTCGAAATCGTCCATGTAGCCGAACGTGCGGCGGTGTTTCAATTGATCCAGCAGATCGACGAGTTTGGTCATATTGAGATTCCTTTTTGGGTCTGAAAAATTCTTGTAAGCGGCGCCGTGTTGTTTACTGCCGTCCGTTAAATGTCCGTGATCCGCTGGGCAAAGCTCTTCGGATCGCCGGGCGACCAGGGCAACGTATTCGATTCGACCAACTGCTGGTCCTTGCTCGTCGGCCGATTCGAACCGAGCGCCCGTGCCAGTTGCAGCCGTTCGAGAATCAACTGGCGGCGCATCGCGGCGTCCGCAGCAGTTCGCAGTTGCTGCCGGAACAATTCACTCACCAACGGCTCCGCCACGCCGGCCGCATTCAATTCCTCGGTGATTTGCTGCTCCAGCAAAGCCGTGTCGCGCTCCTTGCGCAGTTGATCCAATTCGGCGCGAAGCTGTTGGATCTGCGCCGCCTGTGCGATTTCTTCAACGACAGCCGCCGGCTGATTCTGCTCATACAATCCGCGCGTCGTCGCCGGATCGGCCACGAGATCGACGCTCTGCACGCGCGTGATCTCCTCGACCAGCAGACAATCGTCACGCCGCGAAGTGCGGGCTTGCACATTGTGCGAGAAGCCGACGTTTTCCGGAGCGTGCTCCGCATCCCACGCCAGTTGCTCGGCCAGCATGTGCTTCGGATTGAAATGCAGATCGCCGAACAGCCCTTCGCCGGGCTTCAACACCGCGCCGCGAATCACGCCGATCCGATCTTGATAATCGCGCGGCGCGAGCGGACTTCCCTTCGGATGATTGACGTTCACCTTTGCCCCTTCGTAAAGCGGCACCGCCTTGGCGAGCGCCTCGCTCAGATATTGCCGGCCATTGCGCGATTGCAGGCCGAGGATTTTGACGCCGCGAAGGACGCCGGCCTGCCGATCGACGCGCATCGGCACTCCTCGCG
The DNA here is from genome assembly GCA_963738955.1 of Pirellulales bacterium. GTDB lineage: Bacteria > Planctomycetota > Planctomycetia > Pirellulales > DATAWG01 > DATAWG01. The sequence continues at coordinate 54,035 of CAVTYW010000015.1, read as the reverse complement.
AATCGCAGAACTCTTGCAGCAGTTCGTTCATGCCATTTCCTTTCCGCCGCCCGGCTGCGTTACGCACCGGGCGAGCAAACCAATAAAAAAAGCCCAACCGCGGCGCGAATGCGTGTTCGCGACCGCAGTGGGCTTGCGCTCGAAACCGGTACAGGTCGGCTCGAGACAATACCGTGAATTTTTCCAAATGTAGCAGGCACACTCCGTGTGCCGTAGCTGCTGCGGTGTGCCGCGGCGGCCGGTCCGCCGCGGCGGATGCCTGCTACGTTACTTGTCAACTCGCTCGACCAGCCGGCGAATATGCTGGATCGTGCCGTCTTGAATCGCCAACTCGATGGCCGCTTTGCCGTAGAAACCGCGTCGGAGCGACTCCGCCAGAAGCTCGGCCAAGGCCGTTTCAAGCTGATCGACTTTCGTCTTATTCGTCGGCGTCGTGGTCAGCGTCGTCATGTGATATAGTATACATAATTATACTATCTTTTCAAGCGCCGAATTGGGCCACTCCGAGAATCACCACCAACTCCGGTTGCGAAACACGCGGGCAACTAGTCTCTTCGCAGAGCCGGACGAGCTTCATCAAGGTGAGGCGCTGGCAGAGGTCATCGAGCAGAGGCACGACAGCAGCGCGAACGTCGCGCCGCATAGCTTTGCCAGGAAAAACCCGAGTCCTTGGGAACAGCCCCGCGGCGTCATCTCAGCCTGAAAAACGTGCGGCCCGATACTTCGTCGTTGGCCGGGTCGCGACCGTTGCGGCGCGGAGGCGGCTCGCACGCTATTCGTCGGCTGATTCTTCGTATTCCTCGAGAACCGTGTCGGACAAGTGGTTGAGGTGCGGCAGCGACATGATTTCTTCAAGGTTTTCATACGCGATGAAAGTGCAGCGCCGCGCCAGCGGCTCATGTTCAAGCAGCGAGAACACAGGGCGCCGAATCTCAGACAGGACCTTTTCTCGTCGCGCAACTGGCGCGACGATATGAAGCGCAATGTTCATATTTGGTTGCAATGCGAGCAGATCCGCCATACGTAGGAGCCCAGAATAAATCGCGGTGGAATGCTCGACCTCGAACGCCCTCTGGATCGCGCGCCGCGCAGCCACAACACGTCGATTTGCTCAATCGTCTCGAGAGTTGTGAGGTCGTAATTGAGGGGCAACGAGTCGAGTAGCGATCCGTCAGAGGCCTGCCAGTGCTGCGCAACCGCTGCCCGGTCATTTTTCGGCAACCAAATCCGAAAACCCATCAGTTCGCCAAGCCGTGCGAGATCTGCTTGGTTCCTGATCGACTCTCGACCAGCCTTTGCGCTTATCGTCGAATCATGAACCGGATCGTCCCTCGGCACGGTTACTCCAACCGTTCCGCCAATGCGCCTAACTTGCTTCGGCCGGAGCCTTTCGACGTCCTCCTCGGCGAGCGGGTAGCTTGTTGGATTTGCTACCTGCTCCGTGAGCACGCGTTCGAGAAAACGCCCGTCAGACTCGTCGATGTGTTGTAGGCTGCGCCGGAGTGGCCCGAGCCAGTACCCCTCGTCGTTGCCGCGCGTGAACGAGAGAGTGTTGAATACTCGCTCATCGCGAATCGGAACTGACTGGTCGAGCGGCAGGGCAACGCTAGGGTTCACGTTGAATCGGACGACAAATGGATCGTTTTGAGGCACGAATAGCGGCGAGCGGTCAACAAACGGCCCTTCTCGGACCTCAAGCACTGCGGCCCATCGCGACAGACCTTTAATGTATGCCAGGAGCTTATCGCCCTGAACGATCTTCCTTGTCATCCCCGTCTGATTCTCGCGAAATCCCGACACGGTCCGATCCGAAGCAAGGAATGCCTCGTAGGTTTCGACGGTGAACAGGTCGGTGAAATAAGCCATGCGGACATCGTAGCAGCCCCCAGGGGAACGAACAATTCCCTTCGCGGATCGCCGCCGCAATCGCCACGCGCAGAGTCCCGAAAGAGGTCAACATCCGCGCGTCCCAGCTTTGCTGGCCTCAGACGCCAACCAAATTCGCCGCGCTAGTGTCTAACGGCTGCGCGGCTGCGTCAGTTTCTGTTGGCTTCTGATTCCCGTGCGTTCGCGCTGCATGGGCCGCGAGATTCGCTTGTTCCTGATCGTAATCGAGGCCCAGCCGCTGGCTCCAGGTTTGCGGCGAAAGAATGCCGGCGGCGTTTTCGATTTGGAATCGCTGCGTCTCTTGCAATTGATCGCGCGTGGCCAGCGTCGGCGCGACGCCGGTGATTTCGATCGTCGTTTGCACTTCGCTCGGCAATCGGCCGGCCGCGACCGCATTGGCCACCACGCGCCACATCACTTCCAGATCGTCGGCCACTTGCTCGGCTTGCAAGCGCTGGAACATCCGCATCGCCGGGCCCTCGGCCACCATCGTCGAGGCGTAGTTGGCGTTCGACGCGTCGGAACTGAGCATGAACTCGGGCATGACCAGCCGGCGGCGATCGCTCGCAGCTCGGCTTGCAGGACGGCGACGAAATTGGCGGCGTCGATGCCCGCGGCGGGAAAGTCGTAATCGACGTCGGCCTGGGCGTCGAGAATCGTGCCGGGGCCGTAGCGGCGGAAGTTGGTCGACTGGCCAGTGACGGAATTCGTGACGTTCACGTCGGCGCTGGCGGCGACGAACTGCTCGACCGCGCCGCGACTGCTGCGATGATGCTTGCGGATCAGCGCGATCGCCGATTGAATCTCGGCCACGACGCTCATGTTCCGCAGCAGCTTTTCCGCGCGGCGAAGATTCTTGCGCACCGGGAAAGAACAGCGGCAAACCGCGGCGGACGTTGGCGTCGACGTTCGCCTTGCGATGCTGAATCTCGGTCGGCGTCGATCGCTTGCCCGTCGACGTAATAGGCCAGCACGGTCTCGACGTCGCTGGTGTCGGTGAGAATGCCGAATTTGGCGGCCGGATCGGCGGCTGATCGGGCGGCGTGGCGATCTGGCCCGGCTCGACGAAGCGGACGCGCGTCGTGCCATCGGAGGCGACGAAGAATCGCAGAAAGACTTCGCCGTCGCGATCGCGGCGGAGCACGATCTCCTGCTGCCGCCGCTGCCAGCAGTTGGCTTGAATGAAATCGTCGAGCACGTCTTGCACGGCCGCGATCCACGCCGGCGGAACTTGCTGCCCCTTCTTGGCGGCGGCGGAATACGTGTGCCCGGCGCCGACGACGAAGCTGATTCGGTTTTCATGGCCGTTGATGGCGAACTCGTTGCTCAGCGCCAGCAGCCGGCATTGATTGCGAATTTCGCGAAGCTGCGTTTCGCTCGTCGGCCCCCAGCCGAAGGGCGCGCCGACATCAGCATCGAATCCGACCGGAAGCCACGGCATTCCATCGACGTCGAACAACGCATCGCGCGGATCGACGAAGCTGCCCCATAATTCCTCGTAGGCTTCTTGCAGCCGCCGTTCCAGGCGATTCAAAGTCGAACTGTCGCAGCCATGTTGGTTGGATGAGTGGGAATTGGTCATCGTTGAATCTCCTATTCTGTTTGAAACGCGACACGACAACTTTTGTTTAACCCGGAGCCAACGGCGACGGCGGGCGTCCCGGTTCACCGTCGCCGTTGGCTCCGGGTTAAACGACGAAACATGCCGGTCACAATCGGTTTGTCGGACCATCAGGCCATCTACACGCTCAATCGCAGCCGATCTCCCAATCCGTCTCCGCGGCCGCGGCGGTCGAACCATTCGGCCGCCAAGCGGATCGCCATTTCCACCGCGTCGGGGCCGTCGTCGTGATCGGCCAACGGAAATTTCTTCAGTTGCTCGACCAGCAGCCGCGTGCCCGGCGAGCCGGATTTGAATCGCAGCCGCCGCTGCGCCAGATACGGCCCCAGCCGGCGGATGCGGGTCTGCTTGTTCACGCGATTTTCGATCGCCCAGGGAACGATGCCGATCAGCTTTTGTCGCGCCAGTTCGGCCGCGAATTCGCCCCCGAGCAATTCTTGAAACTGATTCGCTTCGATCCCGAACACGTCGGGCCGAAACCGCCGGCAGATTTCAACGCCGTCGGCCACGATCTGCGGCGTCGGCCGGCGGGCCAGGTCGGCGTCGACGTACAGCATCCCCAGCCGATCAACGACCAGCATCGCGAACGCCGAATAATCGCCACGCCCCGATTCGTGACCCTTGCTCGGGTCGAGCGCCATCACGCGCACTTGCACCGCGTCGGGCCAGGCGTCGAACCACAGCCAATCGCCGAAATACGACTCGGGCCATTCGCACAGCTCGGGGTTGATCGGCACATTCTGCTTCTCGCGCTCGAACGCGGTCCGCCCGCCCTCGATCCGCATCGCCATCAGCGTGTACAGGTCTTCTTCCTCGGGCCACAACAGCACCGCGCCGGCATCCATTGTGATGCGATTCGATTCGTAGAAATCACGAGCGGCGTTGCGCGCGTCGGGCCGTTCGAGATCGGCATAAATCCGTTCCCATTGATCCCACAGTTCCATCCGCTCGGGCCAACGCTCGATCGCTTGGAAAACTGCGCGAGAGCCAACCGGGAGTCGCGTTCAATTCCATCGCCAGCGCTTCGCGATGCAACGCGGTGGCCAGGTTGACGACGTTGGTGCGCTTCGTGCCGGCCTTCATCAGCATGCCGTGAAACCAGCGGCGCGAATGATCGCGGGCCATGCTCGATTCGATGTGCCGATCGTCTTGCATGTCGTCGCAGACGATCAACGTCGGCCGATCGGCGCCGCGCCGCCGGCCGCGAATTCGCTGCCCCGTGCCGAAGGCCTCGATCGTCACGCCATTGCTCAATCGCACGGCATTCTCGCGCCACAGCCGGCTCGGCTCCGTCGCCCGCGGATAGGCGGCCATCAATCGCGGGTTTTCGCGCAGCTCCGTCTTGAGATTCTCCAAATGGCTGACGGCCTGATGCTTCGCGTCGGAGACGATCCAGATATAGGGCTCACGAGCTTCGACCGCGGCGCGAAGCACGAACGCCAGTGAGCCGATCGTCGATTTGGCCCCGCCGCGCGGACCGACGACATTCAATTTCCGCCCGCGCGACAATTGCATTTCGTCGAGTCGATCGGCCAGCCAAAGATGCATCCGCGAGGGTTGCAATCGCACATGCTCGGGCAAATACACTCGCGCCCAATCGAGCAAGCCGATTCGTTGGCCACTGCCGGCTTGCGAATCCGCGACGGCGATCTCGTGCTCGATTGATTCGCCCAGCGATCGACAGCAGCTACGGACAACCTCCGGCGCGGCGTCGCGCCAGCCGCGATTCAAATCATTTCGCATGAAGATCACTTGGCGGGGCGTTTGTTCGCGGGTGATTTGCGTGGCTCGGCCGCGAGTTCGCTCAATCGTGTCAACACCCGTTCGCGGAACGGTTTCGCGCGAACTTCGCCGGCCACGATCGTGCCCATCTCGCGAATGACTTCCGCCAGTTGCTCGGGCGTGATCGAGTTCGGCGGACGCCGGCCATAGCGATCGGGATACAAGCGTTCCAGTGCCCAGGCCGAGGCTCGCCATTGTTTCGGGTCTTTCGAGGCTTGTTGGATGTTTCGCAGGAACGTCAGTTCCGCGCCGACTTCCGCTTTGCGAAGCTGGTCGGAGAATTCGGGATCGCGGAGTGCCGCTTTGCGAATCGTTTCGACATGGCAACCGACATATTGGGCCGCCATGTGCCGTGTTCCGCCCACGGCGAGGATGGCGAAGACCTCGCGTTTTTTGGTTTCATCGAGTGTCACTCGCTCGAGTCTCCGATGCCGTCGACGGGCGGCAACCGAAGGGGGTCAGGCACATTTGTCGGCTTTGACGAAAGTTGCAATTCATCGGTTCGCTGGCCGAAAAATGAGCCAGACCCCGCCGCTGGGCCGAGATATTCGAACGACACGACGGGCCGGCCGAGGGAACCGCGATAGCTTGGAATGCATTTTCCAGCGCCGCGCGAGCCATGCTTTTTCACACGAGTCGCCCGCCATAACGGTGAACGGCGGCAATGAGCGATGAGCGACGGATGGCTGGCGGTAACGTTGAAGCGATGCCCCTCGGCGCGATGCAAATCGCCGACCGCCTCGGCCACGCGCATTCCGATGCCGATGCCTTGATAGTCGGGCAGCGTGACGATTCGTGAAATCCGCCAATGCCGCTGCCGGCCGATCACCGGCAGCGTCGCGCAAAATGCCGCCGGCATTTTTTGCCACAGAGCGAGATAGCATCGGGCCATCGGATTCAATCTGCCGCTCAGATAATGATGCGTCGCAAACAGCGGCCAGACACAGCGCCAGCAACGAAACAACTCAAGCTCGATCGGCGGTCGTCGAAGACACCTCCGCTGAAAAGTGCAGGTCGACATGTCGAGCACCCAATCGGGCGCGAGCCACTCGGCCACGTCGTAGTGGCAAGTGACCGCGACGAAGCGGCAAGCAATCTTGCCACTGCGGATCGCTTTGGCGACCGCCGCGGAGCCGACCTTGGCGACCGTGCGATCGACGACGCTGGTGAATTCGTCGAAGGCCAGGAGGGGCGGCAGAGAGCGAAGGGCGGAGAGCTGAGACGAAGGCAGCGTGGGCGAAGAGCAAAGGGCGGAGAGCTGAGACGAAGGAGTTTCTGGCTCTTCGCTCTCCGCTCTCTGCTCTCCGCTCCCCCCGCCAACGCGCGGGCCAGATCGCAGCGGAATCGTTCGCCGCCGCTGAGGACGTTGTACGGCTTGATCCACGAAGGCGGCGAACTGAAGCCGACGGCCGTCAGCAGGCCCGTAATTTCGCGGATCGAACGGTCGCCGAAGCAATCGACCACGGCCCGATTCTCCGGCCAGCTTTGATGCTCGATCAGCCGCGATCCAAACAGCCGCCGTGCAACCGTCGTCTTCCCGCTGCCCGAAGGACCGACGATCAATCCGATCCGCCAACCAGGTTCGGCATTCAGATCAGGCACGTCGACCGCAAACCGCTGGGTAACTTTTTCGGCCAACGGAACATCGAACATTCCGGCGACCTGCTGAACGCGGAACGAATCGAACACGGGGCATTGAACGGTGATGTCGAGCATGGCGGGGAAGGGTGAGGGTGAGGGTGAGGGTTAGGAGGGCGAAGAACGAAGAGATGAAGGGACGCACGAAACCGCAAGCGGGCCTAAGTATCAAGCGGCGTTGGGAAGCACGCTTGCGGTTTCGCGCAGTCCGTCACCCTCCACCCTCACTCTCACCCTTCTTCACATCGTTATCACCCGGCACTTCAGGCCGTCGGCGGCCAGGCGTTCGTACACGGCTTGCTGTTCGGCTTCGTTCGCACATTCGACGACGACTTGAAATAGCGCCGCGATCGTTGCTCCGTTGGGCGGATCGGTTGGCGACTCGTCGGGCAGAATGTCGTCGGCCGAGGTCAGACTGTCCCACATTGCATGCACCGCCGGATTGTCGGTGTGGATTTCGGCCAGCAGCGCGTCGAGTGTTTCGGTGGCCATGCCCGCCATGTTGGCCAGTGGATCGTGCGTCGCGAGAATTAGTTTCGCCTCGTCCTCGTTCACATCCAAAATCAACACAGGCACGGGCATATCGGGCGTCGTTTCCGCCCGCAGATGGCCGTCGATCAATTCCAACGAGCCGTCGGGCAGTTCGCGAGCCAGCAGCGCCCCGGCATAACCGACATCGGCCAGCACTCCTTGCAGAGCATTGCGCTGCGCCGCGCTGTGCGTTCGCCAGTTGCGCGGATTCGGCCGCAATTGCGCGGCGGGCACTCGCCGCAATTCCTTGATGCGATCGCGAATCTTCATGCAAGGCTCCTCACTTATGCAGCGTAATCATTTCCTTCCGCAGTTCGTTGAAATCCTCGCGCAGTTCGGCAAAGCCTTCTTCGCGATTCTTCAACTGCGTTTCCACGACGACGAGCCGTTCCCGCATATCGACGCCGACGCCGATCAACGCCGCGCTTTGGACGAGCATGAACAGAACGACTTTGATCCAGTCGCCGGGCGAAAGACTGACGCGATTGCCGTTGGAATTCGTCATAATGCAATGCACCTTGAAAAACCCTCACAAAACCGCCGCGGAGAACGGGACAGTCCCCGTTTTGCTGCGCGGAAGAGCGCAAAATGGGGACAGTCCCCAGGCGGTTTTATGCCGTCGTCATCCCCCGAGACCGCGCCGCGGCGCGATCCCGGAAGGACGGCGACAAAAACGCCTTTGCTCGTGGCGATCCATTCCTAGCGGAAGAGCAACGAGCAAACCGGAGTGCGAAACCGGCGCGACGACCGCACTCGAACCTTTTCAACCACCACCGACGACGCAAGCACGGCAACCGGCGCCGCGACGATCGACAGCGCCGGCGGAGCGACGACAATCGGCATTGCAACCGTCGGTACTGCGACCACCGGCGTCGCAAGCTGAACCTGCGCAACCGGCACGGCCAGCGCGATGCCCGTCGCCACCGGGCAAGCCGATGCCGAGGCACTCAGCCAACCGAGACACAACAAAACACTCATGCCCACACAATTGAACAAACGCTTCATCACACATCCTCCTGTTACAGACCGAACAAAAACTACCTAACGAGTGATTTCATTCTCCAACCAGTTCTTCCAGCAATTTGCCCGCTTCATCGGGCGTCAATCGCGGACCTCCTTGCGGCATCTTTTCCGACAAGATCGCGCGAATCGCCTTCAATCGCGTCGGGCAATCGAGAGCCGCCGGATTTTCGAGCGAAAGTTTTCCCTTCGGCTCCGGCCCCGAATGGCATTGGGCGCACTTGGTCGCGATCAGCGATGGCGGCGAGAGTTTGCTGGGCTGCGGCGACGATGCCACGCCGGCACCGGATTTTGTGGCCGCCAGCTTTTCGGCAAGCTTGGCAGCCAACACATCCAAATCCATCGCGGGCGGCTGCGGCTGGGTGTACGCGCTGTAGGCCGAGTAGCTGTAGTAATACGGCGTGACCTCGGCAACCGGCACGCCGATCGCGACGGCCAGCGGCACCGGCGCGACGGCGACTGAGCTTACGGCGACGGTCCGCGTTTTCACGCGACATGCGGCCGTGGCGACGTGTGGCGATGCCGCGCCGGTGTCAATCGATATACAAGCAAGAAGCAGCAATACGACAGCAAGTGATTTACGATTCATTGCGTGACGTTCTCCAGATTTGTGTGCGATCGTTCTCTACCCCTGGCTAGCGCCGCGGGCTCACGTCCTTGCGTGCTGTTAGCCGACGCTGCGCAGCGTCCAAAAATCGCTAGCCAGGTTTTTCGACAGCAAATAGGCATACGGAATCGTGAAGTATCCGGCTTGCCCCCAATCTTCGCCCCACGAATTGCGGACGATGAATCGCGATTGGGCGTCGGAATATCCGCAGGCCATCACCGCGTGTCCGCCGATCGCTTGCTCGAACAGGCCCGGCATGTTCACCACGCCGCTGGCCGCCACTTCATCCGACTCGAAGCTTTCGTAGACCGTGAAGCCGAACACGAACGGAAAGCCCGCGGCAAGGCAGCCTTTCAATTGCGCCAGATTCTGCGCAATGCGCTGATACGAAGTCACTTTGTGTCGCAACGCATCGGCGTATGCTTGCGGCGGCGGCTCGACGGCGAATTGCCCGATGTCGTAGGGCCAATCGCTCTCGGGCGGCGCCCCTTCCGACGCGAGCACCTTGATGCCGTCGCGAATCTGCGCGCCGCTGTCGGAGCCGACGGTTCCTTCGATCTTCCGTTCCCCGTAATAAATGAACAGCCGCGAGGGAACGAACGGATTGGCCGCGTCTTGCCGCAACTGATCGAATTGATCGGCGCCCGCCAGCGCGTTGCCGGTGCAAGAGCCCAACTCACCCTGATCGTAAACCGGCGGACAATTCGGCCGCAGATCGATGGCCGCCGGCAAATTCTGCAGCACGCGCGCCGGAGCGGCATACAAATGATCTCGCTGGTCGGGCAAGTCGCGAATCCAACCGTAACGCTTATGACTTCGAATCGTCGGCATCGAAAGCTCCTTTTGTAATTGGTTTGCTAAATCTGATTGCGTGAAATTGTCTGTAGGGTTTCTCATCGCCTTTTCCAAGACTCGGCCAACGTCGCCGCTTCGGCGAAGCTCGATTCCCATTGGCCACGCAATACGGGCCGTCCTTCCAGCAGCAGCAACAGAATCGGGTCGTGCGACGGCGCGAGCGCGTTGCGCAGTTCGGCCGGATCAACGCCCAGTTCCCGCGCCGCCTGGTTCGGCGTGATCGGAATGTAGGCGAACACTCGCACCATCCGCGCGAGCGCCGCCGCCAGTTCCTCCGGCTTCATGCCGCTTGTCGCTCGGCTTACGGCGAGGTCGTAAGTTTGCCGGTCGAATTCCATCTGCCGCTGCAAACGCGGCTCGTCGTAGAACTCGGCGATCCGCTGCACCACGCTCGGATCGCTGCTGCGCAGATCGACGCGGCCCGTCGATAGCAGCCGGCTCTGATCGTCGCGAAACGGCCGCAGCCCGCTTTCCGTATGGCAGCGAATGCACGAGATCATCGGCACGACAATGCCGTCGGCCGATGGATCGCTCGTGTCTTTGGCGATTCTGTCGGGCACGGAATCTTGCCGGTTCCCCTGAGCGTCGTAGAGGGCCGTGCGCCACAGGCCATTCGGGGCCGCGGCAAACCATTCGCCCGCGTCGAATTTCAAGTTCACTCCGCCGACCGACAATGGGCGCCGGATCGGATCGCGCTGGGCATCGACTTGTTGCACATCGAGCGTTTCGTAAACGCCGCCGAGCGGGCCTTGCGACCAAATCACTCGCCGCGGTTTTTGCGTCACGCCGGAAACGATCAAATTCGCGCCGGCATTGGCGCGCAGCCGGTCGATCGTTTCGGCATCGACGCCCAGCGATTTGAGAAACTCTTGCTCGGTCGGCGGAATGCCGGCGAAGACGTAGTATCCGGGCGAAGTCGTGGCGCGAGCGACGAAATCGTCGGCCCGCAGGATCGCGCCGGCGCATGCGGTCAGACTACGCAACTTCGCGGCATCACCGAGATCGACCCAGCCGCCGTCAACCGTGACTCGTTCCACGGAAACTTGATCGGCTTGAGCCGCCCTGGCCGGCGTCGGCGCTTGGTGCGTGGGGTCGTTCGGCCCACTCAAGGCGGCGATTTCCGTCGGCAGATGCCAATACGGATCGGCCTCGACCAGCTTCTCCCACGCGGCCGACCAGGCGGCAAATTCATTGCCATCGGCGACGAAATTGGAAATCGAGAACCGCAGCAACGTCGGCGTGATCTCGGTCGGTTGGAAAATCGCGCGAGTCCGGCTCAACGAATTGAGCGTGTACGACACGACGCGAGTCGCTTCCGCGCCGCTCCGACGGAATCGCGTACAGCGACAAGTAGCGCACGCCCGGACGAACATTGGCCGGCAATCGCTCGACATCGGCCACCGCCGCGCGCAATTCGCTGGCCGGCGTCTGCGCCAGCGCCGTGATGGCGAACATCGCAAGCAGAGCGACGAGCGTCAACGATGTGGCAAGGTTGCGATTCATCGTCACACATTTCCCCGAATGCTCTGAATCAATTGCAAAATCTGCAGCACGATCGGCAGCCAATCGGCCAGCGATTGCGCATCGATCGCCAACTCAAGCGGCGCTGGCGCATCACTGGCCGGCGTGTTGCCAGCACCGAGCAGCAATTCGAGCCAGGCGATGATCGACAGCACGGTGTTAAACGCGCTTTGGTCGGTCAACAGACTCTGCAAGCGGCCGATCCAAGCCGAATTCAACCCGGCCGCGTTGCCAAGTTCCACGATCAATTCAATCGCCTGCCGCAATCCATCGGCGGTGGCCAGCGGTTCGGCAAACTGTTGCAGCTTCTTCAGCAATGCCAGCAAGCCTTGAAGGTCGAAAGGGCTCGGCAGCGCGCGGGGAATCGATCGAAGCGTGACGGTCGGACTCATGGATTCGTCTCCAAAAAGTTTCCACATAGGCGCAAAAAAAGAGCCCGCCGCCGGACCAAAATCCGGGGGCGGGCTCTTTGAGAAACCTGTTTCGCACAGGCTCCGCGGATACTCGCTCAACGCACGCAACTATACAAAAACCGCTGGCCCAATTTCAAGTCGCGAAATCGGAACGGCGCCGTAGGTCAGCCTTTCCAGGCTGACAGCGAACAAGAAATGTTGAACTGGATGCGCGACGCTCCTACGGATCTCAGGCAAAAGTCAGGCTGGAAAGCCTGACCTACATGCCCGCCATGCGCTAAACCGCATGCCATTTTGCGCAAAGCCGCATGGCGGAAACCACGTTTTTTATGTGGTGGTTTGCTACAGTGGCGGAACAAAGGATGCCAAACAGGGTCTAGCAAGGTGAATGGCATGCGGATCATTCGATCGTTCTTGATCATCGGTATTGGGGCATTCGCCGCCGGCATCTTCTATTCGAAGGCCGGCTACGATCATGGAATCCAACACTGGCTGTTCTTCGGCGCCGCAATCGTGGTGGCCGTCGCCGGGCTGATCGATTTGGCGGCGCTCGCCTTGAGGAGCCGCCGCCAGCCGCTATGTTTGAAGTAATCGCCTGGATCTGGATCGCCGTCACCGTAGGGTTGGGCGCGGCATGGGCCGCGGCCGATCTCGCCCACAACCGCCGCTGCGGCACCTGGGACGTCGGCCGCACGCTGTCGCGCTTGCCGACCGTGCTTCTCGTGGCCATGTGGTGGCCGATCTTGTTTCCGGCATCGTGCATCGGCCGCGCGCGGAATCGGAAACGGTAGACGGCGAACAGGTCGCGACCTGGCCAATCTTTCGGTCGCCCTCGCTGACGCTTCGGGTTGGTGCGCCAGAACACCTCGTACATACACTAACCCGAAGCGTTAGCGAGGGCGGCCCGCGCAAATCGTTCGATCGCCGAGCCGTCGATGCCCACACGGAAGAATCGCCTGACACGTCGATCTGCGCCGCCGACTTGATGTTTCATCCGGCTCAAGTGCGCACTGCTTTGCCACCCTTTTGCGCCGATGGCCATTCCGGTACGTGTTCCTCTTCTCTGCCCGGGAACTCTTGGGAAATCGGTGCCGCACTCAGGATTTCGAGTCGGTTCCACGACGCGGGCCACGGGACGACGGCGCCCACCCCACGGGCCAGAGAAGAGGAACCCGTATCGCACCGCTCCGATACCGTCTGGCGCTCGCTGCCGCCGTATGAGCCGGATTTGTGTCGTAGACTTGTGTTGGACCACCGATACGCGCGGACCCACCCGTCATGGCCACATTTCCGCAAACGTCAACGTGCAATTGCCCGTTTCGCCGCGCCCTTCTCGCGCCCGCGATCGTCGCGCTAACAATCCTCGCCACCCTGCCGCCAGCGCGCGAATCTCGCGCCGCCGATGCCGCCTCGCGGTTCATGATCGAAGCCACCGTTCACGGCCGGCATCTCGAAGGGGCGCCGCTCACCTGGTCGGACGAAAAAGTCTGGCTGCTCGCTCGCGACGGCCGCCTGTGGGATTTCGCTCCGGCCGACGCCACGAACTACCGCAAGACGGCCTCGTATTTCACACCCTATTCGGCTCTCGAAATGGAGGCCCAGCTTCAAGCGGAACTCGGCCGAAAATTCGAAGTCACCGCGACGGCCCACTATCTCGTTTGCCATCCACCGGGCCAGGCCGCGAATTGGGGCGAGCGATTCGAGCAGATGTATCGCCAGTTCGGTCATTATTTCAGCGTCCGCGGCTTGAACTTGCGGCAGCCCGAGATGCCGATGGTGGCGATCGTGTTTACCGAGCGGACCGATTTCCTGCACTACAGCCTCGGCGACAACTTTCGGCCGGGCCCTGCGGTGCTCGGCTATTATTCTCCGCGCACGAATCGCGTGGCGATGTTCGACGGCGCCGCGTCGCATCCGTCGCCTGGCGATTGGCGGCAAAGCGCCGCGATGCTGGTCCACGAGGCGGCCCATCAGGCGGCCTTCAACACCGGCGTTCACACCCGGCTGAACTCGCCGCCGCAATGGCTCGCCGAGGGATTGGCGACGCTGTTCGAAGCCCGCGGCGTGTGGAATTCCGACGAATATCGGCAGCTTTCCGACCGAGTGAACCAAGGCCGCCTGAACGACTTTCGCCACTTCGCCAGCGCCAATCGATCGCCCGATTGGATTCAATCGCTGGCGACTTCCGACCGCGCGTTCACGCAAGACCCCGCGATGGCGTATGCCCAAAGCTGGGCGCTGACGTTTTACCTGAGCGAAAGAGAGCCGTCGGCCTACAGCCGATACCTGGCCACCACCGCCGCCCGCCCCGCCTTCCGCAACTACCCGGCAACCGACCGCATCGCCGATTTTTCCCACGCCTTCGGCGACAACTGGAAAATGCTCGACGCCCGCGTGCGGCGATTCATGGATGAACTGCGGTGAGGCCGGTGACTGACAAGCTGACGGCTTCGTCAGAAAAAACCTCCGGGCTGCCGGAACAAATCGACCACGGACTTGATGCAAATCCCGAGGATCATCAAGAACAGCACGATAATCGGGAAGGCCCAAACGATCGTGTAGCAAATGCGAAGCGCGCGAGCGATCCGGTGCAGCGGCGGGCGACGCGGGCGGGGGCTGCTTTGCGCGTCTTGCGGAGATTGATACGGATTCTCGTCCATGCCCACGATTCTAACCGACGGCGCGGCCGTTGCGAGCAGCAGCCAAACACGAATCGACCCAGCGAGAGACGAAACCGGCGGCGCGTGGGTTCGAGTGTCGGCATGTCAACGGTTGATCTTGCAATCGGGCAATGCTTTATGGAGCTTCTTCACGCCGGCGTCTGTGGCTCCTGTGCCATTAAGCCACAATTGACGAAGTTGCGTCAAACCTTCAAGGTGCGTTAGACCGGCGTCCGTGACCCCGGTGTCGGAGATAAGATATAACTCGCGGAGACTGATAACGGATTTAAGTTTTTCGAGCCCCGCGTCGGTCACAGAATTGTTGCTGAGGCCCAGATGTCGCAGGTTTTTGAGGCGGCTGAACGCCTGCATTCCCGCGTCGGTGACTTTGGTGCGTTCGAGGTCCAACTGTTGCAGTTCTGTCAAGCCTTCAAGTTGTTTCACTCCTGCGTCCGTGACATCGGTATTGTCGAGAGCCAGCCCCTGGAGTCCGATATGGCCTTTGAGGGAAGCAAGCCCGGCATCGGTGATCTGCGTGTAGTTGAGATACAACCACTTGAGGTGCGTCATGCCCGCGAGATGCACGAACCCAGTGCCTGTGACCTGTGTGCCGTTGAGCTTTAGCCATTCGAGCTGAGTCAAGCCTTCGAGACGTTGCAACATAGCGTCGGTAAAGTGAGAGTCGGTGAAATCCAACCACTTTAGCTGCGTCAGGCCCCCGATCCGCTCCAACTCAAGGTTCGCCGCATCGTGGGGTGCATTGGCGGTTGTCGCAGCAACCGCCGAAAAGAAATCATCTCCGAACATCGCCCGCAGCCATTCTGGTGCTGGCGGTTCGGGATGCATTATCACGCCGCCGTTCGCACCGACTCGCCAATCATAATTCGCCGACCCACCCCAATTCACAATCGCCTCCACCGTATCTGCTTGCCGTCTTGCGTTTTTCCATTCCACGGCAAACCAGCCGACGGCAACCGACCAGGCCAGACAGT
The DNA here is from genome assembly GCA_963738955.1 of Pirellulales bacterium. Classification (GTDB taxonomy): domain Bacteria; phylum Planctomycetota; class Planctomycetia; order Pirellulales; family DATAWG01; genus DATAWG01. Next base: position 38,508 of record CAVTYW010000015.1, on the reverse strand, counting down.
ACAGCAGTAGTGACCGAATACCGAATTGAAATCGCCAACCGAGGATCAAGCCGGCGATCCACCAGAGCAGCACGACGATTGCCGCCGCGCCGACCGCCGCCACGGCGATCAACACCGTCCACCCCTTGTGATGATTGAAGCCGAACCACTGACAGCGCTCCGACAACCAGAGCAAGCCGATCGCGAGCAGCAGCCCGATCACGAACCGATCCGGCGAGAGACGAAACCAACGGCCTCGCGGCTTCTTCACCGGCTCAGCGGCGTCGGGCTGTTTGTCCATGCCGGCATTCTAACACACGGGCCGCCGATGATTCATCCAAGTAGGTCAGGCGCTGCGGCCTGCGATTCTGCGGGGCGCCGTCAGCCTGGAAAGGCTGACCTACGGCGGCCAACCAGCTTTCGTCCGCCCGCCCGGCGTTGTATTCTGGCAAAGAGACAGAGACACCGCGTGCGCCGTTCTCATCCCTCTGTGCCAGGCTGCTCAAGATCGTGGAATTTCCCGCGCAATTGCGATCGGCGATATTGATGTCTTCTTTTCGGCAAGCGTCGGCCGTCGCTCGCGCGTACCCCAACGGGGTTTTGTCCCGTAGCCCAGGGTTGGTCGCGACGGCGACCTACCCTGGGTGGAAGGGCGAGCGAACGATTTCTACCCCATCGGGGTTGCGTCGGTTGCGGCGCCACGCGGACGCAACCCCGTTGGGGTTGAGATTGCGCTTGGATCGTCGTACCCAGGGTAGCCCGCCTACGGCGTGCAACCCTGGGCTACGAGACAGAACCCCTATCGGGGTTCGACGCGGTTGCAACGCAATTGAAACGCAATAAAACCCCTGTCCCCTCGCCCCTCGCCCCTGCCCCCGTTCCATCGCCCCTCGCCCCTGTCCCCCGTTTCCTCGCCCCTCGCCCCTAACCCCTCGCCCCTTCCGCCCCATGGTCGCTCGCCGTTCCTTAAGCTGGCCGATCTTCCTGGGCGTGGTGATGATCGTGTTGGTCGTCGCGCTGACGGTCGGGTGGGTGATTGTCACGGTGTCGGCCGCGCTCAGCGCTCCCAATCGGGCATTGTATTGGACGGTGTTGGCGGTTGGGACGACGTTTCTCGTGCTGCTGTTGGTCGGCGTCGTGATGTATCTCGCGCTGTCGATCAAGGCGATTCGGCTGAATCAGCGGCAATCGAATTTCATCGACAGTGTGACGCATGAGTTGAAAAGCCCGTTGGCTTCGCTGAAGCTGTGCCTGCAAACGCTCGAACGGCGGCCACTCTCGGCCGAGCAGCAGACGGAGTTTCACCGCTTCATGCTCGAAGACCTACAGCGATTGCACAACTTGATCGACCATCTGCTCGATGCCGCGCGGCTGGATCAGAAGCCGATGGAGCGCGACGAGGAAGACGTCGAGCTGGCGGCGTTGCTCGAGCGCTGCGCAGAGCACGTCGCAGCGCTATCGCCTGCCGGCGGAGACGATCCGCCGCGAGTTGTCGCCGGCTTGGGTGCGGGCGCGGCCGATCGACTTGGAAATGGTGTTTCGCAACCTGCTCGACAACGCCGTGAAATACGCCGGGGAGGCGCCGGAGGTCGGCATCGATTTGCGGTCGGACGGCAACGGCCGAGTGACGGTGCGAATCAGCGACAACGGCCCCGGCATCCCGCCGCCGCTGCGCCGCAAGATTTTCGGGCGGTTCGTGCGCGTCGGCAATGAACTGGAGCGATCGAAGCCCGGCACCGGGTTGGGGCTTTATATCGTGCGCACGCTTGTGCGGCGGATGCACGGTAAGATAACCGTTCGCGACCGCGGCAAGGAACCGGGCACGATTTTCGAAGTAGACCTCCCGTCGCGCGAGTTGCGGCCGGAGGCGTAACCCAAAACCGAATTTTCGCAAATTCTGCTACAACACAACATTCCCTCGCCCCTCGTCCCTCGCCCCCTTCCCTCATGCATCACATCCTGGTCGTCGAAGACGAAGAGCATCTGGCGATCGGCATCAAGTACAACCTTGAGGCCGAGGGCTATTTGGTCACCGCCATCGGCGACGGGCCGACGGCGCTGGCGCTGGTGAAAGAGAATCCGGCCGCCATCGATCTGATGATTCTCGACCTGATGCTGCCCGGCATGAGCGGATATGCGGTTTGCGAGGCGATTCGCAGCGCGGGCCATGCCGTGCCGATTTTGATGCTCAGCGCCGAACGCTCGTCGAAGATCGGATTCGCGGCTTCGACGTCGGCACCGATCTGTACCTGCAAAAGCCGTTCGACCTGGAAGAGCTGATGAGCATGGTGCGCAACCTGCTGGCGCGAAAGCATCGCGGCACGCCGGGGCCGGCGGCGGAGAGCGAGCCCATCGATCCCGTCTATCGCTTCGGCCGGGCGGTGGTCAATTTCGACACGTATCAAGTGACGGTCGGCGAAAAACCGCTGCGGCTGACGAGCTTGGAGATGAAGCTGCTGCGGTACTTCGTCGAACACGAAGGCTCGGTCGTCACGCGGGCCGAGCTACTGGAAGAAGTGTGGGGCATGTCGCAATCGACGACGACGCGGACGGTCGACAACTTCATCGTCAACCTGCGGAAATACTTCGAGGTCGATCCGGCCCAGCCGAAGCACTTTTTGAGCGTTCGCGGCACGGGCTATCGCTTCGTGGCGAGCGGGGAGGAATGAGCGTGTGGCACTGGCAAGCGAAGTCTGCCAGTGCCGGCGGGCGAGTTAACTCAGCGGTTCAATTGGGGCGCGGGCAATTGCCCCAGAGCCAGACGGTCGGAGCTGCCTGGCAGGTTCGACGTCCAGCGGCGCTCGCACTGGCCGACTGCGCTGGCCAGTGCCACACGAGAGAGGATGAGCGATCGATCGTGTGGCACTGGCAAGCGAAGTCTGCCAGTGCCGGCGGGCGAGTTGACCCAGCGGTTCAATTGGGGCGCGGGCAATTGCCCCAGGGCCAGACGGTCGGAGCTGCCTGGCAGGTTCGACGTCCAGCGGCGCTCGCACTGGCCGACTGCGCTGGCCAGTGCCACACGGCAGAGGATGAGCGATCGATCGTGTGGCACTGGCAAGCGAAGTCTGCCAGTGCCGGCGGGCGAGTTGACTCGGCTGTTCAATTGTGGGCGCGGGCGATTGCCCCAGGGCCAGACGGTCGGAGCTTCCTGGCAGGTTCAACGTCCAGCGGCACTCGGCACTGGCCGACTGCGCTGGCCAGTGCCACACAAGAGGACCAGTGCCACGCAGCCGCTACGCGCCAGGCGAAGTCGCCGGCGTTGACGCTCGGCAGATGGGTGACGCCCATCAGATACTTGTCGACCGCGCGGGCGGCTTCGCGGCCTTCGTGAATGGCCCACACGACGAGCGACTGGCCGCGGCGCATGTCGCCGGCGGCGAACACGCCGTCGACGCTCGACATGTAGTTGGCGTCGCACTTCACGTTGCCGCGCGGATCGAGCTCGAGGCCGAGATCGGCGATCGCGCCGTGTCTTCTCTGGGCCCAAGAAGCCCATCGCCAGCAGCACCAACTGGCAGGGCCAGACTTTGCTCGGTGCCGGGCACCTCGCTGAATCGCCTGCCGGCCCTTGCGTCGTTGATCCATTCGATCGTGACGGTGACCAGGCTTTTCGACGTGGCCCTCGGCGTCGGCCGTGGAATTCCTTGGTCAGAATGCTCCAGTGCCGCGATCGCAGCCTTCCTCGTGCGAGGTGCTGGTGCGGAGCATCATCGGCCAATAGGGCCAGGGCGTGTTGAGCCGGGCGCTCGTGGCGCGCGGGAATTGCCCAGGTCGGGCGGCTGCGGCAACAGCTCGAACTGCGTCACGCTGCGGCAGCCGTGGCGGTTCGACGTGCCGGTGCAGTCGCTGCCGGTGTCGCCGCCGCCGATGATGATCACGTCCTTGCCGGTGGCCAGGATCTGCTCGAGCGACGTCATCGCCCTGGTTGCGCTTGTTCTGCTGCGGCAGGAACTCCATGGCGTAGTGGACGCCCTTGAAGCTCGCGGCCGGGAATCGGCAGGTCGCGCGGCTTGCGTGGCGCCGCCGGTCAGCAGAATCGCGTCGTATTCGTCGCGCAGCTCGGCGGTCGGGACGTTGACGCCGACATTGGCGTTGCAGCGGAACTCGACCCCTTCGGCCTCCATCTGTCGAATCCGCCGCCAGACGCGGCCTTTTCCAGCTTGAAGTCGGGAATGCCGTACATCAGCAGGCCGCCCGGCCGATCGGCCCGCTCGAAGACCGTGACGCTGATGGCCGGCCCGATTGAGTTGCTGCGCGGCGGCCAGGCCGGCCGGGCCGCTGCCGACGACGGCCACGCGTTTGCCGGTGCGCATCGGCGGCGGCTCGGGCGCGATCCAGCCTTCGTCGAAGCCGCGATCGGCGATCGACATTTCGATCTGCTTGATCGCGACCGGATCTTCGTTGATCCCCAGCACGCAGGCCGCCTCGCACGGCGCGGGGCAGACGCGGCCGGTGAACTCGGGAAAATTGTTCGTGGCGTGCAGCCGGTCGAGCGCCTCGCGCCAGTGGTCGCGATACACCAGGTCGTTCCAGTCGGGAATGATGTTCCCCAGCGGGCAGCCGGTGTGGCAAAACGGAATGCCGCAATCCATGCAGCGCGCGCCTTGGCGTGTGCAGCTCCTCGGGCGGCAGGACTTGCAGGAACTCGTTGTAGTGCTTCAGCCGCTCGGCGACCGGCTCCTTGCTGGACGTCTGCCGCGGCGATACTTCATGAAGCCGCGAACATCACCCATGGCCACCTGCCTGCCAGACTCGATGCTGGCCGGCCTTGCCGGCATAGCTTCGTCGGCGTCTTCGCTCTGCAGTCGCATCGGCCAGGGCGCGCTTGTAATCGAGCGGCATGACCTTGACGAATTTGCTCGATCAGCTGGTCCCAATTGTCGAGCACGTAGCGGCCGCGAGCGCTGTCGGTGTATTCGACGTGCTTGCGGACCAGGTCGAGACGATCTGCTGATCGGCTCGGATCGCTCAGGTCTTCGAGCTCGACCATTTCCCTGTTCACCAGCGGCGGGAATTTGCCTTGCTCGTCGAGCACGTAGGCGATGCCGCCGCTCATGCCGGCCGCGAAGTTGCGGCCCGTCTCGCCGAGGATGACGGCCCGGCCGCCGGTCATGTATTCGCAGCCATGATCGCCGACCCCTTCGACGACGGCCGTGCGCCCCGCTATTGCGGACGCAGAACCGTTCGCCGGCGATGCCGCGCAGATAACACTTCGCCGCTCGTGGCGCCGTACAGCACGACGTTGCCGGCGATGATGTTCTCCTCGGCCTTGAACGTGCTCTCGCGCGGCGGATAGACGATGATCTTGCCGCCGGAAAGTCCCTTGCCGCAGTAGTCGTTCACGTCGCCTTCGACGCGAACCGTCACGCCGTGCACGCCGAAGGCCATCAGGCTTTGGCCGGCGCTGCCGTGGAAATTGAGCTGGATCGTGTCTCTCGGCGAAGCCGCGCGCGCCGTAGCGCCGGGTCACTTCGCTGCGACAGGATCGTGCCGACCGTGCGATTCATGTTGCGAATCGGCAGGTCGAACGACGACCGGCGTCTCGTCGTTCGAGCGCCGGCTGGCACGCGGTCGAGCAGCATCGTCATGTCGAGCGACTGCTTCGAGCCGTGATCCTGCTTCTCGGCAGCAATACGTCTTCACGTGCGGCGGGCACCTCGGGCTTGTAGCAGAATGCTTGGAGAAGTCGAGCCCGCTGGCCTTCCAATGGCGATCGCCTGGCGCGTGTCGAGCCGATCGACGCGGCCGACCATTTCGTTGATCGTGCGGAAGCCGAGCGGGGCCATGATCTCGCGCAGCTTCCTCGGCCAGCAGGAAGAAGAAATTGACGACGTGCTCCGGCTTGCCGGCGAACTTCTTGCGCAGCTCGGGGTCTTGCGTGGCGATGCCGACCGGGCAGGTGTTCAGATGGCACTTGCGCATCATGATGCAGCCGATCGTCACCAGCGCGGCGGTGGCGATGCCCCATTCCTCGGCGCCCAGCATGCGTGGCGATGGCGATGTCGCGTGGCCGTGCGCAACTGGCCGTCGGTCTGCACGACGATCCGGCCGCGCAGATCGTTCTTCACCAGCACCTGGTGCGTTTCGGCCAGGCCGAGTTCCCAGGGCAGTGCCGGCGTGCTTGATCGACGTGTGCGGGCTGGCGCCGGTGCCGCCGTCGTGCCCGCTGATCAGCACGACGTCGGCCTTGCCCTTGGCCACGCCGGCGGCGACGGTGCCGACGCCGACTTCGGCCACCAGCTTGACGCTGATCCGCGCGTTCGCGGTTGGCGTTCTTCAGATCGTGGATCAATTGCGCCAGATCTTCGATCGAATAGATGTCGTGATGCGGCGGCGGCGAGATCAGGCCCACGCCCGGCGTGCTGTGGCGGATGCGGGCGATTTCCTTGATCGACCTTGTGGCCGGGCAACTGGCCGCCTTCGCCCGGCTTGGCGCCTTGGGCCATCTTGATCTGCAGTTCCTTGGCGCTGACCAGGTATTCGCTGGTCACGCCGAAGCGGCCGCTGGCCACTTGCTTGATGGCGCTGGAGCGGCGGTCGCCGTTGGCGTCGGGCTTGATAGCGGGCCGGGTCTTCGCCCCCTTCGCCGGTGTTGCTCTTGCCGCCGATGCGATTCATGGCGATGGCCAGCGTCTCGTGCGCTTCGTTCGAGATCGAGCCGTACGACATGGCGCCGGTGGCGAACCGCTTGACGATCTCCGCGGCCGGCTCGACTTCCTCGAGCGGAATCGGCGTGCTCGGCCGGCTTGAATTCGAGCAGGCCGCGCAGCGTCAGCAGTTGCCGCTGCTGTTGGTCGATCAGCTGGCAGAACTTGCGAAACTCCTCGCGGCTGTTGAGCTGCGTGGCTTGCTGCAGCTTGGCGACGACGTCGGGGCTGAAGCATGTGCGCTTCGCCCTTGCGGCGCCATTGATACTGCCCGCCGACGTCGAGATCGAGCGTTTGCGGCACGTCGGTGCGCGGGTAGGCGTGTTCGTGCCGGCGCAGCGATTCCTCGGCGATGGCCTCGATGCCCGACGCCTTCGATGCGGCTGGCGGTCCAGGTGAAGTATTCGTCGACGAAGCGGCTGGTTGAGCCCGATGGCCTCGAAGATCTGCGCGCCGCGATAGCTTTGCTGCGTCGAGATGCCCATCTTCGACATGACCTTGAGCAGCCCCTTGCCGACGGCCTTGACGTAGTTCTTCTCGCAGCTTCTCGTAGCGTGTACGCTGTTCGGCGAATGTAGCCGTCGGCGCGCATCTGGTCGAGCGTGGCGAAGGCCAGGTACGGATTGACCGCGCCGGCGCCGTAGCCGGTCAGCAAGGCGAAATGATGCACCTCGCGGGCTTCGCCCGTTTCGATGATCAGGCCGCAGCGCGTGCGGCGTCTCTTCGCGAATCAGGTGATGGTGCACGCCGCTGGTGGCCAGCAGCGCCGGGATCGGCACCATGTCGGCATTCGACGCCGCGATCGGAGAGAATCAGACAGCGTGACGCCGTCGGCGATCGCCTGCGAAGCCTCGCGCGCGCAGCTCGTCCATGCCGGCGGCGCATGCCCGTCGGCCCCTTCGCTCGCGCGGAAACAGCGGTCGAGCAGCGTGCGGGTCTTGAAGCCGGCGGCGCGTGTCGAGCTGCTTGATCTGCGCCAGCTCGGTGTTGGTCAGGATCGGCTGCTCGAGCCGCAGCAGCCGGCATTGCTCGGGCGTTTCGTCGAGCAGGTTGCCTTCGGAGCCGATCGTCGTGATCAGCGAGGTGATGATCTCCTCGCGAATCGCGTCGAGCGGCGGATTGGTCACCTGCGCGAACAGCTGCTTGAAATAGTTGTAGAGCAGTTGCGGCCGATCGGAGAGCACGGCCAGCGGCGTGTCGTTGCCCATCGAGCCGATCGGCTTCTTGGCCGTCGGTCGCCATCGGCGCCATCAGGATTCGCAGATCTTCGAGCGTGTAGCCGAAGGTCGCGCTGCAGCTTGAGCAGCGGCTCGTCCAGGTGGCCGTTGACGGCCGTGCGCCGTCGGCGGGCAGGTCGTCGAGCGTGCAGCTGACTGGTTCTCGTCGCAGCCACTGGCGATACGGATGCTGCGCGGCCAGCGCCGTTCTTGATCTCGTCGTCGGCGATGATCCGCCCTTGGGCCGTGTCGACCAGGAACATGCGGCCGGGACGCAAGCGGCCCTTCGATTCGACCTCGTCCGGCGGAATCTTCGAGCACGCCGGCCTCGGAGGCCATGATGACCAGGCCGTCCTTGGTGACCCAATAGCGGCTGGGGCGCAGGCCGTTGCGATCGAGCACCGCGCCGATCACCGTGCCGTCGGTAAAGGCCATCGAGGCCGGGCCGTCCCACGGCTCCATCAGGCAGGCCTGATATTCGTAGTAGGCCTTCTTGTCGTCCGACATGCTCTCGTGGTCCTGCCCACGGCTCGGGAATCGAGCATCGACATCGCCTGCGGCAAGCGAGCGGCCGGTGAGCACCAGCAGCTCCAGCGCGTTGTCGAACATGGCCGAGTCGCTGGCGCCCGGCGTGCAGATCGGGCAGATCTTCTTCAGGTCGGGGCCGTACTTCTCGCTGGCGAGCATGCTTTCGCGGGCGTGCATCCAGTTGACGTTGCCGCGCAGCGTGTTGATCTCGCCGTTGTGCGCCAGGTAGCGGAACGGATGGGCCAGGTCCCAGGTCGGGAACGTGTTCGTGCTGTAGCGCTGATGCACCAGCGCCAGCGCCGACACGAATCGCTCGTCGGCCAGATCGACGATAGAACCGCTCGACCTGGTCGGCCAGCATCAGGCCCTTGTAGACGATCACGCGCGACGACAGGCTGGGGACGTAGCAATAGCTTTCGCTGCGCAGAGTCGCTGTCGCGCGATCGTCGATTCGATGCCGCTTGCGAATGACGTACAGCTTCCACTCGAGCATGTCGGCCGGCGTGTCGGCGCCGCGGGCGATGAACACCTGGCGGATGACCGGCTCGACGTCGCGGGCCGTGCTGGCCGAGCGCGCTGTTGTCGATCGGCACGTCGCGCCAGCCGAGCAGCTGCTGCCCTTCTTCGGCGACGATCGCCTCGAAGCCGCTGCTCGCAAAGCTGCCGCTCGGCTGCGTCGCGCGGCAGAAAGACGGTGCCGATGCCGTAGTCGCCGCGCGCGCGGCAGCTCGATGCCGAGCTCGGCGCACTTGGCCGGCGAAGAAGTCGTGCGGAATCTGCGTCAGAATGCCGGCGCCGTCGCCGGTCAGCGGATCGCAGCCGCAGGCGCCGCGGTGCGTCAGATTGACCAGAATCTCCAGCCCCGAGCGGACGATCTCGTGGCTCTTCTCGCCGCGCATGTTGACGACGAAGCCGACGCCGCAGGCGTCGTGCTCCGTGCGCGGGATCGTAGAGACCTTGCGCGGGCGGGCAGACCGTGGTTTTCTGGCATGGTAGTTGTCACATCGCGATTTATCCTTCGCTGCATCAATTGCCTTGTCGGCGCACGCGCTCAGTGCGCGTTCGCATCGCTCGTTGCCAGTCGGCCGGCGCGTATGCTGGCCACGCGCCGATTCGGCCGTCGCTCGATTGCTGTCGCCGGCGGCCGCTTCGGTCGAGCCGCATCGCGGCTGTGCCGTTGTCGCCGTTGCCGTTGCTCGCCGCGTGATCTCGCCGTCGACGCGACGGCCGTCGGCTCGGCCGACGCGCGATGTCTTGCCCTTCGCGCTGCAGCAGCTCGATGAACCGCCGCGTCGTGGTGCTCAGCTCCTTGCCGCGGCGATGAATGATGCCCAGCGGACGGACCAGCTCGTCGGTCGCCAGCGGCACGGCCACCAGCGTGCCGGCCGCGACTTCGCGCAGCACGGTCGGCTCGGGCAGCAGCGCCACGCCGGCGTCGATCTCGATCGCCCGCTTGATCGTTTCGATATTGTCGAACTCCATCACCACTGCGCACTTCGACGTGGTGCAATTGCAGCACGCGATCGATCTCGCGGCGAATCGTCAGGTCGCTGTCGAAGCCGATCAACGTTCTCGCCCGGCCAGCTCCTCGAAGCTCGATCCGCTCGCGGCCGGCCAAGCCGATGCCCCGGCGCGCAGACCAGCACCATCGGCTCCTCGCGCCAGCGGATGGCCTCGATCGTGCGCGACGACTTGCGGATAGCTGACCAGCCCCAGATCGGCCTGATCCTTCTCGACGCTTCGTAGACGCGGTGCGGATGCAGATATTCGAGCCGCACGTTGGCCTTGGGATACTGGCTGAGAAACTCCTGCAAGTAGCGGTTCATGTGGTGCAGGCCGACCGAATAGATCGACGCCACGCGCACGCCGCCCGGCCACTTCCTCGTGCAGCGTGCGGACCTGGTCTTCCAGGGCGTCGTAGCGCTCGCACCAGCTTGCGGCAGCCGTCGTAATAGACTTCGCCCTCGGGCGTGAGCACGAACGGCCGCTTCGAGCGGTCGATCAGCTTGACGCCCAGCCGCTGCTTCGAGCTGGTGGACGACCTGGCTGGCGCCCGACTGCGAAATGCCGTTTTCGTCGGCGGCCCGCGAAAAGCTGCGCCGGCCGACGACGTCGCAGAAGATTTTTAGCGCTTTGAAATGCATGGTTGCTTAATCGTTGGGTTGTTGAAAACGGAGACTGGCTCCAAGCTGCCGGCCAGTCGCGCCAAACTTCTTTCGTTTTCACGAAGTTGCCTGCCCCTTTTTTCAACAGGCTTCGGTGATTTCTCGGGCTCGAGTGATTCTTTTCGTGCCGCCCGAGGTCGGAACCGACGGAAAGCGGCGGGGTCGTATCGGATTAGGTTTATGAATACAAAATCGACCCAGTATTTGCATGGGAGATGATAAACTAAACACTTGCGGTCCGCACGTCAAGTATTCTATCTGAACGATTTTTGAATAACCGGGAGCGGAAGTATCTCCGATCAACAACCGCTTTTTGTCCATAAGTCATTTAATAGCAATAAGATCGGTCATCGGATATGCTTGCCACGTGATAAGCAGCCCTAATACCGCTACCGATGTCGTGAGCAGGCCAGCATTGAACTCTTCAAAGGAGCCTGCATCTCAAGCGGCGGCCAATCGGCGGGTCGATCTGGCATGATGCCGACCCTCGGCGGTGCCCAGTTGGCGCCGTTTGTCGCGTTTCCGCAAACTTTTTGGCCGGGAAGCACGCCCAAACCACATTGGGCCATTCAACTTAGTTGAACAGGAAGAACCTGATGAAACGGCTTATTTTGCTAACCGTCTCTTTAATGCTGCTTGGCGGCGCAAGGAACTGCCGGTCAGGCGCATTGCGGCGCCCTCCTTCGCTAGCGCTTCGGGCTAGTGTCAAGAATTCGGGCTAACGGCTGGGCGGCCCGCTGATCTTTGCCCGCACGATTCCCTGCGGCGCTTTTTGATCGCTGAGCGGTGGCACGAAGAGGCGCGACTCGCCTTGGATTCCCTCGATTCGAACGATATGCTGCCCGGCTTCGAGAGGCGGAATCTGGGCGACGCCCGCGCCGTCGGTCGTAAACGGGTGCGACCAAAGACGCGACGCCAGCGGACCGGCCGGGCGGACGACGGTGACTTTCACGTCCGGCGACGGCTTGCCACGCCCATTGACCACGGCGACCGTGCTCGCGGGGCCCGGCTCGTCGATGTTCAAGACGATCGGCTTGAGCGAAGCCGCATCGGCGGAGACCGTAACGCGGGCGCTTTCCGAAAGCCAAATGCCGTCGAGCGCCGCTTGCACTTGATACACCCCCGGCGCGAGCGCTGGCAGTTCGAAATTCCCCTCCGGATCGGCGCTGACATATTGCGAAAAGAGCGCGTTCAAGCGAGCCGTCCCCTCGCGGGCGGCCATCACGCGCAATTGGCCGCGCTCGTCGGTAAACTCTTTTCCGCCGATCGTGATCTTCCCGCGCTGCGCAGCCGACGGCGGCAACACGAGCCGCAGTTTTCCTTTGTCGTCAGCAGATGTCGCCAATGCGATTGCCGGCCCAAACCGTCCAGGAATCCACGCGACGAATGTCGGTTCGTCGGGTATCTGACCGCGCTTCGCTTCGAGGTCCGACGAAAACGAAGAGAATTCCGCCGACGAAGCCAGGATGGCACAGCGCCCTCGATTGTCGGTCGTGCCTTGCTGCATGGCTCCGACGCGATTCGGCACGAACAGCGCCAGCTGCGCCGCCACGCTGGCGTGCTCCCATCGGGCAGAAAAACGGCGGCTTCAACGTCAACGTCCGGCCCTGGGTCTGTGCCGCCGCATGGTTTGGTTTGTCCGGGCAACCCAGGCGGCGACTTGGTCTGATCGAAATCGATATGCGCAACACGATCACTGCGGATTTCGACCTCTTTGTGGTCGCGCTCTTCGCAATGGGTGTGTGAAGACGAAAAGGTGAGCGTCAAGTTCCTCTTTCCTACGGGAAACGGCCCGAGCAAAAACTCTCCGCTTTTGGGAACCGAATAGTTCTCGACGAAATAGCTCTCGATATCTATGCCGGCGGCCGGATGCACGACACCGCGGACATAGCCAACTGGATCGGGCCGTAGCACGAACCGCGTTTCGACGCCAAGCGGACATTTGATTTGGTCACCGAATTGCCAGTGCCCCAGCAATTCTTTGTCTTTGGGCAGCGGCGGGGTCCATTGGTTGAATTGCGGCAGCTTCATGCCAGGCACGATGGCGCTAATGCCCACAGTTGGCGGAACTCCGTCGAATCGCACCTGCCCCGTTTCATCGGTGTTCGCCGTTTGCTGACCTGCATTGACAATCCCTACGACCGGCCTGCCAGCGGAATCCAGTAATTGCACGGCCAATGAGCCTGGCAGTTCTTCACTCGCGATTGAGGTTATCGCCACCGTCGCATCGGGAGACAAGCGTTCCGAAGCGGCGGCGGTCGATTTAATTTCGCGATATTGAGTGAAGTATTCGGTCTTTCCATAGGCCGCTATAACGGATTTGTCCTCGATGTACGTGCAAGCAATCTCCTTCAAGCCCGGTCGGTCGTAGTGATTCACCACGAGTCCGTTCGAACTACACGTCTCGTTTTCTCGCCGGCCGACCCACCAGCCAGTTGTCAAGCCAGCCGCCGGCTTTCCATCGGGATTCATCACACGTAGCGGCACGCGGTAGTCGGCGGCGGGTACTAGAGCGTGAAACCTCCGCACCTTGCCATATTCAACGATGGCTCCATGATACGCGGGCACGTCCCATAACGCGGTACCGTCTGGGCCACGTTCCCATGATTGCCAGACGAACCGTGGATCCGGCAAGTGCTCATCGACCAAGATCGCGTATTTGCCAGGAGTGAGTTCGTTGAATCGCGCGATTCCGTCTTCGCCAGTAACCGAAATCGGGTGAAGAATTCGCTGGGCCGCCTCCTCCCCGGCGACGGATTCACTTGCGGCCCACAGAACTAATTCTTCTGAAGCGGCCTCGGAAATCGACACCATGGCATCGGCTAGCGGTTTGCCGTCCCGCGTGACCAACACTTCCATGCCACCGCAATGATCCGAGAGCGCCACATCGAAAACTTGCGGCTTCAGAGGCAAAGCTCGTTGCGGTTTGCGATCCGGCATGCGGGCATCGACTGCGTCGTCGTCGGGTGGTTTTGGAATACGCATCGGCACAACGGCGTGGCAATAGCCGAACTTGCAAACGAGCAGCTCTCCTTGGGTGACGGAATGCCACGGCGCACCAACGACCTGCCAATGACCGTGGACATCGGTCAGCGCCGCGGAGGCGAATTCGACATAGGCTCCGCGCTCAAGAACGGTCGCGAATACCTGTGCGCCTTCCAAAGGCCGACCGGCTTCGTCGCGCACTGTTCCCTCAGCCCACGCCACCGGTTCCGGTTCTTTCTCCGGCGGCGGAGCTTCGGGCTTCGGCTCATCTGCTTTTTGCTCCTTACTGTCGGGCCGCGCAATCGCTGTTCTGGGCGGTGATTTTGCCAACACGATATTCTTGAACACCTCACCCGGATCGACGAATATGTCCGTTTCGGCAATCGGCAATTCGCCATGCTTGAGGTCCGCGTGAATCCAGCAATCGCCAGCGGGAACGTCCTTCAAAACGAAATGGCCGTCGTCGTCAACCGCGGTTTCGGTCCGCAGCCATTCGGAGTTACCCAAGTGCATCGTCCAACCCGGCTGTGGCGCCCAGTCGACGCCACCGTTGCCGACGACCATTCCTGGCTTTGCCAAACTCTCGGGAACGGCACCATCCACGACGCCAAACGGCGCCAGCCGCGGCAGCGGCACTCGGACTGTCTTGCCCGCCCGCAAAGGAAACAGTCCGGTTGCGCCATATCCGACACGCGGCACTCGCACGAAAATCGGGGCCGGATACGGCCAAGCGAAACGCGCCAGACCGGTGGCATCGGTTTTCGCGGCCACGTGCTCGTCGCTGGAGAAAAGCAAAACATCGGTGTCGGCAACCGTTCGGCCGTTCGGGCCGCGAATTGCGAGCTCGACCGTCGTGGGGGGAAGAAGCGGGTTGGCCGCGTCGCCGGCCGGCACGATCGCCAAGGTCAAAGTGCCCGCCACCAAGACAATCATGGCAAAAATGGCTCGTCGCATTTATTTTTCCTTCTCGACGTTCTGCCGCTTACCGGCCAGAATCGCGCCAAACAATCCGGGCCGATAAAATCTCTCGGCAGTCGGCTGAATCGGTGCAACCTTCATATCGGCGCCGGCACGGCCGCTAATCATCTTGCGGCCTTCATTGGAACCGTCGAACAGCCCGTCCGGCGTTACGGCGAACCAATCCTTTTTGCAGTCAAGGAACATCAACGTTAGTCGCTGTTCGCCGGTCGCCGCGTCCCAATAGACGATTGCGGAATCGTCAACGGCGGCCAACAGCTTGCCGTCGGGGCTGAACCAAAAGCTGTGAATGAAATCGCTGGCTCCTCGCAGCGTGATCGGAATTCTCAACCCCTTGGCCGTGTCCAACAGCATCGGCTTGCCGCGATCATCCGTGGTCACAAGCGTTGCTCCGTCAGGGCTGAATACCAGCGGGGCCCCACCTCGAGTATGTCCGTTCGAAAAGTCGTGAAGCCGTCGGCCTGTCGGAACGTCCCATAGTGTGATCAGCCCATCGTCGTTGGCGTAGGCCAAGAGCTTTCCATCCGCGCTGAAAACGATCGTAGGCCCATTGGCGTTGAAGGAGGTCGCTCGCTCCAACGGCTGCATCATCGCGCCCGTCGCGGCGTCGAGGACTACGACTTTCGACGTTCCTACCGCAAGTTGCTTTCCGTCCGAACTGAAGGCGACGGTGCAATCCCCCAGTCCCTCGATGGGCACATCCCAAAGTGCTTTGCCTGTCTCGGTATTGGTCAGGCATAGTTTCCGCCCCGTATCACCCGACGCGAATGGATGCCTGGATAGCTGTTTCAGGTCTGGGCTGAAAACCACGTCGCCCAGTGTGAAAAATGGATCGGACTTCGCATCTGCAACACTTTGCTCCCTGCTGCTGCCTGTCTTGAGATCCCAAATGACGCACGCACTGCCGTACTGCCCCGTAACGCCAAAACGCGTTCCATCGGAGCTAAACCGCATCGACTTTTCCGAGGCGAACCGCGTCGAAAGGCGAATAAACTTCGGTGCCGACTGGGTGAACTCCACCACGACGGGTGTCCGTTCCGCACCGAATTCGCCGCGGTCGTCCAGCACCATTTGCTTTCCATCGGCGCTGATCGCAACTGGCGTTTCGCCGAAATGCGGCTTGAACTTCCGGACAGTCTTGCCGCTGGCCATATCGCGCAACTCGACGCCTTGACGTGCGCCCGGAAAGTAACCGTAAGGGATAACAGCGATCCGCGCCGCTTCGGTTGCGATTCCGACAGGGTCGTTATTGAATAGATCGAAGGTGCGGATTTTCGCGCCGGTGTGTGCGTCCCAGACCCGAGCGATATTTCTGTAATCGTAGGCGGCGGCGGGAATGCACTCGGCACTGACCAGTTGCTTGCCGTCGGCCGAAAACGCGAGACAGGCAACTGGCGCGTCGTGGCCAACGAGTGTCTGTTGTTTCTCGCCGCTATCGGAACGGCAGACGATCACGGAATTGTCCGGTAGCGCGGCGGCGAACTGCTTGCCGTCGGGACTGAACGCGACGCAGCCCACGGGTTCCCAAGGCCTCGGCTCCGGCGCAGGCTCTGCGTCCGCGGCCGGTTTCGCATCCGCGGCAGGTTTCGGGGCGGGCTTTCCCGTCAATGTGTGGATTTGCTTGCCGCTGGCAATTTCCCAGAGCACCACGGTCCCATCGCTCTCGTCAGTTGCCGCGCGGAGGCCGTCGGGACTTATCGCGGCGCCAACGATTGGAGAAGCCGTGTTGAGCACCTGCTTTTTCAAGCCGGTGGCAACGTCCCAAACGACCGCCGATTTGTCGGTCGATGCCGACCAAAGCTGATTGCCGTTGTCGCGAAAGACGAGCGACGTGACTTTGTCCTGATGCCAGACAAGCGTCCGGCGCTTCTTGCCTGTGTCCGTATCCCAAACGACGACCGCACCCGCCTTCGACCCGGTCGCGACATAACGGTCGTCGGCGCTGATGGCGACGGAAGTGATCGCATCTTCGCCGAGATCGCCCAGCATGCCAAGCTCCCGGCCGGTGATCGCGTCCCAGATAATGGTCGTATGGTCGCCCGAACCCGTGACGATGCGATTTCCATCGTTGCTGAACGCAATGCAACTTACCGGCAACGAATGCCCCCACGGCGAGACGATCGGATAGGCGTCCGTCGGCGGCGGCGCGTCAGCGCGGCAGAAGCCGCCGATTGCGAATTGCACAAATAGCGAACCGACGACCCATGCTAACTTCGCGGCGCGGCGCAGCGGGATTCTGGCAGCCATCGCTCACTCCTCGATCCGTGTTCCGCTTCCGATCAAGAAGTGATTGTACCAGAGAGAGAACATCCTTGTACCTATTTCCATTGCTCGATGCTTCCAACGCTTCCAACCGACGGATCAGCGACGTCGATTGATAACCCGCGAAAACGGCATGGGATCCTGACGACGAAACGGCGCGCCGCCGCCAATCCATGATCCCATTTTCATGTCCGAAAATGGCCAGCCGATTTGCTTGCCGCGGTTACAATTCGGGCATGACTATCGACGACGACGTTTGCTATCGAGCTCTGATCGCGCGGGACGCCCGGTTTGACGGGGTGTTTTTTGTCGGCGTGAAGTCGACCGGGATTTATTGCCGGCCGGTTTGCACGGCGAAGACGCCTGGCCGCGATCGGTGCCGGTTCTTCGCCAGCGCGGCGCTGGCCGAGCAAGCGGGGTTTCGACCTTGTTTGCGGTGCCGGCCGGAACTTGCGCCGGGTCATGCTCCCGTTGATAACGCCCGGACGATCGCTCGGGCCGCGGCGGCGCGGATCGAAGCCGGGGCGCTGAGCAATGGCGGCAGCCTGGAAGAGTTGGCGGCCGGATTGGGAGTCGGCTTGCGGCAACTGCGACGCTCGATGCGACGGGAGCTTGGTGTCTCGCCCGTCGAATTGGCGCAAACGAATCGGCTGCTGCTGGCGAAACGGTTGATCGCCGAGACGGATCTGCCGATGGTGCAAGTCGCGTTCGCGGCCGGGTTCGAGAGCGTGCGGCGATTCAACGCGCTGTTTCGCAGGCACTATCGACTGACGCCCAGCACGATGCGGCGATCGTCGTCGAACGCGGGCGCGGCCGATTGCTTGCGATTGACTCTCGCCTATCGTCCGCCGCTCGATTGGGCCGCGATGTTGCGGTTTCTGGCGGCGCGGGCGATTCCCGGCGTCGAATGCGTGACGGAAGATTCGTATCAACGCACGGTCGGAATCGGAGAACACCGGGGCTGGCTGCGCGTTTCGCCGGTGGCCAAGCGCAATCTGCTGGCGGTCGAACTATCCACCGCGCTGGCGCCGGCATTGCCGTCGATTCTCGTGCGGCTGCGGAATTTATTCGATCTGGATGCGCGGCCGGACGTGATCGCCGCGCATCTGGCGCTCGATCCGTTGCTCGCGCCGGGCGTCGAACGGCAGCCGGGATTGCGCGTGCCGGGCGCGTTCGATTCGTTCGAGCTTGGCATGAGGGCCGTGCTGGGGCAGCAAGTGTCGGTTCGCGCGGCGTCAACGCTGGCCAGCCGATTCGCGGAGCTGTTTGGCGAAGTGATCGCGACGCCGCTGACTTGCTTGAACCGCATCGCGCCTACGGCGAAGGCGATTGCCGGCGGCTGGCTCGCGGGCTTAGGGGGTCAGGCGCATTTTTCGGCTTCACGACTAGATGTAGTTCCTAGGCCAGCAGACGGAAAAATGAGCCAGACCCCGGGTGGGCTCGGGCTGCCGAACGCTCGCACCGAGAGCCTGCGTAGTTTGGCGAGCGCCGTTGCACGGCGCGAGATTGATCTCGATCCTGGGATCGATCCTGTCGCGGTTGTCGCCCGGCTCGTGGAGCTTCCGGGGATCGGGCCGTGGACGGCGGAATACATTGCGATGCGCGCCTTGCGCTGGCCCGACGCTTTTCCCGCGGGCGACTTGGGGCTGATGAAAGCCACGGGATTGAAATCGGCCAAGGCGATTGAAAAGGCGGCCGAACGATGGCGCCCTTGGCGGGCTTATGCGGCGATGCACTTGTGGGAAAGCTTGAGAACGTAGCACCACCGGCGGCTAGCGCCTTGCCGCTCACACGCGGACGAACAAACGTGAGCGGCAAGGCGTTAGCCGCCGGTGATTGGGTTGCGATGTGCCGCGTAGCGACTGAATCAAGTCACGCGACGAGAAACCGCGATATTACCATTTGATCGGCCCGATTGGAGCAAAAATCATGACCACGACAACTTGCTACAGTTACATCGATTCTCCGCTAGGCCGAATGTTCGTCCAAGGTGATGGAGAATTCGTAACCGGTTTGTTCATGCCGAAGCACAAAGGCTGGACGGGCCCCGATCCGGCCTGGCGGCGATCCGACGCATCGTTCGCCGTCGTGCGCGAGGAACTCGCCGAATACTTCGCGGGCGAACGGCAGACGTTCGACGTGCCGCTCAAGCTCGCGGGCGCGCCGTTTCAGCAGCGTGTTTGGCGGGAACTGGTGCGAATTCCTTTCGGCACGACGATCACGTATGGCGAACTCGCCCGTCGCCTCGGCCGGCCGACCGCCTCGCGCGCCGTCGGCCACGCCAACAGCCGCAATCCGATCTCGATCATCGTGCCATGTCACCGCGTGATCGGCGCGGATGGAAAACTCACGGGCTACGCCGGCGGGATCGACAAGAAGCAGTGGCTGCTCGAATGGGAACGCGAGGCGAGGCAATGTGCTGTCAGGATTGATTCGGCGTTTCCAGCCTGTCCGTGACGCGCAGCTTTCCGACGACCAATTCATCGATTTCCAGCCGCTTGATTCGTGCTTTGCCGATCGCCAAACGGCCGATGGCGAAGGCACCGATGGCGAACGCCCCAAGCGCCATCGCGCCCACGGCGAACGCTCCGACCGATTGCGCCGCCGATTGCAAGGCGATTGACGCGACCGACGGCTAGCGTTTGTGGAGGCTGTCGAGTTCGTAGCCGCATAGAGAACCTCGATTGTGTAGCGGGACGAATGGACGTTTCGGGCCTCAGCTTGCTGCAACTGAATTCTGGTGAATTCAGCTACGATTTCGCGTCGGCCAGCAGTTAGCGCACTACCGGCATTGGGCCGATATCGCCGTCTTTGGGCGAGGGATGCGCTGCCGGTTTGCCGACCTTGATCAACACCGAGCCGTGGCGAGGCACGGATGTCGTGAACGAGCCGTCGAATTCGCCCAAATCTTTTTGTTGCCACAAATCGCGAACCGGCTGCTTGCCTTGCACGCCGATCTCGGCCCAGCGAGCGGTCACTTCCGCGGGGTTGCTGCCGCGGTTGAAGAGGCCGACGGCGATTGTGCCGTCCGACAACGGGCGGGCCCAGACTTCATTCGCGGCCTGGTTCGCCTTGCGGCCGGCCGGTTTGCCGAGCGGGTCTTGGTCGATCGACAAGACTTCGTCGTTCGTCAACAGAGCGATCGTGAACGGATCGAGCTTTGCGAGATCGCAGCCGGTCAGCAGCGGGGCGGAAAGGAGCGACCAGAGCGTGATGTGCGTTTGCTGCTCGGTCGGCGTTAGCCGCGAGGGATGCGTGTTGCCCCAGCCGACGACGCCGACGACCAGCATGTCGGGATCGTTCCAATGGCCGGGGGCGGCGTATTTTTCGTGGCCGTCTTGCGAGAAGCCGATGTTCGCCATGCTGTTCCACGTGTCTTGGATATCGCCGGTGGTTCGCCAGCAATTGCCGCCGACGGTTTTGCCCCACGTCCAAACGTCTTCGTCGCCGTATTGGCACATGCTGTAGAGAATGTCGCGGCTCGATTGATCGAGTGCGGCCCGCATGAGAGCGTAGGGAGCGCGGCGGTCTTTGCTTTGGCACGAGCACCAATCGTATTTGAGATAATCGACGCCCCACGCGCCGAAAGTTTTCGCGTCTTGCACTTCATGGCCGAAACTGGCGGGGAAATTCGCGCAGGTCGTCGGGCCGGGCGACGAATAGACGCCCAGCTTCAAGCCCTTCGAATGCACATAGTCGGCCAGAGCTTTCATGTCGCCGAATTTTTCGTTGCCGTGCAATTCGCCGTGGGCATCGCGATTGCTTTCCCAGGTGTCGTCGATATTGACGTATTGAAAGCCGTGCCGCGCCAGGCCGCTGGAGACCATCGCGTCGGCGGCGGCGCGGACTTTGGCCGCATCGACTTTTTCGCCCCAGACGTTCCAAGAGTTCCAGCCCATCGGCGGCGTGAGCGCGAGCTTGTGTTCGCCGCCGACGATCGTGAGGATCGAAGATGTGCTGCCGGCCGAGCCTTTGACGCTGACACGAACGGCCGTTCGGCCAGCAGCGGCAAGCGAACCGCTGATGATGCCGGTGTGTTCATCGAGCGCGAGGCCCGCGGGAAGATTTTCGGCCGAGTAGGTGAGCGAGCCGTCGCCGGTGGCCGGGATGAGAAACAGAAACGGCCGGCCGGGCGTGGCGCCGACAATGCGCGGATTGTGAATCGCCGGCTTCGCTTCATGCGGCCCGCCGACGATTGGCACAGGCGGCTTCGGCAGATCGACGGTGCGCGGTTTTTCTTGTGCATCGGGTTTTAGGATCAACACGGCGCCGGCCCAATCGGCGTGATCGTGTTCGATGCCGTCGTCGGCGTCGTCGATCGAGAGCTGCAATCGCTTCGCGCCGGTGAGATCGACGGAAAGAAACTTTGGCTCGTCGCCGCCGTGCAAGATGGGCGTGGTCGCGGCCGTCTTGCCATCGACGATGACGTGGAAGCGAACCGAGCCGAAGCCTTTCTTGTCGTCGTCGACGCCCACGACAGCCGCGAATCGCAAGGCCGAGCCATTCAAGTCGATGAGCACGTCACTCGAGGCATGAGTGCCGATGCCGTGGCGATAGACGGTGCCGTGCAAAGAAATCGGGCCGTTGCCGACCGAATGCCCGGAATGAACTTCGCCCCATTCTTGCTTGAGCTTGGAAAGATCGAGCGTATCGAGCCATACGCCATCGCGCGGCGGCTTTTCGCCGCGAAGCTCGGCCTCGGTTTGGGCGATGGCGGGCGATGCGGACAAAGCGGAAAGCGGCAGCGCGCATGCGGCTGCCGTCAAGAACATGGAAAAGCTGCGAATCATGAAATCTCCCTCGCTCTTGCGTGAGCATAAATGCGTGAGAATCGCACGGACGATAATCGTCGAAGAATGTGCCGTGCGTAATACAATACGATAGTTGCGACGCGAGAGTACGTCGAGTGGTTGCACTTCACGTCGATTCGCCGCTTCTATTTCACGCCGAATAAAGTTCGACGTCGCCGGGTTGCGAACACGCCGTTGATCGTTCCCAGCAATCCGCCGGCGTAGATGCCGAGATGCATTCCCCATACGGTGAGGAAACGGGTCGCTTGAATCGGCGTTAGCAAATCGCCGAGTTGCGACGGCGCGCGAAAACTCAACGGATCCCAGCGGCAGATCAGCAGCGCGCCGATCGGCACGAGCGCGATCGCCGCCAGAATCGGCGGCAGGGCGAAACGGAATAGATGAATGAGCGGCAAGCTGCAGCGATTCGGCTTGGGATTGTTGGCGATCAGATAAATCCCGCCGACGAGCATGCCCATCAGCAGGCCGGCTTGGAATCCGAGGCTAACGACGTGGCCCCGGAAATAATCGCCGGCCGGGATGCCTTTTCCGAGGACGAAGTAATCGGGCGAAATCGTCAACGTGATCAGATCGTTCCCGATGCCGATCAGGCCGCCCAGCAGACCGGCTGCCAGCAGAAACGCGTATTCGCGCCACTTTGTCGCCGCAGCGCCGTTTCGTCGCCAGTCGATCCCGGCCACGATTGCCATCAGCAGCACCAGCACGCCCAGCCGCCAATAGCCGTTCATGGGCCGAATCCTTGGAAAAGCCGGCTGTGGCACCGGGCAGCCGCGCGACAGGCATTATATTGTACGGGAAACCGCCCGACCCACGGTCCAAGCCCCCGTTGACGCGAAGGCCCCCAATTGCCAATACTCATGTATAGTTAATTGGACGGTCCGTCGCCGCACGGTCATTGGCTTGACCGCATTGCCCGGGATCGGACTGCGGGAACGTTTCAAGGTTTTATCAAGGAGTCGCGAGCATCGAACGGTTACATCGGCTCAACGAGCAAATCCGGATTACGCCCGTGCGCGTGATTTCGGCCGAAGGCGCCCAATTGGGAGTAATTCCGACCGAGCAGGCCCTGCAAATCGCCAACGAGGCGGACTTGGACTTAGTGGAGGTGGCTCCCAACGAGCGGCCGCCCGTTTGTCGGATCATGGACTTCGGCAAGTTCAAGTATCAACAGAAAAAGAAGCAGCACAAAGCCCATATCCACCATAGCAAGATCAAGGAGATTCGCGTCCGCCCCAAAACGGGCGAGCACGATATCGAATTCAAGGTCAATCAGGCTCGTGGATTTCTGGAACACAAAGACAAGGTGATTGTCTCGGTCGTGTTCCGTGGCCGCGAGATCGCGCATATCGAGGAAGGCCAGCGCGTGATTCGCCAGATCATCGCGCAACTGGAAGAGGTCGGAAAAGTCGAAGCCGTTCCGCAGCAGCAAGGCAAGCGGATCACTTGCACGCTGGCCCCGAAATAGCGCCGCGACCAAGTGTCCCACGAATCGCGGCTCGGCCGAACCTTTCGTGGGTTGATTGCGTATCGACCGGGGTGAAAAATCTTCCTCGCGGCCTAGTTCGTTGCCTGGGGCAAGCGTACTATCATCGCGTGCCTTGCCATGAACATGCCCATCCATATCTCGCCGAAAGACCAAACGCTCGATGCTCCGTCGGGCGATAGCGGCCGACCGTCGAATTTCAACTCGGCGCTATCCGGTTCGGCACAGTCCGATTCGGATTGCGCGGCGTGCCGGGTCGCACTCGTCGAGGGCAGCAAGCCGGAGCTCAGCCGCGAGACGCAAGCACTGCTGCAATCGCGGTTGCGGGCGGCGGCGCTGGTGCTGGCGCTCGGATTCTTCCTGTTCCTGATTCAAGACACGTTTCTGGTCCAATGGAACGATGTGCGCCGCGTTGGGCTCTACATATTCCACGCGGTGCTGACCGCCATCTTGGCGCTCATCGGCACGCGATTGTGCCAGCGCTGCCCGACGACCGTTCGCCTGCTGCGGCCGATGGAACTGGTGATCTTCGGATTGACGGCGCTATTCTTCGTGGCAATGCAGTCGCTTGAGGTTTTCTGCTGGTTCCCGGAAGGGCAGCACCCATATATCGAAAGCCCGACCGCGCCTTGGATCACATTGATCTTCATCTACGCGCTGTTCATCCCCAACACCTGGCGTCGGGCGGCCATCGTGACTAGCTTGATGGCGCTGGCGCCGGTGGTGCTGTATCTCGTCGCGTGGCTGTCGGTTCCGCAAGTCCATAGCGCGATCACCGCGCGCGCCTCGTTGCCGTCGTGTTGATGGTTAGCCTGGCGGTCGTCGGTGGTTCGTGGGGCGTTTACACGATCGGCCGTCTGCGGCGCGAGGCGTTCGAAGCCCGGCAGTTCGGGCAATATCGCCTCAAAAAGCTGCTCGGCGCCGGCGGGATGGGCGAAGTCTATTTGGCCGAGCATCAGTTGCTCAAACGGCCCTGCGCCATCAAAGTCATCCGAGCCAACAAGGCGACCGATCCACACGCGCTGGCTCGCTTTCATGCCGAGGTTCGCGCGACCGCCAAGCTGTCGCATTGGAACACCGTCGAAATTTTCGACTACGGCAGCACCGACGACGGCACGTTTTACTACGTGATGGAGTATCTCCCTGGCCTGAGTCTCGCCGATCTGGTCGAACGGCATGGTCCGTTGCCGGCCGAGCGCGTGATCCATCTGCTCGAGCAAACCTGCGATGCGCTGGCAGAAGCTCATTCCGCCGGATTGATCCATCGCGACATCAAGCCGGGCAATATCTTCGCCGCTCAGCGCGGCGGCGTGTACGACGTGGCCAAGCTGCTCGACTTCGGGCTGGTGAAACCGATCGTGCCGACGGACGGAGCCAATCTGACGGTCGAGGGCACGATCACCGGTTCGCCGCTGTTCATGTCCCCCGAGCAAGCCGGCAGCGACCACAAGCCCGACGCTCGCAGCGACATCTATTCGCTCGGCGCAGTGGCGTATTATGTTCTGACGGGCCATCCACCGTTCGATTCGCAGAACGCGATCAAAGTGTTGGTCGCCCATCTGCACGACCGCGTGGTCCCGCCGTCGCAACATCGCCCGGAAATTCCGGCCGATTTGGAAGCGATCGTGATGCGCTGCCTGGAAAAGAATCCGGACGATCGATTCAACGACGCCACGTCGCTGGGCAGCGCCTTCGCCGATTGCGAGTCGGCTGGCCGCTGGAACGCGCGAAACGGCCAAGCAGTGGTGGCTGAGCGTCGAGAATCACGAGGCGCCGGAAGAATCGCCGGTCGCGGCCGCCCTCGCTAACGCTTCGGGTTAGTACGTCGAGGAGTGATCGTGTGCCACTGGCGATTAACCGCCGTCTGCCACTTGGCGGGCGGGATTTCAGCCGTGTGGCACTGGCCAGCGCAGTCGGCCAGTGCGAGCGCCGCTGGACGTCGAACTTGCGAGCAAGCTCCGACCGTCAGCCCTGGGGCAATTGCCTGCGCCACAATTGAAACGCCGAGTCAACTCACCCCCCAGCACTGGCCGACTGCGCTGGCCAGTGCCACACGGCCGATGCCCAGTGCCACGCGGCCGGTTTTGCCGGTATACTTATCCGAGGGCCAAACCCGACTTGTCCGTTGGGGGATTGAGTTGTTTTTCGAAGAATCACGGTAATCGCACGCAATGCCAAACGACACGCCAGAGACCACGTCAAGCGCCACCCAAAAACCGCGGACAATGGTCGATAAGATCTGGGATGCGCATCAGGTTTATTCCGAAGCCGGCCAGCCCGATATTTTGTATATCGATCTTCATCTGGTCCATGAAGTGACCAGCCCGCAGGCCTTCGAAGGGCTGCGGCTGGCCAATCGCAAAGTGCGGCGGCCGGAGCTCACAATCGCCACGGCCGATCATAATGTGCCGACCACCGATCGCTCGCTGCCGATCGCCGATCCGATTTCGCGGCAACAGATCGAAACGCTGCGAACCAACTGCCGCGAATTCGGCATTAAGCACTACGATCTCGACAATCGCAAGCAGGGGATCGTCCACATCATTGGGCCCGAGCTTGGCCTGACGCAGCCGGGCATGACGATCGTCTGCGGCGATAGCCACACCGCGACGCACGGCGCCCTGGGAGCGCTCGCGTTCGGCATCGGCACCAGCGAAGTCGAGCACGTGCTGGCCACGCAAACATTGCTGCAGATCGCGCCCGAAAACGTTCGAGCTGCGCGTCGATGGCCAGCTTTCGCCGGGCGTAACGGCCAAGGACGTGATCCTCTGGCTTATCGGCCGGATCACGACCGACGGCGGCACGGGTTACGTGATCGAATACACCGGCAGCGTCATCCGCAATCTGAAAATGTCGGAACGACTGACGGTCTGCAATATGTCGATCGAGGCCGGCGCTCGGGCCGGCATGATCGCGCCCGACCAGACGACCTACGATTATCTCCGCGGCCGCGAGTTTGCCCCGAGGGATTTCGACGCCGCCGTCGCCCGCTGGAAGCAGCTTCCCAGCGATCCGGGCGCGGTTTACGATCGGGTTGAAGTGTACCAGGCGTCGGACATCACGCCGCAAGTCACCTGGGGCACCAATCCCGGGCAAGTCGTCGCCGTCGATGCGGCGGTTCCTGATCCGGCCGGCTTTGCCGACGACGACGAACGGAAAACGGCCGCCCGCGCGCTGGAATACATGGACCTCAAGCCGGGCGTGCCGATCACGTCGATTCCGCTCGAGCCGCGTGTTCATCGGTTCCTGCACCAACGCGCGGATCGAAGACCTGCGGGCCGCGGCGGCCGTGATCGGCGGATACAACGTCGCGCCGGGCGTTCATGCCATGGTCGTGCCGGGAAGCGGACAAGTGAAAGAGCAAGCCGAGGCGGAAGGTTTGGACAAAATCTTTCGCTCGGCGGGCTTCGAATGGCGCGAGGCCGGATGCAGCATGTGCCTGGGCATGAATCCCGATATTTTGCAGCCCGGCGAGCGCTGCGCCTCGACGAGCAATCGTAATTTCGAAGGCCGCCAAGGCCGCGGCGGACGAACGCATCTTGTGTCGCCGGCAATGGCCGCCGCCGCCGCGGTGAAGGGGCATTTTGTGGATATTCGCGAGTGGGAATATAGGGGCGAGGGGCGAGGGGCGAGGGATTAGGGAATACGAAGACACGGTCTGCGGCTCGCTTGCGGTTTCGCGCGTCGCACGGTCGTTTGCAACAAAGGCACGGACACGAACACACACATGCAACCCTTCGTCAAACACACCGGCCTGGTCGCTCCGTTGGACCGGTCCAATGTCGATACCGATCAGATCATCCCGAAGCAGTTTCTGAAGCGGATCGAGCGGACCGGGTTTGGACAATATCTGTTCTTCGATTGGCGGTTGAAACGAAGACGGGTCGGAGAATCCCGAGTTCGAATTGAACCGGCCGGAGTTTCGCGGCGCGAGCGTGTTGTTGACTCGGCGAAATTTCGGCTGCGGATCGAGCCGCGAACATGCCCCCTGGGCGCTTGCCGATTTCGGATTCCGCGTGCTGATCGCGCCAAGCTTCGCCGACATTTTTTACAACAACTGCTTCAAGAACGGCCTATTGCCGATCCGGCTGCCCGAAGGCGCGGTTGACGTGCTGTTCCGCAAAGCGAGCCAGTTTCCCGGCTACACGCTGACGACCGATTTGGAGTTGTGCAAGGTGATCGATCAATATGGTTGGTCGATGGAGTTCCCGATCGAGCCGTTCCGGCGCCACTGCCTATTGAACGGCCTCGACGACATCGGACTGACGCTGGCCCACGACGACCGCATCGCCGAATACGAGCAAACGCATCCCGCACTCCCATAACCAAATCACCGGCGGCTAGCGCCTTGCCGCTCACGTAATGGCCAACGACGTGAGCGGCATGGCGCTAGCCGCCGGTTAGCCCCGCGCGTCGCCCAAACATTTGTTCTCCCCTCACCCCACCGCCGAAGCCACGATGAACCGCTCTCGTTTCCCACTGCTTCTAACGGCCTTTGCTTTCTGCGCCGCGCTGCCGACTCTCACCGCCGCGGCAACGTATGTTCCCCCCGTGAAAACTGAAACCGTCGTCGGCGGACTCGATAACCCGGTCGCCGTCGCGATGCGTGCCACGGGCGGCGATTTATTTGTCTCCGAAAGCGGCGCGGGACGAGTCGTGCGAATCACGCTCGGCAAAGATGCGAAGCCGGAGCCGGCGATCACCGGCTTTCCCGTCGGTCCATCGCCCGATCTGCCCGATTTGCGCGTCGGCCCGCTGGGGCTCGCTTTTACCGCCTCGGATTACCTGGTCGTCGGCAGCGGCGGCGAAGGGCCGGGCAAAGATGCCGTGCGAGCATTTAACCTTCCCGCCGACCATAAGCCGCTCGCGCTCGACGACGCCAAGAAAACGCTGACAATGAAATCCGTCGGCGAAAGCAAGACCGCCGAAAGCTGGTTCTACAGCGTCGCCGCAGCTTCGGCGCCGCGCCGGGGGCACGGGCAGTGATCATGAGAAGGTTCCCTACGCGATTTTCGCCACATGTCGCGGCGACAACGGCGGCAGTTTGATTTCCCGAGCGTGGAACGAGAAGGTCGAGGCCAAACAATCCGACGTGCTCCTTCCTCTGCAACCGTTCATCGAGCCGGCGCGATTGTCTCTTACCGCCAATCCGATGGCCTTGGCCCTCAGTAAGCGAAACGAACTGGTTGTCGCGGGTGCCGGCAAGTTCGACAAGACACCCGACAGCACGCTCTCATTCTATGATCCCTCGAACGCGAAGCTGCTCCTCAACATGCCGACCGGCCTGCTCGACATCGTCGGCTTGGCGTACAGCCCGAAAACGGGTCTGCTGTATGCCGTCGATCTAGCCTGGGCCGACGACAAACAGGGCGGCCTGTTCCGCCTCGACGCCACGCAAACCGACGGCATGATAGGCGTGAAGGCCGTCAAAATCACGTCGCTCGACCGACCGACATCGCTAGCCTTCGCCCCGGACGGCACGCTCTACATCACCACCCTCGGCGCTGCAAAGACCGCCGCCGAAAAATCCGGCCAACTCCTAAAAATCACCGGGAATTTGTAAACTGCTTCATTGCCCGACCACACCAACCCGAAGCGTTAGCGAGGGCGAATTGTCTTCGCGCCGCCGCCCTCGCTAACGCTTCGGGTTAGTGTGGACCGTCCTGATTTCCTGTTCTTCGTATTCGCGTATTTCGTGTGTTTCGTGGTTCCCCTCTTCGTTCTTCGTCCCCTAGCCCCTAGTCCCCAGGCCCTAGCCCCTTCTTGATGTCCACTCGTCGCGAAAAGCTCGAAGCGATGCTCGCCGACGCCCCGCGCGACGTCTTCCTGCGCTACGCCTTGGCGCTGGAATTGGAAAAGGAAGGCGACCACGCCGGCAGTCTCTCGCGGCTGGCCGAATTGCAGCGCGACGACCCGCCCTACGTGCCGGCCTTCTTCATGGCCGCTCAACAACTCGTCGCGCAAGACCGCATCGCCGAAGCCCGCGCCGCATTGCGCGATGGCATCGACCAGGCCCGCCAACAAAACAACGCCCACGCCGCCGGCGAAATGAGCGAACTGCTTGCGCAACTTGGAGCCCACGGCGAATAGCAGGTCCAGCAGTGATCAATCGAGGGCGGCAAGAGTTTCGTGGGAGGCTCTTGCCACGATCAATTTCTAAACCTTATGACCGGAAAAAGCTTTGAAGCTGATCGACTGGCAAAGCTCCTGGCCCCTTGGAGGTTTGTCCTCAATCTGCCGGAGACAAAGAAGGGAGGAATCTCATTCGTTCGGTCATCCTCCGTTGAACGCCTTTACGAACACATTCTGATCAGTCCGGGCAAGACTGCGTATGCCGAAGCGGTGCTTTCCGGTGCGTCATTCACGAGCTGTCACGCATGTGTTTCGGAAAAAGACAATCGCTTTCGAGCGTTCCTATCAGAGGACTCGACATATCAAACATCAATGTTGACAACTTGGGCTGATGCGAACGCTTGGCAAGCGAAGCTTGTCGAAAATGCCGACGCGTACTGCAGTTTAATGGCATCCGATAGTGGCCCCGTGCTTTCTCGTCGCCTAGCGCCTGTCTTCAATTCAGTACGTGGGTACGAGCGGGCACTCGGCGACATTTTCGCGATTTTCGATAGAGAATTCGCGTACGTCACCGGCGGACCATCCGACGAGCAAGCGGAGGTCAATCGTCTCGCGAATCTCGCATCCAGCATGCTGTGGCTGAATTCAGAGGACGCGAAACTTGCGAGCGTCGCTTTGGTGAGGTTTGGTAGCGAGGTTGAACAGCATTCCTCACCATTCCGCGACAAGTTGCCGCATCGCGACGACGGCCTTGCGGCGCGACTAATCTTGCTGGCCGATTACGTCCGCACGAGCCGGCTCGATTACGGTGTTGCAAATGGCATGAGTCGATGAAAAACCAATCGATCGTCCCAATCCTTTAGAGTAACTGCGGCCCACTACGGTTTAGCGCAACTTCAAGCATTTTGCTGAAGGATTTGGTTGTTGGCAGAAAGAAGCGCAAATACGCCGACAATCTGTAGGAAAGTTATAACGACTTTGCGTGGAATTAAAGCAGACGCGCACCCAACGAGCTTGAAAAATGTTCGCACCAATCCGCTGTGGCGAGTAGTTGCCGTTCCCCGTTCTGCGATCCGACCAATTGCAGTCCGATCGGCAATCCGTCGTCGGTTAATCCACAGGGAATCGTAATAACCGGCAGCCCCGCGTAGGTCCAGGGGGCGTTGAAGTCGCGGGTCGCCGGTGGTGGCCAGGCTGGCCGGGGCGGGCGTGAGGGTGGCGGGCATGATGAGGATTCTTCCACAGGCTTCTCCGGTGGCGAATACGGCTGCCGTGTCGGCGGTGAAGCGGCGCTGGTGAAGAAGCGCTTCTTGAAGATCGGCGGGGCCGATCGCCAGGCCATCGCGGATCAGTTCGGCGATTCGCGGCGCGTATTCTTGTTCGTGCTGCGCGAATTGTTCGCGATGCGTTTCGGCGGCGCCGTGGGCCATGATGCGGAAGTGCATTTGATGAACCTCCGTAAAACTAGCCGGCAGCGAGACGGCGTGAATTCTGGCCCCCGCCGCACGAAGCTTCTCCATCGCCAACTCGACGGCCTCTTGCACCGGTTCTTCCGCCCAGGCCATGAAGAATTCGTCGACGAACCCCAATTCCGGCGGCGCGCGATTGGCCGGTGCGGCAGCCAGCGGCCGATCTTGCAATACGCTGAGCATCACTCGCGCATTGTTCAACGCAACTCGCCATTACGCCGACGGTGTCCAACTCCCGGCTGAGCGGTAGCACGCCAGTCGTGTCGATGCTGCCGAACGTCGGCTTGCCGCCAACGATTCCGCAAAACGCGGCCGGTCGAATTACGGAGCCGCCGGTTTGCGTGCCGACTGCGGCCCAACACATCTCGGCCGCGACGGCCGCCGCCGAGCCGCTGCTCGATCCGCCCGGCGTGTGTGCCAGGTTCCAAGGATTGCGCGTCGCCGCCGGATCGACGTGAGCGAATTGCGTTGTCACCGTCTTGCCGAGAATCACGGCTCCGGCGGTGCGCAGCTTTTCCACCAGCGGAGCATCGCGCTCGGCAATATTCTCCGCGCGCCACGCGCGCCGGCGACCGTCGGCAACCCGGCCACGTCGATAATGTCTTTGATGCCGATTGGAATGCCATGCAACGGGCCGAGGATATTTCCGGCGCGGATTTGTCGATCGCGCTCGTCGGCTGTGGCCCGCGCCGGCTTCATCGACGACGACCCAAGCGTGAATCTGATCATCGGAGCTGCCGATTCGCCGCAGACTTTGATCGACCAAATCGCCGGAAGAAAGCTGGCCGGAGCGCATCTGCTCGACAGCCGCGGCGATGGATGGGCGAGACGGCATGAATCAATGCTTACGCGTGCTGCAAGCTCCAGCAACAACGCAGCCCGTTGCACACGACGAACACCCGCCGCCGCTGGCTTCGTCCGTGCCGCAGCCGGGTCCGCAGCCGGTGACGACGGCATCTGCGAATTTTCGGAACTCCGCCGCCGCGTCGTAAACTTCCGCCAGTTCGCCGGCCAGCGATTCCAATTCTGGCGGCACCTCGCCCAGGAAGTAGAAAAACAGCGACCGGCCGTCGAACAGATGCTCGACATCCATCAGTGTCACGCGCAGCCCAAGCTGGCGTATCTTTTCCGAGCAAGCATCGAACGCCGCCTGGCGGTTCTTTTCCAACCGGGCTTCGAGCAGTTGGTCTTCGATCGTGACGGCCCGCAGAATCGAGCCATCCGACTGCCCCGCGCTGGGCGTCTTGCGCCGGGCTGAGAACTTCGCCGATTTCCAGTCCGCGACTGGTGCGGAGAACGACTCTTCGACCGCGCGGATAGCCGACGGCATCCACGGCCGTAAACCGGCCGACGTGCCCCATTGCTCCGACGCGAACTAGATGATGTCGCCACATACTGCAATTCTGCGTTGTGAACGGCCCGATGCCAAGCCGAAATCATACTAACCCGAAGCGTTAGCGAGGGCGAATGCGAACGTGGCCTCCCTCGCTAACGCTTCGGGTTAGTATGGGCCGGCCCTGGCTGGCCGTCGATTTCGGCTTGCCGAACCAGCATTCGACAGGATACTTAGTGGTTACACGAGCCGCAAACGAATGTGAACTGGTGAGATTAGGCTATCCGGGACTTTGAATATGGTTCAGCAGCAAGCCAGCGATGCCCCTATCGGCTCCGCGATCGAGTCATCCGACGACTCTCCCACCGACTGGATCGCGCTCGCCGATCGCGTGCTGGCCGGCGGCAATGTCGAACCCGACGAAGCTTTGGCCATTCTCCGTTCGCCCGACGATCAATTGCTCGACCTGCTAGCTGCGGCCTATCGCGTTCGCCGGCGGTTTTTCGGCGATCGCGTGCAGTTGTATTTCTTGATGAACGCCAAGAGCGGGCTCTGTCCGGAGGATTGCGGTTACTGTTCGCAATCGAAAGTTTCCGAGGCCGAGATTCCGCGGTACAACTTGCTGAACGAAGCGCGGCTGATGGAAGGCGCTCGGGCGGCGGCGGAGCGCAAGGCCGCGACGTATTGCCTGGTGATCTCGGCTCGCGGACCGACTGATCGCGAGATCGACGCGGTGACGCAAATCGTCCCGAAAATCAAAGCCGCCTACGATCTGAACGTCTGCGCCTGTCTCGGCTTGCTGACGCCGGAACATGCCCAGCGGCTCAAGGATTGCGGCGTCGATAAAGTGAATCACAATCTGAACACCAGCCGCCGGTTCTATCCCGAAATCTGCTCCACTCACACGTATCAAGACCGCATCGACACGCTCCGCGCCGTCCGGGCGCCGGCCTCGAGCTTTGCAGCGGCGGAATCCTCGGAATGGGCGAAACCGATGCCGACGTCGTGGCGATGGCCTTCGAACTGCGCGAATTGGGCGTCGAATCGATTCCGCTGAATTTCTTGAACCCCATCGACGGCACACCTCTGGCCGGCAGCCGCCATCTGACGCCCCGCTATTGTCTCAAAGCGCTGGCCATGATGCGGCTTGTCAATCCCCGCAGCGAATTGCGAATCGCCGGCGGCCGCGAGATGCATCTGGGCAGCTTGCAACCGCTTGGCCTATATGCCGCGAATTCGATCTTCGTCGGCGACTATCTGACTACGAAGGGCCAACTTCCCGAAGCCGATTACCGCATGATCGAGGAAATGGGCTTCGTCGTCGCCGCGGATCAACCCCCCGAAGCGCCGGCGATGCGTGAACTGTAGGGAACGGCCTCCGTGCCGTTCCGCGTTGCCATCGGCGCCCGGAACGGCACGGAGGCCGCTCCCTACATCGTCGGCGTCGGCTGTTCAACGGCCCGCCAGCCGATGTTATGATGGAAACTGAGCGGCGATTGTCGATCGACGGGGCATTTTCCATGTCTGCTGGCGGGGAACACAATGGGTTTGCGCGGGTTTGATTGTTTGCCTTGCGATCGGCCTCGTCTTCGCCGGATGTTCGCATCATGCGAGCCCGAAGGCCGAGCCGGCGTTGATCGTCGATCCGACGACCGCTTTTAAGGCCGGCAAGCAACTGGTCGCCGAGCACCATCCGGAACAGGCCGTCGCCCAATTCGACAAGGCGATCGAAATTGATCCCCGCTACGCCGATGCCTACAACGCCCGCGGGCTGATCCGGCAGCAGTCGAACGATCTCAACGGTGCGCTGCAAGATTTCAACAAAGTCATCGAACTCAGCCCGAAGGGAGCCGAGGCGTACTCCAATCGCGGCTTGCTGTATCTGGCCGCGGGTCAAACCGACACCGCGCGTGAAAAGACTTCAACCACGCCGTCCAGTTGGATCCGCATCTAGCGACGGCTTACGTCAATCTGGGGCTGGCCCATCGGGCGATGGATCTGGCGGCCGAGGCGAAGGCCGATTTCGACAAGGCGATCGCCGCGGATCTGACTTGCGTCGCGGCCTACGTCAATCGCGGCGCGGTCGAGCGGAAGGCTGGCGACACGCGAGCCGCGCTCGTGGACCTCAACAAAGCCCTCGACTTGGACCCCAAGAATGCGGCGGCCTACATCGAACGCGGGCAGGCGCATGTCGACATGCGAGAATTTCAAACGGCCGTCGATGATTTCGAGAACGCCCTGACGATCGACCCGAAGTCGGCGGTCGCTTTTGCGGATCGCGGATTTGCACGAATGGAGTTGAGCAAGCCCGATTTCAAAGCGGCGATTGCCGATTTCGACCAGGCGATCAAGCTCGACCCGAAGTTGGCCGCCGCCTACGACGGCCGCGGCTTTGCCCGCCTGCGAGCCACCGGTGAACAGAAACTGGTCCGCGCCGACTACGACAAAGCCATCGAACTCAATCCGCGAATGGTCGAGGCTTATAACCATCGTGGCAACCTCTACCACGATCTAGGCGCCGCTTTCCGAAACGCGGAACTCGAGCGAATGGCAATCGCCGACTACGACGCCGCGATCAAGATCAACGCCTCGTTTCCAGCGGCGTATTCGAATCGCGGATTGGCCAAATACGAGTTGCACGACTACGACGGCGCCATCGCCGACTACACGCTGACGATGAATCTAGCGCCGAATCAGGCGGCGGTGTATTACAACCGCGCCATGGCCTATCGCGATCGTGGCATTTCGACTCACAACAACACGGATTTGAAAAAAGCCCTTGCCGATTTCGATCAAGCGGTCCATCTCAATGGGACATTCTCCGAAGCGTTCGAAAATCGCGGCGAAACGTTGGTGCAACTGAATCAGACCGACGCAGCGATCGCCAGTTTCTCGCGCACGATCGAGTTGAAGCCGAAATTCACGAAGGCCTTCATGGAGCGTGGGCTGGCTTATGTGAAGCAGCACGATCAGCGGCTGGCGAACGAGGATTTTTCGCAAGCGATCAAATTGAATCCGAGCGATCCGCAAGCGTATTTGAACCGCGGATTGATCCGCATTCTGCAAATGCAAGACGTCGAAGCCCAGCAGGATTTCGACACCTGCCTGAAACTCCAGCCGGGATTGAAGAAAGACTTGGACAAGCGAATCGCCGCCGCGCACTGCGCAAGTGGCAAAACAAATTGCCGGGCAACATGCGGCGCCGGCGGTCGATCCGCCGAAGGTCGTGGCGCCGGAGAAGTGAGCCGCTGCGGCACCGGCGGCTGAATTTTGGCAAATCCAGCTACGGCTTAATTCCTCAAATCCCCAAGAATTCTTCCGCCGCTTCGCGCATCGCGGTGGCGTCGCAGTCGAGGCCGGTCCAGATTTTGAAGCCGATCGCGCCTTGGTTAATCAGCATTCCCAGCCCGTCGAGCGTTTGACAACCTTGCTGAGCGGCTTCGCGCAACAATCGCGTGTTCGGCGGATTGATGACGACGTCGGCCACGATCAAGCCCGGCCTGAGCGAGTCCAACGCCACCGGCACGCGCGCTGCGCGTCGCCCATGCCGATCGACGTGGCATTGATCAACACTTCCGTGTCTGCCGACAGCGAAAAATCTCCGTGCCACGCGATATATCGGGCCGGCACATGCGCTTCCCGCGAAATCAGAGCGGCGAGTTGGTCGCCCCGGCCGGCGTCACGGTTGACGATCGTAATGTCGGCCGCCGCGGCGAGCGCGAGTTCGACGGCAATCGCCCGAGCCGCTCCGCCGGCGCCGAGAATCGCGAACCGCTTGCCCGCCGGATCGACAAGTCCGCGGAGGCTTTGCAAAAAGCCCTTGCCGTCGGTGTTGTCGCCGAGCAGTCGATCGTCGTGCCGCCACCAGCAATTGACCGCCCCCATCAACCGGGCCGCCTCGGTCAGTTCATCGAGCAGCGGCAGCACGGCGACTTTGTGCGGCATCGTGAAATTGCCGCCGCGAAACCCCATCGCCCGCATCCCGCGCACCGCGTCGGCCAGATTCTCGGGGGCGACTTCGAGCGTCAGATATCGCCAATCGAGGCCGATGCGAGAGAGAGCCCGTTCGACCATGTATTGCGTCGGGTTCCCCGCGACGGGATAGCCCAGCAGGGCAACGATCTCCTGGAGTGGGCTGTGCATGGGAGTATCTTTGCCCATGCGGAGGCGGTTTGCAATGGCCAGCGCCGGGTGGGCGAGGAATGACGAGGGTCGAAGGACGAATGGCGAAAACGCTGCCGCAGCCCTTTAGACATTCGTCATTCGTCGTTAGGCATTACAATTGGAGAATGCTTCAACCGCCCAACGAATATCGCCTGCCGGATCGGACGCCGCGAATCGCGCGCACGGATAGCGTGACGCCGGGATTGCTGTGGGGGTTAATCGTAGCGAGCATAGCGATTGGCGGCGATCTACTCATCTACGGCATCGAAACCACATTTCATTGGAGAGGGGGTGAGCCGGCGCTTGTAACCGTGATGTTCATGTCTTGGATCACCGCTGGGCTCGGCTTGTTGACCGTTTGGCTTGGCATCGGCGGGGGACGGCTTTACCTTCGTTTGCTGGTGATCGGTGCGATCGGCGCGATTACGGTACTCATCCTCGGAAGGGGAACATGGAGCGCCCAGGGATTCGCTGGATTCGTTCTGTTTCTGGCAGCCGGCGCGCTGCCGTTCGGGCTGCTGTATCTCGCGGGCTTTGAATTCGCGAGTGCCGAAGTCGTGCGACTCTCCACGACGGGCGGCGCGGACCTTCGCCGAGGCCAGGTGTCGCTCGGGCAATTG
The DNA here is from genome assembly GCA_963738955.1 of Pirellulales bacterium. Lineage (GTDB taxonomy): Bacteria > Planctomycetota > Planctomycetia > Pirellulales > DATAWG01 > DATAWG01. The sequence continues at coordinate 1,795 of CAVTYW010000015.1, read as the reverse complement.
TTCGGCTGGACCGTGGCCGCCGCGCTCGTTGCTAGCGTTGCTCGGTTTGCCAAGCTGGGGCCACGCGAGGCAATGTCATCGGCCATATCGGTGGCCACGTTTTCGACAATCGCGGTGGGCGCCGTTTGCGCGGCATTGATGCCGGGTCGGCGTGATATGGTCGTGTTGCGGACGATCATTCTCGGTGCGTCCACCATGCTATTGATCTGCGGCGGAGCGGTCGTCCTCTTCGGCATGCCGCCTGACATCGAGGATCTTTTCTATCTGGCACTAGGATCGCTCGTGCATGTATCGTTGATGAGCTTCGTGCTACTGCTCTACCGCCGCCTCGGCTACCGACTGCGCCGCCGCGGATCGCCCGGCGAAATGGCGACGGCCGACAAACCATTGGCGAGCTAAACTTGGCATGACAGATCAAGCATCCAAAACAGAGGCAAATCGAATGCGCGCCGCGGTTCGAGATCTGCCGATCTTCTTGCTGATTCTCGCGGTGCTGCTGCTCGACGTGGTGGCGTTCTGGGCTGCCCGGGCGAACGGCGATTTGACGGCGTCGTTTGCGATCAGCCAGACTTGCCTGCTCGGAATATGGATTGGAATCGGCAATACGAGGATCGCGATTCGCCTACCCGTCGCAGTTTTCGCATTGGGGGCGTTGATTCGATTGGTCTGCAACTATCCTGCGGAAGCAACTTTGATCGATCTTTACCTCGGTTTGACCACTGGATGGACCGCTTTCGTTGTCGGCGGCGTCCGCATTCTCGCATCAATTCGGTTAGTCCGTTTCGGTGAATCGACCAACGCATCTGATGATTCCTTCCACTGGCGGCAATTCCAATTCACGCTTTCCCAGATGTTGCAAACCGTCGTCGGCGTCAGCGCGGCGCTCGCGATCTTGAAGTTCGTATATCCACCCATCGACCTTTCATCCAACGAGGTCGTTCGTGGTCGCTTCGTGGAAATTGGTGTCTTTGTTACTCTTGGGCTGATCGCAACGTGGGTGATGCTTGCGACGGAGTTTCGTATTTGCGCACTCGGCGCACTTATCGCGGCAGCGATTCTTGTCGCTATTGCGTCGAACAACGCTGTTGCAGGCATCCAACCTGACGTATCAATGGCAATCGCGCCTTTTTTAGCATTTGTTGTTGGAGCATTGTGTGTTTGTCGAGTGTGTGGTTATCGGACCGTGTGAGTGCATAGCAATCGTGTGGCACTGGCCAGCGCAGTCGGCCAGTGCGAGCGCGAGTGAACGTCGGATTGACAGACACGCGTCGTCCGTTGGGGGGAGAGTTCACGCTTTTGCGATCAATCGAAGCGCGGAGTCAACTCGCCCCCGCCCCACTGGCCGACTGCGCTGGCCAGTGGCACACAACCAACCACTCGTGCCTCATGGCGTCCAGAGTTTGTTGGCTGTTGGTTGCGTCGCCGAGCCGATCCGTCGCGCTTTGATGCGAACGTACGGGGCGACGTATTGGCTGCGATGGGCGAACGTGCCGGGCAACGCTTTGGCCTCGGCATGCGGCGGTTCCAAAAGATCTTCGACGACGAAGCCGGCGCGGCACAGGCCGCCCAAGAGTTCTTCCCAGCGGTGCAAAAACTCCAGCGTGCCGGGCTCGCGATGCGGGCTGCCTTCGACGGGCGGCAAGGGACCGGTGCGATAATAGGGCTCGATCAATTCATATCCGGCGGCCGACGCGCGAATGTCGGCCTGCAAGCTGGCCGGCTGCTTGTGTTGACTGATGTACAGGCCGCCGGCGACGATCACTCGGGCCACCTCGCGATAGACGGCCAAAATATC
>CAVTYW010000014.1:0-46080 GCA_963738955.1 Pirellulales bacterium | reverse complement strand
CAATTCGGGTGCCAGCAAGAACGACAGGAAAAACAATGCGAAAGCGCCGATTATTCCTAGCGCAAAAGGCGCTAAGATTAGATCCCGCCAGCGGCGCGGCGCGAAGATAAGTCCCATACCCTCGCCTTCAGAGACGACGAGGCCAAAAAAGACCAGCCCGGCAAACGCGCCAAGAATCGCGAGCGTCCAGTGCCATGCGACCGGCGGACTATTTGCCCACACCAGAAACCGATCCCAACTCCACGGTTCGCCGCAGCGAGGATTCATGGATCGTAATCCGAATCAATAGGCTCCCGACTGCAGTGCTTGCCAGACCGCCGGGGCCGACTGCTCGATGCTCAGTCGTATCCGCCATCGTAGCAACGGACGCGACGATTGGGAACGATTCTCAACCAGATCGAATCGATAATATTGTGCCGGCATCGACCAAACAACGATCCTCGCTTAGGCACCGCAGCGACGTGGCCTTCCTTGACAGATCGACCATACCACCGCCAACACGCCGTTGCCACAGCCTTGAATCCGACCGCGGTTACGCCGAAAATGAGTCGGCTCGGTTCGCAGAATTCTACTTAAGCTAAGCACAAGGAGCGCACGACCGTGAAGCCAAAGAACACCATCTGCCTCTGGTTCGACAAAGACGCGGAAGAGGCGGCGCGCTTCTACGCCGCCACATTTCCGGATAGCAACGTGACCGCCGTTCACAAGGCTCCTGGCGACTATCCCGGCGGCAAGCAGGGCGATGCGCTGACGGTCGAGTTCACCGTTCTGGGCATTCCTTGTCTCGGCCTCAACGGCGGCCCGGTGTTCAAGCACAGCGAGGCGTTTTCCTTTCAGATCGCCACCGACAACCAGGAAGAGACCGACCGCTATTGGAACGCAATCGTCGGTAATGGCGGCAAGGAAAGTGAGTGCGGCTGGTGCCGCGACCGCTGGGGACTCTCCTGGCAGATCACCCCCCGCGCTCACCGACGCACTTGCGGCGGGCGGCGGCGAGGCAAAGCGCGCCTTCGCGGCGATGATGACCATGAAAAAGATCGACGTCGCCACGATCGAAGCCGCCCGACGCGGCTGAATTTCCACCGCTGCAACGACGATTGAGCCAACCGATGCGCACTTGCCTAGGCACGGGCAAAGTCGGCATCATTCGCCGGCGCGGGCTGGATATTCCCCAGCGTCATGTGGATCTGCTGCTCGACCATCGTGCGATATTTTCCGCCTCTGGACATCAGTTCCGAGTGCGTTCCCGTTTGGCTGATGCGGCCGTTTTCTACGACGACGATCAAATCGGCGCGGGCGATCGTGCTCAAGCGATGGGCGATCACGAAACTCGTTCGGCCGCGCATCAGATTCGCCAGGCTTTGCTGAATCAGTCGTTCACTGTCGGTGTCGAGATTGCTGGTGGCTTCGTCGAGGATCAACAATTTCGGATCGGCGAGGATTGCGCGAGCGATGGCCAATCGCTGTCGTTGCCCGCCGCTAAGCCGCACGCCCCGCTCGCCGATGACCGTTTGCATGCCGTGGGTCATGCGATCGATGAACTCCGTGGCGTTGGCGGCCGTCGCCGCCGCGCGGATATCGCCGGACGTCGCATCGCGCCTGGCATAGGCGATGTTTTGAGCGATCGTGCCGTCGAACAGAAACACATCCTGCTCGACAATTCCCAGCAGCGTGCGAAACGATTCCACGTCGTAGTCGCGCAGGTCGCGTCCGTCGAGGGTCACACGACCAATACTCGGATCATAAAAGCGGGCCACCAGATTGCTCAGCGTCGTCTTGCCCGCGCCGCTGGGGCCGACCAAGGCGATCGTCTGCCCCGCGGCAACCGACAGGCAGACGTCGCTTAGGGCGGGTTGATCGGCGCCGGGATAGGTAAACGTCACGTGCTCGATCGCAATATCCCCGACGATCGAATGGCGGTCGGCTTTCACCGAGTCTGGAGTCGACGGCATCTCGCGCAATTCGCCCAACAGATCGAGCACTCGATCGAGTCCGCTCAGGCTGTTTTGAAATTGAGTCGCGCTGGATGCGAGCGTGGCGAGCGGTTCCAGCAGCATCAACAGGTAAACCAGAAACATCATTAGATCGCCCACGGTCATGTGGCCCGCGAGCACGCGCATGCCGCCGAAGAACAGCAGTCCCGCGCTGGCGACGGGAATCAGAACTTCCCAAACCGTTTCGACGCCGCGCATCCACCACCAGGCGTAGAGTTCCTGGCGGGCCATCAGGTTGTTTTCCGTCGTAAACCGAGCCGCCTCGCGCTTCTGCCGGCTGAAGGCGCGGACGATCCGCATTCCCGCGAACGATTCCGTGGCGCCCGCGTCGATCTGCTCCCGCTGTTTGCGAATCACGCGGAATTGCGGCCGGATGTTGTTGATCCAAGCGCGATGGGTCAGGTACACCGTCGGCAGCAGCACCAGCGCCCCGAGCAGCAACGTCCAATCGACCCAAGCCAAGATCGCGAGCGCTGCCGACCAACTGAATGATCGCTCGCCAGGGATTGAACACCATGCCGAACATCAACTCGCCGACACTGCCGCCGTCTTCCCGCAGAATCGACGCGACGCCTCCCGAGCGAATCTCCTGCACCCGATGCAGCGGCAGCCGCACGGCATGTTCGAACACGCGACGGCGAACATCCAACTGAATCTGCTTGGAGATTTTCGTCGCGTACCAGCGTCCCCACACCTGGATCATGATCTTCAACAGCGACACGATCGAAACGGCAAGCACCGTCAGCAACAGCAGCCGCTCCGGATCGACAAGCGACGGAAACAGCCGCAGCCACCGCTCGGGCAGCGGTTTATGGCTCAAGCCATAGTCGATGATGAACTTCGTTCCCGCCGGCGGCAGCAGACCGATCAAAGTCGCCGCCGTCGCCGACGCGAGAATCCAAAACGTTTGAATTCGATACGGTTTCAGCAGCCGCAAAAAATGCCAGACGAGCTGAGTTGCCGAACGAACGCGGTCTTTTGCACTGCGAGCATCTCCCGAGGAATGAATCCCGCCCTTGGGCAATTCCTGCTGCTTGACCTTTTGGCGATACCGCTGGAACCGAAGCCGGCTCGAATTCGATTGCCGCTCGCTGGCCGCCGGCGACGGCGCGCGATCGATTTTGCTGGGCGATGACAAATCCGCAGTTTTTTTGCGCATGACCAATTGTAGGCTGCGTCCGAATGGGGTCGAGCCGTATTACCGGACTCTGCCAGCCGCATGCGCTTCGTAAGCCGGGAAATCCGTGTACCCTTTCGCCCCGGTGGGCGACGACCAGACGGACACGTCCGCTGGTTCGGCAAGCGGCCAGCCGTTTCTGAAGCGCTCCACGAGGTCCGGGTTGCTGATGAAAGGGTCGGCCGAAGGAGATCAGGTCGGCGTGGCCCTCGGCAATCGCGCTGCTCCGCCGTTTCCAGGGTGTAGCCGCAATTGCCCATGAGTGGGCCGTGGAACACTTTGCGGAATTCGGCCAGCGTCATCGGCTCGCCCAGCTCGTGGAAACCGAACGCCAGCCCGTCGACGAGGTGCAGATACGCCAAGCCGAATCGATCGAGTTGAGCGGCGACGAAGGTGAACTGCTCCCGATAATCCGGCGACCCCATGTCGTTGAACTGACCGTTGGGCGAGAGATGCACGCCGACCCGATGGGCGGGCCAGACGGACGTGACCGCTTCGATCACTTCCTTCAAAAAGCGGTAACGATTCTCGACGCTGCCGCCGTACTCGTCGGTGCGGTGATTGGTTTTCGATTGCAGAAACTCGTCGATCAAATACCCATTGGCGGCGTGAAGCTCCACGCCGTCGAAGCCCGCTTGTTTCGCTCGCTGCGGCAGCTTGCCGGTAGTCGTCGACGATCCGCGAAATCTCCGACGTTTCCAGCGCCCGCGGGACTTCGTGCGGCTGCTTGCCAATGGGCGTGTGGATTTCCGGCTCGTTGATCTTGATGGCCGAGGGAGCGACGGCGGGCTTGCCGCCGTGGAAGCTGCTGTGCGAGGCCCGCCCGGTATGCCAAAGCTGAACGAAGATCACGCCGCCCTTTTCATGCACGGCGCTGGTCGTGTGCTTCCACCCTTCGGTCATCTCGTCCGTGTAGATGCCCGGCGACTCGTTCCAGCCGTTGGCCTCCTCCGAGATCGTCGTGGCTTCGGTGATGAGCAATCCGGCCGAACTGCGCTGGGCGTAGTACTCGGCCATCAGTTCGTTTGGCAGGCGAGCAGTTCCAGCCCGACCGCGGGTCATGGGCGCCAGGACGATGCGGTTTCGCAGCGTCAGGTCGTGCAGGCGGAAAGGTTGAAAGAGAATCCCGTTCATGGCTTGCTCCTATCTCGATGTTGTTTCGGGGAAGAGAATTCCATAGAAAGCCGTGCGGAACTGCCAGAAAACCACGAACCAGAGAGCCGTCACCACGAGACCTGGCACAATTCCGCCCGGATCCATCAGCGCATGGAACAGCAGAATGTTGACGATCAACGGCCCAGAGAACGGTCAACGCCAACGGAACGGTTCGTCGGAAAGAGAAACAACACGCCCGCGAGCAGTTGCAGCCCAAAGACAAACACCAGGTAGTGCGAGTAGAACATGACCGTGAAATACTCGCCGGCCGGTCTCGGAGGGCGGCGGCGGCTGCGGAATGAAATGCAGAAAGCCGTTCAAACCAAAGACGATGAAAACGAGCGCCAGCAAATATCGCGCGATGGTGGAAGCGATCTTCATAAAGTTCTCCTCTTTTGCCACGAGTTCGTTTGGTAATGATGCCGCTGCACTGGGGCTGCCAGCCATGCGCATCTGCGCTCCCGGTCTGAATTCTAGCGAATTCAGCCACGGATTGGCCGCGGCGCGGTAGCTGGATTCGCCAGAATTCAGCGTTGCGCAGAGAATAGTACCAGTCATGCCTATTGAAGTCAATTATATTGATGTCAATATAATTGATTATGGTATAATTAAAGCTCTTGAGTGGCTGAAACCCGATGAATTCTGGGCAACTTCCATGAAAAAAGACACTCCGACCGCCGTGCATGCTTGGCTGGTGATGATGAAGGCCATGCAGGCCATCACGCGCTATGGCCTGGCAAACCTCGAGGAAACCGGCTTGGGGCTCTCGGATTTCGCCGTCCTCGAGGCCCTGCTTCACAAGGGACCGCTGCCGGTGAATGTGATCGGTCCGAAAGTCAATCTGACGCCCGGATCGATCAGCGTGGCCGTCGACCGCCTGGTCGCCAAAGGCTTAGTCAGCCGCGTGGCGTGCTCCGAGGACCGCCGGATTCGCATCGTGGCTTTGACCCCCCGCGGAAAATCGGTCATCACCCCAATTTTCCGCGCACATGCGGCGACGATGGAAAAAGTGTTTTCCGCCCTGTCGCGCGACGAACTGCGACAACTCGAACAGCAATTGAAGCGCATTGGGAAACAGGCGGAATTGCTATTTGACCAGAGCGTTGCCAAACGTCCCACCGGAAAGAGACGCGTCGGAAAAGATTGACTTTGCAAGGATCTTCACTGAAACTTGGCTTGAAATCGCATCGGCCGCGATTTGCGACGGTTCTGAGCCTTGCTCGTTCAATCTCTCCACGCCTCGAACAATCGAACGGTGAGCGCCATGACAAAACTCGTTGCACTGTCGGCAATCCTGACGATCGCTTGCATCGCCTCCGCTGCGGCCGATGAATCGCGCGAGCTGCATTTCAAAAGCCCTGCACGCGGCATGAGATTCACCGAGGGCCTCACGATCCAGGTCTGGGCCGACATCATTCCGCGCGACGATGATCATCCGGGCTGGCCGCAGGCCGAATGTCGTTGGGACGGTCAAATGGTCGACCGCCGCGTGTACGGCAACAATCGGGCCTTCGATTATTTTCCCTTCACTGTGCCCGCGGCATCGGTGACGCCGGGGCAGCATCGGCTGACGTTGAACGGATTCGGCCGCGGCGGCGCGACGAAGCCGCCCGAGCAATCGATGGCGGTCGAGGTCGATCCTTGGCCGGCGGATAAGAAGCTCGTCGAACTGACGGCCGACATGACCTACACCGATTTGAACTGGACCAACGTCGCCGTGCGCGGCAATGGTCATACCGTGACCGTCAAGGGAAAACTGACGATCAAACACAGCCTGATTACCGGCTTGGGCTCGATCAGCATCCCCGATCCATCGCACGCCGATCCGGATAGCGTTGTGATGGTCCGCGGCATGACGGCCGCGCTCACCGGCGACGTTGATATTTCAGACTCGATCTTCGAGGCCACTGGCGCGATTCAGCTAAAGATCGATGGCGACGGCGATGTCACCATCGCGAACAACGAATTCCGCGCCAACAACTTCATCAAGTTCGTGCCCAGCAAGCCCGAGGATTCGCCGGTCATCGAGATTTCCGGAAAGAACCCCAGGGCAAAGCGCTTTCAAGGCAACCGGATCGGCGCTGGCATCGTGCGATTCGAGGGCGCCAGCAATTGGCAAATCGGCGGCGAAAGCGACACCGAGAGCAACGTGATGATCGGCCCGCGCTGCGTGTTGGCGCTGGCGAATTGCCGCGATCTGCATGTGATCGGCAACTATATCCACCATGAATACCGAGGCACCTGGAGCCAAGGCTATAACTTCTATTGCGAAAACAGCGAGCGGATTCTGGCCGAGCACAACGTGCTGCGCCAGTAGCTGGCCGCTGCAAAGTTTCGGCGGCGAGTTTCGCTACAACCTGATGATCGACAGCGGCCACAACTGGGTGCGCACTTTGACCAGCGGCACGAAATTCCACCACAACCTGCTCGTCCATACGGGCGATCCCTACGGCACGGGCATCGGCTCGGGCCTGTGGCTCTACAACAACCGCAAGAACGTGGCGATTTACAACAACACCTTCGACGGCAGCGCACCAAGGCGCACGACTTCGACGCGCCGCTGATCGCGCTCTCGGCCGGTTGCTCGCTCTCGACGCTGCGGAACAATGTGTTCACCGGAGTGCGCTCGATCAGTCCGCTGCAAAACAACGCGATCGTCGCCCGCGGCGGCAAAGAGCACGACCGCGATTCGCGCGTCGATTACGCCGACTACAATTGCTTTTTCCATCCGCAAGCCCCGTCGGCCGCCGACTACGAGCCGGGCATCGTCGCCAGCCCGAGCGTCGGCGCCCACGACATCAAGGCCGATCCGAAATTCGCCATCGGTCGGCTGATTCCGTACGCCGTCGATGAAAACGCCGTCTGGAATCGGAAATACACGGTGTCGCAAGTCCTCGCCCTGTATCGCGAGCGCTGCGCGCCGGCCGCCGGCAGCCCGCTGTTAAACGCCGGCGATCCGGCCGACGGCAAGAACTCGTACATCGGCGCCATCGGCCCCGGCGGCAATGCGCCGGATGATCGCTTCGGACGCTTTTCGAAACCGTAAGCCACGCTCGCTTGCGGCGTGCTTTGTCTCACTTGAATTGCGGCGGCCGCGCGATGGAACCATTCGCATCGCCCGCCACAAAGCGGCCGCGATCGCCGAGCCTCCGCGATATCCGCAGCACTTCGTTCCACTTTGCCATCCGCTCCGAGCGGCTGAACGAACCGACTTTGAGTTGCCCGGCGTTCGTCGCGACGGCCAAATGGGCGATCAGCGCGTCTTCGGTTTCTCCGGAGCGAGCCGAAATGATCGGCCGCCAGCCCGCCTGCTGCGTGAGCCGGATTGCTTCGAGAGTTTCCGTGACGGTGCCGATCTGATTGAGCTTGATGAGCACGGCGTTGGCCAAGCCGTCGGCGATGCCTTGGCGAATGCGGGCCGGATTGGTGGTGAACAAATCGTCGCCGACAATTTGCACTCGATTGCCGAGAGCCGCGTTCAATTCTCGCCAACCGTCGATGTCAGTATCGGCGAGCGGATCCTCGAGCGAAACGATCGGATAGCGCTGGCGCCAATCGCAGACCAGCGCAATCATCTGCTCGGTGGTTAGCGTGCGATTTTCCAATCGCAGGTGGTAGCGACCGGTGGCCGAATCGTAAAAATCGCTGGCGGCCAGGTCGAGAGCCAGCGCCGCTTGTCGGCCGGGCGTGTAACCGGCGGCTTCGATCGACCGCAGAAGAAATTCGAACACGGCTTCGTGCGAATCGAAGTCGGGCCAATACCCGCCTTCATCGGCGACGCCGCAGTACTTGCTTTGGCGCTTGAGCAAGTCTCCGGCGGAGTGATACACATTGTGACTGATTTCGAGCGCTTCGTCGTAGCTGCGCACCCGGTGGCGACGAGCAAAAAGTCTTGCACGTCGGTGTGCCAGTTCGCATGAGCCCCGCCGCCGATCATCTGAATTTCCGGCAGCGGCAGCAGCACGCCGTTTCCGCCGCCGAGATATTCGAAAAGCGGCACACCAAGCGCCTTCGCCGCGGCATCGGTCACCGCCATCGACACGCCCAGAATCGCGTTCGCCCCGAGGCGGCTTTTGTTCTCTGTGCCGTCGAGCTCGATCATTCGTCGATCGATGCCCGATTGATCGCGCGAATCATGGCCGACGATGGCCGGCGCGATTTCGCGATGAACATTTTCAATGGCCCGATGCACCGATTTGCCGCGCCAGCGAGTCGCATCACCGTCGCGCAGTTCGACCGCTTCGAATTGGCCGGTCGATGCCCCGGACGGCACCAGTCCGCGGCCGCGCGTACCATTTTCGAGCGCGACTTCCGCTTCCAAAGTCGGCACGCCACGCGAGTCGAATATCTGATAGGCGGAGACACTGATAATTTTCATGCGCCCGCCTCGGGTTGAGCAATCCAGGCAAACCAACTCTCCAGCATCTCGGCCAGTTTCAGCGGCGGCGCGAGGATCGCACGCTCGGCAAATCGTCGCACCTGCTGCCGCTGCGCCTCCGAAAGATACTCGACCGGCGACTTGCCATCCACGCGGGCCAAAAGCAGCATCGGCAGCAAACGACTCGCCCGAGCGGAAATATCCGCCGCCACCGGCGAATTCGACCACGCTTCGTTGTACGCCTCGACCGCCGCTCGAACCGCGTCGCGCAACCGCTCGCCATGAGCCGATGCATGATACAGCGCTTTCAAGCAATAGTGATTCAACAAAAACGCCAAATCAAAAGCCGGATCGCCATACCAGGCCACTTCGCAATCAATGACAACCAGCCGATCGCCGCTGACCAATAGATTCTTCGGGCTGTAGTCGCCATGCACGAGAGCCACGCGACACGCGGCCAACCGATCGGCCTCGCCGCGCAGCGTCGCCGCCAATCGCGGGTGCGCTTCCGCCATCGCAAGCAAATAGGGCTCGAGGCGCAACTGCCAAAAGTCGTCGGTCGTGTCGAATCGCTCCATTGCCTCGGGATCGCCGGCCGAATGGCGGTGAATCCTCCCCAAAGTCTGCCCGGCCATTGCGGCCTGCCATCGTTCGATTCGCCCAGCCAGCAACTCGGCTTTCAAATTGACCAGTTCTCCACCAAGCAATTCCATCGCAAAATAGCAATGCTCGTGACTGGCAAACCGCAACCGCGGCACCGAGCCGGGAAGAAACGCCGCGACGTAGCGCAAAAAATCTTGCTCGTGCAAATTCCGCCGCGGATCGGCAAACCACTCGGCCGCCACGTTCAGCTTTGGTAGTGCCCGCTTGACGACGAACGATTCCTGGCCATCATCGACGCGATAGATTTCGCTCGACACTCCGCCGGCAAGCGGCGTCAATCGAGCATTCGCAGAGCGCACCACGCCGTCGGCGCGCAACAATTCGAGGAGATCCGGCAACGAATCAGTCACGATTGCCTCTCCCGATTCAGAAAGCGGTCAACGTAGCAAGCAACTGTAGCAGGCACTTTCCGAGTGCCGTAGCGCGTTCGTCAGCGCACCCACGGCGGACGGCACTCGGAGAGTGCCTGCTACGTTCTCGCTACTCGTCGTTCCCCTGCGACATTCCAAACAAATCGTCGCTGCTGATCCAGGTGTCTTTGTCGCGAATGATGGCTTGCGGCGGCAGGGTTTCCGTGACGGTGGTCAGACCGGGAATCCGTTTGACGGCAGTGCCGATCGCCATGAACTCGATCAGACCGCCGAGTTCGTGGATGTGCGTCTTGATGCCGACCACGTCGTCGGCGCCGATCGCGTCGGCTTCGTCGCGGATCAGGCCGATGGCATGTTCGCGGGCGTCGTAGACCAGCGAAGTGAGATCGCTGATCTCGCCGCGGACGAACGATTTGAACATCGCCTTCAATCCGCCGATCACGCCCAGCGAATAGACCGCGGTGCCCATCACGAGCTTCAGAGGCGTGTAGCCCAGGTTGGCCATGTTCCACATTTCTTCGCACGTCAGATCGCTGGTGATCGGCGACTTCGCATATTCGGGCGGCAACAGAGCATTGTGCGACGCCGTTCCCATCATGATCATCTCATGCACGCCGCGAAACGGCATGGTTCGCGTTTGAATGCCGACGACGGCATTGGCGCCGACGCGCCTCGCCTCATCGACGATTCGCTCCAACGCCAGATGGCGCGTGTGATTGAAGATGTCGCTGAATTGCTTGATCTCGCCGCGAGTCGAGCGTCTTCAGCCCACCGAGCAGCCCGCCGCCGATGCCGGTCGAATAAGCGACGTTGCCGAAGACGAATTGCCGCGGCATGTAATGGGCGTCGAGCTGGCAATAGAGTTCCTGCCCGTCGCCGCTGGTGGAAAACGCCGTCTTATGAGGCGATTCGTCCGAAGCATGAACGCACGACGCGACCGACAGAAATTCGATATTCCCATGAAACTGCCGCAGCTCGCTGGTCACGCCGGTGATGCCGATCCCGCCGCGTTCTTCCGCTTCCTTGGTCATGCGGACAAACGATTCCTGGCGGCCTTCGTGAATGATTTTCGAAAGCTGGCTGACTTCACCGCCGAACGCGCTGCTGAAGCCCGCCCCGATCCCGCCGACGAATCCGAGCGCATAGACGCTATTGCCCAGCACCAACTCGCCGGCGGTGAGCCCCTTCAGCGCGAGACAATACATTTCGTTGCCAGAGAGCCCGGTCATGACGGCCATCGAAAGTCTCCAGCTTTAGATGAGAGTTGAAGTCCGCGATCAGTTTACATTCGTCGCACTGATCGATAGCGGCGAGCCGGGCAGCTCCATCACGCCGCCGCATTCGTATTCGTCTTTGCCGTCGGGGCCCAGGTCGAATTTCGCGCCCCCTTGCGTTGCGAACACGACGCGGCTGTAGCGGTAGTTGATGATCTTGCGGCCGGTGAAATCGGCCACCGTCAGCAGCGACGTTTCAATGCCGTGCGTGTCCGACACTTCGGTGAACACGGGGTCGAGCATTCGAGCGTCGCGCAGGCGGCGGATCACTTGCGGTTGCGAATCCGTGTATTTGATCCAACTCAATTCGCGATCGCCGCGCGACACGGCGATGACCGTGTCGTTCGAGTATTTTTGATACGCCAGGCAAACCGGATTGCGGCCGACTCGCACGGCGCCGACTTTGCCGATTCCAGCCGCCGTCGCGGGGCCGTCGCCCGTCAAACCGCCGACGGTGTAGATTCCGACCGTGCCGTCGAGCGATGCGATCAAGGCCCGCGCCGCCGGTCCGCCCGTCATGCTGGCGATGACCGCCGTCGGATGGGGAACGCCGATTGTCTTGACGACCGTCGGTTTCCAGCGCGGCTCGACTTCGAATGTATACGGCCATTGCTTCGGCCCGAGGCCCGAATCGCGAGTCTTCTGATAATTGGCTTCGGTGGTGAAATTCGCAATTCGCGAGCCCGCGAACAAAGGCCGCAGATCGAGAAACGCGGCCTTGTTTTCATACTTGCCGATCACGACGGCGAAACCCGCCGTGCTCGAGAAATCGGCGTTGTTGCCGGTGTTGAACACGTCGCGGTCGGCTTGCTTGGCCAGGTCGTATTCACGCAACACGCCGGCGTTGCCGTCGCGGCCATTCATTCGCCCGCCGAGTTTGTTGCCCACGGCGCAAACGCCGGTGGGAAATTCCAAGCCCGGCAGATCGACGTACCCCAGCAACTTGATTCCCTCGAGCATGGCGACATTCGGCAGCGACCAGGCGGCATCCTGCCATTCATGGACGAAGTTGTTTTTCTTGCCGTTCACCCCGAGCGAGAAGACGGCGACTTGCCCGACGTGCCGCTCGAGATCATGCACCGTCACGAGCGCGAATTCGCTTTTGTTCGTGATCGAAATGGCCAAGGGGAGCTTCGACCGCGGAAAGAGAAACGTCGGTTCTTCGCCGCGCGCGGTGACCGTGCCCGCCGCGGCGACGAGCCCCGAACTGAAAATCGCCAGGCCATTGTTCGCCCAATATCCCATGCCGCGGGCCATGGCGATCGGAATGCCGACGTCGCCGCCGGGCACGGCCTGCTTCCACTTGACCGACGCCGGCTCGGGGCGAAATCCGCCATGCCAAGGCGCTTCGGGACTCTCGGTGAAACAGCCGTTCGACCATTCCTCGATCGTCACGCGGTCGACCGGAAACACGCCTTTGTCGGGCACATAGAGGACTTGGCCTTGCGTGCTGCTGAAGTCGCCGGCCTCCTTGGTCCACGGACCGCCGATTTCCCAATGCCGCCCGTCGGGCCCCGTTTTCACCGGCGCCATCCAAATCTCGGGAAACGTCTCGGGCTTCGATTGCTTGTGATAAGAATCGTAAGTCGGGCCAAGCCGGCGGCTCATGCCTTCGAGCGAATAATCTTGCAATTCGGCGAGCGCTGCGGCGCGCGGCGTGCCCGTGAAGCTTTTTGAATTGCTCGCGGCCGGCTCGGCTGCGAAGCTTTGTGCGATGCAGATAGCGAACAGCAACATCGCGGCGCACGTTCGTTGGATTGCAGGCAAATGACGCTCGTTCATATTCTTTTTCACTTCTTTCCAGAGGAGAACCGCATGATGACGGAGTAGAACACGGGGGTGAAGAACAGGCCGAAGATGGTCACGCCGAGCATGCCGCTGAAGACGGCGACGCCCAGGGCGATGCGCATTTCGGCCCCGGCGCCCTTGGCCAGCACCAGCGGCACCACGCCCAGGATGAAGGCGAACGACGTCATGAGAATCGGCCGCAGACGCAGGCGGCAGGCCTCGATCGTCGCTTCGATCCCGCGGAAGGCCCTGATCCTGCCGCTGCTTGGCGAACTCCACGATGAGAATCGCGTTCTTCGCGGCCAGGCCGATCAGCACGACCAGCCCGATCTGCGTGAAAATGTTGTTGTCCATTCCGACCAGCCAGATCCCGCCAATCGAAGCCAGCAGGCACATCGGCACGATCAAGATAATCGACATCGGCAGCGACCAGCTCTCGTACTGAGCCGACAAGACGAGAAACACGAACACGACGGCCAACGGAAACGCCAGCTTCGTGAGCACGTCTTGCGAGGCGATGATCTGCTGCAGCGTGATCTCGGTCCACTCGCTGCCCATCGAGGCCGGCAGCCATTCTCGCGACAGATCGTTCATCACTTCGGTGGCTTGGCCGGAACTGACGCCGGCGGCCGGATTGCCGTTGACCTCGGCCGACGGGTACGAGTTGTAGCGATTCACGACCGCCGGACCGCTGTCGTTTTTCACGTTGATCAACGTGCTCAACGGGACCGAATTCGCCGGTCGGCGTTGCGGACTTCGAGCCGGCCGATGTCTTCGCGGCGCAGATCGGCTGCGCGGCTCGGCCTGCACGTTCACCTGCCAGTTGCGGTTGAATTGCGTGAAGTCGTTGACGTACATGCTGCCGAGATAGGCCTGCAGCGTGCGATTGACGTCGTCCAGCGAAACCTTTTGCGACTTGAGCTTCTCGCGATCGATTTCCACGAAGAGCTGCGGCTGATCGACGGAAAAACTGCTGAACAGGCCGACCAGCCGCGGATCGGCGTTGCCTTCGTCGGCGAGATTCTGCACCGCCCCTTGCAGCGCCCGCAGGCCGGCGCCGCGCAGGTCCTGCACCTGCATCTTGAAGCCGCCGGTGCGTGCCGAGGCCGTCGATCGCCGGCGCGCCGAAGACGGAGACCTGCGCGCCGCGAATCTCGGCGAACGCTTGCCGCAGCTTGGCCGCGACCACCGGGGCGCTCCGCTCGGCGTCGCCTTTGCGATTCTCGAACGGCTCGAGGATGACGAACATGCCGCCGACGTTGCTGATGTTCGTGCTGAGCAAGATCGAATAGCCCGACAGGTCGATCGTGTGCGAGACGCCGGGGATCTTCGAGGCGTCGCGGGCCATGCTCGCTCATCGCCGCACGACCGCGTCGGTGCGCTCGAGGCTGGCCCCGTCGGGCAATTGGACGTTGACGACCAGGTAGCCCTTGTCCTGGTCGGGAATGAATCCGACCGGCACGGCCTGGAAGCCCAGATACGTGAGGCCCATCAGCCCGCCGTAGACCAGCAGCAGCACGAAGCTGACACGCAGGACGAAGCCGACGACGCGACCGTAGCCTGCGATCGTCACGTCGAACACCCGATTGAATCCGCCGAACAAGCATGGCGAGCACTCGGTTGACCACTCGCAAACAGCGCCCAGCCGGCCGCGATGCCGACGAGCAGAGCGATCGCGGTCGGAAACGAAGCATTGACCGAGCCGGCATGCGCCATGCGCCTCGGCGCCGTGGCCGCCCGACAGCTTCGACGCCCATCATCTGGCCGATCATGGGCGTGAGAAACGCGTAGGCCAACAGCGCGAAGATCGCTGCGGTTCCCCAGCGCGGCAGGGCTTGCTTTTCGCCGTGTGCGGAATCACCGTGGCCGCGTTCGGTTTCCGCGTGCGCCGTGTCCGCCGGAGCCGTCCGATAGCGCCATCCGTATGAGTTTCGCCGGCCGGAGAAGCCGTGCCCCTTGAACAGAATCGCGCACAGCGCCGGGCTGAGCGTCAGCGAATTGAAGGCCGAGATGATCGTCGACGCCGCGATCGTCAGCGCGAATTGCTTGAAAAACTCGCCGCTGATGCCCGCCATGAACGCCGTGGGCACGAACACGGCCGCAAGCACCAGCGCAATGGCGATGACCGGTCCCGCGACCTCGGTCATGGCTTTGCGGGCCGCTTCGCGGGCGTCGAAGCCCATGGCCAAATAGCGCTCGACGTTTTCCACGACCACGATCGCATCGTCCACGACGATGCCGATCGCCAGCACCAGGCCGAACAGCGACAGATTGTTGAGCGAAAAGCCCAGCATCCCCATCACGGCGAACGTGCCGATCAGCGACACCGGCACGGCGATCATCGGCACGATCGTCGCCCGCCAGTCTTGCAGGAACACCAGCACGACGATGAACACCAGCACGAACGCCTCGATCAGCGTCTTGAACACCTCGTGAATCGATTCGTCGACGAAGACGGTCGTGTCGTAATAGATTTTGGTACTCGACGCCTTCGGGAAACTTGGCGCTGAGTTTGGCCATCTTGTCTTTGATGGCCGCGGCCGTCTTGAGCGCGTTGGAGCCGGGCAACTGGAAGACGGCCATCGTGACCGCGGGTTTGCCGTCGAGATAGCTGTTGACGTCGTAGTTCTTGGCGCCGAGCTCGATGCCCTTTTCGATCTCTTTCCCGTCGTCGTCGTATTTGCTGTCGCGGACCAGGTTGCGGAGGAAGACGTTCTGCCCTTGTTCGCCGCTTTTGACGATGATGTTGCCGAACTCCGCTTCGTCGACCAGACGGCCTTGGGTGTTGATCGTGAGCTGGAAGTTGAGCGCCGTGTCCGACGGGCGTCGGCGGTTGGCCGAGCCGGCCGGCCGCGACCTGGGTGTTCTGCTCGCTGACGGCTTTCATCACGTCGCCGGCGGTCAGGTTCTTGGCCGCCAATTTCTCCGGATCGAGCCAGATCCGCAGGCTGTAGTCGCGGGGGCCCGAGAAACGACACGTCGCCGACGCCGTTCGACGCGGGCGAGCTCGTCCTTGATTTCGCGCAGCGCGAAGTT
Source organism: Pirellulales bacterium (assembly GCA_963738955.1). GTDB lineage: Bacteria > Planctomycetota > Planctomycetia > Pirellulales > DATAWG01 > DATAWG01. The sequence continues at coordinate 30,244 of CAVTYW010000014.1, read as the reverse complement.
GCTCAAATAAAGCTGGTCGTACCGCTGATCCGGCGAGATGAGTTGACGCACATCAAGATGGCGGGCGACTTCTTCTTCGTCGTGACGCCGAGCCGCTTGACCTCGTCGGGCAGTTTCGCCTCGGCGATGGCCACGCGGTTCTGCACGAGCACTTGGGCCATGTCCAGGTTCGTGCCGACTTCGAACGTGACGTCGAGCAGCATCTGACCGTCGTTGGTCGAGCGCGACGACATATAGAGCATGTGCTCGACGCCGTTGACCTCTTGCTCGATCGGAATCGCGACGATGTCGGCGACCGTCTTGGCGTTGGCGCCGGGATACGTCGCCGACACCTGCACGACGGGCGGCGCGACTTCCGGATATTGAGCGATGGGCAGCCCGATATAGGCGACGCCGCCGACGATCACGATCACGATCGAAAGCACCGTGGCGAAGATCGGCCGGTCGATAAAGAAATGTGACAACATGGGAAGGGCGACCGTTTCGAGAAGGGATGAGGCGCGCGAGGCGGAATCGAGCTCAGCGAGAAGCGGTGTCGGTCAGGCCCGGCTCGAGAATCGGCGTGACGGCATAGTTCAATCGCGCCCGCTGCATGCCTTCGACGATCACTTTCGTGTCTTTCGCCAGCGGCGGCGCCGACGATGCGATGACTTGCATGCCGTTGTCGAGCAGCCGGCCCAAGTGGACATCGCACCGCTTGACTTCGTTCTTCGCATCGACGACGAGCAGAAACTTGCGGTCTTGATCGGTATTGATGGCACCTTCCGGCACGAGCACCGCTTCGTACGGTTCGCCGACGGGCACGCGAACGCGCACTCGAAAGCCCGGAGTGAACAACCCTTCCGAATTATCGACCGAGGCGCGAACTTCTTTCGTGCCGGTCTCGACGTCGACCTCGTTGCCGGCGTAGTCGATGATGGCTTTGTGTGGAAAACCTTCCTCGGTTTCCAAACCGAAGCGAATTTGAATCTTTCGGTCACGCAAGGGAACGTCTTTTTGAGACTGGTTTTTGTCCGATCGCATGTTCTTCATATCTTGCTGCAGGGCGCGTTCGTCCATGTAAAAGTACACGGCCATGGGATCGAGCTTGTTGATGGTGGTCAACACGGCGTCGCTGCCGTTGGCGTTGACGTAATTGCCTTCGGTCAGTAGTGCGCGACCGATGCGGCCGGCGATCGGCGCCGTGATCTTGGCGTATTCCAGGTTAAGCTGCTGCGCTTTGACCTCCTCCATTTTGGCGTCTTTTTGAGCGGCCGCGTACGCCGCGTCGGCGATCGTCTGGTCGAGTTGCTGTTGCGTGACGGCTTTGGTTTTCACCAGCTCGGTATAGCGAGCAACGTCGGCGTCGAGCGCGGTGCCGTTGCGCCGCGAGGGCCTTGGCTTGGGCCAGCGTTTGATCGATCTGGGCTTGGAAGGGGCGGGGATCGAGTTGAAACAGCATCTGTCCCTTGCTGACGAGGTCGCCGTCCTGGAAACCGATTTTTTGAATGTGGCCGCTCACCCGCGCCCGAACCTTGACATCCTCCGACGGGCGCAGCCAGCCGGTGTAGGAGTCTTCGTTCGTCGTGCGCTGGAACACGGGGTGATTGACCGTCACTTTCGGCGGCTCGGCTTGCGGGGCCGGCGCCGCTTCGTGGCGACAACCCCAGGCCGTGGCGGTAAGCGCGGCCAATAGGGCCAGCGTGATCGACTTCTTGATGCAAAGCATGACTTTCTCTCTCTTCGGCCAAGGCAAAATGAATTCCAACGGCATTACCGCGTCATCCGTTGGCGCGGCGCTTGTATTCGTCGCGCGTTCGTTCGTCGATGAAATACAGTGTTTTGCCGTTCTGCTCGAGGGTGGCGCCGGCGGCGAACTTGGGAAACTGAATCTTGGCGACCGGATCCTCGACGATGTGTCCCTTGAGATAATACTGGTTCTCATAGAGCGACAGATACGTCTGCACGAAGCCGACGAGCCGGTCGTCGATCCATCGAGCCAGGGCTTCATGATCGATTTTGTCGATCGGAAAACTGATCTCCGAGTGCGAATCGAATTTCATCAGAATCGGCGCGATCTCGAGGTCGTAGGTGAACACGACGTTGCGGACCTCCTGATCGGCAAACGCGGTGAATCGCAGATCGACTCGAGCCAGCTCGTTGTCCATTTTGAATTGGGCGCAGCGCCGGCTCGGAGTGATCGTCGGCGTGACTTTCGCCCGATCGCCGAATTTCTTGAGCAAGGCTTCCAGCCGCGGCCGCCAGACGCTCGACAGCTCCTCGAGAACCGGTCCCAGCTTTTCCAACCGCTCGCAACGTTCGACGTGCTGCTGGGTTTGTTCGGCGCGGAACGATTGGACCTTCTCTTGACTACTGTTGAATTGGGCGTCGATGCGCTCCAGAAGACTGTCGATGCTAGCCATAACGGGCCTCCGAATAGAATGTGTTTGGAGTTGTCCTTATTTTTCCGCCATGAGTTTGGCTTTGGCCTTTAGCAGAGCTTGCCGTCCTTCGTCGGTCAGCGTCGGATAGTGCAAATCGAGATCTTGGATCACTCCGGTCAGGATGTCGGCCACGACGGAGCGAGTCGCCCATTTGTGATCGGCCGGCACGACGTACCACGGCGCTTCGTCGGTGCTCGTCGCGCCAAGAGCGTCTTGGTAGACGTTCGACGTATTCGTCCCAATGGCCTCGCTCGGCCAAATCGGCGGCGCTGAACTTCCAATGCTTCTCCGGGCGATCGAGCCGCTCCAAGAAGCGCCGCTTTTGCTCGTCCTTGGAAACGTGCAAGAAGACCTTGACGACCGCGATTCCGTTGCGGGTCAAATGCCGCTCGAAAGCGTTGATATCTTCGTAGCGGCCTTGCCAAAAGGCCTTGTTTCGCTTGCCGGGCGGCAATTTCCCTTGATCCAATAGCTCGGGATGAACTTTGACGACCAGCACGTCCTCATAATACGAGCGATTGAAAATGCCGATCCGCCCTCGCTCGGGCAGGCATCGCATGTAGCGCCACAAGAAGTTGTGGCTCAGCTCGTCCGACGACGGCTTCTTGAAACTGAACACCTGGCATCCCTGCGGATTGATCCCCGACATGACGTGCTTGATCGTGCCGTCTTTGCCGGCCGCATCGAGCGCCTGGAGCACGACCAGCATCGCGTAGCGGCTGTCGGCGTAGAGCAGTTCCTGTGCGTCGCAGAGGCGCTGGCGATTCTCCTCGAGCAGCGTGGACGCGCGTTCTTTGATGACGTCCTTGCCCAACTCGCGCAGCTCATCGGTCTGCATCCAGCCCGTGTCGAAATCCTTGAGCCGCACTTTGGCGCCAGCGCGACGCGAAAGTGCTGCATTCGTTCCTTGCGCGATAACATGACGAATCTCACTCCGACGAGAAAAGGATCGGCCGTGCTTGGAGAATGTTGGCCGGACGGCCGCGAACTAAGCGCCGATAGCACCTAATCATAGGACTTCACAGTCCGCCGCGATAGCTGGCGGCAGTTCAATTTTATTTTTCTGTCGCCATCGACTGTGATGCTGGCGAACGAGGACAATCGCCTCGTCGGCGGATTCGACGCAGCGCGGAATCTGCAGATCCTCGGCGTTGGCCAACGGAGGATCGGTGGACAGCAACGACTGATTGGCCCAGGCAACCAGGCCGGTCCACATCTTCCCGACCAGGATCAGCGGCGCGTCGTCGACGTGTTTCACCTGAAGCAACTGCCAGATCATCATCAATTCGAGCACGGTGCCGATTCCGCCCGGCGCCACGATGAAGGCGTCCGACGCGAGCACGAAGTGGTGCAGCCGCGTGAAAAACGTTTTGTGCTCGAAGGCTTGCTCGACAAACGGATTGGCGTTTTGCTCGAACGGCAGACTCACGCGAATTCCGACCGACCGTCCCGCGCCGCCGGCGATTGCGGCGGCGCCTTCGTTGGCCGCCTGCATCAGTCCGGGACCGCCGCCGGTGAGGATATCGCAGTCCATTTCGCTGAGCGCGCCGGCGATCCGCTTAACTTCGTCATAGGCGAACGTTCCCGGCCTGGCTCGGGCCGAGCCAAAAATCGTGACGCGATAGCGATCCTTCTTCGAAGGGCGAAGCCGCGTCAGGTTGTTGACGACGTCCCACAGCCCGAACACGGCGTCGACCACGATCTGCCTGGCGGCATCCTCGTCGGCCAGGCTTACGGAATTGCTCCGGGAATGTTGCGAAGTAGCGGCGGTCATGGCGATATCCTTGTTGGTTCATTAAGCGAAGTCGGCGAAGCCTCGTTCGACGCCTCGGGCGACCGATCGCCGCCCGCTTCTTCCAAAGCTTGTTCGATCGACATCCGGCGGCCGAAAAAGCCGACCTGTTGCTCCAGACCTACCGAGCGCAATAGATCGCGCGACTTGGCGTGAGCTTCGACGAGCCGAAGCTGGACGGCGCGCTCCTTGAACTCCTCACACAAGCCGGCCAACATATCCGCGCCGGCGACGTCGATTGCCGGTGCATCGGACAAATCGCAAATCACCAAGCGCAGTTCCGGCGTTTCGCGGCATTTCTCCAACACGAGGCGGCGCACGTGTTCGACGTTGAAGTAGAGCAGCGCCGCTTCCGCTCGAAAGATCAGGACGCCGGGAAGCAAATCGTTCTCAGGATGCCGCGCTAAATCCGAATAGCGGCGAGTTCCGGGGATGCGGCCGAGAAACGCGACGTGCGGCCGAGCCGCGGCCGTGAGCAGCATCACCAGCGACGCGATGGCCGCGATCAAAATGCCCTTCAAAATCCCGAATAACAGCACTCCCACCAGCGCCACGATCGAAATCGCGAATTCGCTCCGGCTCACGCGCCACAGCCGGCGAAGGCCGCGAAGATCGATCAATCCGCGCACGGCCACGAGCACGATCGCCGCGAGAATCACCGTCGGCAAGTTGCGCAACAGTCCGGTGAGGAATAACAGGCAGACGGCCAACGTGGCGGAAGCAAACACCAGGCTCAAAGGAGTTCGAGCACCGGCCTTGTCGTTGACCGCCGATTGCGAGAGCCCGGCGGCGACAGGAAATCCTTGACCGAAGGCAACACCCAGGTTCGCCGCGCCGATCGCCAGGAGCTCTTGGCGAGCGTCGACTTCGGATTTGTGACTCGCGGCCAGCGTGCGGGCGGCCGAAACGCTCTCGATATAAGAAAGCAGGAAGCAAGCGCAGGCCAGCGGCAGCACGCCGTCCACGTCGCGCAGCCGCAAGGAAGGGAGCGAAATCGCCGGAAGCCCCGCCGGCAACGCGCCGACCGTCGCCACTTTGCCCTGCGAAAGCGATGTGACCGAGACGACCAAGGTCGCCAATGCAACCACGAGCAATGCCACGGGGCGTCGCGGCAACCACTTGTCGCCGGCCAGCAGCAACAACAGCGCCGCGATGCCCAAGGCGAGCTCCGCGGCGTTGGTCTGGCCAAGCTGGCCGCCGAGTACCCATAGTCGCTCGAAGAAATTGCTGCCGCCTCCTTTGACGCCGAACAGTTTCGGCAACTGTGTCATGGCGATCACGAGCATGCCCCTGTTTTGAACCCGATCAGGATCGTCTCGCTGATGAAGTTGACCAGTTCGCTCAAGCGAATCAACCACGCCAACAGGCACAATCCCGCGACTGTCAGCGCGGTGAGCGACGCAACTCCCAACCAGCGCGCTGGATCGCCGTCGATCATGCCCCCGATCGTGGCGCCCAGCAAGAGCGACATCGCCGAAGTGGGACCGATGGCCAACTGCCGCGACGTGCCGAACACCGCGTAGCAGGCGCCGCCAATCAGGTAGCAGTAAATACCATGCTGCGGCGCCAGACCCGCTAGCGACGCATAGGCCATCGACACCGGAATCGCATACGCGGCCAACGTGAACCCAGCCACCAGATCAAATTTCAACCAGGCCGGCTCATAGTTGGGCAGCCACCGAAGCGGCGGCAGCATTCGACGCCAATCGACATTCGCTACATGGGCAGGCATGGGCTATCGATTCGTCGAGCTTCGGTCGGCAATCAGCATCACGACGGATCGATCCTGGGCGCGATACGTATCTCCGGCGATCGTGATTGCCTGCTGCCAGGGCACGATGTCGCACGGAGAGTCGAGGCCCGTGTCGATCCACCGCCGCCAAGGACCATGGCCGCCGGCTTGCGGGTCGGGAAGCTCGAAATCCAAGGGCGTCCAATGGCCGTTCAAGATCAGGTGAAAGTAGATTCCCTCGGCTTTGAGTTCGGCGCCGAGCGCGATGCTGTGGGAATTCTCGCCCCAATCGGGCTGTAGCAACTTGACGCCGTGCCACGCCTTGTTGGCTTGAGCCAGGAGCTCCGACAAGCTCATTCGCTTGTGTTCATGCGCCTCGTCGCGCAAGGCTCGGCGCGCGATCAGCAGAGAGACGAACCGCCGCACGTCGGCATGTTTGTCGAGCAGCGTCCAATCGAGCCAGCTTGTTTCGTTGTCTTGGCAATAGGCGTTGTTGTTGCCGTCTTGCGTTCGCCGCACTTCGTCGCCCATGACGAACATCGGCACGCCGAGCGACATCAGCGCCAGTGTGAACGCGTTTTTCACCTGGCGATTGCGGAGCTTTTCGATCGCGGGATCGTCGGTCGGGCCTTCGACGCCGTGGTTCCAACTGCGGTTGTCGTTGGCGCCGTCTCGGTTTTGCTCGCCGTTGGCTTCGTTGTGCTTGTCGTTGTAGGACACCAGGTCGTTGAGCGTGAAGCCGTCGTGGCAGGTGACAAAATTCAGGCTTTGCTCGGCCTCGCGCTGCTTGTGGCCATAGATTTCATGGCTGCCGACCAGCCGATCGGCCGCGCGGCCGAGCGAGCCGGTGCGCCGCGAAGAAAATCTCGGATGTCGTCGCGGAACCGCCCGTTCCATTCCTTCCACGAATCGCCGACAAACGAGCCGACTTGATAAAGTCCGGCGGCATCCCAAGCCTCGGCGAACAGCTTCGTCCCGGCGAGCACGGGGTCCGATTCGATGTCCCACAACACCGGCGGATTCGGAATCGGATGCGCCGGAGGCGTCGCGCGAAAGAATCGACGCCAAATCGAAACGGAATCCATCGACGTGCATTTCCTCGACCCAATACCGCAGGCTATCGACGATCAGCCGCCGCACGATCGGTTGATTGGCGTTGAAGGTATTGCCGCAGCCGGTGTAGTTGGCGTAGCGCGATCCGCCGTTTTCCAGAATGTAGTAGGTCGGATTGTCGACGCCGCGGAAGCAAATCGTTGGGCCGTTTTGATCGCCTTCCGCCGTATGGTTGTAGACGACGTCGAGAATGACTTCGATCCCCGCGCGATGCAGCGCCTTGACCATGTCGCGAAACTCGTCGACCGGCCCAAGCGGCGTCTTCCGCGAACTGAAGGCGCGGTGCGGCGCAAAGAACGACACCGGAGCGTAGCCCCAGTAGTTGACGTTTCCCGGCGGACAATCGAGCGCGTCGAACTGAAACACCGGCAACAGCTCGACGGCCGTGACGCCAAGCTCCCGCAAGTAGGGAATCTTTTCGATCAGCCCGGCGTAGGTTCCCCGCTTGAACTCAGCGACGCCCGAACTGGGGTGCCGAGTGAATCCACGAACGTGCATCTCATAGACGATCGTGCGGGAGGATGAACGACGGAGCGGCTCATCACCTTCCCAGTCGTAGTCCGCTGGATCGACGACGACGCTTTTCATGGCCGCGGCGACCGCCATTTCCGGCGAATCTGGCTTCCGCCGGTTGTATTCCTCCGGAATGACGACGCCCCGGCCGTAAGGATCGAGCAGCACGCACGCGGGATCAAACAGCAATCCTTTGTCCGGCGCCGAGGGGCCGTCGATCCGATAGCCGTAGATTTGCCCCGCCCGCACCTCGGGCACAAACGCGTGCCAGTAGTGATACGTCCGATTCGCGACCGGATCGAACGTGAAAACCCGCGACGGCTGCGAGTCGTCTTCATCATCGAACAGCAGCACTTCGACGGCCGAGGCGTGGCGCGAATAGATGCTGAAATTGACTCCGCCCTCCTTGAGCGTGGCGCCAAGCGGCGCGCTGCTCCCGTGGCGCATTGCGGAGTTCATGCGGATTTCGCAGGCGATGCTCATTTCGTGACTCCTGGGTGTTGCCGGAGCGTTGACCTGCGCCGGGCGCGAAGCGGCGTCGCACGCCATCGTGCATCAAAATCGCTTCAATCTGACGTTAGTGGATCGCTAAACGTTATCACCTTCGGTCGAAGTCTTGTGCGACGGCGCCGCCTCGCCGGCGCCCCATTTCCATCCGCTGATCGCCGGCAAATCGTCGCCGTGCTTCGAGATGTATTCCTTGTGATCGATCAACTTTTCGTGGATCGCCTGCTTGAAGTATGCGGCTCGCGAGCCGAGTTGCGGCAGCCGGTCGATCACATCCTCGATGAGATGGAAGCGGTCGAGATCGTTCATCACGACCATGTCGAACGGCGTCGTCGTCGTGCCTTCTTCCTTGAAGCCGCGCACGTGAATGTTCGAGTGGTTCGTCCGCCGGTAGGTCAAGCGGTGAATCAGCCACGGATAGCCGTGGTAGGCGAAGATCACCGGTTTGTTCTTCGTGAACAGAGCGTCGAAATCGCGGTCCGACAATCCGTGCGGATGCTCCGATTGCGGCTGGAGCTTCATCAAGTCGACAATGTTGACCACGCGAACCTTTAGCTCCGGCAAATGCTTGCGAATCAGTTCGACCGCCGCCAGGGTTTCGAGCGTCGGCACGTCGCCGCAGCAGGCCATCACGACGTCCGGCTCGCAGCCCTTGTCGTTGGAGGCCCATTCCCAAATGCTGAGACCCGCGGTGCAATGCTTGATCGCCTGGTCCATCGTCAGCCATTGCGGCGCTGGCTGCTTGCCCGCCACGACGACATTGACGTAGTTGCGGCTCCGCAGGCAATGATCGGTCACCGAAAGCAGACAGTTGGCGTCGGGCGGCAGATAAACTCGGACGACTTCGGATTTCTTGTTGACGACGTGATCGATGAACCCTGGATCCTGATGGCTCAGCCCGTTGTGGTCTTGCCGCCAAACGTGCGAGCTGAGGAAGTAGTTGAACGAAGCGATGGGCCGCCGCCACGGGATTTTGTTGGACGTTTTTAGCCACTTGGCGTGCTGGTTGAACATCGAGTCGATGATGTGAATAAACGCCTCGTAGCAAGAAAAGAAGCCGTGCCGCCCCGTCAACAGGTACGCTTCCAGCCACCCTTGGCATTGATGCTCGCTGAGCACTTCCATCACGCGGCCATCCGGACTGAGCTTGTCGTCCTCCGGATATATCTCGGCCATGTAGCAGCGGTTCGTCACTTCCAGAACGTCCTGCCAACGATTCGAATTGTTCTCGTCGGGACTGAAGAGGCGGAAATTCTTGGTGTCCAAATTCAGCTTCATCACGTCGCGAAGAAACTTGCCCATCTCGCGGGCCGACTCGGCCGTCGTCGCGCCGGGGCTGGGGACATTGACCGCGTAGTCGCGGAAGTCGGGCATCTTCAGATCGCGCATCAACAAGCCGCCGTTGGCATGCGGATTATCGCTCATCCGACGTTGGCCGCTCGGGGCTAGCTCGGCCAACTCGGGCTTGAATCGTCCCTCGGCGTCGAAGACTTCTTCCGGCCGATAGCTTTTCATCCATTGTTCGAGAATTTTCACATGCTCAAGCGAATCCATGTCCCCCATCGGCACCTGATGGCTGCGCCAATAGTCTTCGCATTTCTTTCCGTCGATGTATGGCGGACAAGTCCAGCCCTTGGGCGTGCGGAAAACGATCATTGGCCAGGCCGGCCGTTTTACGTTTCCGAGGTTGCGGGCGTCGGCCCAAATGCTCTTGATCTCGGCGACGGCCAAATCCATGACTTCGGCAAGCTGCTGATGGACGGCTTGCGGATCGTGCCCTTCGACGAAATAGGGTTTGTATCCCATCCCCTCGAAAAACTTCTGCAACTCTTCCTTAGGAATGCGCGCGAGGAAGCAGGGATTGGCGATCTTGTAGCCGTTCAGATGGAGGATCGGCAGCACGGCGCCGTCGCGAGCCGGATTGAGAAACTTGTTGCCGTGCCAGCCGGTGGCGAGCGGCCCGGTCTCGGCTTCGCCGTCGCCGACAACGCAAGCGACGATCAAATCGGGGTTGTCGAACGCAGCCCCGTAGGCATGGCTGAGCGCGTAGCCGAGCTCGCCCCCTTCGTGGATGCTGCCGGGCGTTTCGGGGGCGACGTGGCTGGGAATTCCGCCGGGAAAGCTGAACTGCTTGAACAGCCGCTGCATTCCCGCGGCGTCGGGGCCAATGTTCGGATAAAACTCGCTGTACGTGCCTTCCAGATAGGCGTGGGCGACGAGCGACGGTCCGCCGTGCCCCGGGCCGATGATATAGATCATGTTCAAATCGTCGCGCTTGATCACCCGGTTGAGGTGAACGTAGAGCATATTGAGCCCCGGCGACGTGCCCCAATGGCCAAGCAACCGCGGCTTGACGTGCTCTCGCTTGAGCGGCTCTTTGAGCAACGGATTATCGAGCAGATAGATTTGTCCGACCGACAAATAATTGGAGGCCCGCCAATAGGCGTCCATCTTGCGAAGCTCTTCCGCGGAGAGCGGTCCTGCGGCGCTGTCGTGGCTGGCGTGCGGTTTTGTCGGAGCGGTCATCGTGGCCATGGATCAATCCTTTCTATTCAGAGCCTGTTCGGGCAATTCTTTTCGCGCTGTTCTCTTCGCCTCGCTGCATCAAGCGATGTGACGGGCATTGCGGTCTGCCGAGTGTACCATTCTCGCAACGGGCGAGAACCAGTCGCTCGTGCCACTAACGAAGAACTAACACTCTCCGACGGCGGTTGGCATGAGCAATACAATCGGCGTGCCATACGACTTCAATCAAATTCGGCGATCCCGCTTCATTTGCGGTAAATCGCGGGAAAAACCGCAGTTTCAAGACCTTCATTTTTTTGGCGCGGCATCTCGAACAACGTCGGCCAGCGATCCACGCGCCAGAATCGCACACTCCAGCGCCCATATCGCACACGATCCATTTGCCGCCGCTGTCGCAATCAACCAGCCGCGCCGTGCGCCGGGTCTAAACGCTAAAGTAATCGCCGGAGATTGCGTGGGCCATCGCAAGCAACCCACAAACCGGAAGACGAGAAGACAAGGCAGCGATGTGGCGCGCGTGAATCGACCTACCCGGCGCACGGCAGCCTACTCCTCGCTGCCAGGCAAGTCAATCAACCAGAGAAGGTTAAACCGAGAATCGCGGCCCGGCGGAGCACGGCGCGAATGGCTTCGCTTTCGCGCCACGCCCCACCCTTCGAGACTCCTCCACGACGGCCGCGTTCACCATATCGCTAACCGCGCCAACAACCGCCAAGCGGTCAGAAAAACCCCCTCGGCCGACTGATGCCGAAACAGTTCTGACACGCTTTCCTCGTCAGAAAATAGTTCTGACACGTTTTCCTCGCCCGGCAGCAAAGATCAATCGAATGGGCAGCTGCCCGCGGGCATTATGGAAAAACCGGAAGGCCCCGACCCAAGTGGCGACGGGGTATCGACGCCCGTTACGTCTACGATGCAGTACGAGGCAACGCGAATCGTTGAAGTTGCCGGAGAATCCGACTATATTGATCCGGTCGGCGTGTGCCATAGATCGCTCAAGGATTGCCCGGATTTCCCACGGTGTCGCCTCCTCGACACGAGATGGTTCTGCTCGGGGCGACTGATTTCAAAGCGAATTATCAGTAGCGACTTCCGATGGGGAGTCGCGGCTTTTTCTGAATGGAGATCTCTCTGGGATCCGCAGGAGGCAGGCATGACTCGGCGGACAAATCAGCGACGAAACAAACGTCCCCGTCGGCGTTGCGCGTTCGAGACGCTCGAAGCGCGACGGCCGTTGGCCGTCAATGTGCTCACATGGCATAACGACCTGGCGCCGGGATGGGTTGAATGCCAACGAGGTCACGCTGACCCCGTCGAACGTCAATTCCGGCACGTTCGGCGAGCTGTTTTCGTATCCGGTTACGGGGCAGGTTTATGCCCAACCGCTCTACGTCTCGAATCTGGCAATTCCCGGCAAAGGAACTCACAACGTCGTTTTCGTCGTCACACAGAACAATGATGTGTACGCCTTCGACGCCAATAGCAATGCCGGGGTGTCGGCGGGCTTGCTGTGGCACGTCAACCTCGGTCTGGCTGCGACGATGCCCAACAATTTCTTCGGCAATCGCTATGGGCCATATCACGACATCAATCCCCAGGTCGGCATCACCAGCACGCCGGTGATCGATCTGGCGACGAACACGATGTACATCGACGCGTTCACCAACGACATAGCGGGACAGAATTCCTATTCGCATCACATTCACGCGCTCGACATTACGACCGGCGCCGACAAAGTGGCGCCGATGCTCGTGGCCGCCGCGGTCCAAGGCAACGGCAACGGCGGCAACGGCACGACGATCCCCTTCGTCGCCACGCTGCAACTCCAGCGGCCGGCTCTGACGTTGCTCAACGGCGTGCTGTACGTCGCCTACTCCGGCTATGCCGACACCGATCCGTATAACGGCTGGATCTTGGGTTTTAATCCGTCGAACCTCCAGCTTGTCAGCGCGCTGAACACGACGCCCAACCTCCTGCCCGGCGGCTCGGAGAATACCGGAGGCCAAGCCGGTGAAGGGGGCATCTGGATGACCGGCGCGGGCTTGGCCTCCGACGGAACGAACATGTTTCTGCTGGTGGGCAACGGCGACTTCGGCATCGCCCAAGGGGATTACGGCGACTCCGCGTTGAAGGTCTCTCCCGATTCCAGCACCGCGGCGAACCCGAACATCAACGGGTATGGGCTGAACGTGGCCGACTACTTCACTCCCTACAATCAAATGTCGCTGGCCAATGCCGACGAGGATCTTGGCTCCGGCGGAGGGATCGTCTTGCCCGACCAGCCCGGCCCTTATCCGCACGAGTATATCGGGTCCGGAAAATCGGGAGTCATTTATCTCATCAACCGCGACGCGATGGGAGGCTACAACGCTTCGAGCGACACCGGCCGCGTCATTCAAGAGGTGAATCTCGGGAGCGGCAACTTCGACACCGCGGCGTACTTCAACCAGACGATTTACTATCATGGCGTGAACGACGTGCTGAAGGCCTACACGCTGACCAACGGCCTGCTGTCGGCGGCCCCTGCCATGCAATCGGCCGTGAGCTACAGCGGCAGCGGCCAGGGCGCGACGCCGAGCATCTCCGCCAACGGCACGGCCAACGGCATTGTCTGGGACGTGCAATTCAGCGGCTCGCACGAAGTGCTTCACGCCTACGACGCCACGACGCTCCAGGAACTGTTCAACAGCAATCAAAACGCCGCCCGCGATCAGTTGGGCGGTGGGGTGAAATTCGTCACCCCGACGATCGCCGACGGCGAGGTGTTCGTCGGGGCGTCGGGTTCCGTGACCGTGTTCGGTTTGCTTGCGCCGCCGACCACGCCTCCCACCGCCCCCTCCAATTTGACAGCGGTCGCACTGAGCGCCTCGCAAGTCCAACTGACTTGGGTCAACAATGCCGACAATCAGGCGGGTTTCAAGATCGAGCGGTCAACCGACGGCACGAACTTCACGCAGATCGCGGTCGCATCGGCCAGCGCGCTGAGCTATAACGATATGAATGTTAGCCCCGGCACGACCTACACCTATCAAATCCGCGCGACGAATGTGATTGGCGACTCGGCCTACGCGGGCCCGGTGAGCGTCACGACGCCGGCGTTCACTGGGGCCGTCGATGTCTATCACTTCGACGCCGGCAGCGGCACGACCGTGGTCGATTCCGTTGGCGCACAACAACGGCACATTGACGGGAACGACCAAACCCGCCTGGGTGACGCCCGGCAAGATCGGCGCGGCGGCCCTCTCATTCACTGGCAATGGCACTTACAACCAGCCCGTCGGCGGTCAATCCGCCGTCACGCTTGCCAATGACCTATCGCCAATTCTCGGCGGCACGAGCAGTCTCGATGCCTGGTTCAAGACCACGCAAGTCGGCAACAACACCCATTGGCAGGCCCCGGCGATCACGGGCGTCGAGCAAAGCGGCGGCGGAAACGACATCAACTGGGGCACGCTCGACGGTTCCGGGCACATCGGGATCTTCGTCGGCGACGGCCTCGGCGTCTACAGCACGAATCCTGTCAACGACGGACAATGGCATAACATTGCCATGACGCGCGATGCCGTGACCGGGCAGATCCAACTTTATATCGACGGCGTGCTGAACGGAACGGCCATCACCGACACGGGGGACAAGACCAGCCAATTCTTCCTGATCGGCGCTCTGGCCGACGTGCAAAACAACGGCACGACACCGACCGGCGACAATTACTTCAAAGGCCAACTCGATGAAGTGAGGATCTACAACCAGGTTCTCAGCGCGAGCGACGTCGAGGGTCTGGCTCTCATTCCCGGCGCTCCCACGCTCACCACGGCGGTCGCCTCGCCCGGCCCCGTCGTCCATCTCACTTGGACCATTCCGTCGAGCTTCACTGAGAGCATCGAAGTCGATCGTAAATCGGGCGCCGGCGGCACTTATGCGCCCATCGCCACGCTCGGCGGCGGTGTCACTAGCTACGACGATCAAAATGTCTCGGCGGGAACGCAATACTTCTACGTGGTCAAGGCGATCGATCTGGCCGGCACTTCACCGGCCTCGAACGAGTTGAATGTCACGCCACCGATGCCGACCATTGTCGCCAACAACGTCTTCTACAATGGCAGCGCCTTTGATGGCTTTAACGGCTCGTCGAATCTCACCGACCCCAACTCCATCGCCACCGACAAGCACCCGCTGCTGCCGGGACAAACGGCCACGTTTCAAAACGTCACGAGCTACTCGCGCGGGATCAACGGGGTGATCATCGACGTCGCCAATTTCTACAATCTGCCTCGCTTCGAGGACTATGCGTTCAACGTCAGCGCCGACGGCGCGGCGTGGACCGCCGCGCCCAGCCCCAGCATCATCAATCTCTATCCGGGCCGCGGACCGGGTGGCTCGACGCAAATCACGATCATCTGGGACGACAACGTCATTCAAAACGAATGGCTGCAGGTTGTCGTCCTGGCCGACGCTCATACCGGCCTGGCGAGCGACGATGTGTTTTACTTCGGCAACCTGATCGGCGCGACCGGCGCGAGCGACACTTCGACCAATACGGTGGTCGGCGCGGCCGACGTCGCTTCGATCGTTGGCGATCCTCATTCGCCGTTCAACAAGGCATCGATCACAAACCTGAACGACATCAATCGCGACGGACAAGTCAACGCCAACGACGCGATCCTCGCTCGCGACAACGCGGGGATCACTCTGCCGTTCTTTGCCGCGCCGGCGAGCGGAGGCGGGGCGGCAATGCCAACCGCGGCCGCCTTGCCACAGCCGTCGCCCGCGCTCGACTCATTTCCAGCGCCGACCGTTCCATCGTCGCCAACGGCCAACTCGGCCGTAGTCGCGGCCGCTCCGCCCCGGCCATTGCCGGCCGTTTCATGGGCTCCGACCGTGCCGGCCGGCGCCGCGGCGGTGCCGACAAGCGGCACATCATCGACAACCGTGGACAATCCGCCGCCGAAATCAGATCTCGGCCGGCCGTCGATCGTGGCCGCTTGGGAAAGCATGGACGACACCAACCACGCCAACGCCTGGTGGAGTTCGGACCGGAACGTCGAAACGGCCAGCGAAGCGCTGTTGTCGTCCGCCAACGCCTTGATCGACGATCCGTTCGAACTGTTTGCGATCGATCGCCCGCATCGTCGTGAATAACCGAACTGAGTTTATAACCGCGAAACGCGACGGCGCAACGAGAGTCAAACGCGGAAAAGGGACGACGCGGAAAAAGGGACGCGTAAACAGAAACTTGCGTCCCGTTTTCCTCTTCCGCTAATTGACTCACCCGGCCCGCGCACCCTAATCCTCCCTGCATGGCAAGTCAATCAACCCGGGAAGGCTTGATCGAAAACTTATCCCGGCGGAGCCTATGAAAACTTGAACGATGAAAAGGAACGATGAAAAGGGGCAGAACCTTTTTTCTAATTGACTCGCGTCCCTCGCGTCCCCTTTTCTTCGTCCCTTTTCTTCGTCCGGCGTGGTAGTCGCCGGCCGACGCCGACGCTCGCTGTCTCGAAGCAGCGCCAACTCCGCCTGGTAACCATTCTAGTGCCCGACAGAGACGACCGGTCGATCCTTCGCGGCGCCGCGCCGTTCGACCATATCGGGCCGCTCGGATCGATCATTTTCTTACGAAGAATGCTTTGCGGCCGAAACCGGTTGTCGCGCTTCATCCATCAGGTGTTCAAGATCTTCTTTGGTCGGCGCCTTCGAGGGAACGCCGTCGGCCGGGACTTCAAGCCCGCTGATCCAGGCGATGCCATTCAGTAGTGTCGTGCGGAAACTGTCGTTGGTAAGATTTGCAAACACGTGGAAGCCGGTAAAGCCGAAACCTCGCCCGCCATCGGGCCGTTCGTAGGCCCAGGCGAGAACCTGCGGCTTGCGTGCCACCACGTCGGCCAAGGCATCGGCGTTGCCGCCGTGATCGCTTGGCTTGCCGTCGAAATGAACGGTGTTCACAGGCGCGATGGCAGAAAGAATCGGCGTCACGCCCTTCATGCCGTCGCGAAATCGCATGTGGTAATACCATTCATCTTCGAGCTTGAAGGGTTTCACGCCACGGGCCGTCGGGTGCTTGCCGATGATGTTCACATCGGGGGTCCAAGACGGGTTCACGGACCAGAATGTTTCAAAATATCCTCCGATCCAATCAAGATAATTCTTGCCCTGCTCGCCTTGATTTACTTCCACGCCGTAATGAATTGCCATAAAGCCGGCACCTCGCTCGACTGCGGATTTGATTCGCGGATCGGAGGCCGCCTGGCCGGCGTGGTTGAGCAACACGACGATTGCGTCGGCTTTGGAAAGATCGGTCGGCCAATGGTCCTGCGAGTAGACCACGGCGTAGGCATTCGGATAAACAGCATTGATCTGCCGTGCAAAATAGATGCTTCCGGCAAGGAATTCATGGTTACCGCGAGCGCCGTGGCTCCCAGGCGCGGCGATGAACACGATCCGCCGCGTGCCCGTGGGAGCCTCGCGCTGGGCTTCATAATCAAAGATGTCTTTTTCCGCCGATCGAACGGGCGTGACGACGGTGGCCGCAAACAGCAAAACGCCGGCGACGAGAAACTTGGCATGCATGCTCGCTTCCTCTGGGTTGGTAGCTACGGGACTACCAGATTCTAGCAGGTTCTCACGGCGATTTCCTACCACCCGCTGAGGTTTAGGCACGCCACGGCGTCAGTAGACGCGATGCGGCGGCAGGCTGCTTCGTTCTTGAAGGCAAGGTGCAATTCGCCCGGAGGCATCTGTCTCAATCGTACCACCGCGCCCCGGTTGAATGCGACTCGCCGCTTTTCACCGCGACCGACTAGCGCGACAAGCCGCCGGTCGAGTTTCCCGTTACGGCGCCTGTTGGGAAGCGCGATTCCGCGCACGACGCCTCTGGTTTCAGTTCAGGCTGCCGACGTTGCTGGTCGTGATCACGCTGCCGACGTGCTGTTCGCGCTCGACGCGACGTTTCGTCGCGACGATGAGCAGACCAACTATCCCGATGCCGGCAAGCAACAGTGACGACGGCTCCGGCACTACGGCAAATTGGCTGTTGTGGTCGATGATCGCCCACACGTCGCCGTTCGCGGTGTCGACACCCCAAGAGCCGAGAAGTTGGGCGAGCGAATCACCATTGCCAGGGCCGCCGGCGCCGGTGAAATGCGCGTAGGAACCGAGATAGCCGGCGACGGCGTTTGGGCCGCGCATATCGTCGCCGAGGACAGCATTCTGCCAAATCGGAACGCCGCCGGGGCCACCCGTCGGATCGAGCCAGGCAAGATAAATCGCCCCCGGCTTGTTTGGATTGCTGGTGAGCAGCGCGGGATCGTACGTCATTTCCAAGACGAACGGGTCCGTGTGCGTCGGCGAACCCATGGTGCCCATTCCGCTCAAGTTCAACACGTCGCTGATGAGCGATGCGCCAGCGTCGGGCAGCGGCGGACTCGTGCCGCCGCCACCTTGGCCCGCATAGATCTCATTGTTGGCGCGCTGCCGCCAACTCATATTGACCATGCCGCTGCCGATCTTGACGATGAAAAGGACGATGAAAAGGGGACAGGACCCTTTTTTTAATCGACTCGCGTCCCCTTTTCTTCGTCCAAAACGAAATTGATTTAGAACGAACCGTTGGAAGTCCGCGATCGGCCGACAACACAGCGGCCGACAGCGGACCGCTCAAGGGTCCGCACAAAGTACATGAGCAACGTCTCGCTGTGAGAATAATGGCGGCTGGTGAATCAGGCTTCAAACGACAGCCCCCCAACCTAGCGGCCTGGAACGGCGATTGCAAGCACCAGGTGAATTCGCACGTCATTCCAGCCAATAGACAGTCAGTTACGAATCCGTCGTAATTTCGATCGCTCAATCCGTTGCTTCCAGTTCGAACGCGGAAAAAGGGACGCGAGTAATTAAACAGAAACTTGCGTCCCGTTTTCCTCTTCCGGTAATTGACTCACCCGTGCGCGCACACCCTAATCCTCCCGGCATGGCAAGTCAATCAACCCGGGAAGGTTTGATCGAAAACTCATCCCGGCGGAACCTATGAAAACTTGAACACGGAGCTTCCCCACGCCGGGGCGTCGATGTAGAGACCGCGGGCTTGCAGTTCGGCGCCGTCGCGATCAAAGGTCGCATCGCGAAGCATGTCGGCAACCTGCCATTGGCGATCGGCCAGGCCTTGGAATGGGAGTTGGACGTAGCACTGGCTTTGGTTGGGCGAATAGTTGGTCACCGCCAACAGCCGGTCGTCGGCGTCGTTTTGCCATGCGAAAGCGACGAAACAATCGTTGGTCCAATTGCCGTTCCAGGCCGGCGCGCACTTCCGCGAGTTGCCAACGGCCTTCCCGAACGACCCCTTCGCGAAGCACGCCGAGCAAGCGGTCGTAGAAGGCTTGTAATTGCGGATCGACCGTTTCGTCGGGCCCGCGCCACAGGTGCGGCGAAATGCGGTTTTCGCGCCCTTCGAACTCGCCTTGATGGAAGAATCGCAGGCCGGGGCTGAGAAACGTGATGATCGCCGCCGCCTGATGCATGTCGTCCGGAAATGCGGTCGCGGCTCGCGGCTCGTCGTGATTTTCCAGGAAGCGGGCTAGCCTGGTTTGATAATCGAGGCCCGCGTGAAGATGCTCGCGCACGGGTCGAGCGTGGCCCTCGCGCAGGCGATCGTAGAGCCGCTTGTCGTAAGCGTAGTCGAAGCCTTGCTGCAGCACGGTCCATTCGAGATCCCAATAGACCTCGGCCATGAAGCAAAACCCGGGAACTTTCTCGCGCACGCGGCGGGTCGCATTCGGCCAGAACAGCGGCGCCCGCTTGCCCCAGGTGCGCTCGAACACGTCGGGCAACACGAGCATCGCCATGTCGCAACGCACGCCGTCGCATTGGCCGGCGATTTTCAGCAGTTCGCCGGTCATCGCTTCTTGCGTCGCCGGATTGCTGTAGTCGAGCTGCAAGGCGTCGGGCCAGCCGGGAAAGTAGGGATCGCGGCCATAAGCCAGCAGCAAGTCGCCCGGCTTGCGCGTGATCCAGATATAGTTGTGCGGCTCGCGGGCCAGATCGAGCTCGGTGCCCGTGATGTAGTATTCCGGATGATCGAGCACCCAGGGATGGTCAAGGCCCGTGTGATTGGGAACGAAATCCAACATCAGCCTCATGCCGCGCCGGCGGAGACGGTCGCGCAGGCGAGCCAGCGCCTCGTCGCCGCCGAGGTCTTCGTGAACCGTGTAGCCGGTGATCGCGAAGCCGGAGCCGCCGATGTCGTCGTCGATCAGGTCGGCGAGAGTGTCCGAAAATTCCTTGCGCCAAGCGGCGCTCGTGCGCGAGACGAGTCGTCCGGCCGCGCCGGTTTGCCACACGCTGAGCATCCAAATCCAATCAAAACCTTGCTCGGCGAGTCGATCCAGTTCGGCGTCGGGGATGTCGTCGAGCGTCGTGGGCCGGCCCAGTTGTCGCGAGAGGGCCGTCAGCCAGACGCGGGTGTTGATTTGATACAGCGAAGGATTTTTGGGCAGCTTGGGGAGCGCCGGAATCGCGCTGGCCCGCGGGGCAGATTGTCGTTGAACGAGTAATGAAGTGCTCATGGTGCCTCCGGTGAGTGCATGCTGCGCTGCAGGTCGGTCATTGCGGTTTGATCGACGGTCAAAAGCCCCTCGCGCCCGCGATCGAGGTCTACAATCAAGAATAGCACGCCGGCGAACGCCACGACCAGCGCCATCATAGCCGGGGAACGGCGCGTCGCCGAGAGGCCGGCTTGATAGCCCATCGCGCAAATTCCGAGGCCGGCGAGCGAGAACAGGCCGAACCAAATCGTGAGCGGAATCCGCCCACGCACGCCGGCCATCAGTCGTTTCGCATGAACGTCGATCATCTCGTTGAGCGACTGCACGAACAGGCCGGTCATGATCGAGCCGCGATCTTTGTCGGCCACGGCGACGGCCTGCTGCCACATCGACTCTTGGAGTTTTTCCGATTCGGCGATCGCTTCGCCGACGTTTCCCTCTTGCACGGCGCGCACTCGCACGTCGACATAGTCGCGCAGCAGCTTGGCCAGCGCGCTCTTCTGCGGCTCCGGCAGCAAACGCGTGCGGAGATACGTTGTGCCGATGGCATTGGCTTCTTCAAGCACAACTTGGCGTTTGGCATCGAACCTTGACGCGGCCAGGCCGAAAGTAAATGCGAGCATGAAGGCAACGAGGCCCAAAATCGCCGCCACCATCGCGCCGACCGGCGCGTCTTTTTCCTCAACGGTCCGCGAATGGCGCCACCGGCCCGCTCGATAGCCGGCCTCCAAGACGATCCAGCCGGCCGCCAGCTCGATTAGGAACACAGTCCACAGCGGCAACACATCGAAGCCGTACATCGCTGCTCCAATTCATTTCCCAGCGGACCTGTTGATCGCCGTGCTCGGCGCCGTCCATACTATGGGCCAGCAACCTCCGCTGCAAATGCCGCGGCGGAAAAACGCATCAGCGTCTCGCCCTGCCGCGACGGGTTGGTCCGCTCTTCCGATCGCGTGCCAATGAATCGTGGCGATGCCCCAGTAGATGGCATCCTTATTGACCGTTTTCGTAATCCTCTTTCGACCAACTCCCTCTATTTTCGATGTTGGCCGTTTGTTGTCGTCCCGCGATCTTGTAGGTGATTTCCAGTTGTTTCAACTTGCCCTTTGCCGGGTCGGATTTGAGAAACTCGAAGTTCGCATAGACGATTTCGTCGCGAGCGATGGATTGCCGCACGTTCGCCGTCACGTCGGCCCATGTGTCGTCGCATCCCCAACGCGCCGACACGATCGTCGGCAGGCCGGGTTTCGCCGGCAGGTCGGGCCCACCGCTGTCGAGCGCGGCGTGGCCCGAGATCATCCGCAACCGCATGGCGTGATACGTGACGCGCCCCTCGAACGTGGCCAAGCCGGGGCGGCGAGAATGCTGCATCCACCAATCGGTGTTCAGATGGAGCGAGCTCAGTTTTCCTTCCCAATGCGGTAGATAGGGTTTTCCATCGAGCGATACATCGATACTGGCGCGATCCGGCTGGGGCAGGCGAACGCTGATCAAAACCTTGTAGCGGCGGCCGTTTTCAAGCGCCCCTGGGCGGGTCGAGGTGGGATTATTCTCGTCCAGCGGCAGACGCCGATCGATTTCCGCCAATCCGCTCGCTTTGCCGTCCCAACCGCTCATCACGACATCGCATTGCTGCCAACCGACTGGAATGATCGTGTTGACGTCGTTGGTTCCGTCGCTGCGCGTGAACTCCGTTTCCAAGTCATATTCGCCGTCGATCACTACGGGCGCCTCGATCCGAGCGTACCAATTCTTCTGGCACGAAATCGCGGCGCCGTCGCGAGACCATTTTCCATTCACCTGCTCGGCGGTCGGATCGATCAGCCTGAGAAGGTCGATCCAGCGGTTCAGGGGAAACTCCGCGGATTCCGTTGGCGACGCGGGCGTGGCCGTCGCCAGCGGCTTGCCGCGGTTCGGCGATTTGACGACGCGAATCGCTGTCGCCGACGCGGCGAATTCTTTCTGGCCCGAGCGTCCCTCGAGGCGCCATTGGCCGTCGTCCGCGTGAACGACCCGCACTTCCTCCCCGTCGCCCAAAAAATGCCCCGACAGCGAGGATAGGAACGCAAAACCTTCGTCGTCTTTCAACAAGCCGACGGGCGGATCACCGGCATACCAGGCGTGCTCGTCGGCCTGGATCGAATAAGTGCCCGGTTTCGTCCATTCGATGCCGATGGCGCTCGCGCCCAGCTCGGATTGGTGCGATCGGCCTTCGAGATACCAATAGCCGTCGTTCTTGAGCCGCACGGCGATTTCCTCGCCGGCGCCCTCGAAGTGCCCCTCGACGGCGGACAGAAAGCAGATTCCGTCGTCCTTGCTTAGCATCCTGACGGCCGGATCGCCGTTTCGCCAATGAAATTCTTTGACTTCACTTTTGAACAGCGTCGGCGTCAGACGCATGATGGCGGTCGCGCGTGCCGACAAAACGTCTTGTCCCGAGTGCCCTTCCAACGACCAGAATCCATTGTCGCCAAGACGGACGCCGACGCCTTCGCCGTAACCGGCAAGATGTCCTGACACTGAAGACAGGAAGCAAAAGCCGGTGTCCTTTGGAATCAGCTCGACGCCCGGCTGGCCAAGTTGCCACGCCGACTCGGTGGTCGCGTAGCGGAGTGGGATGCCCTTCACGGCCGCGGTCGTCGCGGTGCTCGCTGTAGTCGCCGTGGCAACCAGTTTACGACGAGGGATCTCCGCGAGCCGTTTTTCGATGGCCGCTTTCTTTAGCACCGAAACAACGCGGGGCAACGCGGCTTGATAGATTTCGCCGGCGTGGATGCGGAGCGAGTCGCGAGCGGTGCCCGACTCGCTTTGCGCCAACTCCCACCAGGCATCGGCGATCTGGAATTGCTGGTCGGTTTCGGTCGGCGCTTTGAGGTCTTGCTCGGCGAGCGCTTGCAGCTTTTTATCGCTCCCGCGTGCCAGCAGCGGCAAGCCGGTGGCCCAATCAGATTTGTAGAAGCAGAGCCAGCGGCCGACGGTTAGATTCGCGTCCGCGTCGGCCGGATTCTTTTTCAGCGTCGCTTGGGCCTTTTGGGCTGCGAGGTAGATCGGCTCGACCAGATGAATGTCGTGGCGCCGGCGCGACAGGCGATCTTCATCTTCTTTGTGCGTGGCGATCTTCGATTTGGCGACCGCTTTGCTGGCCGACGTGGCCAATACAATGGCGATATCAAAACGACCCGCGGCCACGGCTTGATCGACCAGTTGCTCCGCCAGCGGAATCGCAATTGCCACCTGATCGGATTTTCCAGCCGCGATGAATTTGTCCAAGAGCTTTTGCTTGAGATCGAGAGCGTCAGACGGCGTAATCGGCGTCGAGCGTGTCGATGCCCGAGAGCGACAGATTCAAATCACCGGCCGCCGCGGCGATTTCGGAGCCTTTTATTAGTAGCATGTAGCGCTCGGCGGGCGAACTTCCATCTTTGGCGGCAACGTCGTAGAGCTCTTGCGCCTTGGCCGAGTCTTTCGCTCCGGGCCGCGAGGTCTTGTAAAGTTCGTTCAACTCCTTGGCGATCTTCTCTTGCTCGGCGGCGGCCGGAATCGGCAGTTTTTTCGCCGGCTGCGGCGCCACTTCCACGGGAAGGGGAGTATCGGCGACCGCCGGAGCTGCTTTCTTTTCGGACGTCCACGTCGGTTTGATCGCGCGATTAGCTCCAGCAGACAGCTCGACGTCCTGGTTGAACGGTTCGAAGCCCGTTCGCGCGATGCGAACGACGTGCCGCCCTGGCGCAACGGTCAGTTCGATCGGGGCGCTGTCGGCACTGGCCGCAATGGTTTGGCTGCGACCATCGACGGTCAATTCTGAATTCTTTCGCTCGTCGGCGGGCCAGTCGAAAACGAGCTTCGCCGTCGTCGGCGTTGCTGCGATGGAAACCGATTCGCGTCCATCCGCCGCCACGGTCGCCGTCGTGTGGATCGGATCGAAACCGCGGCCCGTGATTTGAATCACGCGGCGACCCGGTTCGATCGCCACTTCGATGGGATCGTGCTGCGAAATAGTTTGAATGCGTCCGTCGATTTTCAATTCCGCGCCGCTCCGCAATTCCCGCGGCCAGTTCAACACCAGCAGGGCCTTGGGTTTCCAATCGGCCGGAATCGATTGCTGACTGCCCGCGGCGACATCGACGTGCGTATCGAGCTTATAGGCCAGATGCTCCGCGACGATTCGATGCGATCCGGCCGGATAGCGATATTCCCACGGACCGCTCGCGGGAATGGTTTGCGGCGTTCCGTTAACCGAGACGGTCGTGTCGGCGCGATAGTCGGCCGGCCAATCGAACACGAGCGTTCCGTCGGAGGACGAGCCTTTGAGCAAGAACAGACCGATTCCCGCCAATGCGACGAGCGCCACGGCGGCGACGACCGCGAAGTTGCGGTTTTTCGCGCCACGATTGGCCGCAGCCGACTTTTCGCCCACTCCGGTCGGCGATTGCATGTCGGGCTTGCCGAGCAGATCGTCCCACGGATCGGCCGGCTGTTGTGATTCGACGGCGCTCGCCGCGCCGACGGCAGCGGTTGGCCGGCGCGGAGGTTGGCGTTGAATGGCGGAACCGCTCGCCGCTTGCGATGCGGCGCCAAAAGCAGGAGCGGCGGGCGTTTCAGCGGCGAGATTGGCCCGAAGCTGCTCGTCGTAAGCGGCTCGTTTCTTGCCGTCGAGCAGACAAACCCGCGCGGCGGCCACTTCGTTCAAAAGCCGCTGGGTCAATTCGCCATGCTTGCCGCTCTGAAACGTCCGCAGATGGGCCGTCTGGCGGTCGGCCGCATTATCGATCACGTCACTGTGGGTCTCGAACAACCGCAGGCCGAGCAACCGATAGAGGTTCGGCGGCTGCTCTTCCGGCGGAATGCTGAGCCAAACATGATAGGGATTGAAATCTGCCGCCATCGCAATCCTCCTTGCCTCACGCGGATCGTTCGATAAAAACTTCCTTGGTCCAATGGGGGAGTCAATTATCGTAGAACCCCTCGCTCGCGGCAAGGGTTTTGGCCGGCGACCGCCCAAGGAAATGCAACGACGCGGCAACCGTTTCGCAAAGTGAGCCATAGTGCCCGTCGCATGTTGATTGTTCGCGGCAGCGGATACAATATTGGCCGGCGGCGCCAGGTTCCTTCAATGCGACACAAAGCACGCGCAAAATGAAGGAGAAAGCGGAATGCGATTGACATTATTGCTGTTGTTGACCGCTGCATTATGCCTGGCCCGGCCCCTGTTCGCGGCCGACAAGCCGCTGGTTGTCGATCTCTGGCCGGGAAAGGTTCCGGATGCGGTCGCCAACATGGGTGAGGAGAAAACGCTCCTGTCGCAACGGCTGACCAGCAAGCAGGTCGAAGTCACCGAGCCGACCCGGATGGTGACGAACGTCAGCAAGCCAACGATCACGATCTGCCGGCCGCCGAAGGATAAGGAGACCGGCACTGCGATGCTGATCTGCCCCGGCGGCGGTTATTGGAATCTCTATTGGCAACTGGAAGGCGAGGAAGTCGCAGCCTGGCTGAATTCGCAGGGCATCACCGGCATCATTCTGAAATACCGAGTGCCGCGTCAGCCCGATGAGGTCAAGACCGAGCCGGCCCGACGCCCGCTGTTGGATGCCCAACGCGCCGTCAGCCTCGTGCGGAGCAAAGCCGGTGAATGGGGCATCGACCCCAAGCGGATCGGCATCATCGGTTTCTCGGCGGGCGGCCATCTCGCGCTGGCGACTGCCACGCGGTTCGAGAAGCGGGCATATCCGGCGATCGACGCCATCGACGAAGTCAGTTGCCGGCCCGATTTCGCGATCCTTTGTTATCCGGGCTACTTGAAGGCTCCGGACAAGCCGGAACTCGCGCCATGGCTGCACCTCCCGGCCGGCACGCCGCCGATTTTCCTGGCGCATGGCGGCGACGACATCATCAGCAGCCCCGAGCAGAGCGTGGTTGCATACCTGGCTTTGAAGCGCGCCGGCATTCCGGCGGAATTGCATATCTACGCGACGGCAGCCCACGACTTCGGCGTCCGTGCCAGCGACCATCCCTGCTCGACTTGGACGGTGTCTTGCATCGCCTGGCTAAGACATCAGGGATTGCTCAAGGCCAGATCGACATAGACATAGGCGGCGCGATCGCTCATGGCTTCGGCTCTCGCTTACGTCGCGGTAGATAGATTTTCTGCGGCAGGCGGTCTTCGTCCAGACGCAAGCCAGCCTGCCAGCGACAGGTTCGTTTGATAAATGCCTTCCACGTCCCAGGCCGTGGCGTGCGTCGTGCTCAGAATCGTGTCGCTCTCGAAAGTGACTATTTTCAGTCGATGGACGCGGCGGCGCCCGAGGTGTCACACCGCACCACTTCGCACCCATTTGCACCTTTTTTCCTCGCGAGTTTGAACATGATTAATGGTTGCACCTGCGCAGGCGGCGAATGATAACTAAAATGCTCCCAATCGGGATCGCCCAACGAAAGATTGCCCTGACTCTCGCGAGCGGGGAGAGGACCAGCGTGGTCGCCGAGAAGTTTGGGTTGACCTCGGCGAGGATTTCGCAACTCCGGTTGTGGCTGAAGGAAAGCTGGGAGCGGTTCCAAGGAGAGGCCGACAGCAAGCAAGCCCAGCTAGCGACCGCGTGACGAACTGTCGGAGCAGCCCGCCACGGAATTGCCCGTGGCGGACCAAAAGCGTTGGTCGGTCCGGATGGACCAGCCGCGGAAAACTGTTGGTCGGAGTGGGTTCGGCAATCAATCCGATTGCGGATGGAGAGCCGGCTATCTCGACGTCGGCGTCGCTGCCACGGTAGTGCCGAACGCGACGGCCGCTGAAATCGTAGGCTTGGGCGATTCGGATTGGTTGATCGGGCCGGCGGCGATTTTGGCTTGATCGGCGTGATCGAGGTATGCCAAAAATGCTTGCGGCTGTTTGAGAGTTTGATCCAGTCGCGTGGCTTGCGTGAATGCCTCGCGGGCCTGCTTGAGATCGCCTAGTTCCGTCATCAGAACGCCGACGTTCGAATACGCGGCGGCCGGACCCACTACGCGAGTGAACATTTCGATGCTCTCCTGATAGCGCCGCTCGTGGCCGAGCACGATCGCCAAGTTCGACAGAGCTTCGGCATGGTTCGGCGCGATCACCAAGGCTTTGCGATACCATTGTTCGGCGCTGGGCATATTGCCGTGGTGGTAATAGTAGTAGCCGAAGTCGTTCAGCAAGTCGGCATCCTTCGGCGCGGCTTCCAAGGCCCGTTTGAATTCATTCAACGTCCTCGCGGCGTCGCCTTGTTGATCGTACAGCACGGCCAGGTGATGCGAGACATTCGGCAACGTCGGGTCGTTGTCGCAACCGCCCCTTTTCATCGAGAAAAAGTGCCTGTTCGGCAAAGCCCTTCTTTTGCATTTCTTCAGCGGTGGCAGCACAAAGCCGAGCCGTTTGTTTCGAGGGAAGTTCATCGGCGGCAGGTTTTGACGGTCCGGCGGGTGGAAAATTGGCGGGCGCCGACATCCCGGTCCCAGCATCGCTGGTGTTCGTTGTGGCGACCGAGACGGGTTGCGATAACGGCTTGCTCCACAGCGAGCAACCCGCCGGACGAATCGATCAGTGTCCAGCAAGCCATGCGGCATACGAAGCCGCAAAGCCGCCGCCGAGGACGCTCTTTGTGATATCGCAGACTGTCGGACGGGGGGGGCGTAGAGTTGTGATCTGAATAGGCTCCCGTTCCGACGGAAATGCCGACGTTCGGCGACGACATGCCGCCGGAGAACCCGCCGAGCGTCGGACATTGCCTTCGTAGGATACACTGTCACGGGTTGGCATACACGCCTTGATTCGTTCCGGCGGCGCCGCTTGACTCTCTTCCCGAGATGAGTTGCAAACCATCGCAAAGCGTCTTCGTAACCGGGCAGGCCGAGGGCCTCGAATCCCTAAAACGATTCGATCCTCGGAAATCGCACGCATCTCGAAAGCCAGGCAAACACCGCCAGCCGCCGCTCTTGGTCGAGCTTTGCGTCGCCCGACGGCTCGACCACGACCGGCCAAGGAACGAGCGGCAATTGATGGGCGATTTCGGGAATGTGGCGTTCGCCGAAAGGACTCAGCTTTCCCTCGATCCATTCGTAGCGATAATCACGAACTCTCGGCCGCCGCGAGTGGTTTGAGCGTCGGTCCATTGGCACGTAAACGTGCCGGCGGGCTGCGGAATGGCGCCCTTGTCGATGTCGCGACAATCGCAACCGGCGAATCCACTGTGGCACGCGGGAACGGCCAGCAATGTCATGCCCAAACGCCTCAGCGGTCAGAATTCCGCGGCCAGCCAAGCGCCGCGCGCCGCCGATCGTGGCGGACGACTCAAGCCGATGATTTGATGGGGAATAGGTCATAACAGCGAACCGGTTGGTTTATCGACTCGCGGGCGTCGGGATGCCGCCGTTCGGATTCATTCCGTTTGGCACTGGACCGCCAATTGCCGCGCCGCCAATTGCCGCGCGCCATTCGGCGCAGCTTTTGCCGCGCGGCAACGGCTGCACGGGCCCAGAGCACAACAGCCATAACTCGGTCCCTTGGGGCCGATGATGTAGACGTTTTCGCAGTCGAGATACGCGGCCTGGCGAGCGAAATCGGTCCGCACGCTGGCACGGAAATCTTCCGATCGCAGCCCTTCGAGGTGTCCGCCCAAGTAGAACTCGATGTCGCCTGGCTCGAAGATGTCGCTCCCCGGCACATTCGGCGTTTTGCAACGATCGAGCGGATGCACCAGCACGGGCGTCACCAGCACGATCACTTCCTGCTCGCCGGAGAACCCGATCGAATCCGCCGAGCCGGCCGATGATCGGCAAATCGCCCCAAAAGGGCACACGGCTCGACATTCCACCGAAATTGTTGTTGATCAATCCGGCGACGGCGAGCGTTTGCCCCTAGGCGAGGTCTCGACCGTCGTTTGAAACGTCCGATCGTCGAGCTGGCTGGGGACCGACGAACCGCTGACCGAGGTCGTCGATGTGCTGCGTGCTGACGGAGGCTTGCACGTTCAGTCGAACCCGATCGCGATCGGTGATATTCGGCGTGAACTGCAAGTCAACTCCGAAAGGGATATAGACAACGCTGGTCGCCAGTGCGGCCCCAACCGACGTGACGTTGGTCTGCGGCACGGGAAAAGCACCCTCCCGCATGGAAACTTGCCGGCTGAGCATTGAGCGTGGTGAGGTTCGGCTCCGCCAGAGTGCGAGCGAAGTTTTGCGTGCGCAGGGCATTGATTGCCAACAGGACCGCACCGTTGTCGATCGACGTCGGCAAATTTCCGCCGAGCCCAGCAATGCCCGAGGCGACCACGCCAGTCGAGGTTTGGTTTGGCGTCGTGAACAAGCTGCCGCTCACTTGGGCAAAGGCGAATTTCCCGTATTTGGTGATGCTGAAATCGGCCCCGATGCTGCGGAGGGCCGAACGATTCACTTCGGCCACGGTGACCATCAGCGTCACCTGTTGCTCACCCGGAACATGAAGCTGGTTGACCAGATTCGAGTTCCCTTGCAGCAAGTTGCGAATCGCAGCGACCGCGGCCGCCTGATCGCCCAGGCCCGGAATGAACTGGATTCGCAAATCTTGCGGCTGAACGCGCGAGCGGGCATTGATCGGCGTGTGTTCGTTGACGATCGAAGAATCTGCGCGGCCTCGACCGTGTCTTTCACTTCGCCGCCGACGACCACTTTCTCGCCGACCATCGACAACTCGACCGCACTGTCGGGAAACGCCCGCTTGATTTCTTTCTCGAGCACTTTCAACGACGCTTCATAGGCTTTAACCTCGGCCTCGAGCCGTTTGCGTTCCAAGAGCGTCGCCTGCGGATCGGGAAGCACGACGATCAAGTAGCTGAGCAAATGATCTTTCGTGGGATCATTCGCGGCGGCCGGATCGGCGAACCAAAGATTGAGCATCGCCGTGCCGACTTTCTCGCCGACGACGGCCAGTTGGGTCGGCGTGATCACTTGATATTCGGCGATATCCTTGGCGAGGGACGTACACGCGCGCGGC
This sequence comes from Pirellulales bacterium, assembly GCA_963738955.1. Lineage (GTDB taxonomy): Bacteria > Planctomycetota > Planctomycetia > Pirellulales > DATAWG01 > DATAWG01. The sequence continues at coordinate 117 of CAVTYW010000014.1, read as the reverse complement.
GGTTCGCGAAACACCAAGCACCTTCGCTCGCCCCGCGACAACCTGCAACGTGCTTTCCGGCGAGGCTTCCTGCTCGACGAACTCACCGAACTTCTTTTCGACCTGTGGCGTGGGAGT
>CAVTYW010000013.1:0-18910 GCA_963738955.1 Pirellulales bacterium | reverse complement strand
ATCAAGAGAGCAGCCAGCAGAACCGTTGGCCGCAGGAGTTTTCCCCCAATCCGTTGCAATCGACGAATGAATCGTTGGAAGCGAGATCGAGATTTCTTCCGCCCCCCGCACAGTCGATCTTTCCGGTACCGCGATGCATGGACGGTCCATTTCGCAACGTCGATTCGGTTTCCGAGATCATGCGAGGTCTTTCCGCTGCGGCATGTTCCATGGCGCCGAGGAACCGGCACAACTGTCCTCGCGCCGGCTAGGCGGCGGCGCGCCGTGGAGCGAGCGTCGAACGAGGAAGGCTTTGTCAGGTCGTCGAACCGTGGATCGTTCCATTGGCGCCGCCAGCCATTTCGGCGCAGCGTCGCCAACAACAATCCAGGCGTTAGAACCAACGTGTTCCAAACAGGGAATGAATACCGGAATTCCGAGTGAATCAAAGGAGACGCGCAAAGGAGCAGCAGCACGAAAAGATAGAGCACCTCGGGAATCTTGCGGCGATTCCGACTTTGGACGATGCAGAAAGCCGCCAGCGAGAAATAAAACCCAAGGCACCAAGCCTGGATCAGGTCGAATCTGGCCAGCGAAAACGGATATTGCGAGCCCAACCAGAGAACGGGCGACCGCGCCAAACGATACTCAACGGCCGCGAAGGGCGCGTTGCAAACTGCCCCGACCAATTGCTCGAACGAATAGAACTCGGGGAACGGCTTTCCCTCGATATAATAGTTTTCAACGCGTTTTGCCGCGTCCGGATCTAGATATTGCCCAAAACCGATTCCCGACGTTGCGTACCAGGGGCAAGCGTCATGCGGCAGCCACAGACCGGCGCGCAGATGCAACCGGCGCTGCTCGTGCAGACGACGGCGTTACCGATTCGCTCGCGGTTCCACTGCTCAACCGGAAACCGCACCGCATCGGCGCCCGCGACGATCAGCGCCGCGGCGGCGGCCGCGGATGCTAGCCGCGGTCGATCCAGGATCAACGCCCTAGCAATCAAGAAAACTCCGATAAATGTCGCCAGCACGGCGCCGGCGTCGCGCACGATCGAATACAGGCCGATGAACACTCCAGCCACGGCGACCCAAATTCCGACGCGCCGCAGCCAGGCCGCATTCCAGATCTTGCCGTCGAGCCGTTGATAGGCCGTGAACCCCTTCGCCAGCGCAAAGAAAGTCAGCGACAGCGGCACGAGCGCGACGATTTCCGACGAAGTCAGATTCACTCCATAAAACTGATTCTGCAACGGAGGGCAACATCCGGTGCAAAACGCGACGATCGACAATGCGCGTGCGTCGTGCGTTCACAGCACTGCCGTAGCAATCGCGATGATTCCGAACAGTATTTGTGCCGCGACACTGAACCAAAAAAACGTCCACATCGCAGGTCCGCCCACCAGCCTGAGCCAAAGGCCCAACACCACCGCGCGCAGGGTGCCCAATAATAGAACTGCGAGACTTTCGGCGGTTGCGAGTCCGAATTCCGTATCGTAACGCCCTCGCCTGCCGCAAAACTCTCGGCGACACGCAAATACGCCGACGAATCCATCCCTTCCGCGGCCCTGGACCATTCATCCGCGGTCATGCCGAGGGACAGTGCTTTCGAGCCTGGGCGCCGACGACAACTTCCCCTCGTCCATACCGAGCCGCGTAGTGCCACGCGCTCACGCCCATGAGCCACCAACAGAACAAGCACGACGACGAACCAAGATCGCCGTCGTCTCTTTGGGACGGCTTCGATGGTTGAGCGGAATCTGGTGAATGGCATCATTCTCGCCGCGGCTGTCCGCCAAAACAATTTCCAAAATGCGCTCATGCAGCGAGCGACGTTCCGTGCACGGCCGTTGCGGCGGAAGTTTCGACGGCGATTGCTTGTGAGTGGCCTCGCGCGGCCCGCCAGCCGCCGCGGCTCAGCGTTGCCACCAGCAGCCCAGGCACGAGCACGAGCGTGTTCCAAATTGGAAACGTGTAACGGAATTCGAAATGCATCACCGGCGACGCGCAAACGATCAACAATAAATACAAATACAGCACTTCCGGGATTGCCCGCCGCCGCCAAATCTGCACGGCGACAAAGATCCCCAGCAGCGCATACATCGCCACACACCAGTACGTCGCCGGACGCATGACAGTGCGAGGCCACCGATCGGCCGCCAGCCACAGCATCGGCAGCCGAGCCACTTTGAACGCAATCGCATCGATTGGCCGCTTCCAGGCTGCTTGCACAACTCGAACATCGAATAATAGTCGGCCCCTAACTTGCCCGATTCGTAATAGGCGTCAACCCTGGCCGCGGCATCGTGGTCCAAATATTCGCCGAATCCGATTCCGACCGAGTCGTACCAATCGCATTGATCATGCTTGAACCACAATCCGTAACGCCAAACGGCGCCTTCGCTGGATTGGCAAATCGTGCTTCGTCCCGCGCGATGACTGTTCCACATCTGCACCGGGTAGCGAATGGCGTATTGACCCGCCAACAGCACCACCGCCACGGTCATCGCGGCCTTCATGCGGCGCCGATCGACGGCCACGGCCCGCGCGATCACGAAAGCCGCCACGAACCAGGCAAACACTCGAATGCAATCCCGAGTGAGCGAACTGCATCCGATCAATACGCCGGCAAGAGCAAACCATAGCCACGCCCGTCGATTCAATCCGTCGGGCAGCAGCCGCCAGAACGCGGCGCGCCAAACGCCGATGCCCTGGCTTTTCGATGGAACGACGGATTCCAATCGCCCGGCGACTTCCGGTTGACTGCCGATTCCGCAATTTGCCCAAGCCAAGAAAGCCTTGCTCAACACAAGAAACGTCAGAGCCAACATCGGCAACGCCACGATCTCCGAGGAGGTCAGATTGAACCCATAGAGCCATTCCTGCACCGGCGGACAAAACCCGGAAGCGAACGCCACGAGCGATAGCGCGACGGTGCCGCGTGTCCACAGCGCGGCGGTGGCCACGGCCAGCGCTCCCGCAATCAATTGGGCCACGACCGCGAACATGAAGAACGTGAACATCGTCTGTCCGCCGACCAGTCTCAACCACTCTCCAAGCACGACTGGAGCTCCAGGCCCCCAATAGATGAAGGGCTCCTCGCGCGGCGGAACGCATTTGGGAATGTGCCAAATGACCCCTCTGCCCGCCGCGACGTTTCGCGCGACTTCGAGGTAATACGTCGAATCGGAGCCGGCGATAGCTTCCGACCACTGGTCCATCGTCAGATCGAGCGTCATGCGCCTCGAGGCCGTTCGGACGATCCCGCTGGAATAGCGATTTGCGTAGTGGATGGCGGTGGCGGCATGTGTCGCCAACAGCACTGTTCCGACGATCATCACTTTGCGCCAGTTTCCAGTCATTCAATCAATCCATCGGGCTAAGCAGACAATGTTCGGAACGTGCAACTACGCCGCGTGCAGCGAACCGCTCGGATGCACCGAAGAAGCGCAACCGGCGCGCTGCAGAATCGCTCGACTTGCGCTCGCACCGAAGCCGCGTCGATTCCATGCTCGCGCATCAAATAGGCATAGCTGCCGCAGCGCTCGGAAAAGCGATCCGCGATGCCGATGCGGCAAATCCACGTCGGCGCATTGGCTGCGGCAATTTCGGCAACGGCCGACCCAAGGCCGCCGTAGATCGAATGCTCTTCCAACACGATTACCGCTTCGTGCTGCCGGCAAATCGCGGCAACCTGCCTCGCGTCGAGCGGCTTGATGCACGGCGCACTCCATACCGCGCTATCGGGCCAATCGGAAGCCACGGCCATCGCCGTCGTCACCATCGAGCCGGTGGCGATCCACCCGACCGGTCCCGCGCCCGCGCGAACCTGGCATAGCCCTCCCCAGTCAAACAAAGGGGGCGAAGCATGAATCGCTCCCAAATCGGCTTTGCCCATCCGCAGATAAACGGGGCCGGCCGGCTCGAAGGCCAGTTTCAGGCACGTAGTCATTTCATGGGCATCGGCCGGCGAGAGGATCGCCATATTCGGCAGAGCCCGCAGCGCCGCGATGTCTTCCGTCGATTGATGGCTGCTTCCCAATTGTCCGTACACAACGCCGGCCCCGTCGCCGACGAACACGACCGGCAATTGCTCGTAACAAACATCGAGCTTGATTTGCTCCAACACCCGAATCGGCACGAACGCGCTAAGACCATAGACAACCGGTCGAAATCCACCTTTCGCCAGGCCAGCCGCGACGCCGACCATGTTCTGCTCGGCCACGCCCGCGTTGATATACTGCTCCGGACAAACGCGGCGAAATTCGTCGAACAGCGCATAGCCATGATCGCCGGTGAGCAGCATCACCCGCGGATCGGCCAGGGCGGCCTGAACTAGATTACGGGAAAAAGCGTTGCGCATAGCGGAGAGAATTGGGGGGAGAGAAAATCGAGTCACGCCGCTGCCGCTTCGCGCGGCGTCAATTCGGCCATCGCCGCGGCATAGGTTTCCGCGTTCAGCCGCGTATAGTGCCACACGTTGTTGTGTTCCATGAAGGAAATGCCTTTGCCTTTGACGGTCCGCGCGACGATCGCTTTCGGCCGCGGATCGGGGCTGGCTAAAAGTTCGTCGAGCGTTTGGCTCAGAGCCGATTCGTCGTGGCCGTTGACTTCGCGCGTTTCGAGGCCGAAGGCGCTGAATTTCTCGACCAGCGATTCCATGTCCATCACGTCGGCCGTGCTGCCCATCGCTTGCAGGCCGTTGGCATCGAGGATGACGACCAGATTGTTCAGCCAAGCGTGCGAGGCGAACATCAGCGCCTCCCAGATCGCGCCTTCATTGGCCTCACCATCTCCGACGACGGCAAACACGCGCTGCGACGTGCCGCGGCGCTTCGCCGCCAGCGCGAGTCCAACGCCGACCGACAAGCCATGCCCGAGCGATCCCGACGATACCTCCAAGCCCGGCACATGCGCATCGGAGAGGCCCTTCATACGAGTGCCGTCGCTGAAATACGTCTGCATATCGGCGTCGCTCAGCCAGCCGAGTTCATGCAGGCAAGCATACTGAGCCATCACTCCGTGGCCCTTGCTCAACACCAAATAATCGCGCTCCGGGCTGCGTGGTTCGTCTACGTCCAACCGCAAATACGAACGATATAGCACGGCCAGAATCTCGACGATCGACAGCGCGCAGGGAATGTGCACCGTCGAGCCGGCATACGCCATGTCGAGGATCGTCTGGCGAATTCGAGTTGAATTGAAGCGTTGTGTCATCGAAATCCATTTCGAGCCACGTTATGCCGCCCGCCGTTCTGTCGGGTTAAACTGCTCGACGGAGTTGCCTGGCAATTGCTCCTCCGCGGCCACGTTGATCGTCCGTTCGACCAGATACAGCGGCCGATGTTTTGCCTCGATATAAATCCGGCCGACATATTCGCCGACGGTTCCAAAGCCGACCAACATCACACCTAGATTCGCCAGCAGCAGCAAGTAAATCGTCGTTAACCCCGGCACCGCCATGCCGAGGCAAAAGCAGGTCAAGTAAGTCAACGCCGCGGCGACGGTCACGCCGAGCGTCAGAAACCCAATCAGCGAGAACAACTGCAACGGTTTGATCGAAAAGCTGGTGATCGCATTTGCCGCCAGATTCAGCATGTAGAAGAACGGCGCCTTGCTTTTGCCCGCCAGCCGCGGGCGACGATCGTAGACGATTCCGCACTGCCGAAACCCAATCCAATGCGAAAAGCCGCGGATGTAGCGGTTTCGCTCGTCGAGTCGATTGACAGCATCGATCGCCCGGCGCGATAGCAGCCGAAAATCGGTCGCATTGTTCGGGATTTTTACGTCGGAGAGATAATTCACGGCCCGATAGAGCAACCGCGCCGACCAGGCTTTCCAAATCGGGTCTCCCTCGCGGCGTCGGACCATGCCGTACACCACTTCGTTCCCTTCCTCCCACTTTCGCAGAAACTCGGCAATCAATTCCGGCGGGTCTTGCAAATCGCCGAACAGCACGATGGCCGCCTCTCCCCGTGCAAACCGATAACCGGCCGCCAGCGAAGCCTCGACCGTGAAATTGCGGCTGAATTTGATATATCGCCAGCGAGCGTCGCGCGGCAAAGCTCGGCCGATAGCTCGCCAGTGCGATCGATGCTGTCGTTGTCGATGAGCAAGACTTCATAGTCGTAGGGCAACAGCGCCATCAAGGCCGTCACTTCGTCGTACGCCCGCGGCAGATTCCCTTCCTCGTTGCGCACCGGCATGACGATGCTCACCAATTTCCGCGCGCGTGGATTAGCCGCGGCGGTGCGGGCGACGGACTTCAGCGGTGAATTACTGTCAGTCATGCTTCTCTGCCGTTCGTCACGAGAACACCGGCGGCTAGCGCCTCGCCGCTCACGTTTGCTTGCTTCGCCGGTGAGCGGCAAGGCGATAGCCGCCGGTGGAATTGCTCACGCGGCCAATTCGTCGGAGCATTCTGCCTGCCAGGCGCCGCGTGGTAGATGCATCGTCACGAAATATCGTTCGACCGGCTTGCGGTAGCTGCCATCGACTTCGAGCCAGCGAACCACTCCGTTTTCTTCCACGCGCTGCATCGGCATCCGCATCGTCTCGCGGAAGCCGCAATGCTCGTAAAGCTGAATGGCTCGAATGTTGTCAGAAAACACGCGCAGAAAGACGTCTTCCATCCGCAGCGTGCCGAACACCCAACTCAAAATCGCTTGAACGCTGGAATACATCGCCCCGCGCATCACTCGCGGCACGCCGCGCACGACGTTGTCCAATTCGAGATTCCGCGCGGCAAAATCGATCCGATAAATGCCCGCATGGCCGATCTTTTCCCCTTCCGAGCTTTTCACCCAAAACAACAGCCGATCGGGCAATTCAAGCACCTGCTTGATCAACCAGCGGCGCGTTCCCTCCAGCGTCACCGGAAAAATCGCCGGGAACGAGTTCTGCGCCGCCTCGCGCCAGTCGCGCCAGCCGCTCGATTGAATCGGGATCGTCGACATCTTGCCAGGTGACCGGATCGAGGCCGGCCATGCATTCGTCGCGATCGAAGATCGCAAACCAATTGCCGCTCTGCCGCGCGGAAACTTTTAGATTGCGAATCGTTTCCAACACAAACTGTTGGTCGTCGGCATCCATGCTTGATCGCTCCAGTTTGGCCACGGCTAAAAAAATCGACGGCACCTCTTCATTCAAGCCGCGATGAGCTCATTTCGTTTGGTTTCGCCTAGAACTTCGAGCAATGCGTTGCAAACGCGATCGATGTCGGCTTCCGTCAGATTGTGGCCACTCGGCAAATTGATGCCACGAGATGCCAATTTATGGGCAACTGGATTCTCCGACTGCCGGCTCTCAAACATCGGAAAGCTGCTCATCGCCGGGAAAAACGGCCGCGAATCAATCTGCCGTTCCTTCAAACCGGCCATCACTTCGTCGCGACGTGACGGCAAAACGATCGCCCAGCACGATCGAGGTCATCCAATAGATATTCCGGGCCCAATATCGTTCGACATTCAGCGCGAGATCGGCCACTTCGTGCAGCCGCCGGCGATACCATTGGAAAATCAGCCGCCGCTTGGCGATCATCTCCTCGATCCGCTCGAGCTGAGCCAAGCCGAGCGCCGCTTGCAGATTCGACATTTTGTATTTGTAGCCGAATTCGGAAATCACGAACGGACGATGCGGATCGCGGCCGTGGTCGTTGAGCAGCTTGGCTCGTTCGTAGAGCGATTCGTCGTCGGTGACGATCATGCCCCCTTCGCCGCAAGTCATGATCTTTGCCCCTTGGAAACTGAAGCAGGCAATATTGCCGAAGCTGCCGACCTTGCGCCCTTCGATTTCGGCTCCCAAAGCCGGTGCGGCGTCCTCGAGCACTTTCAAGCCGTGTTCGTCGGCCAGGCGGCGAATTGCGCCATGTCGGTCGGATGGCCATAGAGATGCACCGGAACAATCGCCTTGGTCTGCGCAGTAATCGCGCGCTCGGCGCTCGCGGGGTCCATGCACCAGGTGACCGGATCGACATCGACCGGCACGGCGGTCGCGCCGGTGTAACTCACGGCGCTGGCCGTGGCGACCCAAGTCACCTCGGGCACGATCACTTCATCGCCCGGCCCGACGCCCAGCGCCATGAGCGCGAGATGCAGCGCGCCGGTGCAACTGGAAGTGGCCAGGGCAAACCGCGTCCCAACATATTGGGCAAACGCCTGCTCGAATCGCGTGAGATAGCCCGACCAATTCTCGTTCCAGCCGTTTTGAACGGCGTCGAGAACGTAGTCGATTTCGCGTTGGGAAATCGTCGGTCCGGCCGTGAGAATACGCTTTTGCTCGCCGAGTTTCATCGCTCGCCCTCCCTGGCAATCGACCGGCCGGCACGCTCGCCGTCGTTGGTCTTGGCAATGCATGGTCAAGATGTTTGGCTGCCGCGGTGCGGGCCGCGATTCAGCCAAAACGCCGGGGCAACTTTTCCCAAACTTCGCCGACTGCGTCAAGATCAACGGCGCAATCGACTGGCCCAGCAATGCTAGCAATTGCTACGGCGCGCGGCGGATCACCGCGAACCAGGCCTTCGGTCCGCCGGGCGAAAACGAGATGTCGGGATGCGGGGCCGTTTCGAACACCACCGCGTCGATCGATTCCACTTTCCAGCCGTGCGCGAATGCCGCGTGCAATTCGCGTTGCGAAATCCGCCGCGGGCCCTGCGTTCCCGGCTCTTCGTCGCTGAAGCAGAGCAAGAATAGCCGGCCGCCTGCCTTGATGACGTTCGCGAGCCCGGCCACATATCGCTGCTGATTCTCGTCGGAGAACGTGTGAAACAGACCGCTATCGATGACGTTGTCGAACCGCTCCGACATTTCGTCGAGCGTCAGTGCGTCGCGCACCAGGAATTTCACGTTCACGCCGCGCTCGTTCGCTTTCAGCCTGGCTCGGCGGATCGGCTCGTCGAGAAAATCGATGCCGATCACTTGCCGTCCATGGGCCGCGAAATAGAGGGCGTTCTCCCCGGTGCCGCAGCCGCAATCCAAGACGGCGCCCGTGATGCGCTTCGCCGCGGCAATGAACACGCCTTGTGCCCGGCCGACATCCCACGGCGGCGGCTGACCGGCGTACAGAGCTTCGAAATTGGACTTTTTGGGAGTGACCATAAAACAGTGGGAGGTTGGAAGTGCGTCGAGAGGTCATGACTCATCTTGCCTTGACCGCCCTTCAGAATAAATCTTCTCTCCCGTTTTGGCTACAGCCATGGCACCGACGAAGAATTTTAACGACGAAATACGCGAATGACGCGAAAACGACGAACGGCAGCGCGGTGGCGCAACGACGGTTTTATTCAAGCACCTCGCCGCGGATCGTGATCGTCGCGTGGCGGATGGATTTGGTGGGCAAGTCGTAGACAAAAAAGACCTTCAGCCAGCGCGTGACCAATGTGCTGTGTGTCGGCAGCGTGTCGATCGTGCCTGCGAAGACGATGCCTTTCTTGTCGGCCGTGATTCCGGCCGCGGTGGTTTTCACATTATCAAGCCGAGGAACGGCGTTGTATTTCTCCATCTGCGGTTTGGCCCAGCGCGACAGCGAGCGAACTTTTTCCGGCGTCACGTCTTTCTGAATCTTCGTGGCCTCGACTTTCCAAGCCTCGCGCGCCGCAGCGATTTGGCCGGCAAACCGCGCGTCATCTTCTTTGGTCCACGACGGCTTGTCGCCAAGCAACTTGATCTCTTCGACCGGCCCAAGTTCGGCGACGAACTCCAATTTCGCCGCCGCCGCGCTCGCCGGCTCCTCGCCCCGCGCTCGTGAAACCACGCCGCAAGCGAGCACAACGGAAATGAACGCAGCGATCATCATCCGATTGTCGGCATTGATCGTTCGCATCGCCGCGTGATCCCCAAATCTCATTTGCCCGTTTCCTCCTCTCCTGACCCGTGACCCCTGCCCCCTGCCCCCTTCTCCGCTCCCTGCCCCCGGCTCCCCTCCCCCTGCTTAAACACTTGCCGCGCCACCAGCGGCACTGCGGCCAGCAGCACGAACACGACGACATTCATCGGCTTCAACAGGCTGGAAAGGCCTCCCTTGTCGGCCAGATCATGTTGCAGCGAATTGTATTGCTGGCCCATGTAGACGTAGAAGATTGAGGCGGGCAACGTGCCGAGTTGCGTCGCCCACCAAAACGTCCAGGTGCGCATCGTCGTCCAACCCATCAGCAAGTTTATCAGCCACGATGGGATAATATGCACCAGCCGCAACGACAACAAATAATACGCCCCGTCGCGTTCCACAAGCTCGTCGACCGAGGTCATCAGATGGGCGAAATGGCCGTAAACCGCGTCGCGGAGCAAATAGCGGCTGATCAAGAATCCGACGGTCGCGCCGGTCGTCGCCGCGAAACTCACCAGCACCGTCCCTTCCAACTGGCCGAATAGCCAACCGCAACCGATCGACAATATGATCCCCACCGGCAGCGACATCCCCGTGCCGACAACGTAGATCGCAAACAGAATCAACGCCAGCCGCACCGGATGCGCCGCTTGATACTCACGCAATTGATTCTCGCGATGAGTCAAGGCGTGCAGCCGCAGCTCTTGGTGGAAATAGGCGGACGCTACCAAGAGCACGATCGCCGCGATGACAAACAAGATCGGCTTCCAACCGATCGGCGATTTGCCTCCGAGCTTGGTTACCGGCGCCGGCGGTTGCGAGTCGGAAGATTCCATCGTCGGATCGCTATTGCTCGAGCACGAGTTTGCCGGCGGTCGTTTCGCTGCGCAGTTGCTCGATCATGTCGCGCGTCGCGGCGGCAACGGCGTCTTGCCACTGGGCAGGCGAAAATCGGCCGGCGTATTCGCGTCGCGAATGAGCGAAAATAATGCCGCGCAAATTGTTCACGATCGCGCCCAACCCGCGGGAATCGAATCCCGCGGAGACATCGCGGGCCGTCGCTCCTTGGCTGCCGAAGCCGGGAATCAGGATCCAAGCATGCGGCATGGCCGAACGAAGCTCGGCCAATTGCTCTGGATACGTCGCCCCAACGACGGCGCCGATCGAACCGTAGCCGCTTTCGGCGATGTCGGCCGCGTTCAACCTCTCGATATGCTCGGCGACATGGCGGTACAACGGCCGGCCATCCGCCTTCAGATCCTGAAACTGCCCACCGCCGGGATTCGATGTCTTCGCCAAGATAAACAATCCGGCGCCGCGTGCCGCGCCACGCCGACAAACGGCGTCAAACTGTCGTCGCCGAGATACGGGCTGACGGTCAAAGCATCGGCTCCCCACGGACTCGCCGGGCCGAGATAGCCGCGCCATAGGCCTCGGCCGTCGTGCCGATGTCGTTTCGCTTGCCGTCGAGGATCACCAGCAATCGCCGTTGCCTGGCGTAAGCGACCACGTCGGCCAGCGCCGCCATACCATGTGGGCCAAGCTCTTCGAAAAATGCCGCCTGCGGTTTCACCGCCGACACGAGTGACGCAACCACGTCGATCACTCCACAGCAGAATTCCTTATATGCCGCCGCTTGCTGCTGAATACCGCCGTTTTGCGCCGGTTTCAAGATCGGCTCGGGAAGCTGCGCCAGCCGCGGATCCAAGCCGACAATTGCCGGTGTCCGCCGCATCCGGACTGCGGCAGCCAGCCGTTCCGCAAATGATTCGACCGCGAGCGGCACTGCTGTTTTCCTTTCTATGTTCATTGGACGACGAGTGGCAACTCGCCTGGTCCGCCGCCCTCGCTAACGCTTCGGGTTAGTATCGTGGCGGCTCACCGACACTAACCCGAAGCGTTAGCGAGGGCGTGCTGCGCTATTACAACAAGTCGGTTCACACCCCTTGTAGCTTGTGGCCCGAAATCTGGCAAGCCGCAGCGCAGACATGCTTTTCCAGCCCGGGCTTGCTAGAATCAAAGCGATATTGCCAGCGATCCAGCGATCATTTCCACCGTGAAAGGCTTCCCATGAATTGGCTCCATCGTGCCGCGTTGACAATCGCGCTGCTTTGCCTGTCATCGTTCGCGGCGAATCCGTCTCGCGCCGATGATTGGCCCCAATGGCGCGGCCCGACTCGCGATGGCGTGTGGCACGAAACCGGCATCGTCGACAAATTCAAAGACAAGCAACTCAAACTCGATTGGCACGTCGAAATCGGCTCCGGCTACAGCGGGCCGACGATCGCCGATGGCCGAGTGTTTGTCACCGATCGGGTCGTCGAACCGACGCAAGTCGAGCGAGTCCATTGCTTCGATTCGAAGACTGGCCACGAGCTTTGGACGCACGTTTACGATTGCCGCTACAGCGGCGTCGGCTACGAAGCCGGCCCACGCGCGGCGGTCACGATCGACGACGGCCGAGCCTACGCCCTCGGTTCGATGGGCAACCTGCATTGCCTCGACGCCGCGAAAGGCCGCGTGCTGTGGAAAAAAGATTTGCTCAAGGAATACCAGATTCAAATGCCGATTTGGGGCATCGCCGCGGCGCCGCTGGTCGATGGTCCGTTAGTGATCGTGCAAGTCGGCGGCGAGAAGGCGTGCATCGTCGCGTTCGACAAAGTGACCGGCGACGAAAAATGGAAATCGCTCGACGATCGCGCTTCTTACTCCGCCCCAATCATCATTCAGCAAGCCGGACATCGCGTGCTCGTTTGCTGGACGGGCGACGCCATCGCGGGCCTCGATCCGGAAACCGGCAAAGTTTTCTGGCGGCATCCGTTCAAGCCGTCGCGCATGGTGCTCAACGTCGCCACGCCCGTGGTCCACGACGACCGGATATTCCTCACCGCCTTTTACGACGGCTCGATGATGCTGCGATTGGACCAAAAGAAACTGGAAGTTGAGGAGCTCTGGCACAAAGTCGGCCGCGACGAGCAATCGACGAAAGCCCTGCAATCGATCATCAGCACGCCCTATTTCGACGGTCCCAATGTCTACGGCGTCGATAGCTACGGCCAACTCCGCTGCCTCGACGCCGCGACGGGCGAGCGCGTGTGGGAAAGCCAAGCGGCGGTGCCGAAAGCCCGCTGGGCGACGATTCAATTCGTGAAAAACGGCGATCGGATGTTCCTGTTCAACGAGCGCGGCCAATTGATCATCGCCACGCTTTCGCCCGACGGCTACCACGAATTCAGCCGCACCCAAGTGATCGAGCCGACAACCGGCCAACTCCCCCAACGCGGCGGCGTCTGCTGGTCGCACCCAGGGTTCGCGTACAAACACATTTTCGCGCAACGACCGGGAACTGGTCTGCGGCAATCTGGCGGCGGGAGAGTGACGAAGTTCGCACGCTGAGGCGCGGTTCGGTTGACGTCCGCGATTCTGCCCCAATGGGGGCTTCGTCATTAGCCCAGCGTTGGCCGCCACTAGCGGCCTACGCTGGGTTGACGAATCCGCGCGAACCATTTTACCCCAACGGGGTTACGTCCGCCTCGTCAGGCGTTGATCGTCGCCCTTGTCGCGTCCGGCGGAACCTGCCATAATTGCCGCGTCCGACGCAATTGTCGAAGCCCGCGTCGGCCCCATCGGGGCGTAGCTCAGCCTGGCTAGAGCGCTACGTTCGGGACGTAGAGGTCGCACGTTCAAATCGTGTCGCCCCGATTGTTTTTAAGAGTTGCCGGAGCCTACACTTAGGCTCACCCACTTTTCCGAGTGGTGCGGCGGAGAACCCGCATATTTGTCAGTAATCGTACTGACAGACTCGGAAAGGTGGTAAATCCATGGCGTCTCGCAATTTGCCGGTCGGCTCATCTCTAGTTGCTCGCCCATCTGCTGGAACGGGCAGAATCCCCAAGTACGGCCTGCACAAGCCATCTAGCCGTGCGGTCGTGTATCTCGACCGGCGGCCCGTCTATCTCGGCCGACACGGTTCTCCCGAATCGTGGGAACGCTACTGGCAGTTGGTCGCTCAGTTTCCGACCCCCGCAAGCCGCAAGACTCGGGTAGCCGTTGAGCCGGGAGACGTAATTTGCGTCGCTCTTTTGGTTGACCGCTACCTGGAACATGCAGTTGAATACTACGGCAAGGACTCCGAACGCTTGAACGTGATCCGGTCGGCAGTCCGACCTCTGCTTGAGTTGCACGCGTCAACAAAGGTGACGTCGTTTGGACCTCTCGCACTTGAAGCCGTCCGCACTCACCGCATTAACCAGGGCCGACGATCTCAAAAAAAGACGAAAGACAAACCGGTCGATTGGTGTCCAATCAGTCGGGTCTACATTAACGAACTGATCCAGACGATCATCCGCATCTTTGATTGGGGTGTTTCGAGAGAACTGGTGCCTGAAACGGTTGCCAATGCATTGAGGAAACTCGACCCAATCCAAAAGGGCAAGGAAGGCAAGGTGAAAGAATCCCGACCGATCAAGCCCATTCCAATCGAACATATCGAGGCCGTCCTGAAGGTCGTATCGTCGGAGATCGCGGCTATGATCCGGCTGCAATTCTTGACGGCAATGCGACCCGACGAAGTCACGTCGATGCGTCCCTGCGACATCGACAAAAAAGGCAAAGTCTGGATTTACACGTTGGGGGATCGAGCGCACGGCGGCATGGGCCACAAGACCGATCACTTGGAAGATGGAGGCGATAAGTTCGTGTGCCTTGGTCCAAAGGCTCAGAGGGTGCTCAAGCCATTCCTGGCGAGCTGCCGGCCAACCGAGTTTCTCTTCTCACCGAAGAAGGCCGCTGAGCGACGGTATCCGAAGGGCAACCGCGGCTTGAAGCCCAAGGCCAAGTACGATGACGACACGTATTGCCGGGCTGTGAAGCGTGGTTGCAAGCGGGCTGGGGTGCCGACCTGGACACCGAATCGTCTGCGACACAACAGGGCCACCGAGGTCCGGATGGTCTTCGGTTTGGAAGCCGCCCAAGCGGTGCTCGATCACCGCAGCGTTGATACGACCCAGATCTACGCCGAGAAGCAAGATCGCCTCAAGCGGGAGGTGGCGCTAAAGATCGGCTGACCGCGGAGCAGGAGGCACGATTTGAGGCTGAGCCAACTGCACGTGACGATGCAGCGGTTTCCTTCTCTGAGTAAAGCCGAGGCGTTGAATCACGAAAAAAGTTCAATTTTGTGCATTTACAGTCGCGTTCTGACGGCTACAATAAACAGTCGCGTCCTGACGACTACAATTTTGGCGTGGAACTAGCAGGCGAAAACAAGGAGGTTGGTTCCGATTTAGTTTCTATTAGCTGGACAATGCCCAGCGAGACCACTCCCTCACCGATTCAGAAGGGAGTCGTTCACCGGTTTTCATAGTTCCACGGTGTTGGAGTTATGTAGAACCCACTGCGGAAGGTCCGTGACACCAAACCCGAATGTCGGGTTTCACGGGTAACGCGTTCTTATAGCCTCGCTAAAGGCTATTCGCTGAGCACGGGTACGTCGCCGTGTATCTTCTTCTTTGACCTTCCGGTTCGTTCTCGTTGTTGGAGCCGTCGTTGCGATGCGCATACGTATTTCTGATTTGAATCGCTGTACCTAGCAGAGTCCAAACAACCCAATGGGTTTAAGGACGCTGGCAACGGGTCATTTCCAGAATAGTCCGTATCAATTGCTCGCGGCGGCACGTTTGTCAACTTTGCGACGGACCAGAAAACGTAGAACAACCTACAACAACATGTTTGGAGTTCATAGACATGATTGACCGTAGTAAAGAATCCGTAATGCCGCTGGCCAGAGCAGCTCGCGGCTTGGAAATCGTGCGGGGCGATAAACCGCCATGTCCGCAGACGCTTGTTCGTTGGGCCGATGTTGGGCTGAAAACGGCAAGTGGCCGGAGAGTGAAGTTGGAGACCGTGTACGTCGGCGGCACGCGGATGACCAGCGAGGCGGCCTTGCAGCGGTTTTTTGACCGATTGAATGACGTGGAATACATACCCGTGCCCGAATCTGCGGAACGGGAGCGTCAGCGTCTTGAACAGCAATCGGAGGAAGCCATGCAAAGAATGCGAGCAACGGGAATGATCAGGGCTTGATCTTCGTAGTTGCCCACCGGCCCGGCATCCGCGAGTGGGTGCCGGGTCGGATTCTTACTTCGTCGAGCACACGGCAAGCATTTACACATCCTCACAGGAATAAAAGCATGACTACAAATAATCTACTCGATCGGCCCGTGGCAAAACCGCACCGCAACGATATGGCCCGCCACGCTGAACGGGGAAAAACCATCACCGCGATACGACTCTCCGAGGCAGATCAAAAACTCATCGCATCGATTAACGAGCGGCAGGCCCAAATCAGCACTCACGTCGATATGGTTGGCCGTGGGTACCGCACGGCGGCATTCATCTACGGTCCCGGCGGCCACGGCAAGACCGACGCGATCCGCAAGACGCTTGAGCAGCACCCGGGGCCAAGGCGCTACGTTTACCACGCGGGGAGTGCGACGGCGGTCGGGTTGTTTGAGTCGCTGAAGAAGCGGCCCGAGTGCATCCATTGGTTCGAGGAATGCGAGCCGCTGTTCAAGGACCAAAATGCGGCCTGCTTTTTACGGTCGGCTTGTGGGGCGCCCGACCAAACTGCCAACGACATTCGCCGCATCAGCCGGGCGAAGTTCAATTGCCACGATACGATCGACTTCAGGGGCGGCATCGTGGTTGCCTCTAATGAGAATCTTGCGGATGACGGCATATTCGGCGCCGTGGCCAGCCGCTTCTCTCCCGTAGAATGGGCCCTTGACCATGATGAAATGATCGCCATGTTTCGCAGCATTGCGGTGCAGGGATGGAGTGATTCCAAAGGCAGCATGTCGCCGCAAGAATGCATGGAGGTCGCAGAGTGGCTGATCGAAATGATGCGCCAAGCCGAAAGCAAGGGGCAATTCACGCTCCGCACTCTCTGCGAGAATGCGTTTCCCAATTACATGTACCACCGCGACATCGGCGGCAAGGGACTGAGTTGGCAGGACGCGATGCGGTCGGTTGTGATCGGCAAAGCGACTTGCCAAACGATTAAGGAAAACCGCGACCAACGGCACCGCCGCCTGCAGCGGCTCGCGGCGGAAATTGAGATCGAGGGGACCTGCGTCACGCAGCGTAATGAGTTGTGGCGGCAGCGGTCCGCCTCAAGCAATGATCCTGCTGGCCTGGCACAAGCTGCCCGCTACCGGTGGTTGGACCAAGCCAAAGAATCCGGGGTCTTTGATCAGGTGCGATCCGAGAAGGCCCAAAGGCTGGAAAGTGAGAAAGTGATAAACGGCGACGAGGAGGCTGCGAACGGTTAATCCGAATTTATCAGTTTATCAGTTTATCGGAAGACAACCCATGAGCGGCCGAGATGATGCCGCTTCCAGCACCCTCCTGAAGCGGGCCAATGCCCAAGGGACAACACGGCCTCCACCAAGCTGGCTAACCGGTTGGGCTTGTCTCAACGACAACTATGCGCGAAGTCTGGTAAAATCGTCGTGTCAACTGGGTTTATGGCTGATCCGCGCACAGGCCGGTGGCATTCGCGGTTGGCAGCTACTCCGCGACGCCGACCGGCTGCCCCCGGCATTTTGATGTAGGTGCCTCATGAGCAAAGTAAAGAAATCCAGCTTGCCCGTAGCCGAACCGCGGCCCACAGAAAACTTGCCGCCGGTCGACAAAGTGGATACGAAGCTGAATGCTGCCTTTTGGCTTGGATTTATGGTTTGGAACTATGGCATTGAATTCGACGGACTCATCACTGAATTCAGCAGCGGCATTTCATCCAACCTCTTTGCGGCAATTCTCCAGGCCAGCGATCGAGTAAATGCAGGTAGTAACGATCTAACAGCAGAGGGAGGGGTACATCGACACGTATTGCTGTCGCAGCTGCGGGACCTGACCGATCATACTTTTGCTGAAGAAAATCCCTACGCGAATTGGTACCGCGTCGGCGCGGCCTTGGGTGCTGTAATGCGGATTTCCCGAGACTCGGCGCAGGTGGCGGTCAAGTCGTGCCGGATGTTACGAGCCTCTGGGATTGCATCCTCGCGTTGCCCGCCGATGATCGAAAACGGTTTCCCGCTCTTGAACACCTGGTCGCGCCGGCGACACAACAATTGACAGGGAAGGAGTTTTTGAAATGGTGGCGAGAGTATTTGCCACGCTATAAGAAATGGGAGTATCTCGGAAAACCGCTATTCCACACTCTTGCTGTCGCGATTTCAGCGGACCTGCAGGAGATTCCACTGCGAGTGGCCGCGTGCAACGACAAGGTTCCAGCAAAACGTCGCCGATCAGCTAAGGAAGAAGCCGAACGGGCCGAAAACCGAGAGATAAAACGACTACAGCACATTGTCGACGATTGGATTTGGATAGCCCGGAGCAAGCAAACGTGGTCCAGCAAAAAGGATTTCTGTCAGACGATGAATAAAGATAAGGAACTACCGCCGGCTTTTGTGAAGCTTTACCGCATGCTGCATCCGACGGAACAGGGCGAGCCGTCGCTCGATGTTGGCTTCGTACGCCGCTCGCTTGATGCAAAGCGTCAACGATTGGCTCGATCTCGCTAGCGGCCTCAGGGTCAAGGTACAAAAAAGCACCCAAAATTCCGTCGGGGCCGTCGGCACGTGTCTAACCCCGTCTTTTCTCGGCGATTCTCGCTGGCTGATGGACATTTTGTGTGCATCCCCAAGTTGTCCGTCCGTGAATCCTGTTCAACGCGCGCAGATTTGTTCTAAAGGGCACATGCGACTGGCATGGTGCTGACCGCAAGACTCAAAGGATTAAGGAGTTTCGATGGGAAAACGATCAACGAGGTTTGAGTGGCGTGATACAAACCGGTTCGTGCGCTCAAAACATGGGCGAAGGGCCGGTTCGTGATTTTTTAGAAACCGAAGGAAGTGCGATGAAGATCGAAGACGAGGTGGGAAGGTTCAAACGGCTAAAAAAACTGAATGACCAAGCCACTCAACACGCTTTGTGTGTCGGAGAGGAATTCGGGTGTACAAACGAGTATTTCCAAAAGGGAGGGCTGCCGCCGTATGAAGTTCGGGCTGCCTTCCTGTACGTCAGTGAATTGAATCAACTCGTTCGGT
>CAVTYW010000012.1:0-394307 GCA_963738955.1 Pirellulales bacterium | reverse complement strand
AATGTCGCCGATCCGGCCACCGGTTTCGGCGCGGTGAATTACGTCTACAACATCGGCGAATACGACGTCACCGCCGGCCAATACGTCGCCTTTCTCAATGCCGTGGCGACGATCAGCGACCCGAACGGGTTGTATAACGCCAACATGACAACCGGGTTCGCGGCCTGTGGGATCGTCCAAAACGTCAGCGCGGGTGGCTTCAGCTATTCCGTCCCGGCCGCGAATCAGAATTTTCCAGTGAACTACGTGAGCTGGGGCGACGCGGCTCGGTTCACGAATTGGTTGCAAAACGGCGAGCCAGCGGCGCCGGAGGGCATCGGCACCACCGAAACCGGAACCTACACGCTCAATGGCACCAACTTCGCCGGGGTGGCTCGCAACTCGACGGCGACGTATGTCATTCCGAACGAGAATGAATGGTACAAGGCGGCGTATTACGCTGGTGGCACGAACGCGGCCTACTGGCTCTTCCCGACGCAAAGCAACACGCCTCCGATCAACACGCTTCCGGACTCCGGCAATCATGCCAACTTTTTGGATACCGCCGGCACCGGCAACGGCGGATACACCGATCCGATCAACTATCTGACCCCGGTCGGCTCTTTCGTGAATTCGCCGGGCGGCGTATGGCACGTACGACATGGGAGGCGACGTTTCTCAATGGGATGAAAGCACCAACGGCTCGACGCGAGTTTTTCGCGGCGGGTCGTTCTTCCACAACACGTTCAATCTCCAGTCGGGCCTTCGCAATGGCGCCGATCCCAATTTCGAGAGCAATGGCCTCATCGGTTTTCGCGTGGCGAGCGTCGTCGGCGTTCCGGAGCCAAGCGCGGCTGCGCTCGGAGTCTTGGCATGCGGCCTGGGGCTGTGGTGGAAAAAGCGATTCAAATCGCCCGTTGCCGTTCGCCGCTGACTCCGAAGATCCAGGATCGTCATGGAACGCAAAGTCACCCTCACACAAACCTAACAGACTTGCTCATCGCCAGCCGCTTGTTCGGTCGCCGAGTGATCGCTAAATTGGCTTCACCAGTTATTGACCGACGAACTGCGCTGTTCGCTTCTGGCGGTGCCCAAGTGGCCGAGTCGATTCTCCGTCTTATTGATCATGCCTTGCTGCATCCGACGCTGACCGACTCGCAATTGCGCGAAGGCTGCGAACTCGGCCGGCGGCTCGGGGTGGCGTCGGTTTGCATCAAACCCGCGGCGATTCCGCTGGCCGTTGAAGCGCTCGCTGGATCGACGGTCGCCGTTTGCACCGTGATCGGTTTTCCTCACGGCACGACTTCGACTCGCGTCAAGGCTTTCGAAGCCGAAGTGGCGTGCGGCCAGGGCGCGACCGAACTCGATATGGTCGTCAACGTCGGCAAGGTGTTGGGCCGCGATTGGGGCTACGTCGCGGCGGATATTTCTGCCATTGTCGAGGTCGCGCATTCGCATTCGGCACTGGTCAAGGTGATTTTCGAGACAGAATTTCTGCCGAGCGACGATGTGAAGATCGAGTTGTGTCGGATATGTGCTCGATCGGGCGCGGATTTCGTGAAGACTTCGACCGGATTTGGCTACGTGCCGCGGCCGGAGGGAGGATTTCATACGCTGGGTGCCCTGCCACACGATCTGACGCTGATGCGCGAGCATTGCGGCCCGCGAATGAAGGTCAAAGCGTCGGGCGGGATTCGCAGCTACGCCGATGCGCTGCGCGTCCTATCGCTCGGCGCCGCGCGGATTGGAACCAGTTCGACGCTGGCGATCGCCGAAGGCGAACGGAGCGGGCATTGTGAAATGCGTGAAGCCGAAGGTTATTAGCCGGCTCTTGTCTGGCGGCCGGAACCGATCCGGAGCCGATCCGTGCCGAAGTCTCGCCCGCAAAGGACTTGAAGAATGCTCAAACTGGCCGCTCAACTCGCCGAGGCTGCTGCCGCCATCCAAGCACGCTGGGACGTGCGTCCGCGAGTCGGATTGATTCTCGGCACAGGCCTGGGTGGCTTCGTGGAACATATCGACGTCGAAACCGCGTTGGACTATGCGGACATTCCGCACTTCCCAGTTTCAACCGCGACGAGCCATCGCGGCCGCCTGGTCTGCGGCCGGCTCGCGGATACAGCCGTGGTGGCGATGGAAGGCCGGTTTCACGCGTACGAAGGTTATCCGCTCGACCAAATCACGTTGCCGGTCCGAGTGATGAAAGCACTCGGCGTGGAGTTGTTGATCGCGACCAACGCGTCGGGAGGATTGAATCCCCATTTCGCCAGCGGCGACATCATGCTCATCGAAGACCACATCAATCTGATGGGCCTCAATCCGTTGATCGGCATCAATGACGATCGACTCGGACCCCGCTTTCCAGATATGAGCCGGCCCTACGATCCCGATCTGATCGCCCGCGGATTGGAATTGGCGCGCCGAGCCGATATCGTCGCTCATCAAGGCGTGTTCGTGGCGGTGACGGGCCCGAATTTGGAAACCAGGGCCGAATATCGATTCTTGCGCATGATCGGGGCCGACGTGGTCGGCATGTCGACGGTGCCGGAGGTGATCGTCGCGGCGCATGCCGGGCTACGCGTGATGGCATTTTCGGTCGTGACCGATATGTGCTTGCCGGATGCTTTAAAATCGGTCGATGTCGCGGAGATTATCGCGGTGGCCAACCGTGCGGAGCCGCGGCTGCGAACGCTGATAACCGGAATCGTGGCGGACGAAGGCGCTCGACGCGTCCGAAGCGAGCACCCGCTCGACGGACAATCGCGCGGCGAGTGATGACGAAGCAAAGCCAAATTGGTGAGCCCTTGAACGCCACGCCGTTGTCCTCTCAGATTGCTCACGCCGCGAATGAGATTCGCCGCCGCTGGGATTGCCGCCCCTCGGTCGGCATCATTCTCGGCACCGGCCTGGGAAGTTTCACCGAGGAGATTGTGCCGGAAGCGGTCATCGGTTACGACGACATCCCTCACTTCGTGCAATCCACAGCGATCGGGCATAAGGGGCAGCTCGTCTGCGGTCGCGTTGGCGGCGTGCCGGTCGTCACCATGGAAGGGCGATTTCATCTCTACGAGGGCTATTCGCCGCAACAGATCACTCTGCCGGTGCGCGTGATGAGCGAACTGGGAATCGAACTGTTGTTGATTTCCAACGCGTCGGGCGGGTTGCGACCTTGTTTTGTCGCGGGCGACATCCTCGTGATCGACGATCATATCAATTTAATGGGCGTCAATCCGCTGGTAGGAGTCAACGATGAGCGGCTTGGGCCCTGCTATCCGGATATGAGCCGGCCCTACGACTCGGCGCTGATTCGCCGGGCACTACGCGTGGCGCGGCGCGAGAATTTCGTCGCCCATCAGGGCGTTTATGTGGGAGTTACCGGTCCGAACTATGAAACGCGGGCCGAATATCGATTCATGCGTCGCATCGGCGGCGATGTCGTCGGCATGTCCACCGTGCC
Organism: Pirellulales bacterium; assembly: GCA_963738955.1. Classification (GTDB taxonomy): domain Bacteria; phylum Planctomycetota; class Planctomycetia; order Pirellulales; family DATAWG01; genus DATAWG01. The sequence goes on along the minus strand of CAVTYW010000012.1, from coordinate 390,871 downwards.
GGAGGTGATCGTCGCCGCGCACATCGGGTTGCGTGTGTTGGCTCTGTCGGTGGTGACCAACATCTGTCTGGCCGACGCGATTGCCGAGACCGACGGAGATGCCGTGGTGGCTGCCGCTCGGAAGGCGGAAGCCAAGATGCGGGCGATCGTGCTGGGCGTGTTGGAAGATGAATTTGCCGCACGACGTTTTTCAGCCAGTTCCGCAAAGTCGCGAAGATCAGTTGCCGGCGCCTCTCTGATCGGTCGATCGACATTGTCGCAAGGTATATGGCGTGAATCCGACTCAGATCATTGCCGGAAAACGCGACGGCGCGGTTCTCGCGGCGGAAGATATTGACGCATTCATCCGCGGCCATGTGGCGGGGGACATTCCCGACTTTCAAATGTCGGCCCTCGCGATGGCGATCTATCTGTGCGGGATGAACAACGCCGAGACCACGGCGCTGACCGACGCGATGTTGCGTTCGGGTCGGGTGCTGCCGTCGCAACAACGCACTCGGCGCGTCGACAAGCATTCCACGGGAGGAATCGGCGACAAATCGTCGCTGATCGTGGCGCCGCTGCTGGCTTGTTGTGGCCTGCATGTGCCGATGATTTCCGGCCGCGGTCTCGGCGCGACCGGCGGCACGCTCGATAAACTCGAGTCGATTCCCGGCTTTCGCACCGATCTGACGCAAGATGAGATTCAAGCCGTCGTTGAACGCATTGGCTGCGTCATCACCGGCGCAACGGCCGATCTCGTTCCGGCGGATCGCAAGCTGTATGCGCTGCGGGATGTCACGGCCACGGTCGGTTCGATTCCGCTGATTACCGCCAGCATCATGAGCAAGAAGGCGGCGGAAGGACTTTCGGCGCTCGTGTTGGACGTGAAATTCGGTTCCGGCGCATTCATGAAAAACAAGGACGACGCTCGACGGCTCGCGGAGTCGATGGTCGGCGTTGGCGCTCGCATGGGCATTCGCACCACGGCGCTGCTCACCGATATGAATCAGCCCAACGGCCGATTGGCCGGCAATGCGGTCGAAGTTGACGAGTCGCTCGAAGTGCTGGGCGGCGGCGGTCCGAACGACGTGCGCGACCTGTCGCTCGCGCTGGCCGCGGAAGTGCTGATCATGACGGACACTGCCGCCGATCACGAGCAGGCGCGAGCCACGCTCAGCGAACACCTCGCCTCGGGCCGGGCCATGTCGAAGTTTCGTGCAATGGTGCAGGCGCAAGGAGGCGACCTTGATGCCCGCCGCGTCCGCGCTCCGGCTTCGTCGGTTGCGGCAACCCAAAATGGCTTCGTGATCGCCATGAACGCCGAACTTCTTGGGCTGGCGATCATCGAAATGGGGGGCGGCCGAAAGCGGATGGGCGAGAAAATCGATCATTCGGTCGGACTCGAAATGTTGGTGCGACTCGGAGATCGTGTCGAGCGTGGCCAAGCTTTGGCGCACCACTTCGCGCTCCCGGAGCAGCGCGAAGCCGCGGCGCGGCTTGTCGAGCAGGCAATCGAGCTTGGGCCGGAGCCACCGTTGCCGCTGCCGTTGATTGCGGAACGAATCACCGCATGACCACCACGGGTTGCCGATGAACGATCACGAGCGGAAGCAATTGGTCGATGCGGCACTGTCGGCGCGCGACAATGCGTACGCGCCCTATTCCGGATTCCGCGTCGGTGCGGCGGTGCTAACCACGACGGGTCGGACTTACGGCGGTTGCAATGTCGAAAATGCTTCTTACGGGTTGACGATCTGCGCCGAGCGCGTGGCGCTGGCCACGGCTGCGGCGGCGGGAGATCGTCAATTCGTTGCCTTGGCGGTGGCGACGCCCGGCGGCGCGTTGCCCTGCGGCGCGTGCCGGCAATTTGCCGCTGAATTCCGGCACGACCTGCCGATCCTGATAGTCAACGCGGATCAGCCCGAGACAGTGCGTGAAACGAATCTGTCGAAACTTTTGCCCGAGCAATTCCAATTACGTGAACAGAATTGACGCACAGCGTTGACGAACACAGGGATGTCCTCCCAGGGAGATTTTCAGCGTATGCAAACTCCTGAAACGCCGCGCGAGCCGACCACGCCAGAACCGTCGGCCACGCCAGAATCGCCGACGGCAACCGATTCGCCGCCCCTCGCGCTCAAGCCGCCGACGCCGCTCGCGTGGCGCATTGGAATCGGCATCACGCTGCTGGCCGTCGCCTTGGTGGCCTATGCCATGCGCGGTGCCATCGGCTTACGCGGGCAATCGCTGGTCGGCGTCTTTTTCTTTTTCGGATTGGTGGCGATGTTCTCGGCGAATTTGCGGGCCGTCAACTGGCGCACGATCGGCTGGGGAGTCGCGCTGCAAACTATTTTAGCCCTGCTCGTGCTGCAAGGCAGAGTCACGATCGGCGGGACGGAGTATTCGGTATACCACGCATTCGAAGGGCTGGGCAGCGTCGTCGAGACGTTCATGAAATGCTCCGACGAAGGCGCGAAGTTCGTGTTCGGGAACCTGGCCGACCCCGATTCCATGCACAAGACTTTCGGGGCCAACTTTCTCTTTCCTTTCGCATTCAAGGCTCTGCCGCCGATCCTGTTCGTGTCGGCGTTCTTCACGGTGCTCTATCATTTCGGCATCCTTCAATTCATCGTGCGATTGATGGCCGTTGCGATGGCGCATTTGATGCGCACGAGCGGCGCCGAGACGCTCTCGGTCTCGGCCAACGTGTTCATGGGCCAGACCGAAGCGCCGCTGATCATCAAGCCCTACGTGTCGCGGATGACCAATTCTGAATTGTTTGTCCTCATGGCGAGCGGCATGGCCCATATTTCGGGCGCGTTGATGGCGGTTTATATCAATTACGGCGCAAACCCGGTTGCGGTGATTACTACTTGCGTCATGGCGTGTCCGTGCAGCTTGTATTTGTCGAAGCTGTTTATGCCGGAGACAGGCCGTCCGGAAACGGGCGGAACGCTGAAGACGGAGAAGACGAAGTCGCCGTATGTCAACGCCATCGACGCCGCCGCTTCCGGAACCACCGACGGCCTGCATTTGGCGCTCAACGTCGCGGCGATGCTGATCGTGTTTATCGCGTTCGTGGCGCTGTTCAACGTAATCTTGGGACCGATCCTCGCGCGAATGGGAGTGGAGTTGCCGCCAGGCGACCAGCCGCTGGTGTGGCTTTTCGGGAAAATCTTTTCGCCGGTCGCGTTTCTGTTGGGCGTTGACTCGGCCGACCAAACCAAGGTCGGCACCCTGCTGGGATACAAGCTCTCGATCAACGAGCACGTCGCTTTTCTGAAAATGCGCGAGTGGAAAGAGATCGCCCATTACATGTCGCCGCGGTCGTATCAGCTCACGGCGTACGCCCTGACCGGGTTTGCCAATTTCTCGTCGGTCGGAATTCAGTTGGGCGGGATCGGCGCGATTGCACCCAACCGACGGCACGACCTCGCTCGATTGGGAATGAAAGCCCTGTTCGTGGGCTTCGTGGCCACTCTGCTCAACGCGTCGGTCGCCGGAGCGCTCTCGGATTTGTCGAAATGAGGGAGTTCGGTGAAAACACTGTCGCTGGATGAATCCTTGGCGGCTATTGTCGCGGCGGTGAAGGACGGCAAACTTTCGCGGCCGGCGGCCGAGAACATCCGCCGCTGGTTGAAGGAATCGCGCTACGAAGCGTTCAGGGCCGAACTAATCGGCCAATTGACCAGCGGCAGTTGGGCGGCGCTCGAAGATGCATTCTGGACCGTGCTGCCGTTCGGCACCGCGGGACGTCGCGGACCGATGTATCCGATCGGCACCGCCGCCATCAACGACCGCACGATCGGCGAGAGCGCGCAAGGGCTGGCGGATTTCGTTCGCCAAAAGATCGGCGCCCAAGCGCCGGCGCACTGTGCGGTCGCTTACGACACTCGCCACCGGTCGCGGCACTTCGCCGAACTGTGTTGCGAAGTGATGGCGGCGGCCGGTTTTCGAGTGTTTTTTCTCGACGGCCATCGCAGCACGCCCGAACTATCCTTCTCCGTGCGACAACTTGGCTGCCACTGCGGAATCATGATCAGCGCCAGCCACAATCCGCCTCGCGACAATGCCATCAAAGTCTTCGGGGCAAACGGCGGTCAATTCCGTTCGCCCGACGATGCGGAATTGATGCGGTGCGTTGCCGCGGTGATCGACGTGGGTCGGAGCGCGTTCGCGGCCGAGAAACGCAACGGACGAATCGAATGCTGCCAAAACGAAATCGACAGCCGCTATCAATCGGCCGTATTGTCGCAATCGTTCGCCGGGCCGTGCGCTCTGAAGATACTCTATTCGCCGCTGCACGGAGTGGGTCTGACATCCGTGCTGCCGGTTCTGCATGCGGACGGATTCACGGATGTCGAAGTGTTTGGACCTCACGCGGAGCCGAACGGCGATTTCCTCAATGTGTCTAACGGATGTGCCAATCCCGAGGATCCATCCGTTTTCACGGACCTCATCGCCCGCGCGGAGCAAACCGGCGCCGACCTGGTTTTGGCAAGCGACCCCGACGCCGACCGCATCGGCTGCGCCGCGCCGACCACTCCGGGCGGTCGCTGGCAGGTAATCAGCGGAAATCAGATCGGCGCATTGCTGGCCGATTACATTCTTCGGCGGCGCCGAGCGGCCGGCACGCTTTCCGAGCGGCACTATATTGTCAAAACCTTGGTGACGAGCGAAATGGTCCGCCGCGTGGCCGACTCTCACGGCGTGACAACCTTCGGCGACGTGCTCACCGGCTTCAAGTGGATCAGCGGCATCGTCGATGAGCAGGGGCCCGAACGGTTCGTGTTCGGATGTGAGGAGGCGCACGGCTTCATGGTCGGCGACTACGTTCGCGACAAAGACGCCGCGGTCGCCGCCATGCTGCTCGCCGAATTGGCGGCCGATCTGAAATCGCAGCGCCGCACGTTGTGGCAAGAGCTCGATCGCTTGCACGCCGCCGTCGGCTACCATGCGGAACGAACGCTTACACGGACTCTTCCGGGCGCCGATGGGTTGAAGAAAATGGAGCGGATCATGAATCGCTTGCGCCGTGAGCCGCCAATGAAGCTGGCTAATCTGCGCGTGCGGCAGGTTCGCGACTACCTGCGCGGTTCGCAAACGAGTTCTTCCGGCGAAACAATCCCGCTGCCAGGGCCGCGCGGCGATCTTTTGTTCTTCGATCTGGAAACAGCGGGCAACTGCGTGGCCGTTCGCCCGAGCGGCACCGAGCCGAAGCTCAAGTTCTATCTGTTTGGATATCGACCGCCGCACTCGTCGCAAGATCTTCAGCAGGTCCGCGCGGAGGTGCAACGCCAACTCGACGAAGTTGAACTAGATCTCTTGCGCGCTGCCGAAGCCTGACAATTTATTCTCGCGGCAAAGTATTGAACGCCCGATCGCCGGCGTCGCCTAGCCCCGGCACAATGTATTTCTGATCGTTCAACTCCGGATCGATCGCGCAGACAAAGATTTGCGTGCTGGGAAAACTGGCTTCCACTTCCGCAACGCCTTCCTGCGAGGCAATGATTGCCAGCAGCTTGACCGCCGACACGCCCCACTGACGCAGCGCCGAAATCGCCGCCAGCGCCGATCCGCCCGTTGCCAGCATCGGATCGAGAACCAGCGCGACATCGGCGGGCTGATCCGCCGGCAAGCGGCTGTAGTACTTCACCGGACGCATCGTCTTTTCGTCGCGATAGATGCCGAGGTGCCAAACTTCGGCTTGCGGAATCAAGTTCAGAATCGGATCGACCATGCCCAGTCCCGCTCGCAAAATGGGCACCAGCGCGATCCGTTCGCAGATCGCATGTCCGGGCGTGGAAGCCAACGGCGTGCGGACTTCGACGGGCTCGACGGTCAAATCCTTGGTCGCCTCATAGGCCAGCAAGACCGCCAGTCGCTGCACGAGCAGGCGAAACTCCGCCGGGCCCGTCGCTACGTCCCTTAATTGGGCAAGATGATGCTTCACCAACGGATGAGCGAGCTCCGAAACAGTGGCGGCATCGCTGGAAGACAAAAGGCGCTCGATTTGGGTGGACATTGGCTTGCTCCGGAAGTCCCAAATACATGCTTCATGCACGAAGCGGTTTGATTGGCACGCTCGACAGTCTTAAGACTAACGATTCGCAAGCGCGCGTGCCAGTCGCTAAGTGCGCTGTTCGCTCCAGTGTTGAATTCGCCAGAATTCAGAGCGCGCGCGACGAGGCCACGCACGGCGCCACGAATGAAGCGGGATTCAGCGCTCCAAGCCGCTTTGAAGCGGGTGCGGATAGACATAGGGTTTGTAGTATTCGGTCTTGGGCTCTTCGTTGAAGAAATCTCGCCCTTCCTTGACATGCCCTGCCTGAAGCGCGGTCTGCTGTCGGATCCCATTTGCGCAGCGTCATGTTGAGCTTCGCGCCGTTGAACGTGTTGTTCCAGGCGTAGCAGGGGGAAGGTTCGAACACGCCGTCTCCGTCGGCGTCGGTTGCCCGCCCCGGCTGACCGAACGCAGGATAGCCCGCCCCTTTCTGGTCCGACGGGAATTTGGTTGCCGTCGATCGGATTCGTGCCGTCGCAGATTCCAAATTCGCCGATGGGTTGGAAAGATCGCTCGTGACTGATCTCGATCGTGTGACAGTTGTAGCTCGTTCCCTTCACCGTGTTGTTGAACACGATGGCGACGCCGCCGCTGATGAAGATGAAGCCCTGCGGCCGGCCGACCTTGGCGCCCTCCGCGGAAAACGCGTTGTCGTAAATCTCCGCGCTCTGGCAGCCCAACGCCCCCGGGCGCACGCGGTAGATTTCCAGTTGCGTATTGATGATCCGGTTGTGTCGGATCACGACCCTGGCGCCATCATACGGCACGATCCACGGGTTGTTGCCGGTGGCTTCCACCACCTCGGGGCTGAATCGAGCCTCGTTGTCCTCGAAGTAGACCGCCTGGGCAGTCCCCAGCGTGAGCGGCTTCTTGAAATTGACCTTGCCGGGGCCCATGCAATAGATCGTCTGCGCCAGGCCACCCTTTCTTTGCAGGGCATGAAAGTAGCAATGGTCGATCAAGCCGTAAGTGTCGCCGCTGATCGTCAACATCCGATCCATGTTCAGGAATTTGCAATGGTCAACGCGGAAATTCTTGCAATTCCCGCTGATGACGATCTCACCCGCCCACGTTCCCGCATTGGGCAACTCGGTTCCGTCGAAGGTGATTCCCGTGATCCGAAACGGCTTTCCTTCCACTCCCTTCACCTCGAAGGGTTCATCTCCGGCGGCGGTGCTTGTGTCGTCGCGAATGATCGTCTTATCGATGCCGGCGCCTTGGAGGGTGATCGCTTTCATCTTCGCCCAGTGATCGGTGTTCCATCCTCTCTTCCAGACCGCCGTTCCCGCGGGCAGCCGTACAGTGTCTCCATCCTTTGCCGAGTTGATCGCATCCCACACAGCTTCCGGCGTCAACGCAGCGGCTGCCCGTGTCTCCGCATGAATAGCCTTGGGCGGAAAACCCACCGCCGCAACGGCGAAAGACAACGCCAACAACAATCGGAATTGCGTCCAAATTATCTTCATCGTCAAAATTTCCCGAACATGCCCGGCACCATTGTATCCGTTGCTGAATTCAGAATCGAGCGCGCTAAGAACCCCTCACAAAACCGCCGGGGACTGTCCCCATTTTGCGCAGTCCGCGGAGCAAAACGGGGACTGTCCCCTTCTCCCAGGCGGTTTTGTGAGAGGTTCTAACCTAGCCGACGGCCGAACATCCATGCAGCCGTCGTAAGCATCACCACCGCGATCACCGCCAGTGGCCAGAGATCGGGGAGTGAGTTGCCCGAGCGTGGCGCGCTTCCAGGTAGACTCGCTGCGTGATTTCGATCGCGTAGCGCAACGGATTCACGTAGGTGAAGTATTGCAGCACCGTCGGCATGTTGGCGATCGGCGTCGTCAGGCCCGACGAGCAGCGAGAAGGGCAAAATCACCACGAACGAGAACAGCATCGCCTGCTGCATCGTCGCCACCAGCGACGACAGAAACAGCCCGATGCCGACGGCCGCCAGCAGAAACACGCCGAGCCCCGCGTACAGCGTCGCGAACGATCCGGCAAACGGAATGCGGAACCAAAGCTGGGCAATCAGCAGAACCGACGTCGCTTGCACGGTGCCGATCATCACCGACGGGAATCGCCTTGCCCGCCATGATCTCTGCCGGCCGAAAGGGCGTCACCAACAATTGATCGAAAGTGCCCTGCTCGCGCTCGCGGGCCACCGACATCGCCGTCAGCAGCATCGTCTGCATCATCGTCAGCGTGCCGATCAGGCTGGGAATCATCATCCAGCGGGTTTCGAGATTCGGATTGAACCAGGCGCGCGCGTCAATCGTGAATCGCCGGTCCATTTTGCGGATTGCTCGCGATGGCTCGCGATATCCACATCGGAATTGAACGCGTCGACGACGGCGCCGACATAGCAGCGTCGCGGTGCCGGCCGTATTCGAATTGCGGCCGTCGGCAATCACCTGCAGATTGGCTCGGCTGGCCCGTCGAGAATGCGGCGCTCGAAGTCTTGCGGGAATTGGATGACCACGAGCGCGAGCCGGTCGTTGATCGTCGTGGCGATGTCGGCCTGCGCGATGAAGATCGGCGACGCGGCGGAACACGCCGGTGCCGTCGAGCCGCGCCAGCAACGTCGTACGACAGCGACGCCGCCATCCTGATTCAACACGGCATAGGGCACGTCGTTCAAATCGTAGCTCGCCGCATAGCCGAAGATCAGGCACTGCATCATCGGCGGCACGAGAATCGTGAACCGCGCCCGCGGGTCTTTGAGCACCGCCAGCAATTCCTTGCGGATCAAGGCCAGGATGCGGAAGATCGAATCGATCATGGGTCGGCCTCAGTCAGCACTGGTGAAAGAATGGGGACTGGCTCCGAGCACCCAGCAATATGCTTTGGAGATAAACGCATTGCGAGGTGCCTGTCCCCATTCTTTCACTTCCTTTCAATCCAATTTCTTGCGCGTCATGCGGCGCGTCAGCAACAACAAGCCAGCCGCCATGCCCAGCCAGCACCAACGTGTTGGGCAAAATGACCGACCAGACATTTCCGGCGAGAAACAGCGTTTGCAGCAAGGCGACGAAATATCGGGCCGGCATCACGTACGTGATCGCCCGCACGGCCACCGGCATGCTCCGCAAATCGAACAAGAATCCCGAAAGCATCAGCGCCGGCAGAAACGTCGCCAACAGCGTCACCTGGCTGGCCACGAATTGATTTCTCGTGACCGACGAGATCAACAGTCCGATGCCCAGCGCCGCGAGCAAATAGAGCATCGAAACGCCGGTGAGCACCAGGATCGACCCGCGCAGTGGCACATGAAACAAAAACTCGGCCGCCACGACGCACAGCGCCAGCCCGATCATCCCCAACACGAAATAAGGAATCGTCTTGCCGAGCAGAATCTCGCCGGCTGCGACCGGCGTGACGAACAGCGCCTCGAGCGTGCCGCGTTCCCACTCGCGGGCCATGACCAGCGCCGTGAGCAGCGCCCCGATCAGCGTCATGATCAGCACGATCAGGCCCGGGCACGAGAAAGTATCGGCTGTCGTTGGCGGCGTTGAACCACAGCCGATCTTGCACGATGACCGGCACGGCGGCGATCGACTGCCCTTCGGCCAACTTGCCGCGCCGACCACTGCGCCACCGCCCCTTGAGCATAGCCCTGAATGATGCGCGCGTGTTGGCGTCGGTTCCGCGGACAAGAACCTGCACGTCGGCGTTGCCGAGCATCAGTTGCCGCGAAAAATCGGAGCGAATGCGCACGATGCCGTCGACCTCGCGCGCTAGCATTTGCTGCGCGGGCCTAGCGGCATCGAGGTCGTCAGTTGGGCATTGAAATACGGCGAAAGCACGAAGCCGGCGGCCAGCGCCGTGGCCGTCGGCGATGGATCCTCCAGCACGACCACACCGGCACATTCGTCACATCCAGCGACAGCCCATAGCCGAACAACAGGATCAACACCACCGGCAGCACGACGCCGATCGCGATGCTGCTCGGATCGCGGACGATCTGCCGCGTTTCCTTGCGAACCAGCGACGCGATGCGCCGCAACTTGGCGGCCGTCCCGCGATACGACGTTGAATCGTGATTCGTGTCATGTCACGCGCCTCCGGCTCAGCCGCTCGCCGCTTCGCTTCAGCGTCGCGCGATTCCGCGTCGTCGCGAATCCTCCACGATCGCGATGAATGCATCTTCCATGTTCGGCTCGCGAGCCGTTTGCCCTGAGCGCTCGCTCGCCGGCCGGTTCGGGTCGGCTCGGCCGCGGATCTCGGCCGGAGAGCCTTGCGCCAGAATCCGCCCGCGTCCATGATCGCGACGCGATCGCAATACTCCGCCTCTTCCATGAAATGGGTCGTGACGATCACCGTCACGCCCTGCGCGGCCAGCGACGTGATCCGCTGCCAGAACTCCCGCCGGGCCAACGGATCGGCGCCGCTGGTCGGTTCGTCCAGGAACAGAATCTCCGGTTCGTGCAACAGCGCCGCCGCCATCGCCAACCGCTGCTTGTAGCCGCCGGGCAATTGTCCGCTCGGCAAGCCGCGCGAACGAGCCGAGCTCGAATTGCTCGATCGCCCATTCGATCCGCTCGCGCCGCCGCTGGCCGCGCAAGCCATAGGCGCTGGCGAAGAATTCGAGATTCTCGCGCACCGAGAGCTGTCCATAGAGCGAATACTTTTGGGCGACATAGCCGATCCGCTGCCGGGCCGAAGCGCGGGCCGAACGTACATCGACCCCGGCCACGCGCAGCGTTCCGCCCGAGGCGGGCAGCAAGCCGCACAACATGCGAAACGTCGTCGTCTTCCCCGCGCCGTTGGGCCCGAGCAGCCCGAAGATCTCGCCGCGATCGAACGTCGAAGCTCACGTGATCGACGGCCGTGAAAGTGCCGAACATGCCGGACCAAGTCGTGCACCTCGATCACCGCTGATCGCCGCGATCCGCGCGGCGGTCGATCGAACGACATCGTGCCGGCGACTTGCTCGGCGGATCGCTCGCCGCAGCAAGTACCATGAAGCCATCTTCGAACCGCGGCTTGACCGGTCGAACCGTCATCGCCCTGCCAAAGCCTCGGGCAATGCTTCAGCCTTGCGAGCGATTTTGACCGCCGGCCGCGGCGGCACGCACGAACCTGCACACGTTCCCGCCCTCGGGCACGGCATCGACGATGCCCGGCGCTCGCCAAGCAATCGGGCTTGCAGATCGCGAGCCGGTTCGGCCCGGCGGCGGCTCGGCCAAGAAAGTTCGCCCCGTCCGCCGCCGCGGTCACCTCCGCCGGCGGCCCTTCGGCCAGCACCTTGCCTTGGTGCAGCACGATCGCATGCTCGCACCGGTCGGCCTCGTCCAGATACGACGTGCTCACCAGCACGGTCAGATTCTGCTCATGCACGAGTTGCAAGATGATCGTCCACAATTCGCGCCGCGAAAGCGGATCGACGCCGACGGTCGGCTCGTCCAGCAGCAGCAGCTCCGGCGAGCGGACGAGCGTGCAGGCAAGCCCGAGCTTTTGCTTCATGCCGCCCGAGAGCCGGCCCGCCAGGCGATCGGTGAACGGCCCGAGCGCGGTCATCTCCATCAGCCGCGGATATCGTTCCCGTCGCTCGGCCGCTGTGACGCCGTGCAAGTCGGCATACAGATTCAAGTTCTCTTGCACGGTGAGATCTTCATACAAACCGAATCGCTGCGGCATGTATCCGATGCGGGCTTGGATTTGCGCCGGATCGGTCGCCGCGTCGACGCCCAGCACGGTCAATTCGCCGCCGTCGGCCGTCATCAGCCCGGCCGCCAGCCGCATCAGCGTCGTCTTGCCGGCGCCGTCGGGCCCGACCAGCGCGGTCAGCGTTCCCTCGGCAACCGTGACCGAGATGCCGTCGAGCGCTTGGACAATTTCGCCCGTGTCGCGGCGAAACGTCTTTGCGCAATTCGCGAGCCTGCAGAACCAGCGGCGTTGTCGACGGCGTCGGTCATGGTCGCTTTCGCGGAGCGATGAATGTCTTGCTTCGTCTCCTGTCGTCTTTTCCGGCGTGTCTCTCGTCCCTCGTCGCTGCGCCGCACTGCGCCCCTCGCTCTTCAACGACAAGCGAATTGTCGCCGGCTCGCCGAGCCGCAGATCATTGTCCGGATCGTTCACGAACACGCGAATTTCGTAGACGAGGCTCGTCCGCAGTTCCTCGGTCTCGACCGGCTTGGGCGTGAACTCCGCTTGCGGCGAAATGAAACCGACCCAGCCGTCGAAGCCGGCGCTGTGGATAACTGTCGACCTCGACCGTCGCCTTCATTCCCGGATGCACCTTCCCCAAGATCGGGCTCGGAGACGTACGCTCGCACCCATTTCGGATCGATGACCGCCAGCGAGAGGACGGGCTTGATCGGCGACGACATATCGCCCGGCTCGAGAATTCGCGAGCGGACGATCGACTCGCTGGGGGCGTAGAGCTGCGTGTCGGCCAGTTCCTGGCGCAGTAGATGCGACTGCGCTTCGTTGGCGTGGACTTGGGCGTCGGTCGCGTCGCGGGCCGCTTTGGCCGCTTCCAGATCGTCTTGGCTGACGGCACGCCCGGAGGAATCATCCCAAAGCTTTTGCACGTCGCTCGTCATGTTGCCGGGCATTGGCGAGATTGGCCTTCGCCAAGGCGACATTGGCGACGGCCTGGGCTGCTTCCGGCCCCAAACGGCTGGTGTCGAGCCGAGCGACAAGCTGCCCTTTTCGCAGCCGATCTCCTTCCTCGACCAACACCTCGGTGATCCGCTCATTGTTGTTGAACGCCAGATCGACTTCGCGCAGATCGAGATTGCCGAACAGCACGAGTTCATCCGTGGCGGCGGCGCAATGCGCGTGCCACCACCACAGGCTGGCGAAACTCCCGACCGCGATCAGCACCAGAGCCGCAACCGCAATGCGCTTCATTTCATGCCGTTCCTGTGAGTTGCTCGCAAAACCGTCGGGGGCGGTCCCCCTCTTCCACAGTCCGCGCGGCAAAGCGCGGGCTGGCCCCTTCTCTGATGCAGTTCTGAGAGGGGCTTTGAATTATACAACGTGGTGGCGGTCATTTTGTCGCCATTGCTCACGCATCGGGTTGACGTTATGCCGCAAGAGCATTTACGGTTATCATTGCTCGAATGCTGAATTCTGGCGAATCCAGCTACCGTGCGGGGCCAATCCGTAGCTGGATTCGCCAGAATTCAGAGCACGCGCGCGACGAGTGCCCAGCGGAACCACCGACGTTATGACGCCAACGATTGTCGAAACCGAGCACTTGACCAAGCGCTATCGGGCCGTGACGGCGCTCGACGACTGTCGGCTGACGATCCGCCGCGGCGAAATCTTTGGTTTGCTCGGGCCCAATGGCGCCGGCAAAACGACGCTGCTGCGGCTGCTGCTCGGCTATCTGCGGCCGACCCACGGCCGGGCTGTGATCGACGGCCTCGATTGTTATCGGCAGTCGGTCGCCGTGCATGAGCGGGTCGCCTATCTGCCCGGCGACGTGCGGTTGTTTCACAAGATGACGGGGCTCGACGTGCTGGCGTTTTTTGGCCGATTGCGCGATCGCGGCTACACCGAACGGGCGAACCGTCTGGCCAGGCGACTCGATCTGCAACTCGCGCCGCGAACGACCGCCATGTCGACCGGGATGCGGCAAAAGTTGGGACTCGTCGCGGTGTTGGCCGTCGACGCGCCGACGCTCATTCTCGACGAGCCGACCGCGAACCTCGATCCGACCGTGCGCAAGGAAGTGGCAACTTTGGTCCGCGAGGCGCAAACCGCCGGAAAAACGGTCGTCTTCTCCTCGCACGTACTCGACGAAGTGGAACGCCTGTGCGATCGCGTTGCCATCTTGCGACGCGGCAAATTGGTCCACGAGCAAGCGTTGCATACCCTGCGCCGGCAACATCGCATTCGGGCCGAGTTGCGCGGTCCGATCCCGCAAGTTCCCAAAGAATTATCCGACGGTGTTTCGATTGAAATACTTGGTCACTGCTTGACGATCGTTACCGCGGGCGAGTTGTCGCCGTTGCTGGCATGGTTGGCAACGCTCTCATTGTCCGACGTGCGCATCGAACCTGTCGGGTTGGGCGCTATCTATGAGCAGTTTCACGCCGGGATTGCCGGCGAACCGCAAGAGCCGGCAGGAACGGGCACATGAGTCGATCGCACGATCATCAAGGAGCCGTGCCGTCGAGTTCGCGGCTTCCCGCGGCGCTGTGGATCAAAGCCCTTAGCGAAGCGCGGCTCCTGTTGCTTGCCGAGATGGTGGCGATCATTGTGTTCGGCCTGGTTTACGTGTGGTTGGTGAGCCAGGTCGAGCTTGGGGCCCTGGGGACGTTTCTCAAGGCGCTGCCATCGACGTTCGAGCGAGTGGCCGGCGTGCCGTTCCGTTCGATCGCGACGCCGGAAGGGCGGCTGGCCATGTTCTTCGTCAACCCGGTGCCGGCCTTCATCGCGGTTTCGTGGAGCATTGCTCGCGGTTCCGATTGCATCAGCGGCGAGATTGGGCGCGGCACGATGGAACTGCTGCTGGCCCAACCGGTGCGTCGCGTGGCGATCGTCGTGGTTCAAGCCACCGTGACGACCGGCGGGGCCGCGCTGATCGCGCTCTCCGCCTGGTTCGGCCTATGGTTGGGAATGCAAATCACCGGTTTCGCCGCCCCCCTCGAGCCGACGCGATTCATTCCCTCGGCGATCAATCTCTTCGGCCTGATGTTTTTTCTCGCGGCGTTCAGCACGCTGGTCTCGGCCGCTGGGCGCGACCGGCGGCGCACGATCGGCCTGTCGGCGGGATTCTATCTGATTCAGGTGTTGATGAAAGTCATAGCCCAAGCGGCGCCGACGTTCGCATGGCTGCGCTACGGCACATTTCTAGGCGCCTTCGATCCTCAATCGCTCGCCGTCTATCCGCAGACGGCCTGGGCAGAACTGGCATGGCGAAGCGGTTGCCTGATCGGCTTGGGAATCGCAGCCTACGCCGCCGCGGTGGCCGTGTTCTGTCGGCGGGATCTGCCGGCGCCGTTGTAACAATTCCTCGCAAAACCCTCGGGGACTCGGTGAACGGCGTACCGCACGTGACGTCGGCCCTTGATTTGTTCATTGAAGTAATGAAACAATGCCTAAACACGCACGGAGATTCCTGCCAATTCGCAAGAAGGGGAAAGTCGCAAATGATCATGCATCGTGGAACCTATGGGATGATCGTGCTCGCCCTCCTTCTGCCAACAACTGTCCGCGCCGATAAGAAACCGGAAGCGCCGAAGCCCACGGCGCACACCGAGCGGAATGTCGAAGGTTGGAACGTCCGCGTCGATGATCGGCTGCTTCATGCGCCGAATGAAGAATTGGGAAAACGCGCGCTGACGGCCCTCGCCGCGAAGCTCGCCGATATCAACACCGTCGTCCCGCCCGATAAGCTCGAGAAGTTGCACGCCGTCACGATCCAGCTCGATCTATCCAACGGCGGGCTGACGTCGATGCAGTACCATCCCGACGTCGGCTGGCTCGTCGACAACGGCTACGACCGCAAGCTCGTGCATTGCGTTCACATTCCCATCGCGGCCGAATTGCTTGAGCCGGAGATCGTCAACATCCAGCCCTGGTGCGTGCTGCATGAATTGTCGCACGCCTACCACGACCAGATTCTTGGCTTCGACGACGCTCGAATTCGCGCGGCCTATGAAAAGTACAAGAAAAGCGGGCACGGCGAATCGGTGCTGTTCGTCGCCGGCGGGCATGTGCGGCATTATGCTCTGACCGACCACAAGGAATTTTTCGCCGAAATGAGCGAATCGTATTTTGGCTCGAACGACTTTTTTCCATTCAACCGGGCCGAATTGATGACGGCTGAGCCGGAGATTTATCATCTGCTGCTCGACATCTGGGGGCCGGTCGAGACGAACGGCAGCAAGGCGAAGCGGGAATCGCACAAAGCCGCGGCGAAATGAGCGACGAGAGCATGGATCGGCGCCTCACACCAAGCGCGAAGCGTTAGCGAGGGGCGGCTCAGTTTTCCACAGTCGATTCTCGCGATCCCGGTCTGAATTCTGGCGAATCCAGCTACTGTTTGGCCCGGGCGCGGTAGCTGGATTCGCCAGAATCCAGCATTCGATCGCGCGTTTGCGGGGGCGAGCCGCGCGCCGCCCTCGTTCACGCTTCGCGCTTAGTGTGCTTCGGCGGACGCTGCTGCTTCGGCGACTTCTTTTTCGCGACGCTCTTGGCGCGTAGCGATTCAAAGACCGCGATGTATTTCTTCGCGGGCACGCGAGCGATCGCGCGGCCGATTAGTTCCAGCGGCAGATCGTCGAGTTTCTTGAAGCGGATGCACGATTTGCCCATGTCGAGCTTCTTGCCCGTCTTGGCCCATTCGGCGCGAAGCCATTTTTCTTGGTCGGTGCTGGCATAAATGCACATCAAATACAGGGCCATGTGATTCTTCTGCGACGCCAGGCCCGCGAACGGCAGCGGTTGCTTTGGATCGCAATGGTAACCGGCCGGATAAATGCTGTGCGGCACGAAGTAGCCGATCATGCCATATTGCATTCCCTCGGAGTAATCGTCGTCGAGGTTTTTCAGGATCACGTCCCGCACCGCTTGAATCGCCGTGCGGCGATCGGCGGGAAGACTGGCGATGTATTCAGCGACAGTTTTGGCTTTGCTGATCATGGAATTCTCGGAAAGGGGGACAGGCACATGTTGCTCACGGGGCATCGCAAAATGAGCCAGTTCCCGACCGGCTAGTCGCGCGGTTACCGCGCTGCCGTTTTCTGTGGAATGGAAAACGTCCGTTCGATGCGAGTGATGTTGCCCGCTTTGTCTTTCACGGAAACTGCGCAGCATCCCCTGCGAGATCGCCGGCAGGGGCGCGGCGAGCTTCCATTGCCAAACACCGTCGCTCGCCGGCGCAAAGTGCGCCGCCAGTTCGTGCCCCGCGGGAATGCCGTCGATCGCAAAATCGGCGACGACTGACAGGCTCTTCTCGTCCAGCCCGCTGTAGTAGTCGCAAGAGCCGACGACCAATCGCGTCAGGCTCGCGTTCTCGCCGGCTTGTGGATAGGGCAGCGTCAGCGTCGGGCGAGTGTCGTCGCACATCCAGCCGTAGCCGCGGTTCGCCGGATGCTTCGCGTCGTAATCGAAATCGATCGGGCAGCCCAGGTCGATCCAACGAATGATCGTGCGCCGGTCTTCATCCGTGAGCGGCGCGACTTTGATCTTCGTGCCGTCGGGGGCGGCGAAAGTTCCGGCGACGGCTTCCGGCGGCGGCATGATGCTGCCGGTGTAGTCGATGTCGGCGCGAGCGATGTTTTCGCCGGTCGGCGCGAGCGGCTTGCCGTGCCATTGGAGCGTCAACGGATCGCCGGGAACGGTTTCGGTGGGATGATCGTCGTTCGTCCATCCATCGGTGCGGCGGCCCAAAATCTTCCACACCAACAAACTCCGCCGGCTTTGATACATCCGCACATAGCGCGACGCATTCGGAAAACACCAGCGGGTCTCATGCCAGATCGGTTTGTAGCCGTATTTCGCCTTGTAACTATGATCGCCGGCCAGTCGGACATACGTGCCGGGCGCCTTGCCGACATCGGGCATTTCGGTCGGCGAATCGTCGTCGAGCACGAGCATCCCCATCTGCCGTTCCCACTTCGCCGTGTGACACGCAGCGCAGCTCTTTTGCAAGATTGGACGAATGTCGCGCATGTATTCGACGTTTTTCACCGATGGCTCGTAGCGCAATCCGGTTTGCTGCGCAGCATCCCATTTTCGATGCGATTGGTCGGCCGATTTCGTCGTGAGCAATGGCATCGAACGAGTGAGATCAAACGTTTGATAACTCGCTAGCGCCGCCGCGGTCCTTTCGAACGGCGTCGGCGCTTGCGAATGCGCATGGCAGCCGCCGCAATTCGTGCGCACTTCGCCGGGCCGAACCTGATGCCACGTCTGTGCCGTCGCCAGAGCCATCCCTTCCTTGTTCAGCAATTGAAATGTGAACGGCGTGTCGGCCGGAATTTTGGCGACGAAGCTGGTGTCGGGATTTCCGTCGGGATCGAGCGGCTGTTTGCCGGCGGCGTCGAATTTCCGCACCGGAATTTCGCCCAGGATGCGCAGCCGCTCCTTGGCGAAGTTGTAAAACAGCTTGCCCGATTTCGGCCCGCGGTTGCGATCCGTGGTCGGTTCCATCGCCAGGATGCGGATGGCATGGATTTCGTCGTTTTCGTAAAGGCCCGACTCGGCGCCTTGATTGAGCCAATTGAGCGTTCCCTCGTCGGAGCTATTGAACACTTCCAGGCCGTTGTAGCCGCTGCGGAAACTGAAATCGTTCTTGTCGCCGGTCCAGCGCGCGGTGACGCTTCCTTTCGGCACTCCGCCGCGCGGAAAACTTTCGCGCTTGTACAAACTCGACGTGCCGACGAGCCCATACGGCGTCCCTTCCGGAAGCTGCGGCGACAGCCGGCCGTCGTTGGCCAGCTCCGGCAGCTTCTTCGGCTGGTCGATGCCGTAGATTCGCTTGTAGGGCACGACCGCGCGCGGCCATTGGCAGTTGTAATTCGGATCGAGCTTGATCAGGCACATCTGCCCCGGCTCGTCGATCGGCCGGCCGGCTTTGATCAGGCAAATGCCGCCGTTGAGCTGCGGGTCATACGTGTACTGATGATTCGTCGGTCCCGGCGACCAGATCGTCAGCAGATGATCGTCGGGCGCGGCGGAAGGATGCGTAAACTTGCCGACGCATGGCGAATTCTTGTCGTTGCAAACCGCGTGATCGGCCGGACCGTCGTTGCCGTTGGTGAAGCTCGTCAGCGATTCGATGCCCGCTGGGCTGAACGCCAGCCGTGTCGTTTTCGGCCGGCCATTGTCGAAACGCCCGGTCCGCAGCGGCGGATTTCGCGGGTCGTTCGGATCGGCGGGCCCCATCGCATAGCCGTCGGCCGAGTCGGCGGCTTGCAGCGGGAAGACATAATACGTGCCGAAGCCGCTGTTGTTTTGATTGTAGTACTCCTCGGCGACGATCCGGCCATCGGTCAATTGCGTTTGAAAGTGAAACGCATCGGGCGCGCCGCCGCCGGGGCGGAAAGCGCTGAGCAACGGCCGCCATTCGGTGCCGTCCGGCCGGATGCTCCACAGTCCCCATTCGATATCGGTCCGCAGCCCTTGCCCTTCGAGCGTGCTGAACATCACGCGCCCGTCGGTCAATACGGTCGGATGTAGCGCCATCGCGACGTTCAAGTAGCCGATCTGCTGCACGTTCCTTTCGGCATCGGCCGCGTCGTTCACGTCGTCCATGACGAACAATTGCAAACAGGGCCCCGGATGCTTCGGCGGGCGGAAGCCATTGCGATTGCTCGTGAACATGATCTTGCCGCCGGGCAACGGGCAAGGGCCGGTGTTATAAACGTGGTATCCGAGAGAATTGGTCTCATTCTCGCGGCCTTTCTCCGGCGTGACAAAATCCGCGCTCCAAGCCGGGGCGGCGCCGGTGTTCGGAGTGAACGCTTGCCGCGTAAGCTGCACGACGCGCCGCGTGGGGATGTGCATTTTGTAGATGTCGGCCCCGCCCGGCGGAATCTCGAACTGTCCGCCGTGGCTCAGATCGTGCAACACGCAGTAATAAACCCACTGACCATCGAAACTGACGACCGGATCCTGCACCGCCCCTTTGTCGCCGCCGCTGACGAGCGCTTCCTCCGATCCATCGGGATGGAGCAGCATCAAATCGGCCCCCGGCTGCATGAACACGGGCCGCGCGATCTCGGTATAAAACTCCTTGTGCGTATGATCGCCAGCCCGATGCGCGCGGACGTAGACGATGTCGTAGTCGTATTTCACGCTCGGATCGTCGTGAATCGGCTTCGGATGTACGTCGATCGGATCGAGATAGAGTTTTTCTTTCTCCCCGTCAGCGAATGCCCGAGACGAGGAAACTAGAACTGCGACGAACGCGAGCGCCGCGAAAACAGAAGTCGCAGCAAAAGCAAAAACCGGATCCTCATGGCGATCTCCCCCGGAAAGACTTTTCTTCGATTCACCACGCCGCCACGGCCGGATTGATCTTAGCGAATGGTGGGGCAAGAATCCACAATTTGCGCAACGATCGAACTTCCTGCCCGATTTACCGCCGCCTTCGAGATTGGTATAAAACGAAAATGGCCGTTCTCGCGCGGCAGCAATTGCAAACCGTGGCCGCCGTTGGTTTGAAGGATGTCGATTCGGGCTCGAGCTTTCGCCTTGGGAGGATTCGCGTCATGGCGGACAATGTGGATTCGGAACTGGCCACGAATATCAAAGCGGCCAAGACGAAGCGGATGCATTTCGCGTTCGTCGCCAAAGGGGGCAGCGATGGAGCGCTGGTGCTCGCGAAAACCAAGGTGCCGCCGGCTCTGATTACTGTTGCGAAGAAAAAATCGGGCGGAACGCAAGTCCTCCAGGGCGCCTGCTTCGGCGAAGACGGCAAGGTCGTGTTCGAAATGGCGCAGGAGCCGCCGGCCACGATGGAAGCGGCGCTGAAGAAGATCATTCAGCGAGACGCTGGACTCAGCCAGCATTGCATCTGCCGCAAGGGCACGAATCCTGATCTCGTCGATGGCAACGCAACCGAGCCGCCCGTCGCACCCGGCGCCATTCCCAAAGCGCCTCCGCCGCCCCCTTCACCGCCGCCGACGAAGCAGCCAAGCGCGCCGCCGACGGCAAAGCAGCCGCCCGACAAGGCCGAATCGCCCGACGCCGTTTGGAAACGGAAAGACGCCGCGATCGTGCCACAATTGAAAGCCGTGCTTACAAAGGGCGGCGAACTGGCCACGCGGGCCGCCGCCGATTACAAAGCCTCGCGAGCCATGGCCGGCGAAAAGAAATACGCGGAGGCCGTGACCCGTCTCGATGCCCTTTCGGCGGCCTTTTTGGCAGCGGCCAATGCGGAAAAATCGACCGCGAAGCCGGGCGAAACCCAGCCGGCCAAAGCCGCGGAAAAGGGCAAACTGTCGCTGGTCAAGCTTGGTAAAGCGCAGGATCGAATGGCGCACCGTGCTCAAGCAATCGCGCGTCGGCATCAAACGCGTGCAAATTGCCTTGCGACGGGAATTTGCCGCCGACGCCGAGCAGCAGCCCAAGCTGGCGAGCGCGTTGAAACAATTGGACTCGATCTCAGCCGATTTCAACGAGGAATTGGGCGATCGGCTCGACGACGTCTTGAATGCCAAAGACGACACGCAACGGCAGACGGCCACCGCCGTGGCGCGCGCGGCGATGGACAGATTCACGCGAAAGATCGACGGCAACCCGGTGATGGCGGCGCTCGACGGCAACAGCCTCCTGCCCGACACCAAAATCGTCAAACCGATGCGAGACAAACTTCGCGAAATCTCCGCGGTGCTGGGATAAGTCGCTCGACCTACTAACCAGAAGCGTTAGCGAGGACGGGAGGCGAACCCGGGTTTATTTGCCGACCACCCAAGCCCGCGCGACGACGGCACCGGAAACAAACGATTGGAGCAACCATGAAGGACTTGCTGGAAGTCTTCGGCTTGGTCAAAAAACCGAAGCCCGAATCGCCCCCGAGCACCGGGCCGAGCGATTGGGACGAAGACGGCGAGCGCAAGCGCGTCAGGGAAGAGCTGCGAACGCTCCAATCCGACGATTTGCGTCAGGCTGGGGCCAGCGAAACCGAGCTCCAGGCGTTGCAAGAGCAGATCAAAGCCGTCGAAGACTCGCTCGACGACTACATCTACATGATGCCCGAGGCGGAGCTCGATGAGTTGAAGACGTTGCGCGAGCGGGTTCGCAAGCAGATCGCGCTTCGCAAAACGACCACGAAATCGGAAATTCCGCCGAGCGGCGACGTCGAACCAACGTCGGCGCCGGTGACGATGCACGTTGAAACGGCTGTTGACACGCCGATCGTTCCCAAGGTTTCCGAGGAGTCTGCGCGGCCAAGCTAAAATACGAGACTCGCCTCCAAGAATTCATGCCGGGCTACAACGACACGCATGCCAAGGGAACCGAGTTTCAAAAGAAGCGGCTCGCGGCGGCGTTGAAAAAGGCGACCGATCTCGCCGGCGGCAGTGCGCGCCGGATTACGTGCAGGCCGAGAACATGCTCGGCGATGCTGAACTGGCCGTCTCGCAGGTCAAAAACGACATTCGTGCCAAGGCGGCCTACGAAATAAGTTTGAACGACTTCAAGAACACCAAATACAACCCTGTCTTCGCAATCGCCGACGGGGAGCAAAAAAGCCGGCTTTCGGTCGAGTTGGGCAAAGTGACCACCGCCGCGGCCGCGGAAGATCCCGATTTTACGCAGGTTGAGAGCATGCTCATGCTCATCGAGCCGCTACTCGCGCAGATCGAACTCGAAATCGAGGCTGCCAAGGAGGAGAAGCAACGCTTGATCGACGAAGCATTGCAGCTAAAGTCGAAAAAGATTCTGGAGAATCAAACCCGCTTGGCCGAGCTCATCGACGATCTCGACGGCTACGCCAAGCTGACGGCCACGCCGCTGCCGAAGTTCTCCCAAACACTTCGCAAGAAACACACGGCCGCCCTGAAGATGCAGAGCGAGAACGCGGTGACGGAAGATGAAGCGCCGATCGAAGCGCTCGAAATCGCCAGCGATCCCATCTTTTTTCTGCAGCTCCTGGCCGAATACCAGGCCCGTTATCTCGCCGTTATTGCATTGAACCCCAGCGGTGTGTCGCAGGTCGAACTGAAGAAGATCTACGACGCGGCGATGGTCCTCGCGGCCAAGGGCGATTTTGAGGAAGCGGCCGCGAAGTTCAATAACGATTTCGACCGCAAGCTGCAGCTTGCCGAAGGCGAGCCGCTTTACGACAAGGTGCTCGAGGAAGTCGAAACCGAGTACGACCGCATCGAAAGCGACCCCGATGCGACCATGCCCGAAGCCGACATGGAAGAGGCCTATGCCGAAGCGAAGCGATTGGCGACGGAGGAGGGCAAATTCGGACCGGCCATCAAGCTGCTCCGCAGCATCCTATTGCTGGTCCCCAAGGTCGACGCTTACACGACCAAATACAAACTGGTGAAACCGACCTACGCAAGCTCGCAAACCACCAAGGCCACGTCGGCGCAAAAAGGCGCGATCACTGCAGTTCTCACCGCGGCTCAACAGCTCGTGAAAGACGGGCAGCCGGCCGATGGCATGAAAAAACTCGACGAGCTCACCCTCAAAATCAAGGAAGTCGAAACCGCCACCGAACGAAGAACGAACCCCGGCAAGTTTCCCAGCGTCGTGCCCAAGGCGCCCGGCAAAGGCATGGCGAAGTTCGACGACGCCAAACCGCTGCTCGAAGACGGCGGCATCAAGGCCGAAAATGTGATGAAGATGATCCCCAAGGGAACGGTCGATAGTTGGCACGGCAGCAAAACCCGCTTCGCCAAGGGCTTCGAATACGAATGGGAAGGCCCGCCGCCGGAAAAAACCAAGTATCATATCCACGGCCATTCCAAGGACAATAATCACGACGACGGAAACTCCGGCACCGGCGCCGTCGTGCGCATCAAGGTGGGCGACGATTGGCTCAAATCCGATGGCACGCTGACGAACAACAACTACGACGACGACGCTCACATTCCCATGTATTAACGACCCCTCACAAAGCCGCCGGGGACTGTCCCCATTCTGCGCAGTCCGCAATAGAAAATGGCGCCAGCAAAACGGGGACTGTCCCCTTCCGCCCAGCGGTTTTGTGAGGGGTTCAAAGGAGAACCCATGCCAAGAACCCTCAAGCAACTTAAGCCCGAGCTACGGATCGGCATGGAAATGAAGCAGCTTGAAGCTCTGCTGCCGGAGATCTTCGCCGCCGCGCAAAGCGGCGCGGAGAAACCGTTCGACGTGGCCACGATCTTTCTCGATGCGATCGGTTGCGCGGCGGAAAACTATCAGCGCATCAGCCCCGCCGCCGAGCAAACGATCCTCGACTGGATAAAAGCCCACTGGGCAACGACGCCCACC
The DNA here is from genome assembly GCA_963738955.1 of Pirellulales bacterium. Classification (GTDB taxonomy): domain Bacteria; phylum Planctomycetota; class Planctomycetia; order Pirellulales; family DATAWG01; genus DATAWG01. Next base: position 366,936 of record CAVTYW010000012.1, on the reverse strand, counting down.
GACTATTTCAAGAAGCTCTGCGCGATTCTCGTCAACCTCAAGACCGACCAGGCTCGCGTGTTTTTGGAGGAGCAACAGGCAGCCGCCACCGACGAGCAGGTCAAGTCCCATCTCGCCTACAGCCTGCGCAACCGCACGCCGGCAAAGCCGGTGGCCTAAACAAACGGATGGGGAGGGATTCGAACCCCCGGTGAAGTTTCCCCCACAGTGGTTTTCAAGACCACAGTGAAGATTCCACAAAAGCCGTAGCGGACGGGACTTGCGAAAAGCCGGCCGACCGTCTTGGCGTTTTGCTTGGCGTTTTGGAAACGGAAAATCCCGCCCTGGTTGCCGTCTGCCGAGCTTGGCCGACGCTGCCGGAAGCGATTAAGGCCGGCATTCTGGCGATGATCCGATCGTCGGACCATAGCGAGCTATCGCGCAACATCCAAAACAGAGCAGACATCTCCATCCCAGCGGAAATAGAATAACCAAGTAGAAATTTCCGTTGCGCCGGCGTTGTTGTGGAATCGCAATGTTAACTGTACGTTGCGAGGCTTTCCGGCGACTGCGTGCCATTCGTTTCCTGTCACCGGTTTCGGTTTGATCCCCGCCTGTTCGTCTAGTTCGCGCCATGCCTTGGCCTGGCGCTCAAGCTGCTGGTCGAGCGTATCGTCCCATTTGACCTCCTCCCACCAACCGTCGTTGGTATGCGTGCGAAGCCATTCTCGAATCACCGTCTTATATTGGGGATCAAACGCTCCAAGATGGCCGAATAAAAACACGGAGAGAAAGATAGCGATGACAATGCCGATAGCGCCAGCAATTAGAACTGGCCGAGCGATGGCCGGCTTGGCTGCAATCTTCGGCCGCGGAACGGCCGTGGAGCGTAGCGGCGGTTCGTCCAAGAATCCGAGGGGGTCAGTGCTCATGCGCTCAATTGTCGGTGCGCTGGAATCTGGGCCGCAAGCTGCGCATTCGTATACGTGCCGGCCAAACTGAAGCTGATGAGGGGCGTTGGCAATACGCTGAATTGAAAGACCGTTTAATCGGCTGGAAAACGGTCGGAAGAGGAGAGGCGAACTGCGAACATGGTCACCAATGGCAGCGGCCGCAAACGCGATGGAACTTTTGCCCCCGGTAATTCTGGCGGACCGGGCCGGCCGCGGCGGGCGGTCGAGCAGGAATACCTGGCCGTGCTGTCCGACGCGGTGAGCCTGGACGTTTGGCAGCGGATTGTCAAGCGGGCCGTGGCGGACGCCGAAGCTGGGGATCCCAAGCGCGGGAGTGGATTGGCCGCTATGTGCTGGGGGCCGTCCCTGAGAAGCTGTTCGACTTGGCCGCCGCGGAAGCCGCTGGTCGCACAGTCGAGGATGACGTTGCAAGGGAAACCTGTCGCCGGCGGAAGAGCGACAAACTTGACGACCTACTGGCGGGCCTCTGATGAAGCGACGAACCCAACGGCCGGCCAACGCTGGCAAACTGGCGGAAGCCGTCGACGTCTTGCGCCGAGTGGCGCAGCAGTATCCCGATTCCATGTTGGCGCTGGCCGCTACCACTGCGATTGAGATTGGCACGCCGGCGCTAATCATCGAGACGGCGGAAGTTTTCGGCCGGCGGTTGAATAATCCACAACGCCCCGGCTTCCGTGGCCTTGGCGGTTAGTTTTCCGAATTTTCCGACGCGGCCCTGGATTGGACTCAGAGTAAGAAGTAGAACGGCGCTAACGGGCGCGGCGACGGCCGCACCAACAGGCCGCAACCGCAAGCGGGTTTCCCCTTTCGTTTCCCGCTGCGGTTGCGGCCGGCCCGACTGAAAACGAAAGGGATTCTGCATGGCCAACAAGGCATCGGCGGCGGCGGCGCAAAAGAAACGCCGGAAGGCAGCAACGAAGCGCCGGAAGCCACCGACGGTGGCGCAAAAGAAACACGGGAAGGCGCTTGCGACGGCCGGATGCCAAATCTGTGGCCAGGTGTTTGCTCCCGATGTGCCTGGGGAGACGTTGTGCGATTCTTGCGGTTCTGTCAGCGGTCGGATGCAAAGCGTAAACGTCGCACTGGAGAACTGGTGGAAAAACAAGCATCGTGTGCGGGACGAATTGAGCAACAGCAACGATTGGAAATGCTTTCAGCGCGGTTTTCTAAAGCGCTATGGAGCATTGCTTGGGGACAACGGCTCGGCGTGGAATGTGGACAGCGTGCGGCAACAGCGAGAGTCGTGGACTAGGTTCATGCTCGACGCGCACGAATCAAAGCCATCCGGGCTAACGGAACACCAGTGGCGCAACTCAGTGCTGTGGACTCGAATTGCCGACGTGGCGGCTTGGCTGCGCAACGCCGATCAAGCCGACGGGGCCGCGGCCAACGGCGAAGTAGCGTCAGCGAGCGGGACTGCCGCGACGAACAGACACAAAACGCCGCCGTTCCCATCGAATGAGGAGCTTAACATTCGCGCGCGAGCTTATTTGCGGGAGCACCCGCAAGCCAGCAGTAGGGCAATCGCCAAGGCGATCGGCTGCGGCCAAACGAAAGCGCGGACGCTGCCAGCCTATTTAGCCGTCAAAGAACACCGCGAGCGTGAACACCCCAAGGCGCCGAAGGCTGTGGCCTTGACGGACGTTCTGGCCGACTCGATCGGTGCGAGGGACGAACAGTTGGAGCGGCTCACCAAAGAGCAAGAGGCCGATCAGCGTAGCGACAACGCCCCGCGCAGTCGCGGCGGCAAGGCGATTGGGCGGCGAAAGCAACCCTGAACGCCCGCGCGCAGGTTGCGCAGTCGCACGCAACGGCAAAGAATCTTTCGTGCGTTTTGGCCGGGAAAACCGGCCTTTTCTATGCGCGTGCGGACTTCAAGCGGTGCGCACTCGCCTTTCTACGAAGGGACGTCTTCCCCGAGCCGGAGAAAACACAGTGGAAACCGCACAAACGCCGGCGCTAATCACCCCCGGTGTTATCGCGCGTGAACTGAACCAACCGCTTCACCGCGTACTGAACGTGCTGGCCACGCGCCAGCACATTCGACCATCGGCCCGCGCCGGCACGCTCCGCCTGTACGATCGTCGGGCGGTTGCGATGGTTCGCCACGAACTAACTGCGATCGACGCCCGCCGTTGCCGCCAAGGAATAGATCATGCCGTCGATTGACACACTCCGCGACCCTGATGCGCCGGCCGCGCAGGTCCGCATGGCCGAGCCCTTGGCCGTTCCAGTAGAAGAAGCTGCGGCATGATCGGCGTGAGCGTCCGTCACTGGCGGGCGTTGGATTCAAGCGGCCGAACTCCGCGCGGTCTAAGGTTAGGACGCCGAAAAATCTTTTCGGTCGATGAGCTGCGGCGATGGATGGCCGCCGGCTGTCCGGCACGCGATCGATGGGAGCAAACAAACGGACACCACTAGTCGATGCGAGCCGGCCCCGTGGCAGCGTGTCGGCGGGAAGGGGGCTTGAACGATGAAAAAAGACCTCGTTGAAAATCCGAAGTTTCTGAAGCTCTGCCGTCTGCTGAAAATCAGCCGGCGCGAGGCAATCGGATTGCTCGAATTGCTTTGGCGGTTCGTGGCAAGCTTCGCGCCATGCGGCGACGTTGGCGCCCATTCTGATGAAGTGATTGCCGCGGCCGTGGATCACGACGGAGATCCGGCCGAGTTGGCCGACGCCCTTGTGAAGTGCCGATTTCTCGATCGATGCGACCAACATCGGCTGATCGTCCACGATTGGAAAGAGCATTGCCCAAGATACGTTCACGCGACGGTTGATCGTATGAAACGGTCGTTTTCCGTCGCGATTCCAATTGAGACTACAGAGGCCACTACAGTGGCGACTGTAGCTGCGCTGCAGCGGCTTGGCTTGGAAACACTAGACCTGGAAAGACTACAAGAGGAAAGGCAGAGGCGGAAATTCCCGAATCGCTCAATTCGCCCGAATTTCTGTCCGCCTGGAACGACTGGCAGCAGCATCGCCGGGAAAAGAAAAAACCGCTCACTCCGACCGCGACGCGACTGGAGCTAAAGGCGCTTGCCAAGATGGGGCTCGCAAGAGCAATCAAGGCGGTAGAGCATTCGACCGCGAAGGGGTGGACAGGAATCTTTGAACCCGCGGAGCAAAGCAATGGCAACGGAAAACAAACCGGCCGACCAACCCGTCCCCGAGTCAACGGAGACATCTGACCCGCTATCGGTCAAATCGCATTTCGAACGGCTGAAGCAAAATTATAATTACGCCGAACACGATCGGATCGTGGCTCGGCGACTCGGCGCGCGGCCGTGCATCGCCAGCGAGCAAGCGAAGCATGACCAATGGCGGCAACTGAGTAGGGCGGCGCCGTTGTACGCAGACGTGCGTTTGTCGGAGTGGGAATTTCACGGCACGCCCGATGGGCAATCGCGACAGTGCGCGGTGATTGCCGATTTGCAGCTTTGGGCCGAAGACATCGGCGAACGCATCGACGACGGCCAGAATGTCATTTTGTACGGCCCGCCTGGCACTGGCAAAGACTTCGTTTTGTTCTCACTGATGCGCATGGCTACAAAGGCCGGCAAGACTTGCCACTGGCAAAACGGGCTGGAATTCTTTTCCGAGTTTCGGGACCGAATCGACTTGGTGAACCGCAGCGAAGAATCGCTCGTGTCCCGCTACTTGCGATCGCAAGTGCTGGCGCTCTCCGATCCGATACCACCCAAGGGCGAAGTCTCCACTTTTGTGCGCAGAATCTTTACCGCGTTTTGGATAAGCGGCAGCTCGCCCAACAATCGACTTGGTTTTCAATGAACGCCCTCAACAGCACGGATGCAGAATGGCAATTGGGCGAGCCCGTCTTCGACAGAATGCGGAACAAGGCGCTGGCCGTGTTCTTTGACTGGTCGAGTTACCGCCACACGCTGAAGTTGCATGAATAGCACCGACGAACCGATGACCGAAACCGCAAGCAACGAAGCGCAAGAATCTTGCGGACAGCCCGGATTATTCATGGCTGGTGTCGGTGGCTACGTTGTTCCACGGCCGCGAAGATAATTCCGAAACAGAGTATTTGACAATTCGGCAAATGGCATCTACGATACCACGCATGGCAAAGAATTCGAAGCGACTCAAGGTGACTGACCAATTGCGCCGACTCATTCGGGAATCGGGGGTGACGTGCTATGTCATCGCCCAGCAAACCGGAGTGAGCAACGCGGCCCTGTCGCGGTTTCTGTCCGGCGAGCGGGCGCTATCGGGCAAAGCTCTGGACACGTTGGGGGAGTATTTCGGCTGGGAAGTTGTGGCCCGCGGCGCGAAACGAAAGGCAAAGTGAGACGATGCGAGTTTTCAAGGCGACGTACAAGGATCGGAACGGCCAGCCGCGCGAATCGAGCAAGTGGTATGTCGAATTCGCCGACCATCGGGAGACCGTCCGCCGGCTGCCGGGTTTCACGGACCGAAAGCAAACCGAAGAATTGGGCGCAAGGTTGAGCGGCTGGTTTGCGCCGTGTCGAATCACGAAGCGCCCGACTTGGCCCTGACGCGCTGGCTGGAAACTCTGCCGGCGAAAATGCGCGACGTGCTGGCCCGGTGGGGATTGATCGACGTGAAGGCCACAGCCGCGGGCAAGCCGCTGGCCGATCATCTGAACGACTTCCGCGATTCGCTCTTGGCGAAAGGCAGCACGCCGAAGCACGCCGAAGTAACCCGCGCCCGCGTGCAAGCGCTGTTCGATGTGTGCGGATTCAAGCATTGGTCGAATTTGAACAGCGCGGCCGTCGAATCCGGCTTGGCAACGATGCGGGAGCCGGGCGACGAACGACGGGCCCACGGTAAGCAAACCCATAACCACTATGTCACCGTGGTTAAGCAATTCTGCCGTTGGATGGTCCGAGCCGGCCGTGCCACGCAAAACCCGTTGGAATACGTCCACAAGCTGAACGCGGCCGAAGGCAAGCGGGAGCGGCGGCCCCTGTCGGCCGACGAGTTGCGCTGGCTACTGGCCGCGGCGACGGTCGGCCCAGAAGGGTTTGGCATGGTCGGTCGGGAGCGGGGCCTGGTTTATTGGCTGGCCGTCGAAACCGGATTGCGAGCGAACGAATTGCGATCCCTCACGCGACTGAGTTTTCGGTTCGGTGCGAAGCTGGCGACGGTTACGGTCGAGGCCGGCAGCAGCAAACGGCGGCGGCGCGACGAACTTCCGTTGCGGCCAGCGCTGGCCGCCAAACTGCAATCGCACCTGGCCGCGAAGCTGCCAAACGCGCCAGCCTTCCGCATGCCAACAAGCTACAACACGGCCGATATGTTGCGGGCTGACTTGACCGCGGCGCGTCGAGCGTGGCTCAAAGCCGCTCCCACGTCGGCTGATCGTGCCGAGCGGGAGCGATCGTCATTCTTGGCCGACGTTGACGAAGCCGGCCGCGTGGTCGATTTTCACGCTTTGCGGCATTCATTCATTACGGCCCTGGCACGCTCTGGCGTGCATCCCAAGGTTGCCCAACAATTGGCCCGTCATTCGACTATCACGCTCACTATGGACCGCTACAGCCACGTAGAGGCGGGCGAATTGAGCGGTGCGATTGCAAACCTGCCTGACTTGTCGGCCGCGCGCGAATCGCAACAAGCGACCGGAACGGACGGCCGAAACACGGTCGATCCGTGCTTGGCGGATTGCTTGGCGTTTTCCGACGCCGAATCACGCCATTCGGTGCCGTTCAGTGCCGAGCAAGCCATAGTTGACAGTTTGGCAAGCAATGTCGAATCCGCCCGAGAAAATGCGGATTCACCCGAAGAAAAAGAGCGGATGGGGAGGGATTCGAACCCCCGGTGGAGTTTCCCCCACAGTGGTTTTCAAGACCACCGCCTTAGACCACTCGGCCACCCATCCAAATCGGCGCTTTGCCATTCTACCTTAGCCGCCGCCGAGAACAAACGCTGGGCACAAACCGGAGCTGGCGGTCGCATCATGGTCAATCGGCGGTCGGCTTGCTACAGTTTGATCCATGTTGACCCTCGAACTGTTTCGGCGAGTTTTTTCGATCGCCTATGAGCCCGATCCGACGCAGTGCGCCTTCATGGCTCGGGCTCAAACGCAGAACGACGCCAGCGCCGACGTGGTGGTCGCGGTTCTCGATGTCGGCGAGAGTGCGCGGCTGTTCGGCGTGCCCTTGGCGCGGCGGGGGATTCAGCCGGTTTATTTGAAGATTGCCAATCGAAGCGATCGTGCGCTGCGGCTTTATCTGCTGGCGATCAATCCGAACTATTTCACGCCGCTCGAAGCCGCCGCGGCGAACCATTTTTCGATTCTCAAACGGCTCACGACGTTCGGCCTGCTGGGCTTCAATCTTTCTGCCGCTCTTGGCTCTCTTGATTCCTTTTAAGCTGTTCGCGGCCTATCGGGCCAATCGGCGGATGGATGAGCTGTTTCAATCGTCGGCGTTTCACCTGCGGCCAATTCCGCCGGGCGGCGAGGCCGAAGGTTTTGTCTTCACGCCCTTCGACGCGGGGACGAAAGTCGTGCGGATTTGCCTCCATTCGGCCGGCAGCACGCTGTCGCGGGCGATGGCCGCCGGCGCCGCGAAATCGGCGGCGACGGTGCGCCGCCGGGAGTCGCTTTGCCGCCGGGAGCCGATGCGGACGACACGGAAATCGGCGTGCGAACCGATCGCTTGCTGAGCGATTTTACGTTTGCCGTCCCCGTGCCCGGCATCGCGGCCGATCATCTGAAGCGAGATTTCTCCAACATCTGTCCGGCCGATACGTTCGTGCCGTGCGACGTGCCGACGCTGGCCGAGCGACTTTCCGCCATGCCGCCGACGACCACGAACCGCCTCGGCACGCGGCATGGCGATCCGGTGAATCTCGTCGTGATCGGCGAATTCGGCACGATCCTCTCGGTGTTCGCTCCGCGATGGGACGAAAGCGAAACGATCACGCTGGCCACTTGCTGGAAGACGGCCACGGCGTTCGTGCTCGGCTCGCAATATCGCTATTCGCCGGTCAGCCCGTTGTATTTGTTCGGGCGGAGCCAGGATGTCGCGCTGCAGCGAATTCGGCATTCGATCAACGATCGGCTGCATCTTCGGCTGTGGCTCTCGCCGCTGCGGTTTCAAGGCCTCCCGGTTTGGGTCGGCCAGATCAGCCGCGATATCGGCGTGCGATTCACGGCCAAGACGTGGAATCTGACGACGCACCGCGTCAATCCCGACGTCGATGAGGCCCGCGACTACGTGATCGAAGATTTGCTCGCGGCCGAGCACGTCGAAGCCGTGGCGTACGTCGAAGGAGTCGGCGAATGCGAAGTCGCGTCGCCTCGCCGCAACCTCACCGGCGATCCCTATTACACCGACGGCAAACGAGCCGTCGTGCTGATCTCCGAAACGCGGGCAAAACCGCGCGTCGTGTTGTGGGGATGAAAACTCCCTACCGCGGCAGCTCTCGAATCTGCACCTTGCGGAATTTCACCAGCGTTGCGGCGTTGGAAACTTGCAGGCGGATCGCGCCGGCGGCGGAGACGCGGTCGTCGTCGATGTAGTCGGCCACCTTCTTGCCGTTGACCAGGATCGTGATGTGATATCCGTCGGCGATCGTTTCCATCGTGAACCATTGGTTCGCGGGCACGGGCGATTCCTTTAGCCGCACCTTGGCCGTGATGCGTTTCGCGTTGTAAACGTAGAGGCTGCCGGTTTTGGCCTGGTCGTCGCCGTTGGCTTCGATCTGGGCTTCGTAGGCGCCGCCCGGCTGCGATCGAAACAGCACGCCGCTGTTGCCGCGGTCGTTGATCATGGCCTCGACGCGGATGTCGAAATTGGCGAAGTCGGTTCGCTTTGTGTCGAGAAATCCGTGACCGCCGGTGCCGATCAGGATTCCGTTTTCGACTTTCCAAAGCGAATTATCGTCGTTCCAACCGGAAATGTCCTTGCCGTTGAAGAGGTCGATCCAGGCGGCATTCGACGGCGCGGGCTTCACGGTGTCGGGAACAGCGGGCTTTGCCGTTTCTACGACGGCGGGCAGCGCGGTGGAAAACATAACTGCCGTGGCCGCTCTCTGCAAAAGGCTAGCCTGACGCGCATCTAATTCAACGAGCAGCTTGTCGGCCTGATTCGCCCGTGTTAGCTTCGCTGGAAACGGATTCGCCGGCTTGCCCCAGAGCCGCTCGGCGAAGCAGCAAACTGCCAAATAAGTGCCGGCGGCGGCTGGATGCACGCCGTCGGGCTTATACAGCACGAGATTCGGATCGAGCTTCGCGGCTTCGTGCCAGGCGACATCGACGGGAACGACGATCGCCCCCAGCTCTTTGCCGAGCGAGCGGTAAATCTGGGGCAGCAAATCGCCGTCCTCGAATTTCTTTTTCAGCGGAAACGTCATGTAAAGGACCGTCTTCGCGCCGACTTTCTTGATTTCCCGATCGAAGAGCCGCGCATATTGAAACACTTGCTCGCGATCCGTGAACGGAACCTGGCTCTGCTCTTGCACGACGACGTAGTCCCAGCGGCCTTCGGCGATCTTCGCGGCGGCCTTGCCTTCGTTCCAATGCCGCTGGAGCGTGTATCCGCCGGGCGTGACCGTCTCGTATCGCAGCGCCGGGCCGCTCGGATATGCAGCGGCAATCATCGCCTGCAACTCGGCCGGCAAGTCGTTGACATACGTCAGGCTGTTGCCGATGAACAACACACGAATCGATTTGGCCGCGCCCAGCCGAGGCGCTTGAGCATTTGCGACCGCCGCAAGAGAAAGCAGCGACAAGCCAACAATCGCCGCGTGAAGAAGTCGTGATTCGGCGCGACGGTTTTTCATAGTCGGGCCAGTCCGCATCAGTGGCCAGTGCAACAGCGTCTGCCGCCCTAGTCCCTCGCCCCTCGCCCCTACTTTACACTTCCACCGGCTCGCGTGTCTCCACGCGGCGAACGGCGGGCGTCGGAGGATTGGTCTTCATGGCCTTGGCAGCTCGAGCGCGGCGAACTTTCCAATACATGCAGCCGCAGAACGTGCTCAGCACCAGATACGGCATGCCCATCATGAACAGAATGCTGTAGTAAAACCCTTTGGCGACGCCGTTGTGCGCGGCGTCTTGATGACCGAGCGCCTCGCCGCACGTCGGGCAAGCCATGGCCACCGACCCAAGCGCTGCAAGCAGCAACAGGGCAAAAGCCGCGGTCGCAATCGGGCTGGCAATAATTCGCCGCATGGAAGATTCCAAAAGGAGGCCAATCAACGGCCTGAGTATACCGCGCTACGTCGCCGCCGGGTAGAGAATATAAAGCATCCAATAGACCACCACGCCGGTCACGGACACATAGAACCAAATCGGCCAGGTCAGCTTGGCGAGCTTGCGATGCGCCACGCGGCGGTCTTTCAGGCCCAAATAAATCGTCGCCCCGGCCAAAAACGGCACCGTGACCGCCAGCAAAACGTGCGAAATCAGGATCGTAAAGTAAATCGGCCGGATGGCTCCCTGACCTTGAAATCGAACCGGCTCGGCCGTCAAGTGATACGTCAAATAGCAGGCCAAGAACACGATCGAAACGGCGAACGCCGACAGCATCAATCGCTTGTGAGCCTGCTCCCGGCCGCGCTTGATTTCGACGAGCCCCAGCGTCAAGAGCACGCCTGCCGTCGCGTTGAGCGCCGCGTCGGTTGTTGCCAGCGGGGGAATCAAAGTAGGGGCGAGGGGTCAGGGGCGAGGGGCGGGGGACGAAGAGGCGGTTTTCGCTGGCTGCGCGGGAGTTGTCGGTGCCGGGTCGATCTTGGGCGCGGGTTCGGCTAACAGGGCCCGCATCCGAATGCGGATCTGCGTCACGTCTTCGTCGTCGGTCAGATGGAAATAGCCGCGAACCGTCGAATTCTTGTCCAAGACGACGGCCAATTCCGAATGCGTTCGCTCGCCGATTTCCAAGACAAATCTCGACATGCTAATGTCTTGAATCTTCTTGAAGTCGCCGGTGAGAAACGTCCATTGTTTCGGATTGGCGCCGAATCGAGCGGCATATTCCTTCAGCGCCTCGGGCGTGTCGTCGGCCGGGTTGCAGGTGATGCTGACGAACCGCACGTCCTTGAAATCCGATTCCGCCTGCAAGCCGGCCAGCGCCTGATTGAGCCGATAACACGGTCCGGGGCAACTGGCGAAGAAGAAACTCGCCACCCAAACTTTTCCCTTAAGCAGGCGCTGTGAAACTCGTGGCCATCTTGATCGGTCAGCTCGAAATCGGGCGTCGGCTTGCCGGGCGGAAGATTGGTGGCCTTCCATTCCGACTGGCCTTCGGAAGCGACGGCTTGCGAATCGCTTGCGCGCTTGTGCTCGAATTGCCGCCATGCCACCCACGAGCCATAGGCCACCGAACCGATCAAAATCACCGCCAGCCAAAACGTCAAAGCCGCGTTTTTCATAGCAAATCTCCCGTCGTTCGCCCGGCTGAGATCCGCCAGGCCAGAGCGAACATTGCAACACAAAATACAAGCGTCACCAGTCCGCATGCCCATGCCGGCGGCAACGCCGCCAGCGCCCGCCGCCTTGGCGTGCACTTCCGGCGACGCATCCCAATATAGCAACCGCCGCAGCCCGGCGACGCCGTAGGTCAGCGGATTGCAGCGAACATAATCCAGCGCAGCCAACCGATGCTCGGCCGGAAAAAACGCCCCCGACAAGCAGCCACATCGGCATCAGCAACACGCTCATGATGGCGTGAAAACCTTGCGTCGAATCCATCCGCCAGGCGATCACGAAGCCCAGCGCCGTCAAGCGACAGCGCCACGACGAACATCCAAGCCACGATCGCCGCGAGCGCCAGCGGCGCCGAAATGCAAATGCCAGCGTGTAACCCAAGCAGCAGGAACAGCGACCCCTGCGCCACGGCGATCAGCGTGCCGCCCAGCAACTTGCCCAGCACCATCGACCAGCGCGGAATCGGCGCGACGAGCACCGATTGCAAGAATCCTTCGCGGCGATCCTCGATGATCGAGATCGTGGCGAAGATCGCCGTGAACAGCAGGATCAGCACCAGCGTGCCGGGAAAAAAGTATTCGCGATACGACAGGCCGCCGGTCGAGTTCGCGCCGGTTTGAAACGACGGCCCGAACCCGGCGCCGAACAGCAGCCAGAAAATCAGCGGCTGGCCGATCGCGCCGAACACCCGATTGCGCTGCCGCACGAAGCGCACCCATTCGCGGCGGCACAGCGTCCAAGCCGCCAGCCAGGGGTTCGGCGCGGCAATCGGCTGGCGTATGCATCGTTCGCCGCAATTGGCGCCGGCGACATTGTTTCGTGCCATTGTCTCAGCCAACGCCCACCTCCTCGCGCTCGTGCCAGAAGCGATGCCCGGTGCGGTCGATGAACACGTCTTCGAGCGTCGGCTTGCCGAGCGTGATCGCTTGAATCTGGCCGGGAAACGCCTCGACCAGCCGGGCGATCCACTGATGGCCGTCGGGCTGCTCCAGGCCGGCACGGCGCCATCGACCGACAGCACGCTCGCCGAGCAGCCGAATCGCGATGCGATTGCCGCGAGCCATGGCGGCCGGATCGGCGGTTTGGATCGTGATCGAATCGCCGCCGACGGTGGCCCGCAGCGCGTCGGGCGTGTCGAGCGCGACCAGCGAGCCCTCGTTCAAGATCGCGATGCCGATCGGCCTTCTCGGCCTCTTCGAGCAAGTGCGTCGTCAGCACGACCGTCACGCCGTCTTCGTCGGCGGACCTGGTGCAGGTAATTCCACAGATCGCTGCGGGCGCCGGGATCGAGGCCGGTGCTCGGCTCGTCGAGCAGCAACAGCCGCGGGCGGTGCAACATCCCCTTGGCCAATTCGACGCGCCGCCGCAATCCGCCGGAGAGCGTCTCGACCAGGTCGCCGCGCCGATCGGCGAGCGCCAAGCGGGCGAGCATTTCATCTTGCCGCTGCTCGCAACGGCGCGGCCGGAAAGCCGTACAGATGTCCCTGGTGCCTCAGGTTCTCGGCGACGGTGAGCTTCTTGTCGAGGCTCGGGGCCTGAAACACGACGCCGATGCCGCTGCCGCACGGCTTGCGTCTGGCGGGCGCAGGTCGAAGCCGAGAATCGCGATCGCTCCCTTGCTGGATCGGAATCAGCGTCGAGAGCAGGCGGAAGAGCGTCGTCTTGCCGCCGCCGTTGGGGCCGAGAAAGGCGAAGATCTCGCCCGGCTCGATCGCGAGGCTCAGCGCCGGCCAGCGCCCGGCGCTCGCCGTAGCGATGCTCGAGGCTCGCGAATCTCGAATGGCAGCGGAAGAACTCATTGGCGCATCATCAGGCACGAACCAGCGTCAGGCGCCGGACTGCGACTTCGGGCCTCGGCACTTCGGCGCGGCGCACGGCGGCTTCGTTGCTCGTCGGCCGGCAGTGCCGCCGCGTGTCGCGGACGCTTCGAGCTCTCGACCGTCCTGCGTCGTCTGGGCTTGGCCATGTGCAGCAATCGCGTCTTCGCGACGCTCGGCGTAGGTCGCAGCCGCAGCCCGACGTCGGGCACCAGCGTCAAGCATCAAGAAAATCGACATGATCGCCGGCGGGAATCGTCAGCACGTATTTCCAGTTGGCTTCGTACTTCACGTGCATGAAGAACAGGATCACCAGCATCGCCTTGGTGCAGGAGACGGCCATCATGAAGGTCCGGAGCCGACCTGCGGCTGGATCGTGCCAGGGCCAGGAATCGAGACGTGACGTGAAGAACGACATCGCCGTCAGCACGCACGAGCGCGACGAACACGTAGATGTACTTCGCGATCCCGCCGTGATGCGTGGCCCGTGACTTCGATGCGACGGGTCTGCCAAGCGTGCTCGGTCATCGACGCTCCGTACCGGATCGTTGAACAGGGGACTCGCTCCGAGCCGTAGCATTGCTTTCAAGCGTTAGGGTTGCAGCGAGGTGCCTGTCCGCTTGTCAGCCCGGCTCTTCAGAACAAGTACAACAGCGGAAACAGGAAGATCCACACCAGATCGACAAAGTGCCAGTACAGGCCGATGTTCTCGATCATGTACGGCCCGGCGGCGAGTCGAGCGTCATGGTCAGCATGATGCGCGAACACGATCAGGCCGACCAGCACGTGCAAGGCGTGAAAGCCGGTCAGCAGGAAATAGGTGCTGGCCCACATGTTGCCGCCGGGAATGACGATCGGCAGCTTGAGCCAGGGATATTCGTCGTTCGAGCCCCGCCTTGCTCGCGGCTGGCCGGGCGACGCGGCAGCGGCAGGATCTTCGTCGGCGGCGTCGGCCATGGGCGACCGCTTGGCGGTCGCGCTGCCAGCGTCGACGGCGGCATGATGCTCGTCGGGCTTTGCAGCTGTCTGACGTCGACGCGGTCGAGTTCGGCCGAATCGTCCTTGCGCTTCTTCGTCGTCGAGCTCGCCGGACGGCTGCTGCGCCTTCAGCTTCGGTCGGTCTCTTCGTGCACGCTCGGCTGATCGTTCAAGTCGCAGCGCGGACGGCCGAGGCGTAGTACAGATCGGCCTTTTCGTAGATCCGGCTGTGCGGCGTGGCACGGGATAAATGCCGTGCGAGAACTTGGCGTTGTATTCGTACATGCCTTCACGCCCAGAAACACGCAGCCCAGCAGCAAGCGTCAGCAGCATCCAGACCTTGGCCAGCGCCGGCCTTGTTCGCCCGGGCGGCTTCCAAGGCCAGCACGATCGTGACGCTGGAGCAGATCAGCACGAACGTGTTGAACGCGCCGATCGGCTCGCTCAAGATGCACTTCGTGCGGCATCGGCCAGGCCGGCGCGCCGAACCGCAGCACGATGTACGTGCCGATCAAGCGCGGCGAAGAACATGATCTCGGTCGACAGGAACAGCCACATGATCAGCTTGCCGTTGGGAAGCGGCAGGCCGGGCTGGTATTGCAGCGTCAAATGCCCGCCATGCCCGTCATCGTCATGCGCGGCTCATGGCCCGCCGCATCCGCGACCGCCGTTCCACCGATCCGTGTTGACTATGCTGTTCCGTCATGATTCCCAATCGAGGCCAAGCCTCTTGTAATAACTGTTTGACTAACCATTATCGCCTACACCAACGGCACCAACATCAACAACAGCAGCAGCGCCGGCAAATAAACCAGCGATGCCCGCAGCAGCCGCCGGGCCGATCGCTCGTCTGCGCCAGCGGCAAAACACGGCCGCGGCCGCGAGCTGGACCAACCCCAGCACCAACGCCGCCGACGAAATAAACCGGGCCCGCAAGTTGCACACGACCGGCACCAGGCTGACCGGCACCAGCGCCAGCGCCGCCGACGACGGCCTGCGCTCCGGCCCGCCGGCCGGTCGGATCGACCACCGTCAACATCTTCAAGCCGGCCGCGGCATATTGCCGGCGATAAATCCAGGCGATGGCCATGAAGTGCGGAAACTGCCAGAGAAAGACGATCAGAAACAACGTCGCCGCTTTCAGCCGCCGCCGCCGAGCGCGAAACTCAGCGAGCCGCCGACGGCCGTCCAACCCATCAGCACCGGCAACGCGCCGGCCACGGCGCCGACGACCGTGTTCGACGGCGTCCGCGTTTTCAGCGGCGTGTAAATACACGACGTAGAGCACCCAGGTCGCCAGCGCCGAGCGCCGCCGTCAGCGGGTTCGACGGCAAGCGCCGAGATAAACCAGCCCGACGACGATCGTCAGCCCGCCGAACCACAGCACTTCGCCGGTCCGACAGTCGACCGGCGGGCAAGCGGCCGATCGGCCGTGCGAGCCATCAGGCATCGGTGCGCCGTTCGAGCCATTGATTCGAGGCGCTGGCGCTGGCCGCGACGAGCGCCGTGCCGAGCAGCGTGTGCAAGAGCAACAGCGGAGCGGGCGGGCCCCAACTGCGCCACGAACGCCGCCACCGCCACCGTCACCAGCACCAGCACCGCGATCCGCGGCTTGGTCAACTCGAGGTAATCGGCCACGAGCCCGCCTGCCGTCGATCGCGCGGCAGCCGCTTCCCGGTCGGCGACTTGAACCGGCGGATGCAAAACGGAAGTGCTCATACGCGCCACCTCCATCAGCTTATGTTCCGCGGGACGCGGCGCGCGGCACGGCTTGCAACAGCCGCAGCGATCGCAACGCCAGCGCCACCGAAGTGGCCAGGATCAACGAACCGACGGCGACGTGCGCCGTCGTGACCATGAGCCTGCAGCAGACTCTCCGGCCTCGACGGTGTAACGGGCGAGCCAGGCGGCCTTGTCCGAAAGCCAGGTGGGCCAGCCGTAGTTCGTAAGCCAGGTCGCCGGCGCCCAAGCAAATCTGCACGACGATCAGCGCGACCAGCCCGATCGCCGGCCGCACCAGCAACCGCGAATCGGCGAAACGCCGCGCGACGCGAACGCCGAGCAAGACGATATGACACCGTCAGCGCGGCGGCGACGATCAAATGAAACATCAGCGTACACGCGAAACTCGCCCGGCGTCGTGCCCGCCGGCAAATGCCGCAGCGGACGAGCCGAGCACCAATTGCAAATAAGCGAGCGCCGCGGTCAGCGATCGCCAGCCGCTGCAACTCGCCGCGCGCGATCGCGCCGCGCGAGTCGCCGCCGACCAGCCAGCGCGCGAAGTGAACGCCGCCAAGGCGACGGTCAAGGCGAAGAACGCCGGACCGACGCAACCGTGAATCTGCGCCAGCGTCCGCTCGTCGAGCACCACGCGCATGCCGCCCAGCACGCCTTGAAAGATCACCAGCAGCAAGCGCGGCAAGCGCTCGCCAGCGCACCCAGCGACGGCGTTCGCAAAACCAGGTGGTCAGCACCAAAGCGATCGTCAGTCAGGCCGACCAGCGCGCCGAACAGCCGATGGCCATGCTCGATGAACAAGTCCCAGGGCCGGAGAACCAGGTCTGCCAGGGATAGAGAAACAGGTTGTAGCCGTAGGTCGTCGGCCAGTCGGGCACCGCCATGCCGGCGTCGTACGTCGTCACCAGCCCGCCGACCCAGATCAGCGGAAACGTGGCGCAGACCAGCAGCACGGCCAGCGCGATGCGGCCAGGGGCTGCGTTGGGCGATGCCGGAATGTAGCGAGGGAATCGAGGCACGCGCGAAATCGCAAACTGGTGCGAACGATTAAACTTTGGGTCAACGCTAGTTAATGGCCGGCATGAGGATCGCATCGGCGGCACGGCCCTCGGGGGGCGGCTTGGTTTGCGGATAGTAATCGGTCGTCGACTTCCGGCGAGCCGTATTCGTACGGGCCGCGATAGACGATCGGCTGGAAGTCGAAGTTGCCGTGGCCCGGCGGGCTGGGGGCCGTCCATTCCAGGCCGTTGGCGTGCCACGGATTGCGCCCGGCCTTCGGGCCGAAGAACATGCTGTAGAAGAAGTTGACGGCGAAGATGATCTGCGACGCGACCATGCCGATCGCGCAGATAGGTCATGAACTCGTTCAGCGGCTGCAAATGGCGGAACGTCGCGTAGTGGTACGGATCGGCCAGGCGCCGCGGGAAGCCGACCGCGCCCAGGATGTGCATCGTGAAGAACGTGCCGTTGAAGAAGATGAACGTCAGGAAGAAGTGCACCTTGCCCCAGAACTCGTTCATCATCCGGCCGAACATCTTCGGGAACCAGAAGTAGATCGCGCCGAACACGCCCATCGCCGTGCCGGCGAACAGCACGTAATGGAAGTGGGCGACGATGAAGTACGTGTCGTGAATGAAAATGTCGACCGGCGTGGCGGCCATGAAGATGCCCGACAGCCCGCCGATGATGAACATCGACACGAACGACAGCGCGAACAGCATCGGCGTGGTGAACTGGATCTTGCCGCCCCAGACCGTGCCCAGCCAGTTGAACGTCTTGATGGCGCTGGGCAGCGCGATCATCATCGTCGAGACCATGAACGTCATGCCCAGCGCCGGGTTCATGCCCGAGATGAACATGTGATGCCCCCAGACGATGAAGCCCAAGCCCGGCGATGCCCGCGATCGAGTAGACCATCGGCTTGTAGCCGAAGAGCGGCTTGCGGGCGAAGCAGCTGATGATGTCGGAGACCATGCCCATCGCCGGCAGGATCATGATGTACACGGCCGGATGCGAGTAGAACCAGAACAAGTGCTGCCACAGCAGCGGCTGCCCGCCGCCGGCGGCCGAGCACGGTGTTGTTCGCCACGCCAGCCATCGGGAATGAAGAAGCCGGTGCCGAGCAGGCGATCCATCAACTGCATGAAGCCGGCCGCGGTCAGCACCGGCAAGGCGAAGGCCTGCAACATGGCGGTGATGAACATGGCCCAGATCGTCATCGGCAGGCGGAACATCGTCATGCCCGGGGCCCGCATCTGGATGATCGTGGTCATGTAGTTGACCGAGCCCATCATCGACGAGACGCCGACGAAGGTCAGCCCGATCAGCCACAGCGTTTGGCCGCGTCGACTGCCGGGTGCAGCCGGATTGCCGAGAGCGGCGGATAGCGCGGTCCAGCCGGCCGCGGCCGCGCCGCCGGCGACGAAGAAGCTGGCGATCATGGCAGATGAACGCCGGCCACATGAACCAGTAGCTGAGCATGTTCAGCGTCGGGAAAGGCCATGTCGTCGGCGCCGATCATCAGCGGGATCAGAAAGTTGCCGAACGCGCCGGCCAGGATCGGAATGATCACGAAGAAGATCATCACCGTGGCGTGCATCGTGAACAGCATCGTGTAGAACTCGGGCGAGATCTGGCCTCCTTCGGCGGAGAACAGCATCTGGCCGATGATCGGCATGTCGCGACCAGGGCCAGGCCACCTGCCAGCGCACGGCCAGCGCCAACAGCCCGCCGACGAGGAACCACAGCAGCGTCGAGAACAGGAACTGGATGCCGATCACCTTGTGATCGCGCGAGAAGACGTACGTGCGCAGAAAGCTGCCGGCTGTGGCGCGTGCGCGTGAGTGCGTGGTGCGTGGCCCGGCGATCGAGGCCATGCGAGACCGTGGCGGTCATCGTGCTCATTCGGACTTCTCCTCGCGCTTTCGGCGGCAGCTGCGTGTCTTGCGTGGCGGTTTGCTCGTTCGGTCGATTTCTGTTCGCAGCCACGCGTCGTAATCGTCTTCGCGATTCGACGGTCAGCCGGCCCTTCATCTTGTAATGTCCCCAGCCGCACAGCTCGCGCACAGACCAGATCGTAGCGTGCCGGTCTCGGTCGGCCGGAACCAGACCGGAATCTTCATGCCCGGCACGGCGTCCTGCTTGACGCGCATGTTGGGCAGGAAGAAGCTGTGCAGCACGTCCTGCGTCTTCAGATGCGACCAGAATCTCTTCGTTCGACCGGCACGTGCAGGTCGTTGACCGTGAAGAATGTCGTCGGGCGTGCCGAGCTTGCCGTCGCTGATGCCCGGGTAGCGCAGCCGCCACTCGAACTGCCGGGCGCGACTTCCACTGTCGACGACGTTCGGATCGTCTTGCATGCCGGGCATTGCGCATCTTCGACGTCGGCCCAGGCGTTCATCTGGTAGATGGCGATGAACAACAGCGTCGCGGCCGGCAGGATCGTCCAGACGACTTCCAGGGTGTGGCTGCCGTGCGTGAACTTCACCGGCTTCGGATTGTCGTGCGCCGTCGTACTGCCACAGGAACCAGAACAAGCACCACCTCGGTGACGACGAACACCACGCCGGTCAGCCAGAGGATGAACATGAACAGATGGTCGATGCCGAGCCCGGCTTCGGACGCCAATGGCGGAAGCCAAATGCCGGTGGCGGCGCCCCAGATGAAGACGCCCACGCCGAACACGAGCACCATCAGAAATAGCACGCTCCAAAACTTCCCCACGTTCATCCCTCGGCCGCCTGAGGCGGATTCAAGCCGTGAAAATCCTCGTAGGTCAGGCTTTCTAGCCTGACGGCACACACCGCACCGGCACTTCCTGTCAGGCTGGAAAGCCTGACCTACTCAATTTCGTCAGGCTGGAAAGCCTGACCTACCGCGTCGGCAACGTCGTCTCGACCGTGTCGTTCAGCGTGTAGTCGACGCCCATTTCGCCGCCCGGCTGATAGGGCAACGACAGCACGAAATCGACCAGATGCCAAATCCGCGGCGCGATGATCTTTTCGCGCGGGATTCACGATCTTCTCGATGAATTCTTTTTTCTTGTACTGCTTGATCGCCTGCACTTCGTCGGAATCGTCGTCGCCGATTCGAAACTCGGCCATCTTGTTGGCCTTGGCGGTGGCGTCGGCTTGCACTTTTTGCAGCGATTGCTTCTCGTCGGCCGTCAGCAGCGAATCGGCGTTCGCCGGCATCGGCGCGCCTTTGATACCTTCATGAACACGATAATAAATATCCAACGGCCGCCGGCCACCGTGATACACGCCCAACCGCAAATTGCGCGGGATGATATGCCGCTCCGGCAGTGCGCCGAACGGAAGCAGTTCCGATGCCGGCGGGCTTTCCGCGCTGTGCCACACTTCCTTGCTCCAGACTTGCTTCGTCCAGTCGTCGTAATCGGTGGTCTGACCGTCGCCCAACTCCGTCGGGCCGTGGCACTTGATGCAGCCGCCGCCGAGAAACGAGATCTTCTCGGTCACCTTCTTTCCGTCCTTCTCTTCGGTGTAGTCAAACTCGCCCGGCTTTTCGCTCAGAAACATTTGCCGACCGATGGCGATCGAGCGTTCGTGGGCCTTTTTTCGCTCGACCGGATCGGTGATCTTTTCCCATTTCATGTCGTCCGGGCGATCGTCGACCGACACCTGCAGCGGCTCTTTCCATTGGTCGGCGATGACGCTGAGCTTCGCTTGCAAAAACGCGGGATCGCTCGGGACCGGATCGGTTTCCTTCGTCAGGTTCTCCGACACATAGCGATCCAGGGTCAATTCCATCTCGCCGCGCATGCTCAAATACTTGACGTACTCCACGAGCGCTTCACGATCCACTTGCGGGTAGAGCCGGAACGACGGCATCGCCGTGCCCTGGATTCCGTCGGTCACGATCCGCAGCAGGTTGTCCGTCGTCGGCCGGTCGTCGCGCCGCGTCGATTTGTATTTGAACCAGCCGCGGCGGTAGTCGCGCGGATAGGGGTCCAAAAAGGCGGCCGTCGGTCCGGCGCCGTCGCCGGTGATGCCGTGGCAATGCATGCAATGCTCCCGAAACAAGCCTCGTGCGCCGCTCGTCGCGCCGCGATTCACCGGGCCAGACGCGAGGCGGATTTTCTCGAGGTCAAGGCCGGTTTGCGGCAGGACGAACGGATCGTCGGGCGTGCCGAACATGGCGGTGAGGATGTCGGAGATTTGCTGCTGCTGTTGCGGAGAAACCTTGTCCTTCTTCATCTCGATCATGTCGAGATGGAACTCCGCGACCGACTGGCCGCAACCGGTCAGCATCGCGCAGCAGAGCAGCGCGAAGCTTGCCACCATCGAAATACGCCCTGACATCAGTTTCATCGTGTTCGTCATCAACTGTAATGTAGCAGGCACACTCCGTGTGCCGTCGGCCGCGGTTTGGTCACGGCACACGGAGTGTGCCTACTACGTGGTTAATGGCCTTGGAACAGCGCCGCGGGAACCGATAGATCCTTCAAATCCTTTTCTTCGCCGTTCTTCAACGCGATCGTGAAACGGCCTTTGGAGTCCCATTTCAAATCGGGTTGATTCAATCCCAGCCCGCCGACGCTTTCGTGCCACGCCTGAAACTCCAGCTCGCCGGCCGGCAGATCACGAATTTCGAACTTGCCCGAGTCGTCGGTGATCGCGAAATAAGGATCGGGGCGCACCAAAATGCGGGCGCTGATCCAGTCGTGGATGCTGCACGCCACTTGGGCCGGCTGCTTTTCCGCCGAATCGACCGGCTTCTCCAGCGACGAGCCGGCCGGAATCAATTGATTGAACTGCAGCGACTCCCCGTTCACTTTCGTATTGTGCGCCACTTGATCGGTGTTCTTCACCACCAGGGTTTGGCCGACGCGAATTCCAAGCACGTGCGGCTGGAACCGGCAAAAGTGATTGTCGAGCACGATCTTATCGGCGGCCGATTTCTTGTATTCATCGTTGATCGGCAGCTTCGTGGTGCGAACGAACAGCACGACATTGGCCAAGCCTTTGTCCTTGCCGACCACCACCGATTCGTTAAACAGCGGATGGAGGCCGCAATAGGCTTGATCCTTGGTCGGCCGGATCGGCGTTTCGGCGGGCGCCGGACCATCGACGACGAAACGTCCTCTGAGCGTCGCCCAACCGTCGAATTTCTTGGCGGCCGGTTCGGTTTTTTCCGCGCCGCCCGATTCAGCGCCCGCGCCAACTTTCGTGCTGACGAGCTTTTCGCGAATCTTCATCGCATCGCTTGCATCGGCCGCCGGCCCAATCGCCAGATCATGGCCGCAACCAGATAGCGCAACCATGGCGCCGATCATTGCCGCGGCCAGCCACGAATTGGTGTGTCTCGTTGTCATCCTTACGCCTATTTCACCCGATCGATTTAACGACTACTTATCAAAACGACTACTGATTAAACTGCGCTGCGGTAATCTTAATATCTCCCACGTCGGTCGTCTTGTCGTCGGCGATGGACCACTTCACGCGACCCTTGAGCCATTTCAGTTTTTGACCACCGACGGTGGCCTCGGTGACGTATCCGGATTTCTCCTGCCAAAGTTGAAACTCCCATTCGCCGGCTGGCAAATCCTTGATCTCGAAATTGCCTTGCGCATCCGAAATCGCAAAATACGGATTCGGCCGTACCAACATCCAGCCGCGCTTCCAGGGATGTATCGAGTCGTTGAGCGGAGCCGGCAAGTTCTCGGGGCCAATGATCGCTTGGTCAACCGACTTGTTCGCTGGAATCAGCCAAGTTGCCTGCGTGCTCACGCCGTCGATCTTTGTAACGTGTGCCACTTGGTCTGAATTCTTGATGACCAATGTTTGGCCAACGCGCAAACCAATAACATGCGGCGCGAAACGACAGTTCAAGTTATCGAGGACCTCTTTATCCGTAGCAGCCGCGGCAAACTTCGGATTCACCTTCACTTTGCCGCGCACCCAAACCACGACATTCGCAATACCGCCATTCTTCGCGACCACGAGATCTTCGCTCACCAGCGGAAACTGGCCGCAAAACGGCTGACCTCCGACGTTCAACTTCACCGGCGCCGGTGCGGCGCCGTCGAACAGGAATCGACCCTTGATTGAGCCCCAACTGTCGGCGGCTTTCGCCTGCGCCGCAGGTGCATCGGCCGCTTTCGCTTTTGGTCCGATCGCCGCAATCCCGACGCCGCAAAGCGCAATCATCGCGCCGATCGCGCGGGCGATAAACCAGAACTTTGTTGGCGTCGTCGTCATCCGCACGCTCTCAATCACTTACTTATTGAACTGTGCCGCTCCGAGCTTCATCTCGCCCAGATCGGTTGTCTTGTCGGCTTCGACGGTCCATTTCACGTGACCCTTCGGCCATTTCACTTCTTGGCCGCCCACGGTGGCATTGGTCACATAACCGGCTCGCTCTTGCCAGACTTGAAACTCCCATTCGCCGGCCGGGAGGTCTTTGATCTCGAAATTGCCGTTCTTGTCGGAAATCGCGAAGTAGGGATTCGGCCGCACCACCATCCAGGCATGCATCCAGCCATGAATGCTGCAACTGACCTGGGCGGGCAAGTTCTCGGGCCCGTCGATCGATTGCTCGTTCGAAGTGCCGGCCGGGATCAGCGGATTGATTTGCGTGCTCGTGCCGTCGATCTTCGTGTTGTGAGCGATCGGATCGGAATTCTTGATCACCAGCGTCTGGCCGACGCGCAGGCCGACGACGTGCGGGATGAAATGGCAATCCTTATTGTCGAGCGTCACTTTGTCGGCCGCGGTTTTCTCGAACGACGGATTGACCTTCACCTTGCTGCGCACCCAGACGATTACATTCGCGATTCCGCCGGTCGGCCCGACTTCGAGGGATTGATCGACCAGATCATGCCCGCCGCAGGTGGCTTGGTCTTTGTCGATCGTCAATTTCGCGGGCACCGGGGCGGCGCCGTCGTAAGTAAAGCGGCCCTTGAGCGAGCCCCATTCCGCGGCACTGGCCGCGCTGGTGGACAAGGCAAACCCGGCGGCGACGACCAACACCAGCAATCTTCGATACATGCAAGACATCTTTGCGATCTCCTTTGCCAGACCGCCGAAAAAATCCGGTTCGGCGTCTGGAAATGCCAAGACTTGTTGCTTGCCACCGTGTTTCAATCGCGCGGCAAACATCTTGGCGGTTTTCCAACCCCTAAGCTTCCGCTCGGGGCTATTCAAATAGTTCGTTCTTCACGCGTTTGCAAACAAATCACGCACCCAGTTTAGGGTTTTTTATCGTTCGTGTCGCCCGTCTTGGCCGGCGGCGGCGCGGCGCCCGTGGCTCCCGCGGCAGGGGCCGGCGCTGCGGGAGTTGACGCTGCGGGAGTTGACGCTGCGGGAGTTGACGCTGCGGGAGTTGACGCTGCGGAAGCCGGCGCTGCGGAAGCCGGCGCTGCGGGCTTGACACGCGACTTGATCGACAACTCGCCTTCCGCCAAGCGATCGAAGTTCGCCAGCAAATCGACCACGGCATTCAACTGATCCTGGGGCGATCCGGGGAATAATTTCTGATCGACGCCTTTATCCGGTGGAATGTTCACCGGCATGCCCGTGTAAGGCAAAATCCGCACCGGGTCGCCGATCCAACGCTCGAGATAATCGGGCCGCAATCGATTGTGGACGCGATCCAGCCGTGGGCCCATCGCTCGCACGCTGCCGCCGGGCGAAAAGTCGCCGATCAAGTGGCATTTCACGCAGTAGTTGTTGTCAGTGACAATCGCCAATCCGCTTTCCAGATACTTGGGATGCGTCGTCTCCATTTGCTCGATGTGGTCGGCCCGGCTGCGCGAATCGAATTCGTAGGGATACTCCGCGCCGTCGTGGGCCGCGAAATAATGGACCAACCTGCTGGCTTCGTCCGACGACATGTTGAATTTCGGCATTCGCAGCACGACCGCCGGGCGAATCGGGAACGGGTCCATGAGGAAGTTGTGCAGCCAATCGGTCTGCACTTTTCGTCCTTCGCCCACCAGTGGCGGCGGCACCCAACCCCAGGCTTGCGTCGCCTGACTGTGCGCGGCCGGATTGATCTTCACCTCGTCGGCCACGACGATCGGAAACAGCATTCGCGCCAAGTCGCCACCCAGCGGCGGGTATTTACGGACTATCTGATCCTCGGCGATACGCAAGTTCTGCGCCGACCAACCGTGGCAAGCCATCGACCAATGTGCTTTCGAACAGCATGAACTGATAATAGGCCTTCGAGGTCGTGTCGCCGGCCTCGATCGGCGCGCCATCTTCGTCGACCGCGCAGCGGCTTGCCATCGCGATCGTTCAACAGCGGCATTCCGACGAGCGTGGCCTTCATGTCGCCGCGGCGGTCGATGGCCTTTGACGCCGCGATTTCCTTGTCGGTGAAATGCGGAATGTCGAAATTGTAGTCGACCACCTTGGGCGGCTTGCCGAAGTCTTCCGGTTTGTAACGAATCAGCCAGCGATCCATTTCCAGCGTATGACAGCCGGTGCAGTTGAACTTCTCGATCACTTTGCGCCCGGCGACGATGGCCGCGTCGTGCGGGTCGGGCTTCGCCAAATACGCGGCCGGCGGCGGTTCGGAAACCAGACCCAGCACGAACGTCATCACCTGCTCGATCTTCTTTTGATTCTCGTTCGGATCGACGGCGAACGTGAATTGCGGCATGCGGAGCCGGACATTGTAGCCTCGTTCGCCCGTTTTGCGGAAATCGTAGCTCCGCGGCGCACGCAGCTTTTGCCAGAGGAACCCGGTGCGATCTTCTTCCAACAGCTCGTTCATGAAGAAACCGATGTCGGTCGGCAGATCGTCGAGCGACAACTCCGGCTGTTCTTCGGGAGCGGCGGCTTTTGCGGCCGGCGCCTTCGCGGGCCCCATCGTCGGGTTGATCGATAGGGGCGGGTATATGGTGTAGCCAGTGACGACCTGGCCAGGTTTCGCGGCGGACTTTGGCGCCGCAGTAATCCCGTTCGGATGCAATCCGTTGGGATGATGCGTCACATATTCGACGATTTCCTCGAATGCCAGCCGCGAGGGATCTTTGCGACCCCAGTCGGCCAAGCCGGTGCCGATGGTTTTGGCGTCTTCGTAGCCCGGAATGTCGTGACAGCCGAAGCAGCCGAATTTGCCGACCGATCGGCGGCCGACATACTCCATCGTTCGCGCCAATCGCTTTTTCTTATGCTCGGGCGATTCTTGCTTCAGCTCCGAACCCGGCGCACGGCCCGCGACGGCGGCCGTTTCGTTTTCGGCCTCGGCTCGCTCCGCCGCTTTTTCAACCGCCGGCCTTTCGCCCGACACGGCTTCATGCGCGGCCTTCTCGCCGGCGGCAATATCGGCGGCAGCACCCGTTGACGCAGAACCCGTCGATGCGGAACCCTTCGGCGGCGGCTCGGGATTGATGAACACCGCTTCGTCGCCCAAGACGCCGTAACCCTGGCTGGCCGGAATACCGTCGTACAAATATCGCTTGGCGGTTTCCGCGGAGAACTTGTCGGCAAGATACTTCAGCGCCAAATCGTCGAGCGCGTTTTCATCGTCGGGCGTCATTTGCCGCGCGATCGCCATCTCCGGCTTCCAGCCTTGTTGCGAAGTCATCAGAAATTCGGTGACATCGTCGGCCGGATCGGTCGTATTACCCGCGGCGTCCTTGACCGGCTCCAAGAACAAGTTGGGCATGAAGGTGCGCAAGTGATACCGGTTCGGCTGCCGCACCCAGCTATAAAGCCATTCGCGCCCATGCGGATTGGAGGCCAGCTTCGCGCCGATGCGCGATAGATCGGGGCCCTGCGATTCCTTCGCTTGCGGAAAATCGACGTGCTGATGGCAGGCGAGGCAGCCGCGCGTTTCGAACACCTTCTTGCCGCGGGCGACCGCCGCCTTTTTGCCGGCTTCGTCCAGATCGCTATCCGGCTTCACGCCCTTCGGCGGCTCGACATAATCGAACGGCTGGCTGGCTTTCAGCAGGTATTCCGCCAGGGCACGAATCTCGATCGGCTCGAGCCGCTGCGATTCGGCCAGGCCGGCACCGTCGAGATGATCCCACAGACCGAAGAATCGCGGCATTCGAGTGCCGGGACGGAAGTTTTGCGGATTGGCGATCCAGCTCGCGAGAAAATCGTACGACAACTTGCTGCCGACGTGCCGCAAGCTGGGGCCGACCTTGCGCTGCGAGCCCGGCAGATCGACATCTTTCAGCACCGCTTCCAGGCGATGCGAATCGGCTCGCAGCACTGGCTTCGGCGCTTTCTTGTCGGTCTGAGCGGCTTTCGCTTTCGCCGCATCGGCCGCCACCAAATCGTACAGCCGATGACGGGCGTAGGCGTCGTCGCGATGTTCGACGTCGTCGGCCCATTTCGGCGCCTGCGCGTCGAGCTTCGCCAGGCCGGGATCGGTTTTCAATTGCTCGGCCGCGGCGTAGTAGTTCGGCTCCAGACGCAGATCGGGACCGATGCGCTTGTCGGCGCCGGCGAAACCGTTGATTTCGTGACAGCCGAAGCACCCGTAACGGCGGATCGTCTCGTAGCCGGCGATCAGTTTCGGCGCCGGCGGGTCGGGATATTTGACGCTCGGCTCGAGGTCGACGACATCGTGATGGCATTTCAAGCAGCCGCTTTCGACGAACCGCTTGGGGAACATCGGCCACGTCCAGTTCTCATTGCGGAACCATTCGTGCTCGCGGGTCCATCGCTTGGCTTGAATCAGATCGTTCGGCGTATGCGTGGCCCATTTGAACGACGTTTCGCTCCCTTGGCCTTGATGGCAGATCGAGCAACCGAATCTGTCGATCGGATGCGGACTGAGGCTTCCCAAGTACAAATCCAACCGCGGATGGCTGGCGTAGGGATGGGGCACGCCGCGGCGAATCGACAGAGTGAACGGTTGGCCCCAGGCGACCGATTCAAGCAGGAATTGATGCACCTGCGCCGGCTTCAGCACACGGCCATCGTTGATCTGCTCGATGACATCGCCGCCCATCAGCCCTGCGGCGGCGGCCGGCGTTCGCGGGTAGACGGCGAAGACCGTCACGTCGTCGGAGTTGAGAGCGCCGCGCGGAGCCAGCGTGAAACCGTAGACCGATTCCAAATCGGCGGCGTCGGCTTTCGGCACCTTCGCCGGAGTCGGCAGCACGATCTTCACAACATGCGACGCGGGATAGGCCGGCTCGACGGCCGACCCGGCCTGTGTTTTCGTCATGCCCAGGTGGCATGTGCCGCAGCGATCGAACCGCGCGACTTCTTTGAAATTGTTGTTCCAGGGAAGCTCCGGCAGCCAGAGATTGTTGATTTTCAGCGGGCTGTTGAAGGCGTCGAGGACGGGCAGTTGGACCAACTCTTTGCCGACGTTCATCGCGCGCTCTTCGGCGGTGCCCTTTAGTAGATTGACGCTGGTCTGGTGCTTGCTCAAGGCGGCGTTGGCCGCGTCTTCCTGCGCCGTCACAAGGCCGCGGAGCCGCTCCATTTCCTTGCGCTGGCTGATGGCTTTGTCCGTCAAGCTGGTCGAGACGTCGGCCTCATGCTGGGCGGCGTCAACGGCCCGCTGTAGGCGAGCCAGCTCGTCCTGCCGTTCTTTCGGCGTTTGGCCCGGCCGGCTGTCGCCGACGGCCTGATCGAAGTTCGATTGGGCCGCGCTCAAATCCGCTTTCTTATCTTTCGTTTCGAGCGTGAAGTGGCCTTCGCGGAACGTGTAGCGCGTCAGCACTTCATTCATCAATTCCAGCAACTTCGCGCGGCCTTTACGGACGGTTTCGCGATCTTTCTCCGCCGGCAGGCTATTGGCGAGCCGGACGATCTGCTCCGTCTGCGCGGGATCGCGGGTGACCGAGAAATCGCGATTGGCCTCCTTGACGAGCCGGGCCATCTCTTCGGTGAATTGCTTGTCAATGCGGGCAAATTCCACCGCCGCCGCGGCGTCGCTGGCCGTGAACTGCACCTGCGCGTCTTTGACGGCCTTCTCCAACTCCTCGAGCTTCTTTTCGTAGGCGGTGGACTTCTGCTCGGTGATCCGCGCGTCGGTCGTCCAGAGATCCAAGCTGTTGAACTTCCGCTGATAATCCTTCCAAGGTCGATCGTTGTCGTCGGCCATCATCCAAATCGTCGCCAACAGCATCACCACGGCCGAAACGCGCGAAGACGATGTGCATCAGCTTGGAGTCGCGCCAAGTTTGTTCGTTTGCTGGCATGAGAGGACGAGTTCGTGATTCCGAAAATTGGATTGCGATCCGTCAAAAATTCAAAAAGTACTCGTCGATATGCATGATGTATTTCAGGTTCAACGTCCAGCGCAGCACCATCTTGATCGGCAGCGTCAGCATCAACAGCAACAGGTTCGACATCAGCATGTAGCGCATGAAGCCCATCTTGACGAAGAACTTGCGGAAGATCGTCGTCGCCATCAGCGGCGGCAGCGGGATGAAATAAACGGCCAGCACCGATGATGCCCAGCAACTCGCGCTTGAGGATGTAGCAGCAGTTCGGTGCCAGCGCCGCTGCCGGTGGGCGCCTGCGGCAGCGGCATGCCCATCAGCTTCGATCCAGAAGTACTGCGACAGGTCGACGTTGTTCAGCGCCAGACCTTGTGCGGATCCCAATGCTCGAACGGCCCGAAGAAGTTCCAGTTCGGTCCGCGCAAGAACGTGCCCAGGATGATCAGCGTGACCCACAGTTCGAGAAAGCCGAACTGGAACATCAGGTAGCTGAACTTCCGCTCCTCGATCGTGTAGTAGCCGTTCCCCTTCTTGTTGAAGTCGAGGAACGGAATCGCCATCAGGCCGAAGATCACCAGGCTCGGCAGCACGACGCCGGCCATCCAGGGATCGTAGTAGACGAGCATTTCCTGCAAGCCGAGGAAGTACCACGGGGCCTTCGACGGATTGGGCGTCTTGACGCGGACTGGCCGGCTCTTCCAGCGGCGCCTTGAGCAGATGCCCCAGACCAACAGGAGCGCCGTCAGCGCGACCATGCAGATCAGCTCGGTGTAGACCAGGTCGGGCCAGACCAGCACTTTTTCGTCGTCGAGCTTTTCCAGCGGCGGCAAGCCCTTGCGCGATGCGATCGTCGTTGTTCACCGCCTTGGCCGTCGCCAGCCAGGTGAAGAAGCCGAGCAGGAACACCAGCGCCACGATCGGCACGTTGTCGGGCTTGGTGACGATCGCCGGGAAGTTCGGATCGGCCATCGACAGGCCCATCACCAGCAGCGACAGGTTCAGCAGCGTCCAGGCGACCAGCGGCTGGACGAAGAAGCGGCGGAAGAAATAGAACACGACGAGCATCAGCGAGCGTGCCGACGCTGTACCACACGGCCCCAGTCTTGCCGCTCAGACTGAAGATGCCGTGGATGCCGAGCGGGCACGCTAATGCCCTGAACGGCAATCCGTGAGCCAATAGGGCCGCTGCGGAACCCAATGCGGATCGCCGCTCATCGCCAGCGGCGCCATGATCACGAACACCAGCGGCGATGGCCGTCCAGAATCAGCGCCGCCTGCGGCCGATTCTGCTGTCGCCACAGATAGCAGCGCCATGACACCGTTCATCGCCGCCAGCAGCAGGTAATACACCGCCCAGGCCGCCGGCGATCGATGTGAATGTCGATATTTGGATCGGTGTCGGCGAAAAGCATGGCTACGTCCAATGCCTAATTCAACATCACAGCGGCGCGCTGATGCCGCCGTCCTTGCGCACCCGCCAGAAGTGGATCGCCAACAGCAGCGACACCGCCAGCGGAATCGCGATGCAGTGCAGCACGTAAAATCGATTCAACGTCTCCTCGCCGACGAAGCGTGCCGCCGAGCAGCGCAAAGCGCGCGTCGGAGGCGTTGGTGATCATGTCGATGCCGCCGATATTCAGCAGCTTGCTGCCCGGGCCCTTCGTGCCCCAGGATCGGCGTGGCGCGGGCCATGTTCGAACCGACCGTGATGGCCCAAATCGCCAACTGGTCCCACGGCAGCAGGTAGCCGGTGAACGACAAGCAGCAGCGTCAGCAGCAGCAGAATCACGCCGACGACCCAGTTGAACTCGCGCGGCGGCTTGTAGCTGCCGGTGAGAAACACGCGATACATGTGCAGCCAGATGGTGATCACCATCGCGTGCGCACCCCAGCGATGCAGTTCGCGCAGGATGCCCAGGCTGGTCACGTCGCGCAGTGCGAGGATGTCGTTGTAGGCCCATTCCAGCGTCGGGCGGTAGTAGAACATCAGCAGCACGCCGGTCACGGTCTCGACCAGGAACAGGAAGAACGTCACGCCGCCCATGCACCAGGTGTAGCTGAGCGCGATGCCTTGCTTCTTGATCGACACCGGGTGCAGGTGCAGAAAGAAATTCGTCAGCATCACCACGATGCGATTGCGGCGATCGAGCGGCATCGGGTGCCGGAAGATGCTCTTCCAGAGCTGCGAATTGCGAATCGTTTCGCCGAGGGACATGCGAGTGTCTTAGGGGGTCAAGGTTGCGGTTGGTGGGCAAGGAGTCGGCGTGGATCAAAATGAATGCATCGCGTGTTCGCCGCGGCTCGGAACGGCACGGAGGCCGTTCCCTACAGCGCTGCGTCCGCGATCAAACCGGCACGAACGAAGCTGGGATCGGTCCACTGCCCGAGCTCCTCCTGAAACATCTTGCTCTTGTCGACTTCCAACTGTCCGTCGTCGGCGATGCGGATGGCGTAGCGCTCCGAGCGGACGCGGGGCCGGTCCTTCGAAGTTGATGCCGTCCTTGTAAAAGCCGCTGCCGTGGCAGGGGCACTTGAATTTCTGCTCGCCTTCGAGCCAGTTGGGCGTGCAGCCCAAATGCGTGCAGACGGTGCGCAGGGCGAAAATTTCCTTTTGCCCTTTGTATTCGTAGTTCACGATCCAGACGCCGACTGCGATTTGAACTTCGTCTCCACCTGCCCGGCGCGACGCTGCGGGAAGCCGACCTTGAAACTGGCTCGGCGGCTCGGTCAAGATGTTGGGGAACATGAACCGCGCGGTCAGCAACGTCCAGACGCCGCCGGTGACGGACAAGGACGTGAAACCGAGCGCGAGAAACGATCCGAAGAGCAATTGCAACACACCGCGGCGATCTTCGTCCGTCGCGCCCTTCGGCTTCGGCACCGCGTAGGCTGGCTTCGGCGGCATCGGCGGCACGGCCAATTTCGCTTTGGCCGCGGCGACTGGGGCGCGAGGCGCGGCAGGCTTGGCTGCGGCTTCCGCCTTGGTCATCGGCCCCGGCTTTTCACCGCGAGCGGCTGCAAGAATGCTGGCGGATGGCAACGGTTCGGCTGGAGCCGCCGGCGCGGGCTTTGCCGCGGGGGCTTTTTCGGCAACCGCGACTTTCGCCGCCGCCGCTTTCGCGGGGGCAGGCTTGGCCGCCGGTTTTTCCACGGCAGGTTTAGCGGGGGCTGGCTTTGCTTCCGCTGCTCCGCCTCCAGCAGCCGCTGCTTTTTCCGCTCGAGCCGCCGCCATCATTTCGGCGACGCTCATCCGCCCGCCGGCGCCGGCCGCTTTCGCGGGGGCGGCGGGCTTTGGTTTTGCGGCGGGCGTGGGCTTCGCCGCTGGCTTTTCCGCTGCTGGTTTTTCCGCTGCTGGCGCGGCTTTCGCTTCACGAACTACTTCCGCCGCGGGCGTTTCCGCGACGGGCTCCGGGGCAGGGCTCGCGCCGCCCGATTTCCGTTCCGCATCCGCTTTCCGGGCCGCCGCCAACATCTCGGCAACCGACAGTCTTTTTTTCTCATCCGCCATAGAACAAATCCCGCGATCCCCTTGCGAGGACCATTCCTCGGTGCAACGTCGTCAATTGGATGTCGGCGCGTCTAAGTTGCTCCGCAGAGAAGCCTTAGAATGAGGGGCCAAAACCTTGTGACATTTTTCACGAATGCGCCCCTGTTTTATCCGAAGCTGTTGTTTTGTCAACTGCCAGTCGCCTGGTTAGCGCCGCCGACGCTGCTCACCTTCTCTCGAAAACGAACCGGTCGAGCAATCGTGCAAACCGCGGCTGGCCGAAAGATGCACCCCCGATACGTCCCTGCGATGCTCTATTCCATCAAGGCAACCACGCCAAACACGAATTATGACTGCGCACGGTTTGGCCCGCAAGGTCGCGCGAATCATTGTCTCGAATTTCCATTTGCCGAGGACGGACTCATCGCGTTTTGAATGACAGAGACGCGCTGAATTGACCGCCGCCGGGGAGACGGATAACATCGCTTCGGGGCCAAGCAATGGCCGAACCCGCACTGTTGGCGATATCTTGGAGCCCCTCGGCTATGAAAGTGCTTGTGGTTGGCAACGGCGGGCGAGAACATGCGCTGGCCTGGAAAATCGCGCAGAGCAGCCGCGTCGAGCGGGTGTTCGTTGCTCCCGGCAACGCCGGCACCGAAGCCGAGGGCGAAAACGTCGATCTATCGCCGACCGATTTTCCTCGGCTGATCAAGTTCGCCAAACAAAACGAGATCGGGCTGACCGTCGTCGGGCCGGAAATCCCGCTGACCGCCGGCATTGTTGACGCCTTCGTTGCCGAACGGCTGCGAATCTTCGGCCCCAGCCGCGCTGCCGCCGAACTGGAGGGCAGCAAAGTCTTTTGCAAGAACTTATTGCGCCGAGCCGATGTTCCCACGGCCGAATATCAGGTCTTTCGCGATCCGAATCGCGCGATCACTTTCTTGCGCGATCGAGAAGACGTGCCGGTCGTGGTGAAGGCCGACGGGCTGGCGGCTGGCAAAGGCGTGTTCGTCTGCAAGACTCGCACCGAAGCGATCGATGCAGTCAATACAAATCGCCCGCGATCGGCTGTTCGGCGAGGCCGGCAATCAACTAGTCATCGAAGAGCGGCTCGACGGTCAAGAGGCCAGCGTGCTGGCGATCACCGACGGCCGGACGATCGTCACGCTTCCGCCCGCGCAAGATCACAAGGCGGCCTTCGACGGCGACACCGGCCCGAACACCGGCGGCATGGGCGCCTATTGCCCGACGCCGGTCGTCAGCGACGCCGAACTGCGGCGGATCGAAGAGCAAGTGCTAGTGCCGACGGTCCACGCGATGAAGCGAGCGCGGCGGCCGTTTCGCGGCGTGCTCTATGCCGGATTGATGATGACCAATCAGGGGCCGAAGGTTTTGGAATTCAACGTTCGCTTCGGCGATCCGGAATGCGAGCCGCTGCTGATGCGATTGAAGAGCGACCTGCTCGACGTGCTCGAAGCGACGGTCGACGGCAAGCTCGATCAAATCGAGCCGCTGCAGTGGGACCCGCGGCCGGCCGTGTGCGTCGTCATGGCCAGCGACGGTTATCCGGGCGAATACGAGCGCGGCCTGCCGATTCGTGGCCTGGACGAAGCCGCGAAGTTGCCGGACGTCAAAGTGTTCCACGCCGGCACGGCGACAGCCGACGGACAAATCGTCACCAACGGCGGCCGAGTGCTGGCAGTGACGGCTTTGGGAGGCACGATTTCAGCCGCCAAGCTGCTGGCCTACACCGCCGTCAAGCAAATCCGCTGGGAAGGCGCCTGGTGCCGCAAAGACATCTCCGACAAAGCCGTTGGGAAGATGCAAGCATGAACTCATAGCGGCGTTGACACAGCCGGCTCCCGCGCAGCAAGATACGGCACCTCGACCGTGCCGGCTCGTGCGCTTCCATGCTCACAATCCGGCCGGGCGCCGTCGTTTCATGGACGAACATCAAGACGGAGGCCGCAGGATGCGGCTGGCGACCATTATTTGGCGGAATCTGCTGCGCCGGCCCGCGCGCTCGCTGCTCACGGTGAGCGGGCTGGCGGTCGCGGTGACGGCCGTGGTGTCGTTGGTCGGCATCACCGATGGATTCGAGCGGTCGTATATCAATCTCTACAATTCGCGCCGTGTCGATCTGATCGTGCAGCGCGGCGGCAATGGTCATAATCTCAATCGGCTGATCGACTACACGGTCGGCGAGCAGTTGCGGCTGTTGCCCGGCATCGGCGACGTGTTGCCTGGCCAGGCCGACGTGCTGTCGCTGCCGCAATACGATTTAGACCGCGTGATCGTCATCGGCTGGGAACCGGGCTGCCGGCTGTTTCGCCGGCTGCCGCTGCTGGCGGGCCGCGGATTGAGCCGCTACGATCGCCAGCAAGCCGTCATCGGCCGCACGCTGGCCGTGAGCACGCATCTGCGGCCGGGCAATCTGCTGATGCTCTATGGCCGGCAACTGCAAATCGTCGGGATTCTCGATAGCGACAATGTCTACGAAGCGGGCGCGGTTTTTCTGCCGCTGGTCCAGATGCAGCAATTGATGAACACGCGGCAGGTGACCGATTTCAGCGTCTCGGTGCGCGATTCCAAGAATCCGTGGGTCGCGGCGGAGGTGCGGCGCTGGATCGCCAACCTTGACCCCACTCTGGTCGCCATGCCGGCCACGCAATACGTCAACAGCTTCGACGAAATTCGCATGGCCCAACGAGTGGCTTGGGCCATTTCGACGATCGCGCTGGTGATCGGCGCAATCGGAATGCTGAACACGATGGCGATGTCGGTCGCCGAACGGGTGCGCGAGATCGGCACGTTGAGAGCCATCGGCTGGACGCGGCGGCGCGTGATCTGGCTCGTCCTGAGTGAGTCACTGGTGCTGAGCGGCGCGGCGCGGCGGTTGGAATCATCGTCGCGGTTTGGCTGAATCATTGTCTGACGTTGTTTCCCGCCACCTCGGGGATCATTTCCGGACGGATCGCGCCGACGGTGATGCTCGAAGGCATGTTGATGACGCTCGCGGTCGGCGTCGCCGGCGCGGCGTATCCGGCCTATTGGTGCGCGAACCTGGTGCCAACCGCGGCGCTGCGACGACGATAGGTCGCAAGGTGCCCAAGCGGTAGCTGAATTTGTGAAAATTCAGCCGCCACTGCCTGACGAGCGCAACCTGCATTGACGCGCGGAATTTTCACAAATTCCGCTACGAAAAAAGGCCGGCCGCAATTACTGCGGCCGGCCTTCGTTGAAATCTTTTTTCCTCAACTCACACCACGCGCGTTCGCCCCGGCATCGGGATCGGATAAAAGCCATCGGCGTCGGGCAGCGTCGGCGGCGTCGATTGGAATGTGAATTCCTTCGGCATCACGCTGATCTGCGAGTTGATCGCCTGCTCCCATGTCAACGGCACGCCCGAGTACGTACACATCCGGCCCATGATGGCCATCATCGTGCTATGGGCGCCGTTGTCCGCTTCGTTATACGGCCGGTTCTCGCGGATCGCGGCCAACAAGTCGTCGTGCTCGACCTGGTAGGCGTTCTTGACCGGCTTGTCGTAATTCCAATTCGTTCCGCCCTTGACGTCGATGCTTCCGCCGCCGACGTGCGACGATCCCTTCGTGCCTTGAGCGATACTCGTCGACGATCGACCAACAGCCCGGCTGATGGCGGCATTGGCTGAACACGTGCGAGCCATCGGCGTATTCGAATTCGACGTTGTGGTGATCGTAGATTTCGCCGTAGTCCTTGCCGGTGCGCACCTGGCGACCGCCCATGCCGTTGGCCTTGACCGGCAGCGCGTCCCTTGACCCAATGGGCGACGTCGAAGTTGTGAATGTGCTGCTCGACGATGTGATCGCCGCAGAGCCAGACAAAGTAGTACCAGTTGCGCATCTGGTATTCCATTTCGGTCTGCTTCGGCTCGCGCCGCTTCACCCACACGCCGTCGCCGTTCCAATAGATGCGCATGGAGGTGATGTCGCCGATCGCGCCGTCTTGAAGCCGCTTGACGGTTTCGAGATAGCGGGCATCGTGATGCCGCTGCAGGCCGACGCCGACTTTCAGGTCCTTCTTCTTCGCTTCTTCCGCGGTTTTCAAAACGCTGCGAATGCCGTTGGCGTCGGTCGAGACCGGCTTTTCCATGAACACGTTCTTGTCGGCCTTGACCGCGGCGTCGAAATGGATCGGGCGGAAGCCGGGCGGAGTTGCGACGACGACCATGTCGATGCCGGAATCGATCGCTTTTTGATAAGCGTCGAAGCCGACGAATCGCTTGTCTTCCGGCACGTCGACGCGATCTCTGTGAGTTTCTTTCAAATGATTGTGACTGCCTTCGAGCCGATCCTTGAACGCGTCGGCCATGGCGACCAGCTTCACCGGGCCAGCCGTAGTGCTGAGGGCTTGCGAACAAGCTTCGGTGCCTCGCCCGCCGCAGCCGATCAGCGCGATCTTGATCGTTTCATCGCTGGCGGCATGGGCCGATCGGGCGATGCTAAGCGAGCCGGCCAGCGCGCCGCCGGCGGCGATCACGGACGACGTTTTCAGAAAATCCCGGCGCATGGCGCCGCCGGCCGAATTGGCCGGGCGATCCGCGGAGTTGCTGTTCATCTCGAATTCTCCAGAGCGTGAGTAGAAAGATTGGGTGGGAGTGGGCAGCCAAGGCAGAGCCCGGCTTCAATCACTCTACCCGCTGGCGGAAGAGAATTCCAGCAGATGGCGGTGTGGGCGTGAATACTTGATCGATTGGTTTGCCGCCGGACTAGGTGATAGAATTGAGTCGCCGTGCAGCTTCCGCACAATGGAGAATCAACCGATGGCCACTTTGATCACCGATCCCGAACTCGAAGAGCAGATTGGTGCCCAGCGGGCGGAATGGGGCGGCGATCGGTTCGACGAGGTTTGGGAGGGAATGTACCTGATGAACCCAATTCCAAATTCAGAAGCACATGCATCTCCAAGGCAGGCTCGCATGGGCATTCCAAAATGCCCTTGTTTCTACCCCGGCGATGGTCTACCCCGGTTTGAACGTGAGCGACCGGGCCGACGACTGGACGAAGAACTTTCGCTGTCCCGACGTCGCGGTGGTGCTTCCCGGCGGAATCGCTCGGGATTGCGACACGTACCATCTGGGCGGCCCGGATTTCGTCGTTGAGATCATCAGCCTTCACGATCGAAGCCGCGACAAGCTTTCCTTCTACGGCAGAGTCAACATGCGCGAGTTGTTGCTGATCGACCGTGATCCGTGGGCATTGGAATTATATCGACTGCACGACGGCGAATTGAAATTGGCCGGCCAATCGCGGCTCGATCAGGCGGACGTTTTGCCCTGCACCGTATTGCCGCTGACCTCCCGCTTGATTCCCGGCGACCCACGGCCGAGGATCGAAGTGCGCCATACCGACTGCGTGCAAGAATGGCTGGTTTGAATGCAGCCTAAAACTGATTTCATGCCGGCCTTGCGAATCCTTGCGACCGTCTGTAAGAAGTGGGCTCTGAAATTGGGCGGCATCACGAAAAGCCTTGAATCGGGCTCGATTCGCCCGATCCCCTTCGCTCAATCCGTGCAGGAGACGAAGCAATGCGCTATCTCGTCGTTATTGGCCTGTTTCTTGCGTGGCATCCGATTGCCGCGCTGGGGGATGGCGGCGAGTATCTGCTGCGGCTCACGCGACATGGGTACGAGAATTCCGTGCTCGGTCCGTCGAAGGCTGCCGATAAAGAACTCGATGCCATCGACCTGACGGTCACGCCAGGGGTTCCGTTCGGCGTCGCGACGCGTTCGGAAGCGCGCACAATCAAGATCAGCGGGATCGTGAATCGCAAGCAGGACAGCGATTTGTTGGTCGTCAACCTTCACCTGTCGTGGGAGGTCGACGAAGGGCCGTTGAAAAACATTCGCGAGGTCAATACGGCCGTTGAGGTGCCGACAAGTAAGCCCTTGGAAATCGTAGGACTGATCAGCACCGGGGCCGGCGACGACGGGCGGAAGATCGAAACACGAACCGCCTGGACGTTGAAGCTGACCAAATAGGACGCAATGGAGACGCCGTCCGGACGGCGGGAATGGTGCTATTGCTAACCCTGCGCAAAGCGCAAGCAGCGACACGAGAAACCAGAACGTGGCGGCCACGAATCCTTCGATGCCGCTCCAATTCATTACCGCGACAGCGGCGCCCACCTCCCAAGGAAAACCTGCGCATTTGCGCAAGCTTTGCGTTCGGCCGCGCAGCGCGTTGAATCGATTGTCCGAGCGCGGCGCAAGAAAAATGCCAAGAAAAGACGACCAAATGCTGGCAATGGGTGGGGGGCGCGATGGTACTATCATAACTACCGCGGGCCAGAGTGGATTCCCGGCTCGGCCCGTTCGGGAAGCGTTGCATCCGTCAGCGAGCATTGCCAATGAAGACGATCAAGTCGGCAACGATTCTTCTCGTGGCGCTGGCGTCTTTCACCACCCCCGCTCGCGGCATGATCATCATTCCAGTTTTCACGTCGAATGTCACGTCGCTGTCGTATGCCGCGCAAGTGGAGAGCGCGATGAACTACGCCTGTACGCAGTACGGCAATCTGTTCTCCAATCCGATCACGATTTATGTTCACGTCGACGCCGTTGCGGGCACGAGCGTTCTGGGCGACAGCAAGTTCAATCTCTACGGCAGTTTTTCCTACAGCCAGGTCTATAGCGCGCTGCTGGCCGATAAGGCGAGCGTGAACCAACAGGGCGCGATCGCCAGCCTAAGTGCCTCCAGCGATCCGACCAGCAGCGACAACTATTGGTTGCCGACCGCCCAATCGTTGGCTTTGGGCATCGATCCAAGAGGCAGCGGCGACACGTCAACCGCCGGCACATTCACATTCGGCGAAGGTTACATGTACACCTTCGATCCCAACAATCGAGCCGTTTCTGGTAAATACGATTTCATTGGCCTGGCGGAACATGAAATCTCGGAGATCATGGGCCGCACGGCGGGAGTCGGAACCACGGCGAATAACGGCTATATGGTCGGCGACTTGTTCCGCTACACCGGTCCTGGCGTGCGGAGCCTGACTCAGACGGAGTCGGGCGCCTATTTGTCGATCGATGGCGGCGCCACGAACCTAAAAAACTACAATCCTTCCGGCAATGGCGGCGATTTGGGCGACTGGGCCAGCGGCCAGGGGCCTGATTCGTACAACGCGTTTTCGAGCCCCGGCGTCGCCAACGTGCTCACGGCGGCCGACATCACTCAAATGGCAGTGCTGGGCTACAACCTTGCCCCCGACTCTTGGAACTCCAACGGCAGCAGCACCGACTTCGGCGCGGCGGCCAATTGGAACCTGCTGGCGGCCCCAAACGTCGCCGGCCAGGTCGTTACCTTCGGCCTCGGCAGCCAGGCCAACATCACGTTGGGCGGCGCCGGCTACACGTGCGGCCAACTCGTCTTCAACAACACGACGACCGCCTACAACCTCGGATCCGACCATACCGGCAGCCTGACATTGAACAATTCCGGCAGCGGAGCCACTATCAGCGTCAACAGCGGCAGTTCGAGCCCCGTGGCCACGCCAACCATCGGCACGACTCTGATCCTGGCTGATTCCAGCAAATCGACCACGTTTAACATCGCCGGCAACAGTGCTTTGGTGGTGGCCGGATCGATCAATGAGTCGATCGTGCCGGGCCAGCAGATCACGCTCCTCGGCGGCGGCACGTTGGAGTTGGACGGCGCCAACGCCTACACAGGCGGCACCATCGTCACCAACGGCACGCTAAACGTCGGTCTGAACGGAGCCGGAACCCTGGGCACTGGCCCCTTGGCAATTAATGGCGCCTCGTCGATCGTCAATGTGGGCACTGCCGTTGCCGACAATGCACTCGCGATCGGCAGCTTGTCCGGCACGGGCGCGGGGCAATTGAAAGTCGCCGGCGGCACTACCTTGTCCGTCAATCAAGCCACCACTGGCACGTTTGCCGGCACACTCTCATTGGGCACGGGCGGCGCCTTGGTGATGACAGGCCCAGGCAATTTGAACCTCACCGGGACGCTTTCGTTGGCCGGTTCCAACGCCTTGGTCGTCGGCAATAGTAGCGGCAGCGGATCTCCGAGCAGCTCGCTGCAATTGAACGTCGGCGGTTCGACCGTCGGACCGAGCGTCACCGCCTCGGTCTATGCTGGGGGGACGTTGCAACTTTCCGGCCCGGCGTCGGCACTTTCCGGCACGACCAACATCACCACGCACGGCACGGGCCTCTCGACGGACGGAGCATTGACCGTGACGGGCGCCACAACTCAAACGGTCGGCATCGTCTCCGGAGACAACTTGGGCGGCCCGGCCACGACGTACTCGGGCAATACGACGGTCGGCGACGGCGCCAATGTCGCCAACCTGACGGCCGCGCAGATCCTGCAGACCACATTGACAATCAACGCCGGCTCAACCGTGACGATTGCACCGTCAGGCGTCGGTGGGGGCGCCGGTGGCACTTCCACAATCGCAACCGACGCAGTGGCGGCCACTGCAGCGTTTGCCGACGGCAGCACCGATCCATTCATGGCCATTCAGGCGGCAATTCTCTCGGGCTCGATCAGCAGTATCAAGGGCCAGCAATTGGAGAATCGTCTTGCCGCAATCGAGCGGTTGGCGATCTCCGATCCTGGGTTGGACGTGAGCCTGTTGGAAAATCGTGTTATTGCCTCGCTTCCGCCCTCGTCGATCTTGCCGTCGTCCGCTTCCATTCTGCTCAATGACACCGAATCCGGTTTGCTCACGGTGGACGGCAGCACGTTCATTTCGGGTTCGGGCGGACCGATCGCCAAACTCGGCTCGGAAGCGACCTTTGCTGAGAGCGCCACCTCGGTGCCGGAACCGTCAACGCTGCTGTTGGCCGCGCTGGGAGGCATCTTGCTGGCGCTGGCCGCACGTGCCGTTCCGCAGCGCGCATGAAGAGGCGGGAAGAATAAATGAGCGGGCGGGTGATGCCAAGGCCATGCAGTACCGCGGTAACGCCACGACTATCTTCCCGATTTAATCCGTCGGCTCAAGGCATTTGCGGTCAGCCAGTTCCGTAGCGGCGAAAGCTATGGGTGCCAGGGTTTTTGCCTTCGTTGCGCCCGAAATCCTAAACTCATTCGATGCCTCTAACCTTGCGAACCAACAGCCGGTGTTTTGGTCGGACCTCGAGCCTCGCAGGGCGGAATAGCTTGTTCGAGACGTCGTTGCGGCGGGATGCGAGGCCTTCGCCATCGGCCGCAAGATCACGAAGCTGCCAATGCCATATGCATGGAATCAAAATCATTCGGGCCACGAACGCGCGTTCATGGGAGGATCGCCGCAGACGCAGCGCCCTGATGCGGTGCGTCGTAGGGCAGGTGAGGCAGGTGCTGCGGCAATTCAAGTGCGGCTAGAAACAGCCACCGCTGGGCGACGGCGAACCATCACAACGGCTCCCGCAGCCAAGCCAAGAAACACAAGGCCGACCAAACTTCTCGCATCAGTCGGCTCTGGAACCGGGGCAAGGCTGCTACCTCCTCCGGTCACAAAGGTAACTGTTTGGTCCTGCACGCTGGGATTCAAGAGCGCGTACAAATCACTGGAAGGAAGCCCAGCCGAAGGCGGGCCGGTGGGAGTGACACCGGCCAACCAAAGGTTGGCCTGATTGACAATCGAGGTGGTATCGGCCGTGGCGAAGTGGACCGTGATGTCGTTTGCATTGGGACTGGGAACGCCCGCGCCAGTGGCAACGATATTGTATTTCTGAGGACCAGCATCCGTTCCCGTTCCATTCAGCACTTCCCAAATTGCGATCGTCAACGCGTCGCCTTTAGCCGCAGTAGCCGAATTAGCAGGGCCCGACGGCACATTGAACATGCCGTTCGTGGGGGCAGATGAGTACTCCTTCATCAAATAAAGAAGGTCGCTAACTTGGCCCGCCGTCGCCACAGCGCTAGGGATCGTGGATGATAACGTGAATCCGGGGTTGTTGGTGCCCACGTAGATATCCGTCAGCAGTTGAATGCAAAAGCCATAGACGGTTCCACTGTAGGTCGGCCCGCTGCCGTTTAGCTGCAGGACGGCTGCATCGGCTGGATCAACACCGGAGAGATTGTACTGGTAGGGTCCCGCAGCCGTTGACTGGTAGCCTCCGATACCGCCTTTTCCCAAAATAGACACGAGATCCCCGACGGCCGAACCCGGCGTCATGTTTGGAATTGTAAGACCGAAAGTGCCGCCGTCAGGCGTTTGCGCACGGACGGAAGTCGTCATCGCGGCAGCAACCAACAGCGCCGCACAAGAGTCAGAGTAATTTTCATCGCACTATCTCTTTTTGTCCGTCGAGGCTCAACAATTCAATTGCGCAAGAAAACCCGAGGGCTTTCGTCCGAATATATGCGGACAAATTGGCTTGTCAACCAGATTCCACCCCCGACGTTGCAGATTGCACACACTCGCAGGCAAACTGCGCGTTTGCGAAGCGTTTACGAGAATGTCCTCGCAATTCTGCGTTGATGCCGCCAAGCTAAACCAATCGCACTTAGAGCCTATCCGAAAACGGTCGGCCCCCTCTCGAAGACGGTCCGGGACTGGCTCATTTTGCGATGCCTTGTGAGCAAAATGTGCCTGTCCCCCTCTCCGCAGATGCCCGAAAACGTTACGGTCGTCTGGCCGCTCGCGTAAGCGATGCCGATCGTATTTCAAGTCGACTGTGCTTTGCATGGGAATGTTGGCGGTCTGATCACCGGTGAAGACGACCGTGAATTGGCTCTGCGAGTGGGACCTTCTCCGGCAATCTAGGAAAGCAACTTGGCGTGTCAATCGAATTCACCCAACAGATCAACCGTTTGCGGATACTCGCCGACGAACTGCGCGTTCACGCAATCACAGGAATCGATCGTCGTGGAAATCGACTGTGGGACTGTGCCGGCTTCGCCAAAACTCGAAGAAGACAAGCCATCCTGTTCGGACGGCCAATTAGGGTAGGCTGGGTCGCACGTCGGCCATTCGAAGCCGCACACCGTTCAGCCGACTGCCGGCTTCCGCTTCCGAGCGACACCGAAACAGAGCCCGAAGGCTCCCATGATCCCGACTCCAAGAATGCCCACGATCCGCGAAGGCTCGGGCACGACGTTGCCAGACAGCGTGAACAATGTCATTGAATTGTTCGGCCCCAGGTAAGTACCGTCGCCCCCCGTCCGATAGCGCTGATCACCGGAGTAGGTGTCCTTCGACGATGGGGTTTGGTTGGGATTTGATGTGCCATTGTAGAATGGCGTATAAGTTGTGTTCGAGAATACCGCCAATGAAGTGTCGTCGGGCGTTGTGGTGCCCTCGTAAAAATAGTATGTGTTGCCCGCGGT
Organism: Pirellulales bacterium; assembly: GCA_963738955.1. GTDB lineage: Bacteria > Planctomycetota > Planctomycetia > Pirellulales > DATAWG01 > DATAWG01. The sequence continues at coordinate 323,051 of CAVTYW010000012.1, read as the reverse complement.
GAGAGTCAGGTTGGTAAAATTGTACACCGTCCCATTCCCGGCGGCGTAACCGATGACTCCGGGGGTGCTGGGCGAGAGATTCGCCGGTGTTGCCGGTGTTGCCATGGTTCCAATGTAGGGCCCGCCGTTTACACCGACGTTGGGATTTCCTAGTACTTCAAACACGTATAACGTCGTCGTTGTAGGCGCGTAAGGGGTCGGAGCAACCGAACCATCCGCAACGGATCCGGTGTAAAAGCTGAATGAAATATTGTTGTAGGTGCTGTTGCCCGGAAGGTATACCGATTGGCCCTCGGCCGAAAGGCTGCCGTTACTCCAAGTGTCGGTGTACGAACCGCCGGTCTCGTTTGGAATGGTACTTGGGTCTGGAGCGGTATTGCCGAATGTGGCGTACTTATAAGGTTTCGGGCCACCCTTCCCGTCATTCTTGACGGTGTATTGTTGGATCATGTCTGCGGCAGCGTTATTCGCGGCGATCACTGACAGCACCGACGCCGCAAATGCCAAACAGAGCCGTTTCAGGGAACTGCACATGAACTAATCTCCTTGTTTCGTACGGATCGGTGCTAAACGAAATGCGAAAGCGACCCGCCAACTGTCTCCTCAGCCGAGCGCCAGTGTATAGTTGCGATTGAGTTCGTCAATCAAGATCGCCCGGAATTTGAGCGGATTTCGGATACTCGCAGATGAACTTCGTATTCCCGCAGCGAAGCGAAAAGCGTCGGGGAAAGAGCTCAAAGCAGTTTGACGCCTCGACGTCTTTCCCTTCATGCGCCAGGTTGCCCAAGCTTCGCCGCAAGCTGCTGATAGTCGCGGCGCTCGAGGACGCCGAGTTGGTCGGGCTTGAAACCCGATTTGCGGGCCTCGCGGAGAGCTGTTCTGGCGTCTTCCGGCTGCCCAAGCTGCCAATAGGCCAGTGCGCGGTGAAACTGGCGATTCGGCTTTGGTTCGGTGCTGATGGCTTGCTCCAAATCCGCTAGCGCTTCCTTCGGCTTGCCGAGCGCGAGGTAAACGGTGGCCCGAGAATCCAAGAGAGAGGGAAGCGGACCCGCCGTCGCGATCGCCTTTTGAACCAGCCGACGCGCTTCGTCGAGATCTTTCTTCTCGGCGGCCAGGAGGATCGCCAGGTTGTTCATCGCAACCAAATTAGACGGCTCTTTTTCGAGAACATCGCGGTAAATCGCCGCGGCATCGTCGAAACGCTCCTGCCGAATGCGAAGATCGGCCAGCGCAACCAGCAGCACGGTCGCATCGGCGTGTTGAGCGATCGCCGCGTGCAATGTCTTTTCCAATCGCTGATTCCGAACCGCCGAATCGGGCAATTTGTCCATCAACTCGACACAGACTTTGGCAAATACCGTCGGATCGGCCTTCGGCTGCGCCGATTCGGCAGCGGCGAGCGATTCGTCGGATCGGCCTCGCCGGGCAGAGAAAGATCGCCAGCAAGAGTTGTTCGTCCGGCTGCACCTTGGCAAGCTTCCGAAACATGCCCTCCGACTCGGCAAACAGCTTGGCGGCGCCGGCGGCTTGATTTGGCCCAGTCATGCGGCTGGCCAACTCCTCGAGGCGCACCGCCGCGATGCGAGTTTGCGAGATTGCGTCGGCCTTCGAGAGCCCTTTTCGGGCCAGCGAGTCGTGGAAGGTTCGAATGGCCGAATCGATTTCCCCAGCCTGTATCTGCGATTCCGCCTTGAGGCCAGCCGTTGCGAAATCGTCGGGGGCGATTTGCTCCAGGCGGCGAATCCAGAGATTGGCTTCGTCGGTTTCTCCGCGTTCGAGCAGTTGAGATACATAGATCGCCAAATAGCGCGGATTCTGCTCGTGGTTCGAGATGAGTGTGCGCAATAGCTTGGAGGCCTTCGGCCAATCTTTTTCGGCGAGGTAAAGTTGGACCAACGCCATTCGCAAATCGTCCGCGGCAGGCTGCGATGTCAATAGTTTTTCCAGGATGCCGATCGCCTCTCGATGCCGCTCGGGTTGCGGACAGTTGGCCAAAGCGAAGGCTTTCGCACGGACATCCTCGGGCGCGGAGCCCGTGGCAAGGTTTTGCTCGATGAGAGCGAGCGACTCTTGGATCTTCGGATAACTTCCGCTCGACCGCAGCACCGCGGCCAGCGTTCTGCGGGCCGACGCGACCTCGTCGGGCTTGGCCGGCACTTGTCCCGAGACGATCTTCCGCAAGTGGGCTTCGGCATCGGCCGGCTTTCCGAATTGCAACTCGAACTCGGCGGCGTGCTGCAACACGGTCGGATCGTTGGCCGATTGGGAAAGGGCCAGTTGGTATCGTTTCGACGCTTCGTCGCTTTCGCCGATCGCTTCATAGCAGGCGGCCAAGGCCAATGCGGCGGAATTTGCCGAAAGTTTGCCTTCGGCCTGGTGTATTGCCGTTTCAGCGTCGGCCTTGCGGCCGATCGCCACATAGAATCGGATTAGCGCCACCCAGGGCTCGGCGATTTCCGGCTTTAGTTCGATGCCATGTCGCAACGATTTTTCCGCTTCGTCGAATCGGTTTTTCGCTTCGTCGGCCTTGCCGTGACTCCGGGCTTGCTGGCCAATTAGGTTTAGCAATTGACCCAGCCAAACCTGGTCCTGCCAATCCTTCGAATTGGCGGCCGCCCCGCGAGCGTGATCCAGCGCTCGATCGACGTCGTCCAAACGCGCGTAAACCTTCGACGCGATCCGCTCCACTTCGCCGGTGAACAAGTTGGGTTGCCGTTCCACGCGCCGCAGCAATTGGTCCGCCTCGCTGTAACGCTGCTTCGAATAGAGCAACTCGGTGGCCCTGCGGATCGCCAAGGGATTCTGCTCGCCGAGATCGATGGCCTCGAGATAGTTTTGCAGCGCAGCCCCGCTTTGACCTTGCCGGTCTTGAATCTGGGCGGTCAATAGCGCGAGAGCGGACCAACCTGGCCGCTGCTTGCGCGCGGCGTCGAGATGTTGAAACGCCGCCTCGTCGAGCGCGGCCGACCGCGATTTCAACAGGCAGAGCGCCGCTTGTCCGTAGTGCCAGAATGGACCTTCCCCTTCCAGTTTGCCGATTTCCGTGAGGACTTGTTCCGCGCCCGTCGCATCGGTATTTCTGAATGCCAGATCGAAGAGGAACAATCGCGCCTGCAAGTTCTTGGGATCGGCGTCGCAAGCACGTCGGGCGAGCACGATTGCCCGCGCCGTGTCGCCCGCTTCCAGCGACAAACTCGCCAATCCCCGGGCCAAAACCATCCGATCGATGGGAGAGAACGCATCCGTCTTCTCACTCAACGCGTTCAGCTCCGCACTCAAGTGCGAAAGGCTTGAGGCTTGAGGCTTGAGGCTTGAAGCGGTGTTCGCCGGCGCACCCGATCCGGCTCCATGCTCCCCGCTCCCTGCTCTCTGCTCCTTGCCCTCTGCTCCCCGCTCCCTGCTCGCTCGAACCAACAGATACGAACCGCGGGCCAGGCGAATCCAAACCTGATCGCCGAATTTGTGTTGTGCATCGTCGAGCAATTGCTCGGCCTTCGGCCATTGTTGGTGTTGGTTGTACAGTCCGGCGAGCGCCGTCCATAACTCGACTCGATCGGGCGATTTGGCTCGCGCCTCGAGCAACAGACTCTCCGCCTTGGCGGTTTGCTGCTGGCCGGAAAGCGATTCCGCCCGAAGCAACGTCACGCCGACCGCATCGGGATTCTTTAGGGCCAATTGATCGAGCAAACCATCAACTTCGTTCCAATTCTGTTTCGAATCTTGATCCGCCCGCCCGCGGCTTAGGTTCCTCAGGATCAGCGATCTTGCTTCGCCGACGGCGGCCGCGTCGGCCATGCCATCCAATTTGCCGAGGTAACGAAACTCCTCCAGCGCCTCGTCGAACTTGTTGAGCGCGAGCAACGTGCTGGCGACGCCCAATCGCGCGGGCGGCCACAGCGGATCGATCTCGACCGCTTGCCGGTAAGCTGCCAATTGAAGGTTCGTGTTGCCCATTTTTTCGTAACTGACGGCGATCTGCAAACGGACTTGCTTGAGCAAATCCGGCGAATGGATTAACTGGGGCGCCAATTCCTCAAGCCGCTTGATGGCGGCCTGCCAATGTTTTTCGGCTAATTCAATCTGCGCTTCCAGATAGCCGATCAGCGGCTCGAAGCGGTCGTCGGCGGGGAACTTGCCGAGTGTTTCGACGATGTCTTGGCCTTCTTTCAAATCGCCAGCTTCGATCCGCAACCGCGCCAATTCCCAGAGAAGCGATTTATCTCGCGACTCCGTTTTTTCCTTGCCTGTTTCCAACCAATCAATGGCGGCTTTTCGGTTGCCCGCGCGAGATTCGATTTGCATCATCGCCATGTAACCGGCCGCGATTGTCGGGGCGGAGTCGATCAGCCGCTTCGCATAGCCTCGCGCCTTGTCGTAAGCAACGTTCCCTGCTCCCTGCCCCGTGCTCCCTGCCCCCTGCCCCGTGCTCCCTGCCCCCTGCTCCCTGCTCACCGCCGCTTCGTTCGAGGCCAATTGCGCGGCGAGCAGCAGCGCATTCGGATCCGTCGGGGCCAATTCCAGCGCCTGTCCGGCCTGCGCGAGCATCTTTTTCGTCCCCGATTCGCGCCAGGTATTGCCCGTCGAAAATATGCGCCGGCACCGATTTGGGATTCGCTCGGACGAGTTCGTCCATCCAAACATCGGCCTCATCGGGGAGTTTGATCCGCCGAAGCACCTCCGCGAGACGCAAGTAGGTTTCGACTTGGCGCGGATCCAGAGCGATCGAATCTTCCAGCGACGTGGCCGCCGCGCCGTACTGTCCGCTGGCCGCCTGGCAGGTGCCCAGCAAATCCAAGAGCGCGGCATCGTCGGGCGATTTTTCAATCAATTTATCCAAGTGGGTCTTCGCGTCGCTAAAGCGGCCGATTTGCATTTCGACGGTGGCAAGCCGCCGGCGCACGTCATCGCGATCCGGCTGAGCCCGAAGAACCTTCTCCAGCATGAAGGCGGCATCGCGCAAGGCATTCCGGTCGGCGAGCAACAGGCCGTATTCCGCCTGCGTATCGATGTCGTCTGGCGCAAGCTTCAGATATTGCTGAAAGCGATTGACGGCCACTTCGGTCTGCTTTTCCTTCAGCGCCCGATGCGCTTCTTCAAGCAGAAACCGACTCTGCCGATTGATCTGCACCGCGTGCAGTCCTTCGACTGCCGCAGCGAACACAAGCGTGCAGATGAGCAAGCCAATAAGAAAGCGGCGATTGATGACGGTATTCATTTAAGTGGTATATTGCAACCGGCCGCGTAGGGGAACGATGTTGCACGAAAAAAGATATGCAATCGAAATACCAGACTGGAAAATGGCCAACGATGCTGGCCACGTGAATCAGTCGTGAACTCAACTATGCCCATAAAAAAAGGCCGTTGCAAGCAACGGCCCTTCACACACCGAATCTTTGAAAACTCATTGAAATGCGGATTTCTATGCTACCCGCGCTAAGCCGAGCCGCTTCCAAACCAAACCGAGCCCCAACAAGCAACCAATGCTGGCGAGCCCAACTGGCAAACGAGGCTCCGGCACCGCAGCCGTAGGGACGTAAACATTGGCCTGTCCGGTTCCACCATCAATTACGGACGCAGTTCCAACGCGTACCCCAGCTGGCCCGGTCACCGCATACAACACATCCGAATTGCCAACACCAAGCGGATTCCCAGTGGTTATGTTATTAATCGTCACAGAGAACGTCTCAGCGGGGTACGGACCACCAATGCCCAAAAACAAGCCTGAGCCATAAAACGGTGCCAGTCCAGGGGATGCAAGCGTAGGTGGACCCATTTGACTGGCTGGTACTCCAGTATCCGAGACGGCTATGATCGGGGCCGACGTCCAGTCAGTTCCCTTCCCAACCGTGAACCTCGAATATGTCTCGCCAGGCGAGGTATTGACCAACACATACTCAAACAGCAAATCTCCCGCCGCAAAGGGGCCCGATGCTACCGGCGCTTCATATACCGCGCTCAACACAAATCCATCCCCTGCAAAGTCATTGTTCAGATTGGATTCCTTAACCCCATCAATCAAGTTTGAAAACACCCCTGGGTTGATGCTCGGAAGTGCCGTACCCGGCAGAAGCGAGTCCGACCGAGCATTGCCAACCGCCAGTACGAACGCAAAAACCATTGCGACGGCGCCCGCAGCCAATCGTCGGCAGATCACACCTATGTCCAACCGGTGGATTCGATCAAGCGTGCTCACAAGAGACTCCTTTGAAATGCTGCAGCGATGTCAACCACCGCCTACAGGCCGAATTGCCTCAAACCATGCATGTTGAAATCAAATCCGCCGTTACGTGTGAGAGTACCACGGGGAAAAAACGTGTCAATCAGATTCTTCCTAAATTGCAGATACTCGCCGACCTACTTCGCTTCCGCGCAAATGCGGCCGCTTTCAGACCCGGATCAAATCGTCTTGTCACCACTCTCGAAGCTTCCACGTTATACCCCCCTCGAAATCGCTGTCCAGCGAAAAACGACGATATTTCACATACTCGCAACGACTTGCGCAAATTCGCAATGCGGTCGAGGTGTTCAGCGTTCAAAGTCCACTGACCCTTAATGCGGGCTGTCGAACGGCCACTGCCATTGCCGCCAACTTTTTCCGCCGGCCGGCGACTATCGCGACGATGCAGACTAAGCTTCCGACGATTCCCAGCAAAGCAACCGCACGCGAGGGTTCCGGTACTGTCACGGGGCCAATGAAAACGAAATCCGAGTCGTTGCCCGCCGTCGGCAGCACGAAACAAATCGAATCCCCCGGGTTGAAGCTGATGCATTTCGTGAAAAGACCCGACTGGCTTGATCCAGCGGCTTGGCCCAGTGGCGAACTCCCGAAACCCTGGCTTGGCGCATCAGTCGCGGTCACCGTGTACTCGCCGGCGGACAAAGCCGTCCAACTGAAGATCGCCGAGCCGTATCCGGGGCCGATCGTGAATTCGTCCGGCTGCCAACTCAGGTCAACAAACACCATCGGAGAACTCGCATTCAACTCCGTGCCGATCATCATCTGGCCGTTGCCGGAAAACGTGAGCGGAAGCGAACTTGCGGGCGATTGGGCGTTCTTGAAGCTCCAATAACCGTTCGGCAGCGATGGCCCGCTCGGCACCGGCTGAAGCGAATCGGCGTGCAGGCACAATGGGGTCGCTAACAACGCGACCAACGCCATCAAACAAACCGCCACTCTGTTCATCACGCGAAACCACACCTACCGAAGTTCAACCCCAATTCGGCCCGCCACGCATGTACGTTAGCCGCCTGATTCCGCAAGTCAAGGTGATCGTCCAGATAATGCATGAATTCGCTGGCAATTTGCGCAAATGCGCAGGTTTACGCGCGAAACGAAAAAAGAACTGGCAGCGGCGCGTGCCCGGTCACTTTAGCGGCTCCGCACGAATGCCGAAAAACGTTGCGACAGGCCGCCAGCCGTGGAGCATTTCTCCAGATTGAACGTGAGCCGCCTCGGGGCTGAGCACCATTGTCGTCGAATGTCCGCCATCGATGAGAAATCCATCCTGCGCGCCTTGTTCGGCGAGAATCCGCGCGACGGCGCCGAACGAAGCGTTTTCGAAGATGGCCAGCCATAGCAGTTTTCGACTCGAATCGATGGCGATAGCCGTGCGGCGGTCCATTTCGCGGTTCACGGCCACGTCGCGGAATTTTCCCTTCCAAAGCGTGACCAAGGCGCTGCCGATCCCCCAGCGAGCCCGCCGCAACACGGCCGGCGAGGGCGGGTGTTCGACTTCCACATGCGGCGTAAGATCGGGCTCGAACCAAAGCAGGTAGCTCGGCCGATCAATATGGTTGACCTGGCCATCGGCGACGATCGTCTGCACGCCGCGGGCAAAGTCGCCGGACCATTGAAGGAAACCGGAATCCGACGAAAACAACGCGCCGTTGATCACGACGGCCAGTTTTTCTCGCTTCAGAACCGCTCCGGCGGAGTCCAATCGATATTCCCACCCTTGCGTCACCGCTTCCGGATCGAGCGGCGTTAGATAAAGCCCGATGCCCGGCACCGCCAGATCGACCTTCACGACATGCACCAGGCCGCGGCATTCCTGGTCGTGCGCCTCGAAGCAGGTGTAGGTGACGCCGCGAAAGATCTCAGTCGGCGGCGTGGGCCGAGGCCGAGTCCACCACTCATAAGCTTCGATCCCCGCGCCAATCGTGATCATAAGGCCGAACAGCCAAAGAAATCGGCGAAGCCATCGATGGTGGCTCGGCGTTCGCAGCAGGCCGGCCGGTGTCATGTTGTCGCTGTCGCGTACGGGGCCGACGTAGTCTGCACGTCGGTTGACATCCCATTTGTCTTTGCATCCGACAGTCGATTCAAATGAAGTTTGAGTAGCTCTGCCCACTGTGCCACCGACTGTCGGTCGGTTGCCAATTCGAGGTGGCCTTCACACTGGACGTGGCTGACACTGCAGCCGGTCGGGCAGAGCTTGGCCCAACGAGCCACTTCGTCTTCGGAGTATTTTGGTCCGCGAACGAGGACTAGCGTTCCTGGAAATGGCTGCGGGACATAATTTTGAGTTGCCTCGTTGTACAGGTCTTCGACATATTCCCAGCGCATTTTGACCGGTATCGGAAGCCCAATCGCGAGGCGAGCGCCACAATAGAGGTCTTTGATTCGTCCCCGGAGGAGCCGGACGGAAGCACTCGCTCTGCCGAGCACGTACGAGGCCCATTGGCGAGGAGGCAAGGAAACCACGCGGCGGAGATGATGGGCGATCCGCGAACCACGGGCTTCTTTTTTAGGCTGGGCCAGGCATGGTTCTAATAGAAGCAAGAGGATTGGCGTTGGGTCGCGTTCATATAACTGGCGCGCGGTCTCAAAAGCCACAAGTCCACCGTACGAGAAACCGCACAGGACATAAGGCCCTTGGATTGTCGCCGCGGATATTTCGCGGCAGTAACAAGCGGCGATCTGTTCCACCGTAAGAGACTCGACTCGTCGTCCATCGAAGTGCTCCGGTTTGCACCAATACAGCGGATGAGTGGACGGCACGACTTCTGCAAGGTGTTCAATGAGACGGCCGCCGACACAGAATACCGCCGCTCCATCGCCGGCCGTCCGGACAGGCTCGAGTAGTTCCGAAATGTTCTTTGGTTCCGACTGGAACTGCTCTGCGAGGGCCGCGATCGTTGGCGCACGGAAAACGGCGGCCAAGGGGACGACTTTTTTCAGTGCCTGCTGGGCTTTCGCCAACATGCGCACGGCCAGAAGAGAATGGCCCCCGATGTGGAAAAAGTTGTCGTGGACGCCCAACTGCTTCAACCCCAGCGTCTCGGCCCAGATTCTCGCAAGTGCATCCTCGACGGGTGTCGCGGCGCCACGTATGCTTGCTCGACCATTGTACGCGCCACGTCGGGCGCCGGCAGCGCCTTGCGATCCAGTTTCCCATTGGGCGTCAGCGGCAGCGCATCAAGCGTCAAGAAAACCGCAGGGACCATGTATTCGGGCAGACTCTGCTTGAGATGGCCGACCAGGTTTTCGACCGGGGGCAGATCCTCCGCATCCTTTGTCACGAGATAGGCCACCAAGCGCTTCTCGCCAGGCACGTCTTCGCGCGAGATTACGACCACGTCCTGGATCGCAAAATGACGCCGCAGGCAGGTTTCAATTTCTCCCAGTTCGATGCGGAATCCGCGAATCTTCACTTGGTGATCCAGCCGTCCCAAATACTCAAGGTTTCCGTCCGATCGGAATCGGACCTGGTCCCCCGTGCGGTAGAGGCGTGAACTCGGTGCGCCTGGGACAGGACTGGCAATGAACTTTTCCGCCGTTAGCGCCGGCCGATGCAAATAACCGCGCGCCAGCCCGGCGCCGCCGATGTACAACTCCCCCGGCACACCGGCCGGGACAGACTGAAGCTTTTGATCTAGAACATAAACTTGCGTCGCGGCGATCGGCCGGCCAATCGTGGCTGTCACGTTTGGAAGCCGCAGAGCGTACGTCGAGTAGGTCGTCGTTTCCGAAGGGCCATACAAATCGTAGACCTTTTTAACGTTGCTACGTTGATAAAGGTCGTTGACGAGACCGGTCGAAAGCGGCTCGCCAGCAAGATTCACCGTCACGACCGAATCCGGAATCGCATCCAGCCGCAGAAGCTCGGAAATCGCGGACGGAACCGTGTTGATCAAACGGATTTTGGATTGCGGCGGCAAATCCCGAAGTTCCAGCGCATTCTCAACGATGACCACTCGTCCCCCACTACTCAAGGGAACGAAAAGTTCGAAGATTGAAAGGTCGAAGCAAATGGAGGTTGCCGCGAGCACGCCGTCCAGGGCCTCGGCGTCAAACACACCTTGAGCCCACCGGATGAAGTTGACGGCGCTCTTGTGCTCGATCGCAACTCCTTTGGGAATCCCGGTCGATCCCGACGTGTAAATCACATACGCAAGATTCGTCGGACCAGCGGCGGGCGTGAGATCGCCGTCGGAAAGTTCGCCAATGAGAGGCCAATCTTCGTCAAGAAACACGATTTTCGCCGAATGAGCCGGCAGGCTTGCAATCAGCTTTCGTTGCGTCAGCAGCACGGGTGCCCGGCTGTCCGTTAGCATGAACGCCACACGGTCTCGGGGATAGGCAGGGTCCAGCGGGACATAGGCTCCTCCCGACTTGAGGATTCCTAGCAGGCCGACGACCATGTCCAAGCTTCGCTCCAGGCACACGCCAACGCAAACCTCGGGGCCGACGCCCAAGCCTCGCAGGTAACGCGCCAATTGATTGGCTCGGTTGTTCAATTGCCGATAGGTCAGCGCTTTCCCGCCGAACTGCAGCGCCACCGCGTCCGGCGATTCCTGCACCTGCAACTCGACCAGTTGGTTGATCCTTTCTTCGGAGGTCGCGGAAGAAGTGGTGTCGTTCCACTCCACTAGCAACTGCCGACGCTCCGCTTCGCTCAACAGGGGCAGATCCGACAACCTCTGGTCTGGGTTGAAAACAATCGCCTCCAGCAGCGTCTGGAAATGGCCCATCATGCGGTCGATGGTCGGAGCATCAAACAAATCCGTGCTGTATTCCGTCTCGAATTGCAGCGACCCTACGCGCTTGCCGACAACAAGAGTCAAGTCGAACTTCGCGGTCCCGTTGTCCACGGGAATGGGAGCGACTTCCAGTTCCGCTAATGCCGCTGCTTCCGACGGATTGTTCTCTAAAACGAACATAACTTGGAAAATGGGAGCACGACTCATGTCCCGTTGCGGATGCAGTTCTTCCACCAATCTCTCAAAGGGCAGATCCTGATGGGCATAGGCTTCCAAAACCACGTCCCGCGTCAGTCCCAAATGGGTTCGGAAGGAGTGATTGCCCGACAGATCGCCGCGGATCACGAGCGTGTTGACGAAACAGCCCATCAACGGTTCAATTTCCGCGCGGTTGCGACCGGCAATGGGCGAACCCAACACTATGTCCTCAGTTCCGGTATAGCGGTGCAACAAGGTCTGGAAAGCCGCCAGCAACGTCATGAACAAAGTCGCGCCCTCGGCCCGGCTCAACTCCTCCAATGCCGCCGTCAGCGGTTTAGACAACTCCCCGCGCGCCACCGCGCCACGATGGCTCTGCAGGGCCGGCCGTGGCCGGTCGGTGGGCAACTCCAGCACGGTCGGGGCTCCCGCCAATTGGTTCCGCCAATAGCTCAGTTGTTTCTCCAGCACTTCCCCTTGTAGCCAGCCACGCTTCCACACCGCAAAGTCTGAATACTGAATCGGCAGCTCATCCAGCGATGAAGACTGGCCGCGGGAAAAGGCGGCGTACAACGCGCTCAACTCGCGGAGGAAGATTTCCAGCGACCAATCGTCAGCGGCGATGTGGTGGAACGTGAGAAAAAAGATGTGCTTCTGGTCCTTCAGCCGCAACAACCCAGCTCGCACCATCAAGTCCTGCGATAGATCAAACGGCCGCCGCGCCTCCTCCGTCAGTAGGCGGCGGACCTGCCGATCACGTTCCGCCGCTTTCAAACTGCTAATATCCGTCACCGGCAGCGTCAAGGAAGTCGCTCGGCCAACCCGCTGCGCCGGTTGCCCTTCCAGAACCGAGAACGTCGTGCGCAAAACTTCGTGCCGTCGCACGATTTCGCCTATACACCGCTCCAGGGTCGTCACATCCAATGGTCCCGCTAAATGAAAGGCCAGTGGAACGTTATACGTCGGACGATCTGGTTCCAACTGATCGATAAACCACAGCCGCTGCTGGGCAAATGAAAGCGGCAAGTTTCCCGCTCGGGACACCGCTTCCACGGGAGGCAACTGACTTGCGGTGGCGGCACTCATGAGATCAATCAATGCAGGCTTGTGCTCATGCGATTGCTTCAACAATTCTCGCGTTAGGTTTCCGTCGGCGCCGGAGTAACGTAATTCGTCGTCGTCGGTCCCAACCTTGACTCCAGTACGCTGAAGTCGCGATAGCAAGTCGAAGGCAGAATTCATTCAGACCACCTTGTAACCTTCGTCAAACAATGATTCGGCGACAGTGTCGGAGAAACAGTGACGGAGAATTTGCTCCACCAAGGATTAGAGAATTCTCGATCTCGTCGAACGCGACTACGGTGACGAACGTTGTCCCGGTATCATACAGTGTGGTTCCTTCAATTCCTGCGGGGGGTGTCAAGTTTGCGGAAAACCGCAAACGTGATCGAGAAGGATCGCCTATGGGGTCAACGCATTTTCAAACGGGCTACTCGCCGAACGATTGAGTTCGTCGGCGATCAGCTCGTTCGACTGCGGTACGTCACGGGAAAATCCGTGCGATGGCGATCAACGACGTGCGGCCCTAGCACCAAGGCATCCATTTCCGTGCGCAGGAAACAGCTTATCGCCTCGGCCGGTGTGCGGACGATCGGCTCGTTTTCATTGAGCGACGTGTTCAGAACGATCGGTACGCCCGTTTTTGCATGGAAACGCGAGATCAGGGCATGGTAGAGAGGGTTCGTGCGCCGCGAGACCGTTTGCAGTCGGCCGCTGCCGTCAACGTGCGTTACGGCGGGTATCTGCCCGCGCCGCTCCGGCCGAATCGGAAAGACTTTCTCCATGTACGGCGTCGGCTCGTCGATCTCGAACCAGTCGCCGACGCATTCCTCGAGGATACTGGGGGCGAAGGGGCGGAATCGCTCGCGAAACTTGATCCGCAGATTGATAATGTCGCGCATGTCGGTGCGGCGCGGGTCGGCCAGCAAGGTTCGGCTGCCCAAAGCGCGGGCCCCGAATTCCATTTTGCCTTGGAACCAGCCCACTACTTTGCCGTCGAGCAACAGATCGGTCGTGCGATCGAGCAAGGCACATTGTTCGTGCGTTTGGAACGGAAGGCCCGCATCGCGGATTGCTGCGGCACATTCGTCGCACGTCGATTCGCAGCCCCAGTAGGCATGATCTTGAACGAACGAGCGCGGCTTGCCGAGCAGCCGGTTCCAGATGTAGAACGCGGCGCCGAACGAAGTGCCGTTGTCGGCAGCGCCGGCCGGAACATAGACCTTCTCGAACGGTGTCTTGCTGGTGATCTTGCCATTGGCGACCGAATTCATCGCCACTCCGCCGGTCATGCAGACATTCGCACATCGGGTTTTCGCGTGCAGTCGCTCGAGCAGGTGCAGAATGATCTCCTCGGTGACCACTTGCAACGACTTGGCGATATTCTCGTGGCGATGCGTGCATTCTTCTTGCGGCCCACGGGCCGGCCCCAATTCGCGCTCCACGAGCGCACTGTGAAACGGTTGAACGACGGGAGCGCCGTCGTTCCACGTCATACGAATGCCCTGCTTGTGGTGCGTGAAATAGTCGAGGTTCAACTCAAACGTGTCGCCCTTTGGGCGAATCATCTTTCGGAAGACTTCGGCAAACTCGGGCTCGCCGTAAGGGGCCAGGCCCATGACTTTGTACTCGTCGCCATAATGCGGAAACCCGAGGTACATCGTCAGCGCCGTGTAGAGGAAGCCGATGGAATGCGGGTAGAAAACCCGATCTTGCTCGATCCATTCGGTGCCCCGGCCGAGCGCCGTCAACGTGCTCGTGAAATCGCCCATGCCGTTGAACCGAGAGCACCGCCGACTCCTCGAACGGCGAAATCAGGAATCCGGCGGCGACGTGGGTTTGGTGATGCTCGATCCGATGGAATTGCGCTTTCAACTGTGCGCGGCCCACACCGACAGCAGCGGCCAATTGGTCCTCCAGGCCGAGCGTTTTGCCTTGCCGTCGAAGTCGGTCCAACACGGACCGCGGCGAAGGGCGATTTCGGATGACAAATCCAATGCGCTTCGACAAATTGGCGCGCGGATTGAACGAGATCCCAACGTGATCGAGGTCCGACGCGGAGATTCCGGCGGCGTCGAGACACCAGCGGATCGATCGAGCGGGAAACCCGGCCCAGTGCTTGATCCGATTGAACCGCTCTTCCTCGACCGCGGCAATCAGCCGTCCATCGACCACAATCGCCGCCGACGCGTCGCCATGATAGGCGTTTATTCCGAGGATGTTCACCGGAAGTCGTTTTTTCTCGTTTCCATTTGTTCTTGGTTCGGCGATTCACCGGCAAACTTGGCTCGCAGTCGGCGATCAAGCAATTCTAATGAGAGCAGTATCTCGGCATAAGTTCGTTGAAGCACATACCAATAGCCGGGCCAGCCGTCCAGCAAACATCGTTTGACGAGAAGAGTATAGAAGAAGACTGCCGGAGGAGCTGGCACGATCCGGCGCCTGATTCGATCGGCAAAACGCAACGCAGTCGGGTCAACGGACTGTAAATGCTCGGCCTCTCGCTTCGCGTACCCGCGTTGCGAATCAAGCCATCGGCCCATCGGCTTTCTGTCATCATGCAGAATCGCGGTTTTCAACGGGAGTACATCACCCTCGATTTGCACTCTGTGACCGTGTCCTTCGTTGCGGTACTTTGCCACTTCCCGGCGATAGAGGATTGTTCGGGGCGGATACAGCGAACCGCGCAACGCCCTTCCAAAGACGCAGTATTTGAATTCTGTACGATATCCACAGATTCGACCGCGCGGGTCAAGACTCCGTATTTCCTCGCGGAACTCCTCGGGGAGAAAATAATCCGCGTCAAGTGACAAAACCCAAGGAGTGGCAATTTGTTCGAGCCCAAAGTTGCACTGCTCCGCAAATGTATCGAACTCCCGTTGAACCACCCGCACATTGGCATATTCCGACAAGATATCCAAAGTTCCATCGGTGCTGCCACTATCGACAACGATGATTTCTTTGGCCCAGTCCAACGGCTCTAACGTGCGTCGGATATTCGGCGCCTCGTCGTAGGTGAGAATCAACGGCGTTACGTCGTCAAGGTTCATTTATCAAAGACGCTCACCCAACATGAGGCCGGATCACTCCTGTATCGCGGGAGCAATCAACCCGAATTATTCACGACCCCTTGCGTATAGTCATGGTGGGTGGTGTGGCCTGTGATTCGCAAGCTGGTCTTGGCAGGCATGGTGGTTGTTGAGTCATAAGACCCCCTTTCCCCCGTGGGCCAGTCGTGGCTCAGAGGGCAATGCGATTCGGGATTGAGGTGCGGTCACAGCCGTAACACCTCGCGCAGAAATGCGTGCCGCGGTGGCGGCACCCAGACTCGACGCGCGGCCAGCGTGTAGCGAACCTTGGCCGGATCACGGGGATCGGTCATTCGTTTGGCGAGAGACGTGACAAGTCCCAGCCGGTGATCCGCCTCGCGCAACAACAGCACGCCTGCATCCGACGTCAACCGCTGATCTTTCTGGCGAACCTTGATGGAACGATTGAAAGTCGGTTCGAAAAACCACTTTTGTCCTTCACTCATGACGTGAATCCGTTCTCGGGTCGTCGAGCCACATTGCGATGCCGACTTCTACGCGAGAAACCACGAATTCGTTCGATCAAATCAAACGGGGTGCTGAATAATGCGGGATCAAGGAGATATGAGATCCGCGTTCTGGTGGAAAGGCTGTCGAGAAGAGATTCTCGAATAGAGCGCGACGAGCCCATCACCCATCGCCGAAGCACTATACCTTTCCTCAGCGAGCCGCTTTGCCTGAATCGCCGCAGCGGTTCGTGCATCCGCGTCGTCCAAGAAAAACCGGATACCCGCCGCGACCGCATCGGCCGTTGGCTCCGTCGCAACTCCGGCCCTTGCGGCCGCAACTTCAGCGGCAATTGCAACGCCATGCGCGAGTACGCTCGGCAGACCCGCAATTAGGGCTTCAACTGCCGCAATGCCGAAATTCTCGGAGAACGATGGCAGGACGAATACATCCGCGCAAGCGAGTGCCGCATGCTTGACTTGCCCCTCAACTTTTCCCGCCCACACGATCGCGTTTGCGATGTCCAATCGAGTCGCCAAATCTTTCAATCGCGCAAAGTACTCGGCATTTCCGTCCCCGCAGATGACGAGCGCGACATCCGCGGAATCGGCTCGCACTTTAGCAAACGCGGCCAGCAGAGTTTCCACGTTCTTCTTCGGATCCAGACGCGACAAAAAGAGAACAATTCTGCGATGCCGCAACGTGGGGTGAAGAGACAGAAACAACTCCGGCGAAGGCAGAGCGAACGGCTCGATGCCCAGAGGAATCACGACCGATCGGATCGGCCAACCCAAAGACTCTGCCTCGCGTTGCTCGGCCTCGCTCGTGAAATGGACCGCGGCCGCGTCTCTCAACAAGGATCCCTCAATGGCGCGCATACTAAGACGTTTCAACATCGCGCGGCGTCGAGTCATGCCATAAGAATTAAGCAAACCTAGCGGCCGAATAACGTAGGGCACTTTTGCGCAGCGCACCGCCCGCGCCGCGGCGATGCTCGCGAAAGAAAACACGGCATGAACATGAACGACATCGAACCGATGGACCTCTCGTCGCAACCAGCGATCCAGCGGCAATGAAACCTTGTAAAACTCCGTTTGCTTGCGGAAATACCAGCGAGTTGCGCCATTCTCCTGATTCGGTTCCCCCAATTGCTTCGAAAAATGTCGGCCCGGTCCGTCGTCATCGGTTGTGGCAGTTTCGACGTCAACCCCGGCGGACGTTAAGGCGCGCTCCATCACGGGCAACGCCACGCTGGGCCCTCCATGAGCAAGCGAGAGCGACGGAATAACGTGCAGGATTCGCATGGCTACCGTAATGCGCCAGCGGTGCTGTTTTCGATCGCGTCTTGGATCAGCTTCCATGCACGCTCGTGAAACTTCTCTTCCGTAAAACGCTCTTCAAACCGCTTCTTGCCCTGCGCGCCCAGCCGCTGCCGGTATTCTTCGTCTTGCAAGAGCTTCAAGAGCGAACTGGCCAGCGCATCGTGATCGGCCGGATCGACAAGCAGGCCGGTCTCGCCGTCGAGCACGACCTCGCTCGCGGCGTCGCAGGTCGAAGCCACGCAGGGTAGGCCGGCCGCCATCGCCTCGGCATAAACCAAACCGAACCCTTCTTGAACACTCGGCATGGCGAACAATCCAACCTGTCGATACAACGCGCGGAGAACCTCGCTGGAGACAAATCCCGTGAAATGGATGCTCTTGGCCACGCGCGAACGAGAAGCGATGTCGCGATACGTCGCCACGTCGTCTCCCGTGCCGGCGACGATCAGCCGTGCATCGGGCACCGCCGCGACAACCGGCTCCATCGCCGCGATCAGCGCCCGGTGCCCCTTCTCGCACTGCCCCTTGACCATCCGCGACGCAATCAAAATGTCGTGCCGCGTCGGTGCGAGGCGGATGAGTTCTTCACTTGAAGCGAGATCCGCGACTTCGTCAAGCTCGATTCCAAGGTGGCAGCAATGCACGTCACACAACCAGGGATTGAATTCGGAAGCTTTTCGGACTGTGAACCGGCTGTTTGCCACCACGCAATCGCTCGCGCGGAGCGACAATCGATGACGCAGCCGCAATGGCCGCCACACCTCGATCCCATGAATGAAAGTGATCGAGACGGGCCGCAGACGCCGCGACAACAACAACAGCGGCGAAGCCAAGCCAACATGCAGCGTGATCACCGCATCGGCCCACGACGCCATGGCGACCAATGTAGCGACAGAAAAAGCGATTCGCCGCTTGCCAAACCATTTCAGCCGCCCACCCCACTCCCGCTGAAATGTGTCTCCCTCCGCATCGTCATCCGGCTCGCCCAAGGCCAGCACGCGGCAATCAACCTCTCCCCGTCGCCGCTTCTCTTCCAATAGCCGCATCACGCTGCGCCCCACCTGGCAAATCCCGCCGCCACGACGGGCGCCAAGTTCGGGCATGAGAAGCAGTAACCGAGATATGCGTCGGTTCGCCGTGGAAGGGTGCTTATCCTGCAAGGTCATCGAGCCCCGAATGGCACGTTCAGTTTGAATTCATAGCTTTGCTCCGTGACCTCGCCAGTGAGAATACCTTGCGTCTAACGCGCAGAAACGTCGATGAGGGCAAGACTCTCTTAAGCAACGTTCCGCATGAAATCTTCGCCCACGTTAGACCCGATTGAAAAAAGTAAAAGCTTCTCCAGCGGAGAGTTCTCAATGACATTACCGAAGTTGGTCCACCGTAACCGACCCTTGAGAAATAATGGCTCGATTGAGAAGGCGAGCCAGTTCTCCAAAAAAGCCAATGCCACCAATGCTTCGTTGCCATGAAATGAACGTAGAGAACCTCCCGCGTACGACCGTCCTCTCCGTGAAAAAGCACTCTGCCGTCGTTCCACTCGATCAATGGAACCGCTGTCTTATCTAGATCCGCAATCCGCCCATAAAAGCTAAAGGTGACGCCGCACGCGACACAATCGCTGGCTAGTTCGCACTCCAATGATTGCGGATGTTTCCGCCGAACCGTCGTCATTTTCTTCACAGCTTCACAGAATCGTATTTCATCAAGCGCTTTCGTCTCCGGCATGACGCATAAGCGTTGCCAATTGTCAATCTGGAATCCCGCCCTGTTCATCAATTCGCCGTTGCGTAGTATCGTAAAATGGCCCACAAACTGCTCATTCCATGCGCTAAACACATCTATCGAGTCAAGAAATTCGTCCGTCAGCACTTTTTTCAGATCACCAAACATCATATCAATATCGCAGTACCCCCAGAATTCGTAGGGCTGAAGTAGGTCGGAAAACGCTAGTCCAAAAAACGGCCTGAAATCGCAAAGCTTGTGACCAGCAACATGCGCCAATGCCAAACCGGTGACTTTCTCAAATCGCGATATCATCTCATTCTTTTTCATTTGGATGACTTGAACGTTCTCTGGAATAGCAAACGGCGGCCGATAATCACATAGAATCAGAACTGCAATCTGCCGATTCAGACGGCAACCTTCAAAAAACAACGCGGCCCACTGTGGCCAGGATCCCAGGAACGGAACGATGAAGGCTAAACGTCGTGTATCAGAAGTTTCCATGAAATTATACCCTAAATGGCCGACAGGAATGCGGCGAACGCGGTGCCGGCCTCTTTCCAAGTATAACGCTCTGCACGGAGGCGGGCGGCTCTTCCGATGGCATACGTCCGATCACGGTCTGCCGCGACCTCTCGGAGTTGCTCCGCCAAGGCATCCACGTTGCGTTCCGGGATAATCCATCCATCGCGGCCGTGATTGATGCACTCCGGTCCGCCACCACATCGGGTCGTAATCACGGGCGTTCCACAACACATTGACTCTTGCATCACCAGGCCGAAGCCGTCGCCCAGAGTCGGGAAGACGAGAACATCGGCTGCCTGATACTCGGCGGCAAGGCGTACTCGAGGGATATATGGAATATGCTCGAACAGTCCGCGATAAGGCTCGATAAACGCTCGCGTGAGCCCCATTCGCCCGATGAGTCGCAAACGGGCGTCCTTGAGACCTGCCCGTTTCCAAGCTTCCAGGAGATACGGGGTTCCCTTGCGGAGATCATGGCTCCCAACCGAAATCGCCGTGAATGGGCCTTCGTGTGCGCGGTGCTTGCACGGAAATGCCGTCACCGGGAAGCCGTAAGGAACAACATTTACAGGCAAGTCACAAGCGATATCTTCAAGAGATTCACGGGTGAATCGCGATGCGACGCTGACATGCGTGGCACTGGCCAACTCGGCATCCTTTCGCCGTTTCTTGAAGTCCGGCTCGATAGGAGGCTTGTTGCCCATCGCACCGGGCCAACGTGCAGTTTCCGAACGCCAAACCTGTTCAATCGTCGCGTAGTGCGGCAAAGGTAAATCGTAAACCCGAGGAATACCCATTCGGCTCGCGCGAAAAACGTCCGCAGCGCAGCATCTTCGTATGCGTAAACGCCACCGATATCTCTCGGCCACCGCAACATCGATACGGCTGCGTCGTGAATCCAACATACAATGTCACCCTCGGAAGGTCGCTGCATGCCGCTCCGCCGCGCGATTTTTGCCCCCATTCGGGCAAGAACCTCCACAACAGCCAGCGAGCGAATTCGCGATTGATCCACCCCGGGCACCAACCGATTGGCAACACGCGGTGCCCAGCGACTGACCCCAGTCAGGCAACGTGCGGCGAACGAACCCGGCTGCGCGGCGACGCCCGTGTAAAAGGCGGAAAGAATCTCCGCCGCAAACAATCCGCTCGCTACGCCTTGCGCATCAGGTTTGGCAAACGGGTAGCTGAGAAGGATATTCTTCATGCATGCCCTGGCAGATCGTTGGAGGCTGCCGGTCTCGTGGCGCACCCGGAACCTGCTTGCGGATCGCGCGGCGTCACGAGCACCGGTGCCTTTACAATTGTCGTTGACACTGGGACTGACTGTTGAAAATGGCAATTGACTCCGATCGGCAATATGGTCTTTTCGACTACTTTGAATCGCGGCAAGACGCATGTCCCCTTTTTCAACACGCCGGAAGGAGTTATTCGGGCTTTGTGCCAATGAGGTAGATTTCAGAACAGAGTGACGGGCGAAGCCAGAGGAGTCTGTCAACAAATGGCGTCAACGCGCGCACCCATGTAAACCTTGAACAATAACCAGCCCAGTTTCTCCCTGCCACGGAAACATTCGAAAGCTTCATGTCGTTCGCGATAAACATTAGGTCGCTCACCGAAGGCTCACGGACATGTCCTCTAAACACGTCTGGCTCGTACCACTCCCTGATTCCCGACCAAGCGCCGACTCCCAACGGGACGGTTATCCGCTTTCGAAGATTGACACAATTGGGCACCCCCAACACGAACAGTCCACCTGGGGCCAAGGAATTCACCACGTATGAAAAAAGCCGTTTAGGCGAGTGATGCCAATGCTCCATCGAGTCGAATGTGGTGATTGCATCAAGAGATCCAGGAGGAAAATCGATGCCGTCCTTGACAAGGTCTCGGCTTACTACTTTCACCCCGTATGACTTGTGCAAGTCCAATACAGACTCACCATACTTTTCGTTTACCAGATCGCCAAAGTCATCGACCACAATTGCTTCCATTCCAATTGCCGCACATCCAATTGAAAAGAGTCCTACTCCACCTCCTAGATCGCAGACTCTACAATGGTTGCCCTTGCGCGATACAACCAAACCGATATTAAATGCGATCCTCCTTACATCCGACAGTTGTCCGTTTATCAACTCCGGAGGGTATTTTCTAGCGATGCTCTGCAATTCGGAGACAATCTCTTCGTTCGTCTTAGAGCCTATCAGACAACGGTCGGGGACTGGCTCATTTTGCGATGCCCTATGTGCAGAATGTGCCTGTCCCTGTTTCCGTGGACCGTTTTCGAAGAGGCTCTTAATGTCTGTCATCTCTTTCCACTCAGCTTGGACCCGCTCGTCCAATGCTATTGCTGGGAATGCGGCGTTGGACCCGGCCTTCGAGACGGATGGCACCCGCGGAGAGGGCCACTACTGCCCAAGAAAATGATGAAAGCGTGTGACTAAAGGCAATGCCAAGCACGCTCGCAAGGGCCAAAAAGGGCAACGACGCAGCACATAGCGCCAGCAAGCGGCGATTGGAATGCGCGTGCAACTGAACTGTAACCATCCAAATCGCCTGAACCCGTATCGATAGCACTGCAATAAGACCAAGGATCCCGATCTCCATGATGATCCTGCCAAATTCGGACTCACAAGTTTGCCGCATATCAAACTTCCCGCCGTTTGCCGCGTAACCGCCGGGTTGACCCCGACCAAGTCCGGTTCCGAATGGCGCGGAACTGATCGCGTAACAGAGATCGTTCGACTGTATACGCGATGCGATGCGAAGTGGTATCAGCATTATCAAATCTCTTGAGGGCAACGTCATAGAAGCCTTGTTCCTCGTTGCTATCACGGTCCGTCCCGCCCACGATCCACAATCCGATTACACTTAGAATACCAACATAGATCAGTTCCTTCCTGTGGCCGAAACATAGTGGTGCAATTGCGAGGATCAACAGCCACGGAAAGACACCGCTTCGCGACATTGAGACCAAGCCGCATATCAGTCCGGACACGGCCGCCGCTAGGCCGAGGCTGCGGCGAATGCCCCCACCGGTGAGGAAAAGGCATGCGCCCGTCCACGCCGCGAAAACACCCATGCACGCCATTCCACCAATGTAGGCGAACGTGCCTGTCGCCCTGACGTGACCATAGCCAGCGACAACAATCGCATCTTCCGCATCATACCGATTAAGCCAATGCCCCGGAGGAAGTCGAAACTGTACTAAACCCAACAAGGCAACAAGGACCGCGAGGATGGACACGACCGCAAGGATTCGGTCAACATCTCGCCATGACTTGATGGTTCCGGCGGCCCAATACGCGCAGACCGGCAGAATCACATAAGCTCGTAGGGAAAGGATAGCCCCGATCGGCGTGGAATTGCTGAAACTCAAGACGGCGAAGGGCAGGATCAGCAAGACGCCGATGCCCAGGACCCGACTGGCGCGATCACGGAAAACCGCTCCGGCCTTTCTCATGCCCATGATGCCCGCGACCACGAAGACAATGTCCTTGGAGAAATAGGCCAGATACCGCAGCGAATTCGCGCCGGGAAAGATCCATTTACGGATCGCGCCCTCCAGAATCGTAAGTACGAAGACCAGCAGGAGCAGCTTCCCGCCCCAAGTGCCGTCCTCAGATGGCTTGGAATCGTCAATCAGAGCGTTTGAGTAGTTCATTTCCGTCTGTTCGCGACGGCTTCATTGTAAACCGTCAGATAGCTGCTGGCGATTCGCTCGGGATCGAAAAGTTTTGCCTGGGCAGGGCCAGCCTGCGAGAGCGAACGGCGTAGGTCATCGTCCTCGGCCAAAACAATTATTTTCTCGGCCAGTTCTTGCTGATCGCCGTTTTCGAATGTAAGCGCGCAGCCATGCGAAACCTCGGCGAGTCCGCCGTGCCTTGAAACAATCAGAGGCTTGCCCGCCGCCACGGCCTCCACGGCTACAAGTCCCATTCCCTCTTCGTTTGTGCTTGGAACAACGACGATCCATGCGGCAATGAGAGCTTCGGACAATTGTCGGCCTGGGACCGTCCCATGGAACTTCACTGCTCCCGATAAACCGAGATCTCGACTCAGCGCTTCGAGGTGCTCGCGTTCCGGGCCACCACCAAAGACGTCAAGCTCATACGGTTTTCCACGCTGATGGCATATCGACAAGGCCCTCAGCAGCGTATCAACACCCTTTTCCTTCACCAGTCGGCCAAGAAACATGAGCCGCCCATTACATTGCACTGGGCCCATGTTCCTGGTTGCGTGGATGTCCACGGGATTCCAAATCACTAGGGATCGGGGAGCGCGTACGCTCCGCGCCATCCATTCGCTAATACACACGTTTCGCGATGCCAGTCGCAAGGCGATGCGGTGGACTAGGACTTTGACAGAACCCCACGAAGCGTATTGCAAGCCCCGCTCCTTACAGCTAAGAGGAAAGCATCGCCGCCAACGAAAGTTGCACGGAGTGCCCCCATGGCGACCATTGCCCGTGATGCAGCCCTCACCACCGGTGTGCGTCCATACAAGCGGCCTGCGATAACGCAGGCATAAAGGCAGCAGCTCCACGCTGAATCCGTTGGAGTGGACAACATCCGCCTCCCGCACTAGCCTTCGTTTCAAAGCCTTTCCGGCACACCGAACGACCGGATAGCCATCAATCTCGGTGCACTCTCCCAGAGGCGTGTCGGTAAGCAATGTTACACGAACACCTTGTTTCCAAAGAGCGGTGGCCAGCAAATGTGATACAACTTCGAGACCACCCACGCTCGGATAAAACACTTTGGAATGGAGAAGCAAATTCACTGAATGACTCACTTATTTCCGTTTTCCTCGGTGCCACACAGCTTCAGCATAGCTTGCGCCGCAATCGCGTTCCAGTCAAACGTTCCGATCGCCACACTGCGGAGATCATTCCCCCAGATTGCGAGCTGTGCTTGCGAGCAAGAACCGGACACGAGGCTTTCGGCAGTCATGCAACCGCCGAGCGAGTGCAAACTATAGCCAGGATCACCCGTGCCGGCGGTCAGCACCGGCAGGCCGTTAATCGCCATGGCGATGAACCCGCCGCTCTTACAAATCATTGGCCGAGGAGGCTCAACAAGTCCCACGTCACAGCAGGAAAGGATCCGAGCCACTTCAGCTGCATCGCGTCGCCCAAATATGGTCAGCCGGCCGTTAAGCGGCCCAACCTGCGCATAATTCTGTAGTTGCAGGGGTGCCTCCTTGGAGTCACCGCCCACACAAGCAAAGCGATGAACCTTGCCCATTTCAATCGCCTTTTCGAGACACGCCATATGCCGCGCGAAGGCGCGAATTTGCATGCCCCAAGAACCGAATGCCACACTGACGATCTCGTGCGGTTTCCACCCAAAGCTTTCCCGCATTCGGACACGCTCGGATGCAGTGAAAGACAAAGCCGGAATATTCGATCCGATTGGCAGCAAGGAGGTCTTCTCGCGGACGCCGCATTCATTGACGAGGTGCTTCCATTGGGTTGGATTACTGGAAAACACTATGTCTGCCAATCGAGCTATTCGTCCTACGGTAAAGCGTTGCCAAGGGGCAAGGATCAGGCCCCTGAGACCCATTTGCCGGGCCGTGCAATAGGTCTCGTGAGCGTACACGGCCACGCGCAGTTCTGGCATCCGTCGCCGCGCCCGGCAACTGCCTGTCCCAGAATAAAGGGGGCACCCCATCGAGAGTACCCATATCCAGAAAGTTGAACCCAAAGCCAGTTGGCCCGTTGCCGTTTGAGCAATTCGATCAATGACCGCTTGTCGCCGTCCCAGAAATCGATCGGCCCCGGCAACTGTACAGTCTCCGCCGCGTCTAGTTTCGTGTGAATAAAACCAACCTCGACACCCTGCTCCGCCATGGCCTCAGCCAGCTTCTGCGTGTGGTCAGCCACGCCACATACGGCGGGCGGCAGCCGCGGAGCCAGAAAAGTCACTCGCATGATCAAACTAAAGTAACCGAGATTCGAATTGGATTGGGCCCTCCCGAAAGCAACCACACAATCACACTGGCAAGAACAACGCGTCGATCTGGTAGGGCCGCACCTGCGTCAATGGAGTAATCCTGCCGTTGGCTCCAAATTCGAAGGCCCGGTAACCGTTCGCAGTCATGTATTCCAAAATTCGACGGTTATTGTTGCGCTTGATCGCCATTTCAATATATAACGCCCCAATACGCTGTTCTGCCAGAACGTCTCCAGCGCCCCGCAACGCTTCAACCTCATAGCCTTCAACATCCAATTTCCACAGACTCACATGTTGGATCCCTCTTTCCGAGAGTTCTTTTTCCAGCACAGTAAGATGAATCGGTTCACCGGAATCGGACACAACCTCACCCCACAAACCTTTTACTGCATCCCCTCCTGGATCGCTGAGAAAGCCATCCATCTCCTTATCGCCCAATCCTTTGGCAATCACTTCTACATTCATGTGATTCGCGGTCACACACTCCTGAATCCACTCCACAAGTGCGCTGGCCGGTTCAAACGCTAGAATCCTACCTTTAGCGGCAATTAACGAATAGTACGGAAGGAACTGACCGATATTACTGCCTGAGTCAACAATAACCGCATCCGCGGAAAGGTTTCTTTGTGCCCATTTCAGAAACCGCCCGTCCGCATAACGATCATAGACCATCCAGCGATGACATGGGTTACGGAAGTCAACTTTCCATTGATGGCCAGTCCATATGCTCACCCAGCCCTCTGTATACCTTGAAAGAGAACTCTTGAATAGTCTGTCCATGACTCCTTTTTTGTGTGGAAAATCAATCCGACGCAATAGTCGCAGCAGAAATGGAACTCGTACAAGAGATCTCATTTTCTAATAACTGTCACGGAGAGGTAAGGTTCAACAATGGCGCAGCCATGACCTCAGCCAGTCTATGTGCGTGGGCATTTGCTCACCACAAAGTCCCCAATCACCAAATCATCCAATCCCGACGTGTAAAACGTCTGCACGGCGTCTTTCGGCGTGCAGACGATCGGGTCGCCTTTGAGATTGAACGAGGTGTTCATCACGACCGGCACTCCCGTCAGTCGGCCGAAGTGCGCGATCAGGTCGTAATACCGCGGATTGACCGCGCGCTCGACCGATTGCACTCGGCAACTTCCGTCGACATGCACTACCGCCGGGATTTCATGGGCCCGCGCCTTGTTGGCCCAAAACGTGAGAATCATATAAGGCGTCGGACGGAAATCGTCGAAATACTCGGCGCCTCGCTCGATCAGCACGCTCGGCGCAAACGGCCGCCAACCTTCGCGGAACTTCACCGCGTCGTTCACCCGATCGCGGTTTTCGGCCCGGCGCGGGTCCGACAGGATTGATCTCATGCCGAGGGCCCGTGGACCAAATTCCATCCGCCCCTGGAACCAGCCGATCAAATGGTCTTGGGCCAGCAGTTCCGCCGCGCGCAACGAAATATCCTTTTCTTTGGTATACGGCAACTTATAGATCTTGAGTACCTTCTCGATCTCGTCGTTGGAGAACTCCGGCCCGAGATACGTGTGCCCGCTCGGCTTGCGCGGAAATGGCAGCCCCAACAGGCCGTAGACCGCGTATGCCGCCCCGATGCAGGCGCCGTCGTCGCCAGCCGCGGGCTGCACGTAAATATCGTCGATCAGGCCCGATCGCAGCAATTCTCCATTGGCCTTCGAGTTCAAAGCGACGCCGCCCGCCAGGCACAGTCGCCGGCTTTTGCTGAGACCGGTGACACGTCGCAGCAAAGCATGCATCGCCGCCTCGCAAGCATCCTGCGTCGACCGAGCGAGGTTTTCATGCTTTTCTCCGAGATCCTCGCCATTCCGCCGCGGTCCGACGACCGCTCCCAACTTGCTGTTGTCGAAGTCGGTCCGTCCGAAAAACTTTCCGCCCGCGACTTGATAAGAATCGTCGCGGGAACGGATCAGCGGCGAGAGGTCGAACGTCGGCTTGCCGTAAGCCGCGAGGCCCATCACTTTCCATTCGTCGGAAAGCGGCTGAAAACCGAGCATTTCGGTCATCCCGGCATAAAACACGCCCAACGAATTCGGATACAAGTACCGTTCGAGCAGCCGCACCTCGCTCCCCTTGGCCTGCCATAGCGTCGTGGCCTCCGCCGAGCCTCGCCCGTCGATGACGAGAATTGCCGATTCGTCGAAGTCCGACATGAGATACGCGCTGAGCGCATGAGCCAGATGGTGATTGACGAAATGGATGCGGTTCTTCGGTTTGCCGAACGCCCGCCGATAGTCCAATTCCCCGCCGCGGTGCCGCGCGTCTTTGACGATCCCGACCAGCATTTTTTCCCACCGTTGCCGCGACCAGGGCCATTTGCCCGTCAGCAGGAGCCGGAGATTATGCCGATGCGTGGCCGACGGCCGCGGCCAACCGATCGCCACATGGTCGATATCCGCCGGCGTCATACCGGCAAAATCCAACGCCGCCTGGATGGCCTGTACCGGAAACGACGAATCCTGCTTCTTCCGAGTGATCCGCTCCTCGGCGCAAGCAAAAACAAGCTCCCCGTCGCGCAGCAAACAAGCCGACGACTCGTGCAGACTATAGCCGATTCCGAGGATGTTCAATTCAATCGCTCGCTTTTGTTCTTGCGCGGAAATAGCCTTCTTGCTCGTGGTCCCGCCCAGCGTCGTAAATGGACCGGCCGCAGTAGTTGAGCATACGGCATCCACCGGAGCACGCCGATCGGAAGGCGGCGGCTGGCTTTGATGTCATTGCACCAACTTACGATGCGGTGGAAGCACACCTCTTCGGAAAACCACTGCTCCCACTGCTCCCGCGCGATCGCCCCCATCCGTTCCGCGTCGTGCTCGCGCTCCTCTAGCCTCGGCGGTATGCTTGCCACGTCGTTTTCCGGAACACGAATGCTGAAGGCCGCCCAATCGGGCCCAGTAGGAGGCACCCACTGGTCTGAAATGATCACCGGCACGCGCCCATCTTCATCGTTTCGAACAGACGCCAACTGGATGTCCCAACACCACGTGGGCACAAGATGAACTTGCTCTTTTCCATGACGTCGGTGTACAGCCGCACGCGGTCCGGCATTTGATGGTTGAATACCGCGCCGATATTGTGCATATCGGCGAGATGGCAATTCGAATGCCGAAGCTCCATGATGCGCTGCCGGACGACGGCAGTCTTTGTCGAGCCAACAAATGAAAACAAAAAGGATCCTTTACCGAGGGGCTCCCTGAAATCGATCGACGGGTTATCCATTACATTTAGGTAAAACCCCGATCGTGTCCAACCAGGCGAATGCCATCGCTTCTCGATACTGGCGTAAACGCCTGGAAGAAACGGGATCACTTTATCGTCCGATTCAAAGACGAAACATTTGTCGCGAAAAGCTTGCAGCACCGCGTTTCGCCTAATGTCTTCAAAGTATGGTGTCGCCGATGACACGAAGATAACTAAGTCGGCTTCGCTCGCGTCGTTTACGATCCTATGTTCCCCGAACGCACAACTTTGCGCCGCCCGGATCAATCGCGATAAATCCTTCAGCGCGTTGAAGGACCGCGAGTTGTAGTCCGAATCCACTGTTTGAATAGCGCTGGTCAGAAATGCACTTGCCATAGCTCGATATTTCGCCACGCGACAGCTAATCAGCCCAGCGACGCGTGTTTATCGGCGTTGAGAATGCACACCCATCGCAAGCCAGGTGACAAAATGTCCGAGTTTGCCGTTAACAGGCAGAACATTTTACCGATATGGCTGCCGTACACCGCAACATATTAACGGGGTAAAGGTGGCACGAATATCTCATCCCACTGCATTTCGTCGCGGATTCCTCCGCGGGCGCGCCAGCCGCGGGACGTAAGAAACTCGTAAAGGCCAAAGGCGCTTGCCCCGTTTTCTTCTAGCCAGCGCGGCGTTATTTCGACCACAATCGTCGCGTGGCGCATGTGCTTCAGCGCCTCTTCCATCCCAAGCAGCACTTCCATCTCGAAGCCCTCAACATCGATCTTTACAAGATCGGTGCGACACAAAACCTCCGGCTTCAGAATCGTGTCCAGCTTCATGATCTGACATTCTAAGGCAGCTCCCCCGCGCGTTTCCATTGACGCACATCCTGTTCATCATGTGGTTGCCCGAGTTTTCCAGGCAGAGTGAACCCTTATGTTCCGAACTCCCGAGCGCGACAGGAAATACCACTATTTTGACATCGTTAATCGCGGCGTTCCGCGCGAGCGCACTAGCTCTCGTCGTGACGGTTCAAACGCGTAGACTTCCGCGCGGTATTTCGTTGCCGCTAAAACGGAAAACATCCCAATGTTCGCGCCGATGTCGATGAAGACGCTCTTGGGACGGAGGAATTCCGCCATCGCTACATGGATGCACGTATCACTGTCCATTTGGGTCGATAACCAAGTATCCGCCGAAGAAGGGGGGAACAACTCGATTCGAACCCCGCTTACACGGCGGACCGGAAGCCCGACAACCGATCGCAAGATCGCGGCAAACCGGTATTTGCCACGTTGGATTGGAAAAATGCGATCCCACGCGCTCCAAAGAGCCCAAACCGCGTTTCTAACGCCGATCATCGGGCGCGACAGCGACCACATACGGCATTCTTGTGGCATCTGTTCAGTAGGTAATCTTGACGAGCTAATGGTCATCGGATTTAAACCCCAAACGGCACGTTTTCGCTCCTGACGTAAACCCCACACTCACCTGTAATAACCGTGCGCAACCGTTGGCTTGTGGCCATTCACGAGCCACCGGTATTTTTCGATTTCAAGTACCACTTGACCATTAGCGCGATCGCACGGAGTCGTCCTGCGTCTTTGGCGCCGTTCTTCAAAACGTAGCCAACGTATTCACACAACAGTGCAAGGCTCGGATCAGGTATTGTTTTGAATTCCAAATGTGCGAGCGCATTGACATCTCTGTCAAGCGAGAATCGCTGCCTTAACAGACGAAAGAGGCGGGCCAGGGCAAGCTGCCGTAAGAACAACTTGCCCGGGTCGGCTATTTTCGGGTTTTGGGCAAAGGCGTTGAGTCCGTGAATTCGATAGGCGACCAACGGAGCTTCGATTTGAAATTTCCGCGCGCCCGCAAGTGAGGCTCCGAAAACGAGGCAGTCGTCTGCGCGAGTACGCCAGTCTTCGTGTAGAGGCAACGGAAACAGGCGTTTTGCCAACCAATGGCGCATTGAAATGCAGGAAGTGGGGGCTCCGATGAAGATCCTTCTCTCTAACGTACGGACAAGCGTCAGTCCCATGTCGGCTACCAGTGGGAGAATTCCGTCGGCCGGCAGAGCGGAGATATCCGAAAAAGGCATTTCGTTAGAGAATTGCACGTTCCGAGAAAAGAGAAAATCGCACCGCGGAAACTTACGGTAGACATCAAGTGCTGTTGCAACGTAGCCCGTCGAGTAAACATCGTCTGCGTCCAGAAAGAAGAGAATATCGCCAGTCGATCTCATGATTGCGGTTTCAAATGCGGCAAGCTGTCCCGCATTCGTCTCATGTTGAACGAGCTTTAGCGTTGTGTCTCGTTCACATAGCTCGGAAACGATAGCCGCAGAGTTATCGGACGAGGCATCATCAACCACGATGATCTCGTCGAATCGATTAGATTGCGAAAGTGCACTCTCCACCGATTGCCTGACGAATGCCGCGTAATTGTGGCAGGTAACGACACAGGTTGTCCGCAGTTCAGCCACTTGTTACCGCGATTCGGTTTCCAGCTAATTTGCGTACTGACGATTGCAGAGGGCCACTATTGAGCGCCGGTTGCTCGGTTGAGAGAATGTCGGACTTCCACAGAATCATGACGCAAAGAGCCAAGGCTCATCTGGGACGTCATGCGAACAGCGCATCGCACCAAGTCAAGTGGCGACTCTCGTCCCGGTTTAATGTATAGAGTCCGACTAGTCGGTACCCTTTGTTTCGCAATTGTTCGTAAATCTCATGAAAACACGCCTGCCCCTCATAATACTCCGTGAAGAGAACTTCGCAATAAACCAAGCATACTTTTGATGGTTGGAGGAGGTCGCCTGCCCCATCCATTACTTTTCGTTCCGCCCCCTGCACATCCAATTTCAACAGATCAATGCGGGTGATGGGCGATCCGTGCAGAACCGGTCGAGCCTCGATACAGGAACATCGATCTCGAAATCTGGGGACGTCCACGGCAATCGACTTTGACCTGCTGGCGTACCGGCTAATGAAAACAGCGAACTGCCCTCGCGCGCTCGGGTGACATAAAACTTGGCGGTGCCGATTTCGTCGCTTAGGCGCATCGCTCGCAACTCACATTTGGAAAGCGTGCCGTGGCACTTCGCAAGCTCCGAAAGCACTCATCAATCGGCTCAAACGCGTAAATTTGGCTGTTCGGCCATCGGCTCGCAAATTCCGCCGCCGTTTGCCCAATGTTGGCACCAATGTCGAATAACACGGGCGACTGCCTTCCGCGCAGCATCAGTTCAATGTCGGCGAACGCGTCGTAGCCAAACAGTCCTCGCACCAAGGAATGGTTGGTCCTACGTAACATTCGTTCGAGAATCGCTCTTATCCTCGATTTCAATGCGCTCATTGGGCGGCTCCTCCGGCGGCTTGCCGGTGCCATCACAAATGGTCGTAGGTTTTCAGCAACCGCACGCATATTTGCTGCCAGTCGTTGTTTTCCACGATGTGGCGGCGGGCGGCGCAGCCCAAATTGCCGCGCGTCCTCGGGCTGGCTGCCAATTCGACGATCGCCTCGGCGTAGTCGTTGATGAATTGCTCAGGGTCGCGCATCGGCACTTTGACGCCGGTGCCTTCGGCGACGATTTCATGCGGGCCGGCCACGTCACTGACCACCACCGCGCAGCCGCAACTCATGGCTTCCAAAAGGGCGATTCCGTACGTGTCGCAGATCGTTGGAAAGCAGTATACGTCGGCATTTTGGTAACTCGCCGGCAAGTCTTTCCGTGGCACTGATTTCAAGAATTCAACTTTGTCATCCATTTTCAGCTCAGACACAAGTTGCCGCAGGAAGCCGACGTAGGGTTCATCGCCGTCGCCGATCACTCGGAGCCGCAGATCGCATTTCTTGGCGGCGATCGCCACGGAGCGTAGCAGCAATTCGATGCCTTTGTATTGCACCAAGCGTCCGACCCACAGGAGCTCCAGGGGCCGATCGGTGGGCCGCGCCGGGGGCGGCACGAAAACGTCGTGTTCCACGCCCGCGTAGGTGATCAATTCGCATCGGTCGCGGTATTCGCGCGGGACATGTTCCATCGCAATCCGGGTGCCCGCTAGGATTCTCGTTGCGCGTCGTAAATGAAAGTGCGACCGGGCGACGGCGCCGAGCACGCGGCTCGACAATCCCGCGGCAATGCGGGAAGGGTGAAACTTGCGGCGAGTCGGCCGGCCGACCGCGCGACGCAAATAGGGCTCAAAACTCTGCGGCGGCACGTCGGAGGCAAGCAGCGGGCCGATCACAAATGGCACATTGAGCTTCGGGAGAAACGTCGCATTCTGAATCGCCGAGGGAGTCACGCGATGGATCACATCAAACCGCTGCCGCCGATTTAGCCGCCAGGCCATCGGCAATTGCCGCAACTCGAATCGCATCAAAGCGGTAGCCTCCACGTCGTTGAAATTGCACGGCCCAGCGTTGACCGAATGCAATTCCGCGCATCCGGCGCCTCGACCGGCGGCGAAGCCATCAACGTGACGTCGTGCTGCCGGCTCAAGCATTCGGCATACTTGTAGCCCACCAGCGCCTCGCTGCCATGATTCGGATTGCAACTCAGCGCCGAAAGCAATATGCGCACCCGCACTCCCGTTTGAAAAGAGAAGAAGCCGGGCGTTTTCAGTCGGCGGCAGTGCCACCGGTCCACTCCGCGATAATCCCGGTTGTGGCCGCGTAATGGTAGTATGGCGGAACCCAATCGCTGCGGAACAGGGACCGGCTGCAATACCTCATACGATGCCGCCAACAATTGGCGCATAATCGCCATAGAGGCAGGGCAGGGGCGGTAGCTCCGTCTCGCCGGTCCATTCTAACGGTAGTTCTGCCCCAACCGTACGCCCATCGCCAAAGGTACGCGGGTGTCATCCGCGCCGCGGTGATGAAATGGCGAACCTTCGCCGCCGGAACGGCGACTCCCTCGCAGCCCCGTTCGCGCAAGGCCGCCAGCAACGTCGTCTCCTCGCCGATCAATCCCGTGTCCTTGTTCGGGCCCAAGCGGGGGTCAAATTGCAACTCGTCGAATACCTGACGGCGAAACGCCATGTTCGCGCCGAACGGCGCCTCCTCTGCCGAGAACAGTCGTTCCTCCGGACCATAATCCCGCACCGCAAGCATTCCCTGGAGGAGCCCGCGATTTCGTTCGATCCATGCCGGCGGCGAACATTCGTACCAGGGTGTCACCGGTCCGCCAAAGCAGACTGCGCGGGGCCAGCGTTCGGAGGCGCTCGCGTAGGCACCAAGCCATTCAGTATCGACAATTACGTCGTCATCCGTCCAAAGGAGCAATTCACCGCGCACCGCCGCAACCGCGGTATTACACGCATGCGATTTTCCCTGTCGCGCCTCGAAAATCGGACGGATCGGTAAATGTTGCGCATGTTTGACGATTACTGCGGCGGTGGAGTCGGTCGAGTTGTTGTCAACCACTAATAGCTCCCACTCGACGCCATCCGGAAGCCGCAATTTCCGCATCTCCGCCAATGTCCGTTCGAGCAGATTGGCGCGGTTCCATGTGCAGATGATGACGGATACTTTCATGGCCTAACTACCAAATGCTTCGATTGTTCAAGCTTGAGTTAGCGTTCTCGACCTTTTGACTGAGATCTCAGATTCGCTGTATAAGAGCCTATCCGATTACTGTACAAACGACTACTGGCACGCGAATTGCAATTTGAGGAGGCAGTTTTCCTCATTTCGCATGGAGGTGTGCCAATGGCCACGGTTTCTGCCTCACAGTTTCACCAAATTCCCGATGCCCTCTGGGAATGCATTGATCTGCTTTTACCAATTTACAAACGGAGCCCCAAAGGCGGACGTCCCCGGTTAAATCTGCGGAAAGTGGTGAATGGGATTTTGTATGTTCTGCGAACCGGCTGTCAGTGGAAGGCGATGCCCAAGCAGTTCGGCTCTGGCAGCGCAATCCACGCCTACTTTCAGGAATGGGTGAAGCTCGGCGTGTTTGAGGAGCTGTGGCGTCTCGCGTTGGAAGAATACGACGACCTGAAGGGAATCGACTGGAAGTGGCAGAGCCTGGACGGGGCGATGAACAAATCGCCGCTGGGTGGGGAAAAAAACCGGGAAAAACCCGACCGATCGTGGCAAACTCGGCGTCAAGCGTTCTGTGTTGATCGACGGTCGGGGCGTGCCGATCGGTGCGGCGGTGGACGGCGCGAATGTGCATGACCAGAAACTTTTGGCCGCCACGCTCGACGACATCCCGGTCCATCGCCCGAAACCCACGCGAAACAAGCCCCAGCATCTCTGCCTCGACAAAGGCTATGTCGGCAAGCCCTGCGAACAAGCGGCTCTCCGCCGCGACTACATCCCCCATCTCCCACTCAAAGGCACAGAAACGGCAAAGCCGAAACGCCGTCGCCACAAGGCGCGCCGTTGGAAAGTTGAGCGCACCCTCTCCTGGCTTAGCAGCCTGTTGAAAAAGTGGTGATTTCAAGTGGCCAGCGCGAGCAATCGTTCTTGGACACCGTGAGGGACTGGGGGCGCACCGCCGGAAGTTGGTGCGAGCCAATACGTGTTTACAAGCACACCGCACCACGAATACGAGAAGATACGCAAGCGAGGCAGGTCCGCCTCCCTTCTGCAAGCCCCTCGGCGTGCCCATGCCGAACAGCTTGCGCATGATCAGCCCGAGGTTGCGCGCCGCGACCTGCAACAGATAACGTTTCGAGACTTTTAACATCCCGTGCAGCCAACAACGTCTCGCTCCGCCCGTCTCGCACACATGAGCGAACGTTCGTTCGGTCAACTCACTCCGTCGTCGTTGTAGTTTCTTGCTCCGCTCGCCGCGCACGCGCCGATGATTGCCGGTCACCGCGCGACGTTCGGCCGCCGATCGTTCGCTCCACTTCCAGGGCGTCTTCCGCTTCGGTTCGGGAATGTAGGTGCGAATGCCCAACGTCTCGTTCACCACCGCCAACGTCTCGGCCGCATGATAACCCTTGTCGGCCACCGCCTCTTCGATGTTCGCCGGACTTTCCGCCTCGATCACGTTCAATCTGCGCCTGCACCACGCTCTCGGCCAACGTCTCGGTGTCGGCCCGATTGGCCGGGTAGATCACGGCCGACAACACCAGGTCGGTCTCCAGATCGACCACGTGCTCGGCCTTGTACGCCGCGTGCGTCGTGCCGTCTTTCATGCGGGCAATCCGGCTTTCCGGATCGTTCGGCGACTCCCACTCGTCGTTCGAGACCTTCTTGTCTTTGCGGTTTTTGTCGAAGCGCCGCAGTTCTTCGTCGGTCGGATTTTCCAGGCCCGCCTCGGCCGCCAGGCCGCGCAGATACGTCTTCCAATCCTCGCCCGTGGCGCGGCGGACGATGCTCTTCATGGCCGCGTCGGCTTCCAGCATCGTCGAATCGACCGCCACCGTCTTGCCCGCCAGCAGCTTCTTCTCGGCCGCCAGCTTCAGCACGAACACGAACATCGCCTCGTGCACTTCCAGCGGCAGCCGGCCGTGAATCCGCGACAAGCTGGAATGGTCGGGCGTCTCCTTCGTGCACCGGCACGCCCAGGAATTCGGCCAGCGAACGGCTGTCGCTGCACCGCCAGGCGATGCCTCGCTGCGAACTGATGCCCTCGAAGTAGCCGACCAGAATCATGCGGAAGTACACGCCCGGCGGGATCGACTCGCGGCCCATCTTGGCCGGCGTAGTACGGAGCACAGAGCGTTTCCAGCCACTCGTCGAAGCCGGCCTCGGCCAGCAGCTCGTTCAGCTTCTTGTAAAACGGATGGCCCGGCGACTTGGGCAATTCCGTCGTGGCCACCCAAGCCGCCTGCTGTTCGCGTCTTGCGTTTACCGAGTGCCATGCGTGTGCGTCCCTGCGGTGAGTGAGCGAACCTCGGCCGGTAGTATACCGCAACCGTCAAGAGGACATTTTCAACAGGCTGTTAATTCTACAGCATCAGTTTGTTGACGATTCGTTTGTGCTTTTGTATCCACGTCTTGCGATGAGATCGCGTAGCAGTGGCGTTGCGAGCGATGTGATACTCCGCGAGGTGGATGGATTCGTCATAAGTTTGCGGAGGGCGCGTGATAGCGGCCCGAATGAGGTTGAACGATTGGCGGAGGGTGAGTTCGCTTTTTTCAGCTTGGCATTCCTGGCGCACCAAGGTCGCAAACAAATGAGCCATGCCAACCAAGGCCATGTGATGGTGCCAACTGGTCCACGCCCGGGCTTCGTAGTGGCCCATGCCCAGTTCCCCCTTGGCCTCCTCGAAGAACAACTCCACTCGGAATCGTGTCGCCCCGGCTTGGGCCAGGACTTCCAGCGGCGTTGCTTCGTCGGCATTGGAGACCCAGACTTTGATTTCTTCCGGGTTGTCGGGCGAACGTTGCAGCACCAGCCATATCTGAGGTCCGGGGCGACGGTGACGGACCGCCCAGACTCGCAGACACGCGTATTCAAAAACCAACGGTCCCTTGGCTCCCTCGCGCAGCTTGATCGGTTGCCAGGCCGCCGGCGACAACGTGGCGATCACTTCGTCGCCGAATGCACATGTTCGCGCGAGGGCTGCGAATGCGGCCGCCCCGCTCTGGCGTCCGTGGGAATTTGTGTAGCCGGATCGACGAGCCAGAAGGTCGTGGTCACCGGTGTCTCGACCATGTAACGCTGGCCGTCCGACTCCAAAGCGTCGAGAAAACCGCCGTTCTCCCCATAATGGTCATCCGCCACGATCCAATCGAAACTCACGTGTCCGTTGGCAACGGTGCGGCGGATCAATTCGGCCGCCAGTTGCGGTTTGGTTTGGAATTGAATCTGCTTGGGAACACGAGTCTTCTTGCGCCCTCCGCGATCCTTGATCCACTCCTTGGGCAAATAGAGTTGATGATCCAACAGCGCTTCACCGGCCGGCACGGTAGCCACCAGAAACACACCGACCTGACAGTTGTCGGTCTTGCCCAGATGGCCGCAGTATTGCGCGCTTGCGCCCACGCTGTGCGGGCCGCTTTTTTCAAAACTCGATTCGTCGATGACGCCCACCACACCCAGCGGCGTTCCGGTTGCGGAGGGGAGCAACTCCTCAGCCGCGATCGCTTGGATTTGCCACTGCACATCCTGAGCATCCCAGGGCGAATCGGTGAGAAAACGTTGCAAGGCGAGCACCTCTTTGGTTCCCACAGTTGCCTCGGCCGACCGCGGCGAAAATTGCAGCGCGATCGGTTCGGCACTCTTGCGTCCCTCAGCTTGCAGCAAGCCGGCTACATACGTCGAGGCATGGCCCCTCGACGCAGACCTGGCGAAGCAATCTGCAAATCGTTTCATAAACTGCGGCAATTTCCTGCCGGCGGCGCGTACGATGTTCCGCCACATGCTTTCTCCTCCGTGAGCAAGCGTGGATGACGAAAAACAATCAATTACGCACTGACCAGCACGTCGTAAGAACTAACTTATTCCACAATCGCCTGTTGCGAAAAGACCAGAAACTGATGCTGTAGAATTAACCGGGCGCGACGACTGCTGATACGGCGGGAGAAGAAAGTCGCAAATTACGTCGGCTTCTTGCATCTTCAGTTCGCTATCGTTGCGTTGCGGACAGCGGGGGTTTTCGGATAGGCACTAAATAGAATCGTGGCGGCTGCGGTCAACGGCTTTCGCAACATCACGATATTCACCACGAGAAAACTCTTACACGTGATTGAGTCATGGACGGTCTGAGCAGGAACTGGAGGACAAACCTCGACTAGCGCTTGGATTTGTTTTCAACCGGGCATTTCCGTGCCAGGAAGCTCCGAAGTCGCCGCCATCGGCGTCGAATCGCCAATTGGGGTCGAACGCTTGCCGCGCAATACGATTGTCCGGACTAAACGGTTCGAGCGCGCGATTGTTCCCGCAGGCCATTGCACGCGATGCGGAGATCGAATCCGTCCCGCAATTAAAGCTGCAAACACATTCGTCCATCGATAGGAAGTCGCAAATGGGCTGATGCGGCTTTCGACACCCAAACCGTCTTCCCAAGGGAAATCGCCCCAAGCTTCGGCTTCGATTCGAGACGGACTGCACCAAAAGGTTGATAGCAGATCGTGCGATACCGGTCGAAGGTCGCCAGCCGGATTGACCAATTCCGGATCCAACTCCAAATGTTCGGCGAATGATTCAATTGTGGCACTGTACAGTGGGAGACCCCATTCCAATACAGCATCGTTGCTTGGCGTTTTTAGAACGGGATGCACGGAGTTGGTCTCACTGCCCGATTCGAAACGTACCACAGTGCCATGATCGGCAGCGCAAAACGCTTCCAATAGCGGAACGAACAAACGGAATCTCGCGTCGCCTGTTCCGGCACCACTATTGAAAGCGTAACTTTCCCGGCGAGCGGTGCCACTTTTCTCGGTCAACCCAAAAAAGAACCCGATTGGGACAGACGCGCCAACCGACGAGAGAATTCCTGCAATAGCTTCGTGCATGCTACCGGCCCATCCCAGGTCCACAATACCCGAATCGGCTCCGGACAAGAGTCCTTCTTGAGCGAAATAAGAAACCAAGGTGGATTTCGCGATCTTCGAGTTGGCCGTCACGGTAGCTGCCACTTCCGGAACGGACAGTAGTTTTCGCATTTTTTGCAACTCCGTATCCGACATGGCGCGATCCTGGTGCCAATTATTCAGGCCGATCGCAGACAAGTGCGCCGACAATCCTTGCGGTGTAAGACCGAGCCTGGCCAGTAACACGCGGACAGACAAACCATCAGATCGGTCCCAAATCCAACTATTGATCGCATCTGAATCTTCGCAGGCCGCCGCAAGATTCCATGCCTGTCGGCTTCCATAGAGGTAACGGAGTTCTGGCGCTCCTGGGAACCAGCGGGATAATCGACGAGCGATTTCGAGAAGTACTTGGCCGTCCCGTGAGATGAAGTAAAGGCGCTTCAATCCAAGCTGCACGGATCGCCGCAGCACCCACACAACGAAGCCAGCAAGCACTGGCGCCGCCACTGACGCGGCAACGTCTCGGATCCCGACTTCACGTAAGTCTGTCGTGGGCAAACTCAGCCGAGCGAGGCGAGAGGCTCCTGCGAATGCCGACGACAATCCCTCGCTGGAAAACTTCGCCTGATCCAAGGCGACCTCGTATCGGTTCAGGTTTCCTTCCGGGAAATGCCTTGCGACGACACCGGCCCCCTTGCCTCCGCCCACATCCGATTCGATATCGTTGCCCAAATGCCCTAAGCAACACGGGTCAACGCCCTCAGCCCGTGCGACTTCTGCAAAAAGTAGTCCGTCCCGTTTGCCCCTTCCATACTCGCAGGATACATAGCATCGGTCACCCGGCTCAAATAGTCCGTGACGTGTCAGTTGATGCTTGAGCCACTCAGACGGAAGGTACATGTCGGAAATAAAAATGACTCGATCACCGGCCTCACGGGCCGCTTCAACCGCTGCATGAGCCAAGGGTGAAACACGAATTACTTCCTCTGAGATATCAAGCTCAGCCTGCATGATCTCCTGTTCTTCACGGGCCGACCAACCTGTCGCAGTCGTCAACTCGCGGTAGATATCCTCAAGAGTCGAGGCATGGCCTTTGTTTGCAAAGGCAACCTTCTCAGCCTGTGTTCTCGCGTGAGCAAATGCCTCCGCTGAATGTAGCGCCCCCGATCGGCGTGCGTCTAGCCGTCGACCGAGCAGAAGAAACACCGCCTCGGGACTACCGACGTAGCGGGTCAAGACGGTATCGAAAACGTCGAAACATGCCAGTGAGGTGCCCGTACGTTTGTCTCGACCCGCAGACCTCAAAACGGTTGGCGCCACTTGAAAGATGAGACACTTCTCCGTGTTTTCTATACCAACTTGGTCACAGTGGGCGTGTCGAAACGAATCCGGCCCCAGCTGGAAGACCACGATCCAAGCATCCCTTCACGCGACCGAGGTGGCATAACCTCGAAACGCAACACATTTTGAACGATATCGAAATCAACGAAGCCCTTAAGATTGTCTCCCTTACCGACCGCTATGGAGCAATGGTAGATCCCGGGGGCAAGGCGATGGTCGTCAAGCTTGAATTGAAACTTGGCGGCCGTGCCCCCCTCCATCGATTGGTCGTCCAGCCCGAACACATTGCCGACAGGCACTTCGTCGGACGACAAAACTGTCATGCTAAATCGCAGTCTTGGCGTTGTAGCGTTGGCGAAAGCGTCAATTTCGATTTCCAGCGGACTGTCAGCCGGCACGATCGCCGAAGGATTCACGATTCGCACTCGGTGAAATTCAACTTGGCGAGACAGCTCCGGAAAGCATCGCTGAACATGCCGTAATTCATATATGCCTGATGTTTCCGGATTGTCCGCGGAAATATATACCTCGACAATTTCGGCAGACGCCCCAAGTTTTATTAGCTTGCCAGCGTCAAGAAGCACCGCTTGTTGGGTCAACTGCCGCACGGCCGACATATTATGGCTGACAAAAATTACGGTCCGTCCATCTTTGGCAACTTTTTCCATTCTTCCAAGGCACCGTTTTTGAAACTGAGAATCGCCGACGGCTAACACTTCATCCACGATGAGAATCTCTGGCTCCAGATGTGCTGCAACGGCAAATGCCAAACGCACATACATTCCACTGCTGTAGTGCTTCACAGGAGTATCGAGAAACTTTTCGACTTCCGCAAAGGCCACGATCTCGTCAAACCTCCGCCGAATCTCTGCGCGAGACATTCCGAGGATGGCGCCGTTTAGGAAGACGTTTTCGCGGCCGGTTAGTTCCGAGTGAAAGCCGGTGCCGACTTCCAGGAGGCTGGCCACGCGGCCTCTCAGGGTGACGCGGCCTTTGGTTGGTTCGGTGATGCGGCTGAGGATTTTTAGAAGCGTGCTCTTGCCGGCGCCGTTGCGACCGATGATGCCGAGGACTTCGCCTTGCTGGACGTCGAAGGAGATGTCGCGGAGAGCCCAGAAGGACTCGGAGGCGGGAGCGGAGGGCGGAGGGCGGAGGTCGGAGGTCGGATGTCGGAGGTCGGAAGTCGGATTTCCGATCGCTGACCTCTGACCTCCGACTTCCGTTTTCCGGCGTCGGAAGGGGCGGGCAATTGCGGACGCCAGTTCCTCGCTTAGGCGGCGGTAGCCAGGGCCACTGCCGGATTGGTGGCGGATCGTGTATTTCTTACTCAGGTTTTCGACGGAGATGATCGGGGGCATGGGAGGGTGGAAGTCGGAGGTCGGAGGTCGGAAGTCGGATCTCTGACCTCCGATCACTGTTCTTTACTTAAGAAACGGTCCTGGGTTCTTGAACATGCTGCCCAGCATTTTGCCAATTGGCACAGCGACGACAGCTCGACGTGCCGCTGGCTTGTGATATATCCGCAGCCTTTGGCGAAATCCAAAGACGAATCCGTCTCGCTGTTTTCACCGTCGCAATCGGTCAGTTTGCTGATGAAATGGGCCTCGTATCGGCGCTTCGCCCAAGCTTCGCGCAAGT
Source organism: Pirellulales bacterium (assembly GCA_963738955.1). Taxonomy (GTDB): domain Bacteria; phylum Planctomycetota; class Planctomycetia; order Pirellulales; family DATAWG01; genus DATAWG01. The sequence goes on along the minus strand of CAVTYW010000012.1, from coordinate 281,114 downwards.
TCAAGCAAATCGAACGAGAAGATCGCCGGATTTGACTGGTCAGCGCGTATTTCTCTTCGACCGGGAATTTCTTGCTCAACTCAAAAACACGCATGGCAAGCTCGTATCCACGCTTGTAAACGTCCAAGTCTTTCGCCGAGTTGATTCGCATGTGCGGAACGGAGGGCGGCAGTCGGCAGTCGGAGGTCGGAGGTCGGAGGTCAGAGGCCGGAGGTCAGCGTTCCGATGTCCGATGTCCGATCTCCGCTCCCTGCTATATCACGTCCGCAAACGCTTTTTCCGTTTTGCGAAAATACCGAATGCCGATCCACAGGAACAGGAAGATCGTCGCCGTTGATAGGGCGCAGCCGGGCCAGTAGATGGCTACTTCGCCGCGGAGGATTGCCCAGCGGAAGCCGTCGATCACGGCCACCATGGGGTTCAGCGAATAGATCGTGAAGGCCGTGTCGCCGAAGCGCTCGCGGATGACGCTGCTGCTGTAGGCCACCGGCGAAAGGTACAGCCCGAATTGCACCATGAACGGGATAACGAAGCGAAAATCGCGGTATTTGACATTCAGCGCGGTGATCCATAGACCGGGGCCCATCGCTGCCAGGAAGGCCAGCATGATGAAGACCGGTAGCGTGAGGATTCGCCAGTCGGGCCAATATTGATACCAGGTCATCATCCCGACGAGGATGCTGAACGAGATCAGGAAATCGACGAAGCAAGTGAGCACCGAACTGGCCGGGATAATCATCCGCGGGAAATAAACTTTCGAAATCAGGTTGGCATTGGCCACGACGCTTTGGCTGGACGACGAAAGCGACATCGAAAAAAACTGCCAAGGGAGCATCGCGGCGAAGACCATCAAGGCGTACGGAGCGGTCCCTTCGGAAGGGAGCTTCGCCACTTTGCCGAAGATCACGGTCATGATCACCATTGTCAGCAGCGGCTGGAGCACGGCCCAGGCGACGCCGATGACGGTTTGCTTGTAGCGGACCGAAACGTCGCGGGCGGCGAGGACGTAGAACAGTTCGCGGTAGCGCCACAGGTCTCGCCAGTATTGGCGCTCGGCCCGGCCGGGCTCGAGGATGAGGGGGGGCTGGGAGCAGGGAGCGGGGAGCGGGGAGCGGGGAGTGGGGAGGTCGGAGGTCGGAGAGACGGGGGCGGGGGGCTGGCAGCAGGGAGCGGGGAGCGGGGAGCCAGCGGCGGAAACTCGCGCGGCGCTGCCGTTGGACTGGGCGTCTGCAACCGGGGGCGGCGGTAGTTGGTTTAGGTCAGTAGACATTTAGAGCAGGGAGCAGGCCGCGGGGAGGACGCGCGCACTCCGTTCCCGTCGGGATCGTCCGATTCCTGTTGCTCCGCGCGAATTGACTGCCGATTGGCTACAAAGACGGCGAGACATTAGTTTAACTTGCAGGCTGCCGTTCGTTCCGCGCGGACCGGAAGAAATGGGTTGAATTGTCCTGAATGGGGGCGGAATGATCGGCAAACGCGGCGCAGGGGGCACGGAGCAGGGAAACGAAGTCGGAGGTCGGAGGTCTGGACACGACGCGTCAGATCGTGTCGCGGACGGTTCGTTTGCCGGCTTTGCGGTCGGCGTATTGTTGCTCGATCCAGGCGTAGGTTTTGGCCAGGCCGACGCGGAAAGGCGTCGTGGGCTCCCAGTCGAGGATTTTCTTGATCATCGTGTTGTCGCTGTTGCGGCCGGCCACGCCCTTGGGAGCGTCGAGCTTGTATTTCCGCTGCAATTTCACGCCGGCGATTTCTTCGGCGATCGAGACGAGCATGTTGACGGTGATTAATTCGCTCGAGCCGAGGTTGATCGGCGTGGCGATTAGCTCTTCGCAATGCGTGATCCGGTCGATGCCGGAGAGGCAGTCGTCGATATACATGAAGCTGCGGGATTGCTTGCCGTCGCCCCAGATTTCGATCTCGTGCTTGCCCGACTGCTTCGCGTCGATCACTTTGCGGCAGATGGCGGCGGGGGCTTTTTCGCGGCCGCCGTCCCACGTGCCGTCCGGGCCGTACACATTATGAAAGCGTGCGATGAACGTCTTCATGCCCCGTTCGGCCCAATACTCTTGGCAGAACATCTCCGAGAGGAGCTTTTCCCAGCCGTAGCCGCGTTCCGACATGGCCGGATAGGCGTCGGTTTCCTTCAATGCCCGGCAGTTGGGATCGGTTTGCAAGGTAGTGTTGTAGACGCAGGCCGACGACGAATAAAAGTATCGCTGGCAACCGGCTCGCCAGGCGGCTTCGATCATGTGGGTGTTGATTAGGATCGAGCGAAGGCACTGGACGCGGAATCGTTCGATGAAGCCCATGCCGCCCATATCGGCCGCGAGATTATAGACTTCGGTGGCGCCTTCGCAGACGCGATGGCAATTAGCCTCGTCGCTGACATCGAGGCTGAGATTCTCGACGCCCTCGTGGACCTGATACCAATCGGGCAGCGGCTTCTTATCGACCGTGCGGATTCGCGTGAAACCCTTTTCCTTGAAATAGCGCACGAGCGAACCACCGATGAACCCGCCGCCGCCGGTGATGACGATCAAGTCGTTTTTCTTCGTATCGGCCATTGAATCAACTCTCAAGACTGTGTGGCACGTTGAGTAAATGTCCTTCCGTCGCGAATTCATCGCTTGGCGCCGCCTGCTCCCCGCTCCCTGCCGTCTGCTCCGGTCTCCCTGCTCCGTGCCCCCCGCTCCCTGCCTGTGGCACGAGCAATTCAACGAGGCGCGGCAGCAATTCGGCCTGGGAAAAATCCGCGGCTGCTGGGAGGCATTCTCCCCGGCGCTTCCACTGTGCGGCCGCCGCGGAATCCTGCACGCATTCGACGACGGCATCCACGTCGCCGTGTCGCACGACCGTGCCTTGCCCTTCAAGATTGTCTTGCGAGAGCAAGTCTGTCAGGTGCGATGGAGTCGGACTGATCGCCAGCATGGGCGAACCGATCCGCATGATGTTGTAGACCTTGCACGGATGAACGATGCCGACGAACGGCTCGCCCAACACGATCACATGCAGATCGGCGGCCGACAGCGAGCCGGAAAGCTGGTCGAGTGGTTGATAGGGGAGGCAAAGGATGTTTTGCAGTTGCCGCGATTCAGCGAACTTTTGCACCTTGACGAATTCCTTGCCGCCGCCGACGAAGCAAAACATGAACTTCGGCTGCGCGGCGAGCCGCCCGGCCGCTTCCAAAAGCGTATCGAGGGGATGACACGGGCTGTGATTGCCGGAATACATGACGACGAACTTATTGGTCAGTCTGTGGCGAGCTCGAAAACGCTGCCGGGCCGCTTCGTCAAAGCGGACAGCGTCGTCGTGCGACCAAGGCGGGATCACGGCCAGTTTTTCCTCGGCTACGCCTTTGGCGGCGATACGCTCTTTCATGAACCGGTCCAAAACGACGATGCGGTCGGCTCGGTTGAAGCTATATCGCACCATGCGGTCGAGGATTCGCGCGGCGAACGAGCGCTCGCGCAGCCATCCGGCCGCAACGGCTTCGTCGGGATTCAAGTCCATCACCCAGCAGACGAACCTCGCTCCCTTCCATCGGGAGAACAGCGCTCCCAGCGATGAAATCAGCGGCGGGGAAGTCAGGGCCACGACGACGTCGAAACGCCCAAGCATCGCTAGCCGCGCCATGCAACTGACCCAGTAACTGGCGATGTCGAGGATTCGCCGCCATTTCGAGCGTTTGCCGAGCCCCAGGCTTGGGATACGGATGATCGAAATGCCTTTCCACGTTTCGCGCGGGGCGTATCGCGTCGTCGGGTCGTCATAGCCGCGACGGCTGGCCAACACGGTTACGGAGTGCCCTTGCGCGGCAAGTTCCACGGCCAGATCGGTCAAGTGTTGGGCCGTCGAAACAACGTCCGGATAGAAGCACTGATTGAGCAGCAGGATTCTCACCGGCAGGCTCGTGGTGACGAATTAACTAGGGCGACAAAGGGTTTCATGGTTTCCGCGGCATTTCTTGACAATGGTTTCGTTGGATTCGTGCCGGTGGTCCACGAAGAAAACGGGGCTGGCAACGGTCTCGTTGATCGTCACCAACCCCGACTTGTTCTATTCGGTAATCCGAGTCGCTGGTTCGCCGGCATTCACCGGCCGCTCAAAGAACGCCCCTCGAAATGCGCCGTAGAAAAAACTCAAGTAATTCATGATCGATCTAGTGGAATTCCTTGGTCCAAGCGAAAATGGGTTCCGCCAAATCCTTGAGTTGATGCTCGGCTTTTTCGGGGGAAGCAGCACTTGCTTGCAGCATCACCTTGATCAGCGGCGGCCAGGTCTTCTGCCCGCGAAGACCGAGAACCAACGGACGCTCCGCGATGCCGTCGCAGAACGTCGAGCTGCCGATCTGGTACCAAAACAGGCAGTAGATTTGCTGACCATCTTTTTCGAGCGTGAGCAAGCGGCTCGGATGGGCATGTTGCTTGTCCGAATCCAAGTACACGTCCCTTGTCTCGACAACATGGTATCCAGCACTTGGGTAACATTCTTCGGGCGAATGCGGATGGCCCTGCACACCATATTCGACGAACATGGCGCGATGCATGGCAATAATGTTTCCACGCCGGTCGTGGTAGGACCGATTGATCGCGTCCTGCGCACCGATGTGCCTGAAGATCTCGGGATCGAGGGCTTCGTCCTCGCCGGTCCAATTCCCCATCAGCTTCGGCATTTCCTTGAGCAGGAGCTGAGGATGGGCTGGCTCAGTTGGCATTCCGCGCCCCTTGAGCGTTTGGGCGGCCCCGTAAATCACCAATAGAGCGACCGCGGCGAACCAGCTACGCGAAGTCATATCGAGTTCCTCATGGCGAGCGCGACTTCAGCTCAATTCGGGTGCATGGAAGGCGAAAGTCGGCTGGATCCAGCGACCTCCCGGCGGCTCGCCGACCTTTGCGACAACTTCTTCTCGGACGAGATCTCTCAGGCGTAGTTCGAACGAATCGAGCATTTCCAGGATCAACTCGATGGTCGGACAAGCGGAGTCGTCGTCGCGCTCCCCGGCGACCGTCAAGGATCCGGCGGCATGTCCAGCAATCGCCAACGGGAGTTTCAACTTCCACTCGTTTTCATGCTCATCTCGACCATTGCTGCTCCAATTCGCGTGGTAGCTCTCCGCAATGGAGGGAACGTTCAAGTCCAAATTGATCTTGGTAAGCTGCATCTTTTCCGCCGACTCGGTGAGCGTGGCCCACAGCACATCCCATTGCCGCGAGCCCTGAAAGCGAGCGGTGGTCTCGCGGGCTTGTCGAACTGCGCGGATCGATCGGCCGAAAATGCGACAGCGCGATCTCCCACGCCCGCTTGACAAGCAGCCCAAATTCGCCCCGGCCAAAAAGCCCGGTGGTCACGAGCATCAGCACAACGGCCGCCACCGCCACGAGAGCTATCAGGTCGCTCTTTAGCAACGTGCCGATCAACGCGGCGGCGCCAGTCAAGCCGGCGCAACTGGCCACGCAGACCAGCACCATGTCCTTGTTGCCAAATCGTTCCAAAAGCCGGTGGTGGAGATGCCCTCGATCCGTTTCGTAAATGCTCCGGCCGGCGAGCTTTCGCCGCAGAATTGCAGCCGTTGAATCCAAAATGGGAATCGTCAACAGTGCCAGTGGCGCAGCCAACAGCATGGTGCCGGGACCCTTGATCGATGCGCGGATGGAGAGCCCGCCCACGATGAGGCCGATGAGCATGCTGCCGGCGTCTCCCAAATAGATTCTCGCGGGGGTTAGGTTGAACGGTAGGAACCCCAGCAGGCTTCCCGCGAAAATGAGCGCCGCGATCGCCACGCCCGCGTGGTTGCTAATAACCGCCAACTGCGCAGATCGCCAGGCTTATGATGATCCCCAGCACGGTGGCCATTCCGTCCATCCCATCCAGGAGATTCAACGAATTCATCGCGCCCACGAGCCAGAACAGCGTAACCGGAATCATCAGCGGACCGAGATCCATCACCCACCCGAAAACGCTGATTCTGCGGATCAACACGCCACACGCCATTAACAATGCCGCGGCCACGATTTGCCCCGCAAGCTTCTGGCGCCCCCGGATGCTGAAGCGGTCGTTGACCAATCCCAAAGCCACGATCCAGCCGCACGCGGCCAGCGAACCGACAAGGTTCCACCACTCGTCGTTCAAGCTTAGTCGCCACGGACCCGGCATGAGGACAAGTCCGCCAAGCACGGCGACGGTGGCCATGAACACCGCCACACCGCCTCCTAGCGGCATCGAATCCGAATGCAGCTTTCGACGCTGGTCGGGTCGATCCACCAACCCCATCCGAGGCGCGATCCGGATCATCGCGGCCGTGAAAGCGGCACCCGCCAGGGAGGCCGCCACAAGGCTCACAATCGCAACCAAAATCATGTGTCCATCCATCATGCTTCAAAGCGAGTCATCGTCGGATCAGTCACATCAGTCCATTCCAACGCCGGGCGGAGGAGCGCTTCGACTTCGACGCCGCCACGGCTACCGCGGCTTGGGTTTGTCGTCGGCGACCAGCGCGGCCTGCTCATGATCGCCGTCATAGTAGTAAAGGTCTTCTTTGGTTCCCGTGAGGACCGCCATCACCTCGTTGACTCCAAATTGCGCGAGTTGATCACAGGCCGACTGAACTCGGTTGAGCGTGCTCACATCGCGACGGATCGAGAGGACCACGGAGTCCACATGTTGGCTGGCCAATAACGAATCGACCACGGGCAAAATGGGACTGCCATCGACGACCACGAACTCGAATTGGTCGCGAGCTCGCTGGAAAAGCGAACGCGTGACGCCGTTGGAGAGCGTGCCCAACGAATCGGCAAACGGAGATCCGGCAGTTAGCACCGACAAGCTGTCGATATCGGTCAGACGGACGATCTCGCCGAGTTCGCTTTCGCCGCGCAGAAACTCGCTCAATCCCGGGCCACGTGGCATGTCAAAGACGTGGTGCATCGTCGGTTTACGCAGATCGAAATCGACGAGCAACGTGCTCGCGCCGGTCCGGGCCAATCGCTTGGCCAACTGCAGGGATAGAGTTGACTTGCCTTCGCCGTGAGTGGCGCTGGAGACCAGCACGACCCGGGCATTGTGCGAATCGCGTCGCAAGCAAAGCTTCGCCGCGATGCCGTCGATCGAATGATCCAAACAAATCTGCATCTTCCGCTGCCGCGGTGAATTGAGCTTCGTTCGAGATAGCGCCGAAGCGGACACATTGGGCACGGTGCCGATCACACGAAGCCCCAGTCCCCGCGGAATATCGTGAAGCGAATTGATCCGCCGGCGCGAACATCCCACCACAGCAGCAGGCCGACTGGCGTCATGAATCCGAACAGGCCGGCCATGATTGAGCTTTGCAGCCGCGAGGATTTGTTGGGCGCCAAAGGAGGCGATGCCAACTGAGTGCTGATGCGGGCTTGCGGCGAATTCTGTTCGACCTGCAAGCGCTCGCGTTCATCGGCAACCGCATCGAACGACTTCTGCAACTCGCTGATCTCCACCCGCATCATCTCGACTTCAATCGAGGAATTGCCGATCATATCGGTCTGCTTCTTCTGCGCCTTGACTTCATTCGCCGCTTCTTGCTCCTCTTGAGTGAACCGAGCCAGTTGCTGCTGCAGCACTTCGGCCTCGGTTTCGAGCGAATCGGTGTCCCCCGCCTTCACGTTCTTGAGGTGCTCGGACAATTTCTTTCGGCGAGTGGTCAGTTGGTCTTCAAGGGATTTTCGCGCTTTGCGGTAGCGATCCGTAACCGATTTGGCGAGGCTTCCCTTTTCCTTGACCATTGCCATGGCCTGGCTATATTCGTTGTCGAGGGCTGCAAGTGCTTGTTGCAATTTGATGCATTCCGTGTCGCTATTGACGGCATTTTCAACATCGGCGGGCGAGGCCGGCTTCAACCGTCCATTCTTAAGCGCAGTCATTTTGAGCGCATTGTCGGCCAAGGCGTATCGGATTACCTTCAGTTTTTCCTGAATCTGACTTAGCTTGGCGCGTGCTTCCGCGTACTGCCGCAATGCCTCTTGCTCCTTGAGGGACAAAGCTCCCTTATCGCCGCTACCCAATTGCTTGGCCAGTTTTTCCAACTCGGACCGTTTGTTTCGCAGCTCTGTTTCCTTCTCGCTGTAAACCTTTTGGACCGTTTCGAGCCGCTTGATGCGCTCTTTTCGTTCTGTATCGACGACCTCCGACATGTAGGCGTTGACGACGGCGTTCACGATTGCGGTCCCGCCGTTGCTATCCGGCGTGGTCAGGCTCACCCGCAAAAGCTCCGCGTTTCCGGAGCTTGGACATTGAGCGTCTTGGACAACCAGCGGACCGGATCGACTTCCTGCTTCACAACGTCGAGATTGGAGACTTTCGGGTTGTCTCGCAGGGCCGCGATCAACACGAAGTCGCTGGTCAGCAACTGCATCTGCGTCCCTTTATAGAGATCGAAGCTCGTCTGACCTTTGTCGTCCTGATAGACGATCCCTTGATTGTTAGCCGCGATGCGGATCAACGCGGTCGAAGTGTAGGCGGGAGTCGCGGAAAGCCACGCGGCGACCGCGGCCGCCACTCCAAAGACCAATCCGAGAAAGGTCGCCAGGAGCCAACGGCGACGGTAAGCGTGCAAATAGCTGGTAATTCCGCCGCCGGAATTGGGCGATTCCCGGTTTGCGGATGCGGATGACTCGTTTGTGAATCCCGGTCGCCGTGCAAGGGCATCGCGCTCGATCGGCCGCAGTGCGCCGGTCGGCGGTTGCGACGAATCGGCATAGCCCCCGTTCTCCTCTCCGCCGGCTTGTTTCGATTCGTCGTTCATACGCTACACTCTGAAGCAGGAATCAACATTGCGAATCTGATGTAACTGCGCGGGTTGACCGAAAGTCGGCGCGATGGGTGTTCTCAAATGTCAAGAACGCAGCGGACCGCTGGACGGCGCCGGGACAAAGATTCTTCGCAAAACCGCCAACTCAATCCACAGCAGCACAACCGCCAGCGGCATCATGAACCAGCCCGCCAGATCGTGGTACGTCGTGTTCGCGATCTCATGATGCGACATCGAATGCAGGACGGCGGTTGCCGTGATGCGGACCAGATTGGCGATAATCGCGATAGGCGCGGCGCTGAGGACGACGATCACCTTCTCGAGCAGCGAGCGCTTCATGAAGAACGCCGCCGCGGTGCAGACGGCGACGAACAACATCATGTTGCGCAGCCCATTGCAGGCCTCCGCTACGCCGATCTGCGAATCCCCCAGCGAAATGATGTTTCCCTCGGCGATGGCCGGGACGCCCACGGTCTGGATCATGTAGGTGCTGGCGATCGTGGCAAATCGCTGCATGGGATGCGACAACAGTGATGCCACGAAGCCCGGCAATGGAATCATGAAGACCAGCATGGCGATCGACGGGCCGGCCCAACGCAAAACTTTCCAACCTCCGAGGAAGATCACAAGTCCCGCCAAAGCCGGAATGAGCGAGGCTGGATCGAGCAATTCGTAGTAGCAATAGGCCGACACCCAGCGCATCGCGGCGGAAATCCCCAGCAGCACGAGCCCCCACCGGCGTCCCTCGGGTAGTGTGCCGCGAAGCATCTCCCGGCGATACCAGAGCAAGACAACCGCCACGACGGGCACCAGAAATCCATGCAAATAGTCCGGGTCGTTCCACCATCGGCCCACGAGACCGGCCATGCAACCGGCGTACGTGAAGGCCACGGCGCCGCAGAGAAAAACCCAGCCAGATAGTCGCGCCGCGGAAATCTGTTGGCCGTCTCGACCGGAAACCTTGAGCGCCGCGGCGATGCTTTGAAGCCTGCCCGGCATTGAGCCCGGGAGCTTCGAAGTTCGCGGCGGCGACGGATGTGCGGTGATTTGTTCGGGCGTCATGTCGTTGAATGATTGAAGCTACTGAGACGTGCGTTGTGGGTCTCACCATTGCCATTCGAAAACGGATTTCCGTGCTTCCTGGCCAAGGCGAATTGCATCAGGCCCGCCATCGAATTCGTTTGCAGCTTCCGCATTAGTTGCGTGCGGTGATGCTCGACCGTCCGGACGGAGACACCCAATTCCACGGCGATGGCTTGTTTGTTCAGTCCGTCGCCAATCATTTCCAGCACGGCTTGCTCCTTTTCGGTGAGCATTCCCGCCCGCTCATCCGCCTCCATCCGCAGCAGCCTCGCCTTGCGGCGCTGTTCGTCCAGTTGCAGTGCTTCCTGAATGGCGTTCCACAAATCGTTCTCTCGCACCGGTTTTTCCAAGAAGTGCAGCGCTCCGGCCCGCATCGCGTGGACCGCGATCGACACGCTTGGACCCGAGCTAATGAAGATGATGGGCATCGCGATTCCCGATTCCCGCAGCCGCTTCTGGATTTGCAGGCCGTTCATCCCCGGCACTTTGATCTCCATCACCACGCAGCAGGGCCGCGCCGGATCGAAGGCCGCGAAAAAATCCTCGCCGGAGATGAACGCCTCGCAATGCAAGTTCATCAGACCTGCGAGATTCGCGATGGCGTCGCGGGTTGGTCCATCGGGATCAACCAAGAACACGGTGGGTTGGCGATTCATTGCCAAGTCCAATGTTGAAGGGGGCATACTATTCCTGACGGAGTTCCGATCGCCGCCGCCGATTTGAACCTTGCCGCATCCTAGAGTGAGGGAGCGAGGTCGCTGATCACGAAACGAGAGCGCTGCAACAGCACTTCAAACAGCACTTCAAAAAGTGCTCGAACGGACGTCATGTGCGAGAAACGAACGGCTGATTCGAGGGCAGGTCACGCAAAACCAGTTCGATTGCAAAGGCCTTCCCGGTGCGCACTCCGTTCTCCTCACTGTCACAGTGATTGAAATGCAGCGTTGAACAATGCGGTGCTGCCAATGCCTGGCTGAAGCTCGGACATCCATGCGCGAGTACCGTTTTTTGCCGTACGTCGCAGCCAGCGACGCAAGATTGTGCCAGTGTGCGCAGAGTTCTTGATGATGGGAAGGATTTTCCGCAACTCCTCGCGCGAATTCCGCAAGAAAAACCGCTGGCGCGGACCAGAAGTTGTCGTTATTCGCAAGTGAACTGCGCAAATCTGATGAACAACCTGCGCTTTTGCGCAGTTTCGCCGATAATTGCGACCGATCAGCGCGACGGAACTACGACATTTGCCTTTCGGTCAGCCAGCGTTGATGCGCAATGGATCGCCAACCAAAAACCGCCTCGACTCCGAATTGAATCGCGCGTACTTGGCTGCCACGCTAGCAGAATTCACGCATCGCTTTTTGCTTCTAACTGCCTCGTTACCGCTTGGTTCGCCGCATTCGATTCCGCAGGCGAACGCGGTTTCTCTCCGAAGGTCGGCATGGCCAACCGTCCAAAACGCGCCACTCATCGGCCGCTCCCCATCCGCACCGCGAGGTGGTGGGCTTCCTGCGACAGTTTCCAAGTCGCGTTGTAGGCATCGGTTGCCGCAATCCAGAGCGGATCGTCCGCCGGGAAACGTAATTCCTCCAAGCGGTTCTTCAGTCGCGCCAGGAAGTTGAGGTGCGGGAACAGCGCCGCGTGCAGCTCGCGTGCCTGCTCCTGGCTTAGATCGGCACTATTCATCCGTTCATTATCGGGAGAGGCGGATTGATTTCAAGCCGGTCTGATCTGCTATAATGAGGGTATGGACCAATAAATCACGACCGCTGAATCGAAGAAGCCACGAGGGCCGTTCCCGGTCAGGCTACGAACGCTGCTAATCGTGGTGGTCGTGGCGTCCACTTGGTGCGCTAGCATAGTCTGGTTCGTGTACGACCGAGAGCGTTTGATTCGCGAGCGTGACGACGCGTGGTAGGAGGCCAGCGAATTGCGAGACAAGGCGATGACGGCCGAGAATGAAGTCGGGCAATCGAGGAAGACCACCTTGAATGCGGAGAACGGCGCCGAACAGAGGGAGCGGCAGATGCAAATCGAACAGGGTGTTGCTGAAGAACAATACATCCAACTTCTACAACGATCTCGCCTAACGCCCCGCCATTAGCGTCGGCCCCCCTCTGGCGAGGAACACACTTTTCACCGACTACCCGCCGGCCAGCAACAGGATCCTCGGACACTACCCGCCGCCGGCGCATGTTGTTGACAGTAGAGGCGGCTGGGCTCGAAGATACGCAGCATCGTCTGGGCAGAAAGCCTCACGCGGGGTGAGCAGCCCGGGAGCCGTCATATCTCCTCACAGGATAATTGCGATGACCCGGATGAAACCGAAGTTTGCTGGAGGCGCGGCGATCACGTTATTGATGTTCGTGACAAGCGGTTGCATGTCAAAGTCCGACTACGACACAAAGGTGGGCGAGTTGAAGAGTCAGGCCGAGCAGGCCAAGAGTGATGCTGAAGCGAAGGTCAAGGAAGTTGAACAGGGAGTAGTTGCCGCAAAAGAAATGGCCCAGAAGGATATGGCGGCCGCCGCCAAGGAAATTGAGGGCTTGAAGAAGGAACTCAGCGCCGCCAAAGTGGCCGAGAACGAGGCCGTGGCGAAGAGGGAAATTGCAATCACTGCCGAGAAAGCCGCTGTTCGGGAAAAGGAAGCCGCCGAGGTGGTCAAGAAAGAGGCCGCGGATAAGCTCAAAATACTGGAGGGCCAACTTGCTACCGCGAAGGATGCGATCGAGATGGCCAAGAAAGAAGCCGCAGACAAGATCACGGCACTGGAAGGCGAACTTGCTACGGCCAAGGATGCGAGGGTCAAGGCCGAAGAAGCCCGCAAAGAAGCCGAAGCCAAACTCAAGGCGTTAGAAGCGAAACCAGCTTCGACTCCGCCTGCCGACACTAAGCCGGCACCGAAGTGAAGCGGGCAATTCGAGCGCCCACCAAGCCTTCAGATTCCACGCCAGCGACGTCATCACCATATAGGCCCAGTTGCCCACCAAACCGTCGACCGCGGCGTACAACGATCGCACGCCTCTCTTCAGTTGAGAGTGCAGATTCTCTTGATCGCAACGGTCGTTGGCCGAATACACGATCTCGCTTGCCGAACTTTTGCGGTCGCTGGTCAGATAAAGGAAGTACCGATAATCGTCGAACAGCACCCCCTGGCCTTGCCGAATCTCCAGATACTTTTTCACCACGACCATTCGGTAGGTTTTATCGCATGCCGTCGGACGGTAATCCATCTCGGCAACCTCTTCCCCAACCAAACGAACATTCTTGAATTCGCGCTGCTCGACGATCGATTCCTTGACGTTCTCGGGCTTCGTTCGCGGCTTGGTCCGCACCTGATAGCGAGCCGGCCGCACCAAGGGCTGCCACGCTTCTTCCGGCAAATCCTCGGCCAACAGCCAACGTTTAGGCGTGCAATCGGCGCCGAAGATAACCCCATTGACCTTTGTAGTTGATGTCCATCCCTTCCTTGCACTCGCCGCTGGTGGTCAGACACAGACGAGGGTCGGGGTCAATCAGACGCCGGCATCACGGAGATCATCCCTGATCGACCGCTACAGCGCGACCAGAAGAGCCCCTCGATCCGCCGAGAACCGGCAGATTAGTGAACTCTCCACGGCCAGGCATTCCGCTGTGGACAGCAGTATGCCATTCCGCGGTTGATGCCCGATTTTCGGCCGAACTTTAGCAACGGCAGCGCCACCGACCCGCCACCGTGAGATCCGCGCTGCGGTTCTCGTCGAACCGCAATTCCGTGCGGCCGCGGCGTTTCGCGATGTGGAGCGCGGCGTCAAATTTCGCCCGAGGAATGCGTCAATGACGAGGGCGGGACCAGCACCGGTCGAAAACAACCATCCAACACCGAGACCCACCGCGCTTTCGCACGATCGATCACCCGGATTCGAAAACGCCGCGGTCCGACGTGCTCGATCCGCGATTGCACGACCCCCTACGGCATGTGGACGATGCAAGGCCAGTGCCGACCGGCCGCATATCACCGCGATCGTTCGCCCGGTCGAAGGTCGCGAGGCACGCTGGAGATTTCGTCGGCGTGCCTCATTCGGAAAACGTCGATCGTATTACTCCGGGCGCCAACGGAACAACCTGATTTGAACCGACACCTTTCGTTGCGGCGAAGCTGCTGAAGGTGGTGTCGTCCCATGGGCCAAAAAAGTCCCCCTGGTGGCAAACATTTTGTGGCATTGCTAGGGGGCCTCCGCTAGATTGCCCAAAAGTTCAGAATAAGCTTCGCCGCTCGCGCGAAGGCTGCTGGGCGACAATCAGGCGAACTTTGGATCTGCCAAGTCACTGGGTTTGCAAGGGCATCTTCCGGCCCGATCGGCCGGCTTGCGGTAGGCGGCTTCGGATTCTTCACCGGACAATCGTTCCTCCGCCAAAGGTGCCGAGTCACAGCTAAAACTGGCTAAAAACCGGCCTTTCGGAAACCCATAGTCTATCGGATTGATGGCACGGATCGCGGATCAGATATGCTCCCAAGTTTTCGTGTAATTACCCTCAAAAAACCGACCGAATTCGCCGTTGCTAGCACTTGGTTCGGCCAAAAATTGGGACGTTGTTTAATCCACGTTCCAACGGATCAACTCCTTACAAATAAAATACTTAAGGTCAAGAACAATCCGACCATTGATCGATCCGAATCCCTTCGATGGCGGGCGCTACAAGGGAAACGCCAGCCTATCCCGCAGATAGAGACAGTCGGCGAAAGCCCGAAGGTATGTTTTTACAAAGTATGTAGTATTGAACATTTCTTTATTGACTTTGTAAACAACAGAACGATAATGTCCTGGGAGGCAATTCAGGGGCATGTTTGTCGTTAGTTCGAGGCAATCATGGCGGAGAACGAGTGACCTGGGAAGGGATACGCCAAGCGGCGGGACGTCGCCTTGGATGCCGTTCAGAAGGGTGCGTCAGGCAGAACGGTACGTCAAGCATCCTTGTGCATGGCCAGTCACCGAAAGAAGTGCTTGATCGACTGGCACGCTATCGAAACGAATGGATAGCCATCGCCTCAGCTGCTCGACGCAACGGACACGCATGGGCAAAGTGGCTCGCCCCCCAACAATCGCAAGAGCGACCAAAGCAAGGAGTGACCAATGCTTCAGCTTGATAAAATCGATCGGCGCATTTTGGGACAACGTATCACCGAGTCCCGGAAGGCCCGTGGCAAGACTCAAGAACAAGTCGCTGAGTTTTTGGGTTACAGCCGACCGACCTACATTGCAATTGAAAAAGGTGAACGACCGGCGAAGTCCGACGAAATCATCAAACTCGCCGCTTTTTTGGGACGCCATGTCCACGACCTCGTGCGCCCCACGGAGCCGGTCGTTGACCTCCAGCCGCACCTACGAGCCGTCGCCGAGCGAATGAAGGGAGCCGACCAGGAGGCGCTCAACTTGGCCATCGACGAACTTGCAGGGCTGGCTGAGGATTACCTAGAGCTGGAGCGAATGCTCAATGCTCCGCTACGATTCAACTACCCGCCTGAAGTCACGCTGAACTCGCAGATCGATCCTACGGAGTGTGCCGAGGGAGAGGCAATTCGAGAACGATTGCGCATCGGGCTCGGCGATCAGCCGGTGATCACTCTTCGGTCCATGTTAGAGTGGGACGTGGGACTACGAATCTTTTATTGGAACCTTCCCTCATCGATTGCCGGAATGTACGCCTACACGGCGAACCTCGGCTGCTGCATTCTCGTCAACCGCAAGCACCCACCCGAGCGTCGACGGGTCTCGATGCTCCATGAATACGGGCACCTGCTGGTGGACCGGTTCAAGCCCGGAATTGACTACCTCGCCATGCCAGGACGCAAGCCCGCCAACGAACATTTCGCGGAGGCGTTCGCTCTTTGTTTCTTGATGCCCGCCACGAGCGTCCGTCAGCGGTTTCAGGACATTGTGAATACGACGGGCGATTTCCAAGTCGCCGATCTGCGCCGCCTGAGCCACTTCTATTTCGTATCCGTCGAAGCGATGGCTCTGCGGTTGGAAAAGTTGCGGCTGATCACGAAGGGAAGCTGGCAGTTCCTCAAGGAATCGAAGTTCGCTCCAAAGCAAGCAGCGGACTTGCTGGGCGTGCGTCCTTTGCCGATCACCGATCAACCTTTTCCCGAACGGTATCAGTTCCTTGCCGTAAGTGGCTACGAGCGAGGCGACCTCGGCGACAGTGATCTCGCCCATTACCTCCGGTGCGATATTGTGACCGCCCGAGAGATCGTTGCCAACATGCTCACTAGCAAGGAGCTCGTCGAAAGCACGGGCGAGGAGCGTGATGTACTGCTAGACTTTCGCAAGTCACTACTCACGGAAGTCTCGTAAATCCTGCAAGGAAGCGACATGTCCGACGCAGCAATTGATGCTTGTTGCCTGATCGACCTTGTGGCGTCAGGACATGCTGAGGCCATCTTGAGGGCCTGTGGCCACGCTTGGCACTTGCCGGTCGCTGTCGAGAATGAGGTCCAGTACGTCCGCCAGTCCGATCCGGCTGAACCGACCAAAATTGTTTCGGTCTTGATCGATCTTGGTCCGCTGGTCAAAACCGGGCCGCTAACCCGGTGCCAGCCAGAGAATCAGCAAGAGTCAGACCTATTCATGCAATACGCTACTGTCTTCAGGACAGATGGCGAGGCGATGTGCTTGGCTGGCCGAATGCCGAAGTTGGATCGTCGCCACCGACGATCGTAAGGCGATTCGCTTTGCCCAGCAGGCCGGGCTTACCGTGCTTTCGTGCCCCCAACTTGTGAAGGCATGGGCGGATGCCGATCAGCCCGATCAGGCAACATTGATCAAGGCGATCAAGGACATCGAAGTGTATGCTCAATACCGCCCACAACCGACCGTGCCTGAATATCAATGGTGGGTGGAATGCGCTCAGTCCATAGTGTTGAATAGCCACTCCGGTAAATCCGGCTTGCAGGAGGACGGCAGCGAGCCGTTTGAAACCGACAGATTAATCCTCCAAGAATGAGACCGCTCTCCATTGATCATCCTTTTCCTCCACGGTTGGCAGTCAATCCCTGGTGGCGTGAAACCGACGGCCCATGCTCCGCTGGCGGGCACCGTGTGAATCGTGCCCGTCAATCGATCGCGCAAAGCAAGCAACTGCGTCTTCCGCTTTTTCAGTTCGGCCGGTTTCATCGCGGATTCTCCCATACGTTGAATTCAAATCGCTAACAGTGTAGCAAGATGCGCACCAAATTACGAAGCCGCGATCGTGCGGCCAGGCCGTCCGCGAGTGCCGGCAAGAACGACATGAGCAAGCTGAAATCAGGCCGCGCGTCAGTCCACCTGATAATGCTTGCTCAGAGGACTGGCGGGCCTCAACCATCGGCTGCGGCGATACAACAGCGTCCCCGAGATCAAGAGGATCGCGTCGAGCCAAAGAATGCCCAGCGCGGACGGTCGATCGTGGGAACTGAATCCCACGACAAAGAAAACGTTCGACACCACGCAGACGCACCACAGACCAGGGCGCCGATCCTGCAGCGGATTGCCGAGCACGTGGCCGCCAACTTGCCCTCCGTCGCATGAGGCTGTATTTCCGAAGCCCATTCCTCCCGCAGCAAATCTACCAACATCAACCGGGCTTCGGCTGATGACCAATCGAACGATTGGATCAGCGGCCCGCATTATATTCGGTTAGGCTGACCAAACACAGTGTTCGGCGACGGTCGGTCGTCGGCCGGACTGAAATCAGGGATGTTTAGACTGGCTGATGATCGCGCCCGCGACGATCGCGATTCCAGCCAGTATCAAGACCGCCGAGCGCACGGCCAGAACGAGGGCGCTGCGGCAAAACGTCTCCACGGCTTCAAATCAGCCGCCGAGAATTGCTAAGGATCCAGCGATCAATCGCATGGCGAATGATTCGGCGCTGTCAGTCGGCGCGAGAAGACGAACCCACCGAACGACGACCTGCGGCGTTCGTCACGCGGCAAAAGGCAATCGCTGATCCGACCAGGGTTCGCTACACGCTGATCGAGTTGCTCCTCGAGCGATTGTCGCGTTGGCTCAAGGCTACCGCGCCAAGACGATCTCGATCAACTCGCGCACGATCCGGCTCTGAAGATGGCCGTCTGGGACCGGCCCGGCAGGCGGTGCTCGACGAACGACTGGCCAGCCAGCCGACGCAATCGCGGTTGCTCGGCTCCCTGTCCGACAAGACGCTCTCCCTTACGACCGCATCACGCGCTTGTCAAAGATCGTCTCGTGAGATGGCATCCCGCGCCGTGCCAAATGCGCAAGATGACGACCGATTTCCCATCGATCCGAAACAACAGACGATACCGTCCCCGCCGCCGGCCGAATCCAAGTTCCCGGATTTCTAAGCCGATTTCCAGGGCTTCCGGCGTCACAGGGCAGCGATCGGAATGCGATTCCAAGGTCGCGATCTGGTCCATCAACCGAGCGAACCAACGGGTGCCGGCGGCATTCGCCGACTGCTCGTCGAACCACCGCAGGGCGCTTTCGACGTCCTGCTCGGCTTTGTGGGTAAGCAGGACATGATAATTCACACTAGGGCCTCGTGACGCGAATACCATATTTCGTGGCGAGCTTGCGAAGCGCCTCGCGAGCCGGTTTCGTGCGGCCATTCGCGGCATCGGCCAATCCTTCACGGATCGCGGCGACCGTTTCCTCACGCTCGACTTTGGCGACCGAGTCCAACAGCCGTTGATACGCCGCCGCGTCTTGGACCACGACCTCCGCTTTGCCGTTTACGGTGAGCACCAGCGGTTCTCCGGTTTCGTGCAGCCGCTCCAGATATTCGGTCGTCTGCCGTTTGAATTTCGTCAGTGAGTCGAACTCCGGACGGCAGATTGAGCATGGCTTTTCCTCGGTTGTATTCAGCATTGAATTCGATGCTAATTCAATGCTACCACGAAAACTATCGTCGCGGAACAGAAAAAATTGACCCAGCGTCGGCAACGGCTGCAATTCCGCCAGAATTATGCAAAGAGCCGCGATTTCATGCCGAATGACAAAGCTCAAATCGCCGCCGCCGCTCCCATGCGTCACAGATCTCCATTTGAAAAACCCACGGCTCGGTAAATCACAGCTTGTGACGATGGCCGGCCGGTTGGCTTTGTGTTCGATGGGCACCGCTGCCACGGCGATCTCGGCGGCGCTGAGGAAATCGATTTCGGGCATCCGTGCGGCTTCGGTCGATGCCTGACGGACAGTAGTCTGGCAGCAGCCCGCCACGGCCAATTCCGTGGCGGGCTTTTTTACCGGCATCAAGTTTACCGGCATCAAGCAGCCACCAACGGCTCGCCTTGAAATCCGTCCCAACTCTGTTTCAGCAGCCGCCTCAACTGCGAGATCCGCGCCGCCGAGACTGCGAACTTCTTAGCGGCCGCGCTGGTCGTTTCGCCGCTGGCCAGCGTCAAGGCAATCTTGCGCAGCCGGCGCGGAAGCAGCTTCAGCCACGCAGCGAAGTCGATCCGGCAGGCAGCAATTTCCGCAGGACCGACGCGGCGGTCTTCCACGATCATGTCTTGCCAGGTTCCTTCCTGGCAGTCGCCGCAGTCCAGCCGCAAGACCTCGAATCGCTTTCTCAATTGGGCGCGGCTCGACAACGCGTCGTTGAGAGATTTTCGGCCGGTGACCCGCCGTCCATCCCGGTACTGAGCCACGGCAAATCTCGTCAAGGAACTCGCGGAAGCAACCTGCGGTTTGTTTCGCTCGACCAATCGGGCAAATGCCGCCGCACAATTCGCGACCACTTCTTGAATCGCCTCTTCGCGCTCTTCCGGCCTGAGTTTGCGAAAAGCCCACCGAGCTTGACTCTGAATGGCCGGCAGCATTTTTAGAAACGCGGCATGCCAGGCCGGCTGAGAACGCTGGGATTTGGTTCGTTTTGCAAACGCGATCATGGGGCAACCTCCTGGAAGAGAGACCGCCCCCGCGCACCGGAGCGGTCATGTTGGGGAAACACAACCGCCCCGCTGTCAGCAGGGCAACGAATCCGTCAGACACACGCAAGGGTCGCGATCAATCAGACGCCGGCATCACGGAGATCGTCGAAGACCCAAAGCTATAGCCCAGTAAGAAGAGCCCCGCGATCCGCCGAGAATCGGCAGATTACTGGACTCACTGTGGCCAGGCATTCCGGTCAGGCATTACGGCCAGACATTCCGGTCAGGCATTCCGTTACGGGACAGCAAAGTGCCCTCCCACGGTTGATGCCCGATTCACGGCCGGAGTTTAGCAACGGCAGCGCCAGCGACCGGCCATGGTGAGACCCTCGCCATCGGCGCTGCGGTTCTTGTCGAGTTGCGATTTTGCAGTGGCGGGGCGTTTCGCAGTGTGGAGCGTGGCGTCAGAGCGCCCCTTAGGAAAGGACGACGCTCCGCATCGCATTGGGGCTCGATCTTCACGAGGCTTCCTCGGTGAAGGCCTTGCACGGCGAGCGGATCAGCAGAGCCCGAAGCGGTTGAGGCAAGATACCGATCAGCGTCGTCAAGCATCTCCTGCGGACGTGCAGGCCGGGAGCAGTGCGACCGCTGCCTCAGCCTAGGCTAGCCGATTCGGCCAACGCGGCATCGTCTCGGGCTGCCTATTTCCAAGATTTAGCTAACCACACGGACGCGTTGAGAATATTTTCCGTTTTGCGTGACGTCGGCGGCGGAAGCGGCCCTTTGAAATAGGAGGGCCGTTTGTATTCCTGCAAGCGGTCAACGATACTGCCGCTTGTTCCCAGGGAGCCCGCCGTGTCTGATTCCAGCGCCGATCGTCGAAATACCGCGCCTCCGCCGGCAACCGAGGCGATGCACCCCGCGTCGCCGCTCGACACCGCCGCCGAGTTGGTCCGCGTGCTCGACCAATACATGGCCGATCTTAAATCGGCCGCGCCGCCGGATCGGGCCAAACTTCTGGCCGACCATCCCGATTTGGCTGCGCAGTTGGAGCCGTGCCTGGCGGGGATCGAGTTCATTTCCCGGGCCGCCCGCCCGGCGAGCAGCCCGACGCAATTGGGCGATTTCCGCATCGTCCGCGAATTGGGCCGCGGCGGGATGGGCGTTGTCTATGAAGCGGAGCAGATTTCGCTGCGCCGCCGGGTCGCGCTGAAAGTGCTGCGATTCGGCGCTGTGGCCGACAAGGAGGCCCTCGAGCGATTCCGCCGCGAGGCCGAAACGGTCGCCCATCTGCATCACACGAACATCGTGCCGATCTTCGCCGTCGGCTCGGAGCAAGGCGTTTCGTATTACGCCATGCAATACATCGAAGGAGGCAGTCTGGCCGATGCGATTGACGAGCACTCGGTGATCGAGCCCCGCAGCGAGCGGGCTAAGCGCGTCTCGTACCAAGAGACTGCCCGCTGGGGCTGGGAAGCTGCCGAGGCGCTGGCGCATGCGCATCAGCGCGGCGTGATTCATCGCGATATCAAGCCGTCGAATTTGCTGCTCGACAAGGATGGCCGCGTCTGGCTCACCGATTTTGGCCTCGCTCGGCGGATGGACGAAGCCACGATGACGATGAGCGGCATGTTGATGGGAACGCCGCGCTACATGAGTCCCGAGCAGGCAGCTACAGTCAAACAGCCGGTTGACCACCGGACCGATATCTACAGTCTCGGTGCGACGCTCTACGAACTCGTCACCGATCAGCCCGTCTTCGCTTCCGACACTCCGCACGGCGTGATCTCGCAGATTCTTACGGCGGAGCCGGTGCGTCCGCGCAGCATTCGCCACGCGATCCCCCGTGACCTGGAGACGATCATTCTCAAGTGCCTGGCGAAGGAGCCGGCGAGCGCGTATGCGACGTCCCAATCGCTGGCCGACGATCTGCGGGCATTTCGCGAGGGGCGAGCCATCAAAGCCCGACGAGCGAGCTTGCCCGAGCGAACCGTTCGCTGGGTCCGCACGCGCAAGAAGATTGTCACCGTGGCTGCGGCAGCGGCATCGGCGACACTGTTGGCCGTCATGGCCCTGTACGCCGGCCTTAGTTCGCTGGCGGCCTCGCGATTGACGCATGTCAGCATGAATACGAAAGGGCCGCCGCTGAAGGTCGAGGTGCTCGACGAGGAAGAACGAACGGCGGTTGTGACATTCACCGCTCCTACGCAAGAGGCGCAAACGATTCCGCCGGGCCACTATCACGTGCGGCTGTCGGCCGATGGACATTTGAGCGAAACATCGCTCTTCGACGCGGAAAAAGGAAACCATTACGACTTGAGCGTCGCACTCGGCTCGCGAGATCTTTGGGAAGTTCCGGTTCAGAACGGCGAATCCCAAGAGCTGGCTCGAATCGACGGACACGATGATCTGTTTCTGGCAGCCAAGGACCAACTGCGCCGCTTGGACGGAGCTACGGGACAGCCCGTGTGGCAAATCAGCCTGACAGCGAAAGATCAACCGCTTGTTACGAAGGTGCTGACACCGGGAATGAATTCTACTTTCTTCGGGCCGAGCTACAACGGCGCCGACACCGTTCAACCATGTCTAGTGCGGCCACTGCTGGACCTTGACGGCGATGGCACGCCCGATTTGATCTGGGCGAGCCGCTCGACTGCTTCGCTGGTCGCGGTCTCTGGCAAGTCGGGCAAAGTGCTGTGGTGCCATCGCAGCCAAACCACACTTCCCGAAGGGCTCGATAAGAGCAACATTCAGGCACACTTTCTTTCCTTCACCGAAACGGTCGAGGGCCAGCCGCTCATGGCGGAAATCGACGGACGGAAAATCGTCATGGCAATCAATTTCGTGCAGGGAGAGCAATACGTCACCAAGAACGACCTGAAGTGGATCAGCCCACCGCCCCAACTGTGGCTCGACGCCGTTGATGCGACGACGGGTGAAACCGTGTGGCGGCGATTGCTGCCGTTAAACGGCCTACTCCCCGAACAGACCGCTTCCCCGGCCGTCGTCGGCGCGAAGCATGACGGCAAGGTCGGCAAGATCGCCTATCTGCCCCAACAAACTCTTTTCACAGCCGCCATCGGCGCCATCCATGACCGCAAGATCGGCGCGATCGCATGCGGTAACCAGCTCTTCGGTTTCGATTTTTTAACTGGTCAGCCGGCATGGCCGGATCGACAGCTCGGCGACAAGCCGCCGGTCGTCGTCCGGTTCGCCGATCTGGTCGGCGACGGGCAACTCGACGTGCTTTTCGTGCGCGAGGGAGCGACGAACGCGAGTCACAACCCTGATGGGCAAGCTCGATCGATGTCCCTCGTGGCCCTGTCGCCATTGTCGGGCAAGCCGCTGTGGGAAATGCCGTTGCCGGACCTGACGGTGCCGCCCAAACCGAATGCCTGGACGGAGCCTCAGTTCGATTGGCCCCTGGTGGTCGATCTCGACGGCAAGGGCAAACCGGCAGTCGTTGTGCCGTTTGTCGATTACGCGGCTGGAGCTTGCGGACTGGAAGTTTTAGAAAGCACGAGCGGCAAGAGTCGCTGGCGACAACCGCTGTCGGGCGCGGTGAAAAATTGGCGCGCACCGCAGACGGATCGAATCGTGGTCGGCCCCGATCTCGACGGCGACGGCTACCGCGAATTATTCGTGGCTTCCCGCGACGAACAAATGTATCGTGTCTATGTCGATGCCCTCTCTGGCCGCGATGGCCGCCGCCTATGGACTTATACCCGGACGGCGGTTTCCACGGGGCCCTTTGGCGGAAGTCTGTTGCCGCTTCGCTGGTGGCAGGCTGGCTCCGACGGCTGGCCGATGTTGCTTGTCACCGGAGCCGCGGACCAATATCAGTTGGAGGGCAAACCCTGGTCGGTCGTTCTGGCCGCATCCAACGGGCGTCTCGCACATACACTGAACGATTTCGGCTCGCCGGAAATTGCCGATCTCAACGGCGATGGCTTGCCGGACCTGATCGCGCACCGCGCCGATTTCTATAATCCGTCGCAAACCTATGCCGCCGGCAAACTGCGGGCCATCAAGGGAACTCCGCCCGAAGCGTGGCGGATGTTAAGCAACGCCCCTTTCTATCCAGGTCCGGATTTGAATGGCGATGGTATTGGGGACTTGGTTCATCACGATGTTGGCCTACACGCGATTTCTGGCCGCGACGGCAGCCGACTGTGGCAAGACGATCAATACGAATTCACTTTCAACGGTGCAAATGGATTGATCCCGTTGCAGGTTGCGGACCTCGACGGCGATGGCGTGCCCGATTTTTTGACGATCAATACTTCGTGGCCTCGATTGAATGCGACTTCCGGCCGCGACGGCAAGTTGCTCTGGACGTCCGAGCTCAAACTGGTCGCCGGCGAGTTGCCCTGTGGCTCGGCAGTCGCTTTAAGTTGCCATGTCATGGAAGCCGGCCAACCGCCCGACGTGCTGCTGCTAAATGCGGCTAAAACTCAAGCGGCGGACGGCAATCAGTTGCAACAGTTATGGTTGGCGCGAATCGAGGGGCATAATGGCAGAATTCGCTGGCAGCAACCCATGTCCGATCCGGGCAATATCGAATTCGCCGGCTGTCAAATCCCTCTCGCGACGGCGGACTTGGATGGCGACGGAGTCAACGACATCGTATTTTGGGCGCCGCTGTCGCAAGCCGAGGCTCGACGACTGTCACGTTCGGATCCTGGCTCTCCGGCATCGAAACAACAGGGAACCGCCCGTCACGATAGCAACTCGCCATTGGCCCCGCGCTATGAGCTCCGCGCGGTCAGCGGTCGCGACGGCAAGCTCCTCTGGCGTCAACCCGGTTTCTTCTTGCCGCAAGACGATTCTCAATGGCGACTTACTTTCACGCGACAGATTCCTCAACCAGTTGTTGCCGACCTCGACGGCGGCGGCCAGCCAGTCGTTTTGATTACTGATGTTTTGGTTGGTCCAAGCGCCAGCTACGGAAACGATTCTTACGCCGAGGTCGTCGCGCTCGATGGCCGGGATGGGAAGGACCGATGGAAGTGGCGCGGCGATAATGGAGATTGCATGGCTGCCTTTCAGGATAATTGGGCAAAGGCCACGCCCCAGGTGGTGCGCACCGCCGCCGGCAGGGCGATCGCCGTGAGCATTTACGATTACGCGCTTACGTTGACCTTGGACCCCAAAACGAAGCTCTATACGGGGTCGGGAAAATCCGGCCAGCAAATCGTCGTGCTCGATCCGCGGGGCCAGGTGGTGCGGCGCACCGACATAAAGCCTTATGGTTGGCTCTCCCGCGGGCGCGCGCAAATCTTCGTCCATGACTTGTTTGGCGACGGCCTTGATGATCTCGTGTGGGCCGATGTCGGACAGATTCGGGCGATGCGTCCCGGCGATGAAAAATGGCTATGGGAATGGCCTTTGTCCGGAGAAATGGAACCTTCAGGCTACGCATTCATTCAAGAGATTCAACCAGCCGGCAAGACGTTTCCTGCCACGGTTGCAATCAGCACGGACGGCGGTTTGATCGGCTTGGCTGGTCCCGCGGGAAAAATGCGCTGGCGATTCGACACGATAATACGGTCCGTCCTCTTGTCGAACGGCGATGCGCGGGGCCTGCCCCGAATCTGGACGGTCGGCCCCGGCGCGAGCGGAATTGCGGCATTGCGCTGCCAACAAACGAAGCAGGCAAATATCAGCCGTTGACGCCGCACTTCGTGAAATACGACGAACCGGCCGAAAATCCGCGATTGCTCCGTCCGTTGCCCTGGAACGGCCCAAACCAAGGCGGCTCTTTGGCCGCTTGGCCGTTCTACATCCCTTTTGTCGTGATGATCGGGCTGGCGATTGGCAAGCGACCGGGCAAGTTGCGCCGCGGCTTATGGTTGATCGTATTGTGGCTGGTCGTTTCACTCCTGACCGCAATCGTTTGGTTGTGCATCGACGCCCGCAATTCGGCAGCCGTGCAACATTACGACTGGGACGGGTGGTATCGGGTCTTCTTCTTCGGGTTCCATCTTGCGATGACGCCGTTGTTCGTGGGGCTCGTTGCCATCGGACTATTCCGCATCGCTCGTTGGACCGTGCGGCGGCTGACAAAGAGACCCGTGTGATCGTGGTCACCGCCATTATTTAGCGGGCTTCCGACAACCATGACCGACTTGCCCGCGAACCTGTTCCAGTTGCTCAGCGCCCAACGGGACGGCGATGAGGCCGCGCGGGCCGAGGTGCTCGCGCCAGTTCCGCCGTGGCTGCGGCTCCTGGCGCGGCTGCAAATCGACCGTGAGTTTCAAGGCAAATTCGATCCGTCCGACATCCCTCAGCAAGCGATACTCGAAGCGTACCGCGATCTGCTCAATTCCGCGGCCAATCGGAGCCCGAGTTGCTCGCCTGGCTGCGGCAAATTCTGGGTCACGTGTTGGGTCACGAAATTCGCCGCCATCGGGGCACGCTGCACGCGCGATCTGTCGCGTGAGGTTTCGCTCGAACAATCGTTGGCGCAATCATCGCTTCGAATCGGATCGATTCTGGCCGATGATGGACCCTCGCCAAGCCAGCGGGCAGTCGCGCGCAAACAAGAGGTCCGGCTGGCCGAAGTGCTCGGGCGGCTGCCAGAGGAATACCGTGAAGTGATCGTATTGCGAAACTTGGAGGAACTGCCACATGAGGAAATCGCACGGCGGATGGGACGCAGCGTCGGCGCGGTGCGAATGTTGTGGCTTCGTGCGCTGGCCGAGCTTCGTTCGGAGATCGTTGATATATCCGGCCCCACGTCCAGGAGTGATAATTTCTGAACTCACACGTCCCGCAGCCGTTGCCGGCGCGGCATACAAACCAGTCGGGATCCACGCTATCGAGATAACCCCGATCACAGATAACGGCCGGCGGAGATGCAGTTCGGTCTGGGCTAGATAGCGGTGCGTCTCGATGTTCGCTGTCTTGGTTTTCACCAAGGTGCGGATTTCCACGGGCCGACTCTCACACGCGTGCCCGAAAAAGGGGCGTTAGCCGGCCGCTGGAGCCGTTCTCTTGCGCTTCAGTTTGCTCGACCGAAGTTGCCGCGGCGTTGACAGAATGGCGTCGGTCGGGGCGGACAGCCGCGTCTTTCCGCTGCGGTGGGCGACGGGTTTATTTCCTTAAAATGTTCGCTGAGCGCCAGACGCACGTGTGCCAGGGTGTTGTTACAATGGCGAACGTGCCGAGCCTGAATCGGTTCCAGGCTCAAGCCATCCGGGGAATATCGGACAGGTTGTCGAGCGGGTCGATCACCTCACTGGAATAACGTCGTCGGCGATTTGCGAATAGGCATTCACACGGCGGGCGATTCGCCGCGGTCGGTTCGTGATCCGCCGAGCTAAGGGCCGCTTCATGAGTGCGCGGCTCTTTGTGTTGACCGTTACAGTTGGCCCTATTGCCCCATTAAATCATCTCTGGAACATCAAGCAGAAACAGGGGGAACCGGGGGTTTCTCGGTTGCACATCGTGATGCCGTTGTATTGCCGTCCGTGGGGTTCGCGATCCGGGTTCGGCTACCGCTGTCTCTTCTTGCTTGCTTCGTTGCTTTTCACCCTGACGACGGTCGCCCATTCGGCGGTCGGCAAGGAGGTCGAGGAAAAATATCCAGCCGGCCAAACCCGCGCTACTTACAACATCAAAAATGGCTCGCGAGAGGGCCCGTTCACGGAACTGTATGAAAATGGCACGACCAAGGTCAAAGCCTTCTACAAGGGAGACCTGCTCGCCGGCAAGTACACGACCTTCTTCGACAACGGCAAGCCTCACGAATCGTCGGCCTATCACCTCGGCCGTCTGCAAGGCAAGTTGACAGAATTCAACAAGGTCGGCGAAGTCGTGCGCGAAGCAAACTACCGAGAAGGATTGCTCGAAGGCCCGGAAATCTTTTACGAATCCGAGCTTCCCGTTTTCCAGGTGACTTGGGTCGATGGCCAGGCGATAAAGATCAATGGCCTGCCGGTCTATCAGCGTTCGCAAGACGAAATCTGGTACGCGCTACAAGCGATCGCCCGCGGCCAAATGTTCACTCGCTCCACCGGCCGCTCAAGTTCGACCAATACGATTGATTCGGCCGCCGACAACGAGCGGCTTCTCGCGTTGCGGCGGCTCAATTCGTATCGCTACATCATGGAACTGCCGGCCGATGTCGGGCTCGACGCCGAACAGAACGCCGCCGCCGAATCGGCCGCCAAGTTGCTGGCGGCCGCCGGAAAATCAACCGGCAAGTCGCCTGAAGTGCCGGCGAATCCAGGCTGGCCCGCAGCTCAATACGACGCCGCTCGCAAGGCCATCGAGCATTGCTCGATCTTCACCGGACGGGGACGAATGTCCGACGCGATGGATGAATTCCTCCACGGCTCGACCGGAGCGGCGAGTGATGAGATCAACGATCGCCGCTGGTGTCTCAACCCAGCGATGCGCACGATCGGACTCGGCCACTCCAGCAACACCGTCGCTCTTTGGAGCCATGATGATCGTCGCAAGTTGACGGCCGATTGGCAGGCGACCCTGTATCCGTGCCGTGGCTTCATGCCGATTGAGTATTTTTCCGCCGATCAATCCTGGACGGCGTTCATCAATCCCGCTCACCTGAACCTGCCCTCCAAGTCATTCGATGTGTACGTTCGTCCGCTGGACGAGCAGGCTCATCCCGGCAAGCCGCTGAAGATCCTCGAGCACCGCGTCGTCACGTCGCCGGGAGGATTGCCGACCGCGCTGGTGTTCAAGCCGGACGGTGTTGAAGTTGCTGTCGGCCGGCACTATTGGGTCGAGATCTGGGGGCTGAAGGCGAGCGGCGGAGCGGCCTTTCCGTTGCAATACCTCGTCGATTTCATCACGGTGCATCCGGAGGAAGGCGCCGTGCTTGCCGTCGAAGGCGTCCCGAGCTATCCCCGCACGCTCGACGATCTCCGCCGCGGACTTGAATCCGTCAACAAGGCTGTCCCGGCGCCGATCGATCTCGCGGCGGCGGGCGACAAGAATGGCTCGTCGAGTGCGAACGCCGGTGATAAGTCGAGAATGGCCGATCCGGCCGCCAACGCCGATGCCGTTTCCGCGGTTCGCCGGTTGAACGCCTATCGTTTTCTGTGCGGCCTGCCGGCAAACGTGACGCTCGACGCCGACCAGATGTTTTATGCCGAGGCCGGCGCGAAGCTGCTCAAATCCGTCGGCAAGCTCGACCATACGCCCACCAATCCGGGAGTGCCCGAGCAGGAATACAAGGACGGCTACAACGGCACCAGCCATTCCAACATTTTCCAAGCCAGCAACTCTCCGCCGATTGCCGTTTCGGTTGACGCCTACATGGATGATTCGGATCCAGGCAATATTGACCGCCTAGGGCATCGCCGCTGGTGCTTGAATCCGGCGATGCAAACCACCGGTTTCGGCAAGTACGAGCAATTCTCAGCGATGTGGAGCATGGACAACCGCCGCCGGAATTCGGGCGAGTGGGAAATCGTCGCCTACCCAGCTCGTGGCTATATGCCGATCGAATACTTCAAGACAGACGCCGCCTGGTCGGTGATCTTGAATCCTCAACGGCTAAAAGCGCCCGGTTCGGATGTCGATATCACGATTCGCCCGCTGGACGACGCGAAACACCCCGGCACGCCCTTGGAGCTTAACTTCAAGAGCGTCGAAACCGGCGGTTTCGGTGGTGGCCCGGCGATCATTTTCAGGCCGAAATCGCTCGACTTGGCCCCCGGTCGCCGGTACGGCGTTGAAATCAAGGGTGTTAGCACGTCGGCCGGAAAACCGCTCACGATCCGTTACCTCGTCGAATTCGCCGATCTCAGCGGGTGCGCCAGTCAGCCCACGGCGAAGAAGTGACGATTAGCCGAAAAACGACTTTTTCGCGCCAGCATCCTCGTCCTATACGTTCAGGGGCGAGGGATGAGGGGCGAGGCGACGCGCGAAGCCGACGGCCGAGCGCCGTTTGGATTTCTTCGTTCTTCGTAGCCTCATCCCTCGTCCCGCGTCGCTCGCGCCTTCCTGAGTGCGCGGCAAAGCCGCGGTGATTGCGCACTGCGGCCGTTGCGCGCGGGTTGTCGCATCGACACGCAAACGCGGTTCGTGCGTTACCGCCGCCCGTCGGAGCTGGCAGGTGTTCGTGTTTTCCGCACCGCATCAAACCTGATGCAGCCAAAGGTCCGTGACTTAGTGGACATCAGCGCTATCGCGCACGTTACGTTCCGAGGCAATCGACTTCATGGAAGTCGCAAACGTCACGAGGTGCCGCAGCGTGTCGCAGAAGGCGGAATACGCCATCTGCTGCCTAATCTCGAGGGTCAGCGCCTCGTCCGCCGACGACAACCGCCGCTCCCATTTCCGTCGCTAGCCTCTGCAGAGCAGCATATTCCTCCAGAAATTCAGGCACTGATTCCAGGCAGGAAACACTGATCCAAAGCAATCGGGGCCGATCGTCGCGCACCGCTTCGGCAATCGTGGCGCCCGGCAGACGAGTGCCGAGCGAGGTGGCGTGCCAACCCAACTCCGTCAACACAAGCTCGACCATCGACGTCGGCAGTCGATAGGGGTCTCCTGCGAAAGTGCCTCCCAACGATTGGGGCGCGTCCGAAGGCGGGGTTCGGAGCGCCATGCGGAGCTCGTGCAGTATTTTGAAACAGATTTCGCACGCACGTCGCTCGCGATAAATCTGCACGTCACCACATTCCCAGAGATCACCGATGTCGTGGAACGCCGCGGCGAGCACTTGGTCGCAAATCTCCAAGGCCGACCGGCCCGCCAAGTAGAGATCGAAAACGAGTCTTCGGCATTGATCCTCATCCCCGGCGATAAGTGCATCTCGAACCTGGTCCCGCGCCCTGTCGATGACGGCGGCCGGTCGTCCAGTGTTTGAGGGAAGTCCCAACAGCTCGGGCCGCACGAGCGGCTGCCCAGATTGTCTGAGGAATTGCACGACATCGTTCACGGCAAGTCGTCGATGGCCGCCAACGGTCCGGATCGACGGCAACAGGCCCTGATCGCACCACCGTTTCAGCGATGACTCGCTCACATCGATGGCTTGAGCCACTTGCTTTGGAGTAAGAAGTTTTTTCACCGGTATTGCCTGGCGCCGAACGAAGGAGTCGTAGCATGAACGGATCGAACGAATTATAGACCCTTCGTCGGACTGCGTCTACTTT
Source organism: Pirellulales bacterium (assembly GCA_963738955.1). GTDB lineage: Bacteria > Planctomycetota > Planctomycetia > Pirellulales > DATAWG01 > DATAWG01. The sequence goes on along the minus strand of CAVTYW010000012.1, from coordinate 250,255 downwards.
GGAAATTATCAGAATTATCCAAATAATACAACTCATTTGGCCGCATCATGTTTGGACGGTTGCTGCGATCAATTGACTGACTTGAACGAATTTCTATTGACGCGATGCGGCCCGATGCGTATAAATCGGATGAGCGATTTGAACGAATTCATGGCAGCCAGGTTGTTCGGATCGAAGGTTCAAACGGATTTCCGACCTTCGAGGTTTCCCAAACGAAAACCCGATTGCCTGCCGCGGTGACGACCCGGCTCGTCAGGTCGCAGGTGTGCGATTCTTGCGTCGGTTCGAGTTTCCCTTTTTTCACGAGGAGTGTGTCATGTCGCGTGCTTGGAAATTTTTCGTGGCGTGGAGCGTTGCCGCGTTTTTGTGCGGTTCATCGTCGATCGCCCAGGCGCAGAGGAAATGTGCTGGTAACCGTGCCAGCACCGTCGCTTATCAGAAGGAAGCTCAAATGGACATTGTCGATACCGCAGTGGATGCTGGCTCGTTCAAGACTCTTGCCGCCGCGCTCAAGGCGGCTGGCCTCGTGGACACTCTGAAGGGTAAGGGCCCATTCACGGTCTTTGCTCCGACGGACGATGCGTTCGCGAAGCTTCCGGCTGGGACTGTTGAATCGCTTCTCAAGCCCGAGAACAAGGCAAAGTTGACGGCCATATTGCTCTACCACGTCGTCCCCGGAGCCGTGAAGGCTGCGGATGTCGTCAAGCTCAAGTCGGCGAAGACGGTCGGGGGCCAATCCCTGGAGATCGACACGACGGATGGAGTGAAAATCAATGGCGCCAAAGTCGTCAAGGCCGACATCGAGTGCGCGAACGGAGTGATTCATGTGATCGATACCGTTCTGCTGCCAAAGGAGTAACTCGGTTCATACCGGTCATGGCTGGCGGTCGCTGCCGCCAGCCATGACCTTTTCCCATGAAGACAGAATACTTTAAAGGAGGCTGAACGATGGAAAAAATGGTCAAGACGCTTGCAACAGCCGGACTCATTGCGGGACTTGGGCTGCTCGTCGCGAAGTGCATGCCTGGTGGCGGAGTTGCCAGCGGAGAGGATTTCCACCCCATCAAAGAGGCGGAAATGCCGAAGGGGTTTCCCCCTAGCACGCCCGTCGGCGACATTGAAGTGAAGCATTATCCAGCCTATCGCAAGGCGACCGCATCGGGCGTTGACGAGTTCTGGAGGCTGTTCGGCCACATCAAGCAAAACAACTTGCAGATGACCGCCCCTGTCGAGATGGACTATGGCGATCCGAAGGCCGCGAAGAACAGCGAAAGCTCGATGTCGTTTCTCTACGAGCGTCCCGATCAAGGTGCGACCGGCAAACAGGGAAGCGTCAATGTGGTTGACGTGCCGCCCATGACGGTGCTCAGCATTGGCTGCCGCGGACCGAGGACAGCGCCGGCAGTCAACGACGCCAAACAGAAGCTATTGAAATGGCTCGCGGAGAAAAAGGCCGATTACGTCACGGACGGCTCGATGCGGGTCATGGGCTACAACAGCCCGTTCGTTCCGCCCGATAAGAACTTTTTCGAAGTGCAGATCCCAATAAGACCCGTTGCATCAAAATCCGGAGATCCGACGAGCAAGAGATGAATCGCCGCCCAGTCGGCAGTTGTCGCGGCCGTCGAATCGGTAGGGCGTAATCCGATCCGCAGCGCCAGCAGCAAACGTTAAGAAGTGTGAAAATTGTTTCATGGTTCGACTCGCGTCCGGCGCGGACGGAGCCGGTCTACGCCAGAGACACCGTATGGACCGCTCCAGCCCCGCCGCAGCGCGCCGGACCGATTGCGATCGCGTCAACATTCGGTCCGACGCCACAACAAGCTGAACTTCGGCGTCATGGCGGGAAGACGCGTGTCGCTCCAGCAGCCGAGACCGCCTTCGATTCATCGGGGATTTCGCAACTTCACGACCGCCTCGGCAAAGGCCTTTCCGATCGGCGCCATGATCTTGGCGGCGCCGAGATAATGGTAACCCCCGTTGGAGACGCCCTTCAGGCGTTTCTGTTCCTCTGCCGTGAAGTTCTCATCCATGACCTTCATCTTGAACGCCGATAATTCCTCGCCGGTCATCTTCGGATTCTTTTTGAGCTGCTCCGCGGCCTTTGCGTCCACCTTTGGCCAGAGTGCGTCCCTCCGCTGTTGTAGCGCGTTCAAATCGTCGTCCCAGTAGGGCGCCGTCGGCACGGCCACGACATTGCCCTGGAACTCAGGAAGCAAAGTCGGCTCGGCCTGGGCTTGGCGGAAGTACATCTGGTCGCCCGGCTTGTTATCCTCCTTCAGGCCACCAATGCCCATGACTCCGATTACGAAGGGCATCTTCGGCGCCGACAGATCCTTGCGCACATCGCGAATGAACTGCGCAAGCAGTTGGCCGTACATGTCATATCCGCCGGGCTGGTTGCATTTGTCATACGTCCATGTGCTGACCAGATCGTTGAACCCTTGGAACCATACGAAGCCGGCCAACTCGTAGCCCTGCTTCGGATCGTAGTCCGGCACGACCCGCTTGATGTCGGCCAACACTTTCCGCACGTGCCCAATCATCAGGCGGTAATACACACCCGTAGCTTTGATCTTGTCCGCCTTGTCCTTTTCCATGTCGTCACCCCGCCGCTTGCGCGGGAAAACTCGAAGTCGCTCCACACGAATGGCCCGGCGCTGGGCGGACGGAAATCGGTGTGCAAATCTTTGCCGCCCCACGAGGTTTTGATGATCAGGATGGGCTCGTCCAAGAGTTTCTCCAGGTAAATGCCGAACGTGAACTCCGGACCAATCTCGTCGGTCGAGGCGCCAAAGCCCGCTGTCAGTTTGCCTTTCTGCTCGGTCGTATCGTCACCGGCGCAGCCGATGGACGATATCCAGACCTGCTCGCATACGCGCGGTTTGCCGGTGGCATTGCGCATCTCCTTGAGAATTGGCGCCGTCTTGGGATCGTCGGCCAGGGAATCGAACGTTGAGACGTTCGCATGCCCCTGCATGTTCGACTGCCCGGCCAGGATGAATACTTTGAGCGGCTTGGCCGCCGCCTGACAGGCGATTCCCGTCATTAGGCCAACAACTGCGGCGATCATTATCCGCTTCAGACTCGGTTTTGTGTTTCTCATTTCGTTCTTTTCGTTTCGTTGTTAGAGCTGGCCCCATTTGCGGATCATTGTTTCTCCGGCGATTTGCTGTTTGGTGCCGCTGAAGCATCCCACCCGGGATGCTTTTCGTGCAGTCGGCTCCAGTAGCTCTTCCAATACGTGTCGTAGTAGTCCTGGCCCGCCTGATCGATGTCGTCGGGCGGCACTACCTTGGGCGCATGATTCGGGTCGTAGCCGGCAAGATGATCCTTGCCGGCGCGGTCGCGCGGAGAAACGAATCGCCATTGGCCGTCACCCAGCACTACTTCGAGAACCTTGGCCAAATTCGGGTCGTAAGTCTTGATTCCTTCGCGGGTGTGAATGTGATTGTGGTCGTGGTCCATTACCCGGTTGCAGTCGTACCAGCACTCGACCCCTTCCGCCCAGTATTCAGCCTGGTTCAACAGGCAGTAGCAATCCTTTGGGCCCCCGAAGACGATCATCACCTTGTCGTTCTTCGTCACTTGAACCTTGGAGTCGGTCGGTTTGCCGTTGACCAGGATGTCGCCGCCATCGAGACAAGCCTTGAGGAATCGCGGGGATTCGGCGGGGAAGGCTTTGACCAGCGCGTCGAGCAAACTCACGGGAGTTGGGCTCTTCACCCGCTGAAACTTCTGAGCGGCATATCCGTCACGCCAGAGACCATGGGATTTGGCATAGTTGTAGGCATCGGTCAGTCGGACCTTCAGTTCCGCGTCGAAACCGGCTCCCTCGATGACATGTCCGAATTCGTGGATCAAAACGCTTTCGAGCCGTTGCCCCCCTTCGTATTCCATCACATCTTCTTCGGAGAACAGCACTGTCGGGTGACCGTTCTTGTCCATTTCAAGAAACCCGCGGTTGCGCCAGTTGTAGAAATGCAGCTCCTTTCCGATCAGTTTCGAGTGCCACTGGGGCAGGTTGGAGACCAATTCATCATGGCCGACGATGACGCATAACACTTTTCGATCGCGAATCCGCTGCGCTATTTCCGGCTTCACATCCGCCATGACCTTGTTCATCAGGTAAGCGGCCTCCAGGATCGCGTAATCCGACACGTTTTCCGAGGTGGCGATGAGGATGTTCTGAAACGACGTGCATTTCTTGTAGAAGGCCCGGTTCAGCGTGTATTGCCGCTCCTGCTCCTCGGAGACCGGCTTGATTTCGAACGCTGCCCCGCGCACGACAAAGCAGTTGAGAGCAATTGTCAAAAAACAGAGGATCAAGCAACTTGTGGATGGCAATCGCAGGTTTGGCATCAGCAGTTTTCCAATTCGCATCGTCGTTGAAAGTCAGCACTAACTATGGATATCTGGCGTCGGAACGGACGATCGGGCGAAATCCGATTTCGATGTTTCTGCCTCGGTTGCCACGCGCAAAAGAACATTAGCCGATGAGCGGGCCGCAATCTGACGGACCATCGTCGGACGAAGTTGGCTCGTCGGGCAGAGTTGATCCTCGGCATCCCCGGCAACCGACGCCAACCGGTGAAAGACAATTCAGGCTCGCCCGGTTAGTGGCCGCAATTGCGCAGATGAGTTTTTCGTTCTAGTGGTCAGCAACGGTTTCTTTGGTTGGTGATAGCACCCGAGTTGATCTGGCTTGCGTTGTGCGATCTTGTGTCAAATCCGGCGGCGTCTTGCTTGGCTCTGCTGCGATGCGGAGATTGGCAGCGACAACCGCAAATAACGTGCTGCCGGAGATCAACCGGCAGAGGCAGGACAACTTCGTTTTCATCTGGGGCTCGTTCAAATGAAAGGACTTGAGAACTGCTGCACGCTACTGCAAGACATTCATTCTACTTCAATTGGCACGTCGCATAAGCATCAGCGACCGAGCATCTCCGCCATCTTCTCGCCCAGGGCCTTGCCGTTGAGATACTCGCTTTCGCCGTTGTGGTTCCAGTGATAACCAAAGTTGCTGGGAGAAACCGAGGCGTCGCGCCAGAAGGGGCGGGCGTCGGTGGTTTTTACGTTGCCATTGAAGGCGGGATATTTTTTCGGATCGGCCACGGCGAGCTGGGCCAACTCCACCGCAGTGCGTTCCGGCGGCGGATCCATGCTGGTGGTGGTGATGGACACGGGCAGCTTTGGGTTGCCAAACTCGGCGCGCAGATCCTTGATCAAATCCACGAGGTTGGCCTCGTAATTGGCCGAGGCTTCCTTGTCGCCGCGGTCGTTATATCCCTGATGCCAGCCGATACCGGCGATGCGATATCCCTTGCCCTTCCATTCGGGAAATTCTGTGCCGAGGTTGCTCACACAGTCACGAGTGTATTCGATCAATGCCGTGTAATAGGGTCCCACCACGCCGCCGCGGGCCGCTGCGGCGCTTGGCGGACGGTAATCGACGTTGAGGCTTTTGCCGCCCCACGCGACCTTGATGATCAAAACCGGCTGCTTGAGGCGATCGCCGATGGTCCATCCGAAGCCGTATTCGGGGCCGATCCAGCCTGGGTTCCGGTTTTGCGCGTAACCGATTTTCAGATTGCCCTTGATCACGGCGCGCGGGGCGGTGACATCGCTATCGCGCCACCAGACCTTGACGTCGTCGCGGGTTTTCCAAGTGCCGTCCTTGTTGACCAGATGACCGTAGTTGGTTGGATCGTGTTCGACCTGGTAACGTAGGCTGCCGATGGCTCCCTGTACGTTGTCGTGGCCTTCATCTGCCTTGCCGTGACCGACCATGTTCGACTGTCCAGCGAGGATGAAAACCTGCACCCCCTTGGGGTCGTTGTCCCAGGTGGAGGTTTTTTTCGAGGGCTCCCCAGCAGAAGCCGCTCCGCTCATCGCGAGAGCGAAGGCCAGGAATTCCAGAACCAGCCCTAGCAATAGTTTCATATTATTTTCTTGACTTGCCTTGTTGCCCCCAAGGTAACTGTGATGGGTTACCCGTCGAAATGGTCGTGCATCGAGGCCGCCGCTAATCCGTCGCCGCAGAGGTCTTGTTTGCGGTCCCGCCGGCGAGTTCGACGAACCGGGCGCATTGCGCGGACTGCATCGGGTTCCTACCGCCTTGGCCGTCGCAGCTTGGTCTCACGCTCGAAATCTCGGATGTCCGTGAATTCGACTGCTTTCGCCATCGCGGGATCTCGTTTGTTGTCCCGCAACCAGCCAGCACCAGGGTGATACTCGGCGCGCGGCTGCTCGCCGGAGCATTCGGGTGAAAACCAAAGCAGCACCTTTCGCAATTCCGCGACGGCAGCAGCAGGAACAACACGAGTAATCTCTTGAACCTGAAGCGTCAGGAGCTCAAAGGCTCGCTCCGTCGTGGCCTTGTCCTTTTCGAACAATTCGTCGCTGATGTGCAAATCCCAGTCTTCGATAGTTTTCATCTGGCGGCCAGCCGCTTTGGATGGCTCAGCCGACTGGAGCGGATTCGCTCCAGCGAGAAAAACCAGGCAGATCAAGACAATGAAGGGCTTCCTGTGCTTTCTCAATGTAGAATGATCGGTCGGGGAAGTTTATTATAGCTTCAGGGACGACCCGACTCTTGGCTCAGAATCGCACCGAAGCGTGGATCCGCGCACAAAACATCCCGAATCTGCCATACCTCCGCAGGTTTTGCAGGTGGAGGTCACTTTGTTGGAAAGGCTCTTCGACCTGTCGCCGGATGCGGCCTTTTTCGTCAAAGACGCTGCCGGACGATATGTGGCCGTGAACGAGTCGCTAGTGTCGCGGCACGGATTGAAGAGCAAGTCGCAAGTCATCGGCAAATGCCCGCGTGACATCTGTCCCGGCGACTTCGGTCGAATTCCCACCGAACAGGACGAGACAGTTCTGCGCACCGGACGTCCGCTGATTGACCATCTTGAAATGCAATGGCATCGACCGAACGACCCGGTCTGGTGCCTGACAACGAAGCTGCCGATGCTGGATTCAAACGGTGCGGTCGTTGGCCTGATCGGTTTCTCTCGTGATATCCGCGTGCCGGCCGAGTCTCACGATATTCCCAAGGACTTTGCACATGCGATCGAAGAGTTCGAGCAGACCCTTTCTCCCGAAGTGACTCCCGCGTGGCTCGCACGTCGTTCCAAGCTGTCGTCTCAACGACTGGCTCGTCTGACCAAGCGGTTCTTCGGCCTGACGCCGAGTCAGTTCATCACCAAGTCGCGGATCGCGGCAGCGTCACGCATGCTTCGCGATCCCGGTCAATCCGTGGCCGAGATCGCACACGCTTGCGGCTTCTACGACCACAGCGCCTTCACTCGCGCCTTCCGGTCTGCCACCGGCGTGACACCTTCCGAGTTTCGCAATTGAACGATACCTTGAAGCTGCACAAAGATGAATTTCTTGCCGGCAAAGAATATCTACGGCGATGGGACTATAAGACCGACACAACCGGCACCGTGCCCTACACTCAAGGATTTGCGATCCGGACACCCACTGAATACCAGCAAGCAACTTTCACGGCACACCGGCCAAGGATTCTCATGCCTCAATCTGCCTTTACCTCACGACCGCGATCGTGCCGACTATGCACCCCGATCTTCGCCGCGTTTCTCCTAGTTATCCTATCGACCTCCGACAACGCTGTACGCGCGGCCGAGCATCCGGTCCCCGAAAGTCCGTTGTGGTTGACCTATTCCGGAGGAGAAGGTCCGGGCCACGGGAAGCATATCGTCCTCATTGCCGCCGATCAGGAGTATCGGAGCGAATTTGCGCTCCCCATGCTGGCCAAAATTCTCGCCAAACACCACGGTTTCGATTGTACGGTTTTGTTCAGCCTGAACGAAAACAATGAAGTCGATCCCACTCGGAAAATTCGCTGGGAAGACAAAACGGTGATGCACAATATTCCAGGTATCGAGTTTCTCGACAAAGCCGACTTGGTCATTCTCTTCAGCCGGTTGATCACACTTCCTGACAATCAACTGAAGCACGTTTACGAGTATCTCGACTCGGGTAAGCCGATCATCGGCATTCGCACGGCGAACCACGGCTTTTTAGGCTTCGATTACAAGAAGGACGGCAAGAAGATCGACTTCGGGGAAGACGTGCTCGGTGGTTCGTTCCGTAATCACCATGGGCGTTGGCATCAGGATTCCACCCGCGGAATTATCGTCGAGAAAAACAAGGATCATCCCGTGCTCAAAGGCGTAACGGACATCTGGGGATTGACGGATGTCTATCGGACTTACAAAGAGGGCGACAGCCTTCCGGCCACTTGCACGCCGCTGGTCTACGGGCAGCCGCTCATGGGCCGCAATCACGACGACTCGGTCAATCCCGAGTTGATCGCGCTGCCCGTGGCCTGGGTCAAGACCTGGACCGGCAACACCGGCAAAACCGCGCGCGTGTTTCATACCACCATGGGTAGGCGCAAGATTACCGCAGCGCCGGCCTGCGGCGTCTGACAATCAACGCAGTTTACTGGTGCTTGTTGATGGAGCAGCAGATCGACCCCAGTTCGAGCGTGGGTATCGTCGGCGACTACAAGCCGTTGGACAGCGGCTTCGACTACGCGCAACTTAAGGTCGTGCCACACAAGCCCAGTTTTTACAAGTAGAAGGTCGATTCCTACACTCTGTACTTGCCCAGCAAAGCACAAAGCTGGACCAACGAGCGACCAAGCCGCCAATTCTACTTCCTCCGCGGCGGCGCGGCGGATCTGCCGCCGCTGCTGGCCGGAGGATTCACGGCGTGGCGATGGCGATCGCGGGTCGGGAGAGGACGCCGTTGGACAGATCGCTGTAGTGGTCGGAACGCCAATAGCGTTTCAGGTCCTTGGCGGTCATTAGTTCCAAACCTGGCGTGGCAATTGCTGGATTGCGCAGTATATAGAGATTCCGGGCAGCAATGTAACCGGCGACGCCGAGCGTGTGGCCGGCCTCGCCGCCGGGGTAGTCCGGCCCCGTGAATTTGAAATCAATGACAACGGGACGCCCGGCATCGAGTTGCGACCGCAGGAAAGCCGTGGCCTTTTCGAACCCGGCGTCATCCGGTGTGAAGGTGACCAGCTTCCAGTGCAGACCTATTTTTCCCGCCGCCTTCAGCAACTCGCCCCAGTCGGTGCCGGTTCCGATGGGTGAGGGACACAGGCGTTTGAAGTCCCATTCGCCTAATTTTGCGCCTGAAAGCGGGCGAGCGTGGTTACCGCCGTGGCGCCGCAGTTGTTGTAACCCTGTTGGATGTGAGGCGCCTCCACCAAAGCAAACTTGCCAGGCTCCGGCTTGCGGCGCCGGTACGCCATGAGCTCCAACAGGTCGGCCCCCTGCTGGGCGGCCATGTTCTCTGAAGGTTGCTCCGGGTTGCCCGTCGGGCCGACTGGCTTGAGCTGCGACACCTTGGTCCAGTTGGCGCGAGCTGCTTCGATCTCGCCGGCCTGAAACTGAAGTTCGCCCAAGAGTACAAGGCCCGAGGGATCGTTCAGCGCCGCCGCCCGCGTGGCGAGCTTGCGTGCTTCCGCCGGGTCGGGCGCGACACCGTCGCCGGCGAGATAGACCATGGCCGCGGTCGAGGCTGCACGGCCGCTGCCCATTTCCGCCGCCTTCTTCCAGAGCTCCAGTGCCTTGGGAATGTCCTGTCCGACACCCTGGGCGCCGAAATAACACTGGCCGAGATTGAAGGCAGCCGTGGCGGACTCTCTGGCCGCTGCCTTGAAATAGCCGGCGGCAACCTCCGGGCTCCGGTTCGCTCCCCTCCCGCTCAAGTAAGCGAAGCCCACGAAAATCCATCGCCTCCGCATCACCGCGATCGGCTGCCAGGTGGGCCCAGTGCATCGCCTCGGCGTAGTCTTTCCGTACGCCTTTGCCATCACGGTATCGAACCGCCAGGGAGACTTGTGCGTGCGTGTCGTGTTGCTCGGCCCTGGCGATCAAATCCTTCGTTGAGGGCGTGTCGTCGGCATTCACAAAAGGACCAGCCATGAGCGGTGCGAGGAACAGGATCGCTATGAGTTGTTTCATCATCATTTCTCCATGATGTATTTCTGCATGATGTCGCTCATTGTTTAGCATCGAGCAGCTCCATCATGGCCCAGCCCAGCGCATTGCCGACTTCCATGTAGGTCTCGGCGTTCCGATTGTAGTGATAGCCTTGGTTTGCCGGGGAAACTTCGACGTCCCGCCAGAAATCCCGGGATTCCACGCACTTCACGTTGCCGGCAAACTCAGGATGCTTCTTGGAGTCATTCATCGCAAGCTGCGCATTGGCAATCGTCAGACCGGGCTCCGCCAGTTTCCATCCCCCGAACCCGATGGTGGCCAGCACGAACGGCGCGTGGGGCGCGTTGAAGTCATGTCGAAGCCTCTTGATGAACCGCACCAGGTTCTGCTCGTAGCGGCTGGCATGGACCGGATTCTGGTCCTTGTGGCCCTGCCAAAAGACAAATCCGGCGACTTTATACTTTTCGGCGCCCGGATAGTATTTGCCAAGCTCGCTCAAAACCTTCTTGGCGTTGCCGACATCATCGTCGTACTGCTTGCCAGCGTACCACGCGACCTCCTTCTTCGGCTGGCCTTCCACCCAGGAAGAAGGCGTATCCTTGTACCCGGCGTAGGTCGTGCCATTGACGGTGAAACGCTCGCTCCCTGGCGGAAGAAGATCCCAACCGAGGCTTCGGTTCCCGATGCAACTTTTGAGAACCAGCACGGGTTCGTCGAGCGCCTGACCCATGATGCAGCCAAACGCCACCTCCGGTCCTATAGTCTTGCCTTTGACAGTCAGCCATTCATTGTGCAGCGTCTGCATGCCGCCCCCTTTGCCAGGCATCACCTGCACGTATCGGACATCGCTTCTCGCGGTCCATTTGCCCGTATCATCCAGCAAATATGGGTACCTCTTTTCCTTCTTGGTCAGATACGCAAGCGTCCCCCGGGTCGTCTCCGGACCGACCTCTCCCATGCCGAACATGTTGGACTGCCCCATCAGGATAAACACCTTGACCGGCTTGGTCAGGTCGGCTGGCTTGGTATCCGGCCTCGGCAATTGATGCTTCGGATCTGTGTCGAACTTCTCGGCCGCCGAAACGCCGGCGATGCCCATGAGCATCGCTGCCAGCAGACAGACCACGCCAAACAATGATCTTCCTTTCATCACTTGGTTCTTCTCTTGTTTAGGGTCACAAATTCAATAATGACTTACTACGACTTCACTGGTGTCAGCGTGAGACGAAGCTGCGATTGCACCGCCGCATGGGCCGGATCGCCATAGACGCTGTGCATTTCGTGCGGGTCGCGGCGCAAATCGTTCATCTCCCATTCCTTGAGCTGCGGAATATAGATCAGCTTGTTGTTCAGAGTGGTCACTCCGTAATGATGGGCGACGTGATGGGTTTGCTCGATTTGTCCTTTAGCTCCGCCGACGTGATGCTCCGCAGCTTTGGCTGCGTGGTTGCCGCTTCAATGGCCTTGATGGCATCTTCGACGGCGCTGGTTCGCCGATCGTTGAGCTCCCCGAAGGGAATTGACCCGCCTTGCATTGCGCGTTGAGAACGTCAATCACGCCTTTGAGCTCTGGCACCGACGAACGGGCGGCCGATCCGTAGCCGGCGATTTCGCGCATGATCTCGCCGGTCCGGCTTTCGCTGCCGTGACCACCTTGGGTTTTCGCGAAAATGATGCCGGCTTAGATGGCTTCCTTGTAGTGATTCTTCGTGAGCGCTTTAAATGCGCCCATGCGAATCTCGGCGCCGAACATCGTGTCGGCCGGCGAACTCGTTTTGATCGCAGCCAAGAGAACCGGAGCCAGCGCCTCCACGTCCTTCTGGGCCAACTGGTTCTCGAAGTAACCTCGTAGCGTGGCCCGGGCCATTCCGTCGGCATTCCGAGCGATGATTCCGATCGCCGGATAGAGGAGCTTGGGATCAACGCCTTTAAGGCCGCGAGTCAATCCGCCGGAAAACAACGCCGCGGCCAGTTGGCCGTGCGTGAGCTGAATGGCGTCGGCCCAATCGATCGGCTTGAGCGGCTCCGCGGTTTGTACGATCGCCCGCAGAATCGCCGGAATTGCCGGCGTCGCATCGCCATCCATTCGGCGAATCGCTTGCGCCGCTTTGAACCGCACCCAGCGGTCTTCATGAGTGAGCAGGCCGACCAAAACGGGGAGGGCCTGTTTGCTCCGCATATAGCCCAGAGCCTCGCAAGCGCCCTGGCTGAGATGCGGATCTTTGCCCGACGCCAGGGCGATCAGTTGGGGCACCATCGCTTTCGCCTCGGGTCGCTTGGCCAGTTCTTCCGCCGCCCAACCGCGAACGACCGGCGACCAATCGGCGAACGCCGCCACGAGTTCTTGAGGGGTTTTCTCCTTGCGATCCAAATCAAAACGGCCGGATGCAATCGCTGCCGCCACTTCCTGCTTGCTGAGCCAGTTGGCCTGATTCGCACCGCGGCCGGTAATGCAGAGCTTCGCAAGCGGCAGGGAATAGGTCAGAACATAACTGGCCGTCGGACTCAGCCCGTAGTAGCTCCCCTTGCCATAATAGGTGTTGTCGTCGGTCTCACCGGCGCCGTATTGCTCGCCGCCGTCGTACGTGAATGAACCATCGCAGCGCCGCTCCAGATCGAAATGCCAAGACGCTTCCTTGAAGAACGCCGCAGCCGCGGCAGGGCCGCCCGTGTTCGCGCCCAGCGCTCCCCACAAATAACTGAAGCCCTGGCCGGTGTGACCGTATTCGCGGTTCTTGTAGGAGGCCGTTACCATCCTGGCGAAGAATTGGGTTTCCTTGATGCGATTCCCCTGGACGGCGAACAACATGGCCGTCATGCCATTCTTGCCGTTGTTGTCGTGATAGGGCCAGGGCTCATGCTCGCCGTAGGGAATCGCGCCTTTGTCCACGTAGTAGCCGAAGAACCCCGCCGCGCGCTCGATCGCGGCATCGACTTCGGGGTCGTTCACCCCACATTTCTTTCCCATGACGATCGACAGATTGGCCGGTAGTCCGGCGGCGTTCACCGGGCCATACGGCGGGATCGAGCCGTGCAATTGGCCATCTTCGGTCAGTCCGGCGATGCCATGCCCGAAGGTGCCATACATGCTTTGCCCCTTGGAAAGAGTGACGGTGAACTCGCGGATGGCGTGCAACACATCCTTGTCGCCGGTTAGCAAGTAATACTCACAGAGAAAGAGATTCCGATATCCCCAGTCCCAGATCACCATGCCATCTCGTAACTCGAGCTTCAACGTTTTCGGTCCGATCCTGTGGGCCAAATCGCGTACGCTTGGCAAGTAGTCGGGATTACCGGTGGACAGCAACGCAAGCCCGTTGACGGCGCCCCACAGATTGTCGGGGAGCGGCTCCTTCTCGAGCACCTTGCAGGCTTGGTCGAAAATCAACTTCGACTTGGGGCAATCGTAGGGAGCGGTGTCGCTATAGGTTCCCATGACCCTGAGCTTGAGTTGCACCTCCGCCGTTTTTCCCTTTCGCCAGACGGTGAGCCGCAAAATGCCGCCGCTCGATTTCTTCTCGGCGTCTTGGATCGCGACGGCGATACTCTTGCGGGCATCGTCGGTAAACAGCTTGCCGCCAGCGCCGAGAATCACGTCGTCCAAATTCATGACACCGTCGGCCGGCGACTTGGCACCCACGTGCGTGACTAGAATCTGCCGACTGTGGGTTGTGGTCCGCCCTTGCACGCTTTCGAAAAAATCATCCGGCCTCGTGTAAATCCAGCCGCGCATGCCCGTGGCCCCCAGATTGTAAGTCCGAGAGCGGTCAATCTGGCCGGCTTCGACTTTGGTCAGGTCCGGCAGACGGTCTTGCCCCCGAGCGGTTCGGCCGGCCAACACGGTGACCGTGATCATGCAGACCGCGGCTAGGGCACGATTGGTGGAATTCATCACGTATCTCACGCAGGGTCCTGTGTTGCCTCGGTCGGCAGAAATGCGTCCTGTAAATCCCATCGCCGCGAAACATCGCCCGCGGAGGGCTTCGTCGAATTCAGTCGCCAAGTTGATGGATCGTGTTGTCGATTTCGTTGTTGACCGGCTCGCCACCAGCGCCTTTGATCGTGTACTTGATCGCCATGCACCAGGTCGGCTTCAGATCGGCGATGTCGAGCGTGACCGATTTGCCGTCGGCCGAAAGTGACGCGGCTTTCACGATCGATGGCTTCTCGTCGTAATGGTTCGAGCCGTATTCCTTGGATCGTTTCAGTCCCCAAGTTTTCACGGAATAGTTTTTTGGATCGGTCGCGGCCTTTGCATCCAACTTGCCGCTGAAGGTCAGCGTCACACCGCTCTTGGCCGGCATGAATTCCAATCGGCACAAACACCGGCTTTGCCGGTGTAGCGAACCCGGTAGAAGCCGCCGGGCTGTGTCTGATCGCCGGCCCAAGCGAACATGCCGCAGCAATAAAGTTGGCCACTGACCGGATGGAACCGGCCGCGCATCACGCCGGTCGGAAACTGCGGCATCGGCAAGGCGCACATTCCTCCCTGAACCTGGCCGCCGACCTTTTCGAACGGCACGACGTAAACCTTGCCGTAGCCGTAGGAGAAATTCAACAACGATCCCTTCAGCGGCCCCCAGCCATCGCCGGTCACTCGCAGAGATCTCGGAAGGCGAGCGATCGAACGCATTCGTGATCCACACCAAGCGGTTGCTTCATGGCGGCATCCGAGGGATCGGTCACGTCGGTGTAACCCCAGAAATTGCCGTAATAACCGCCGCGTTCGACCAGATCGATGCGGTTCTTCGGCACCCAGAAGCCTTCCTGATCGGTCAGAAAGAACGTGCCGTCCGGATTGACGCAGACGCCGTTTGGGGCCCGGAAACCGGTGGCCAGGATTTCAGTCTCGCGACCCGTCCTTGCTGACTTTCAACAGCGTGCCGTGTTGCGGCACGACCGCCGGCAGCCCGTGCCGAGCGGCTTTGGCGTAATAAAAATTTCCCTCCGCGTCGGTTTGCAACCCCATGGCGAATTCGTGGAAATGCTCGGTCACTTGATGGTCGTTGTTGAAGCATTCGTAAAAATCCGTTTCGCCATCGCCGTTGAGATCGTGCAGAATCACGATCTGGTCACGACACGTCACATAAACCTTGCCGTTGACGATCTTCAATCCCAACGGCTGAAACAGGCCGGAGGCGATGCGCTGCCAGGTCAACCCTTTGCTCGGCGCGTCGATGCCGCCGACCAGCCACACGTCGCCGTCCCAAGTGCAGACCGCGGCGCGGCGGCCATCGGCGTAAAAGTCGAATCCGGTCAACCGCATCTGGCAGTTCCAAGGGTTGTTGACCGGATGCGTGAGCACGTCGATGGCAAACGCTTCGGCGTCGTTGCCCGCGATTGCCTGGGTCTTCAGCACTTCCGGCCAACGAGCCGGTCCGCCCATGGGTGAACGGCTCCAGCGTCGCCGGCGGCGGCGATGATTTTGCAAACTCGCGCAACGAAGCGTCACTTCGCCGTCGAAAGCAACACCTTCAGCGCCGTCGGAGTCGAGGCGGCGGGAATCCGCAGCAGCGTCGAGCCGTCCTCGCTCGATCAGCGTTCCGCCGCCGCCGACCAGGGCGACGGCCGTTCCGTCCGGAGCCACCCGCATCAGCAAATCGCGCGACGACTTGCCGATATTGAGCGTGCGCGTGAAAACCGGTCGATTGTCCCGGCGTCAGCTCGTAGCTCGGCATTTCCAGATGTTGGCGTCGCCGACGGTGTACGACAGAATCACCTGGTTTCCGTAGTGATACATTCCCTCGGTATCTGGCCCACGAGCGCGGCAAGGGCCCATAGGGCTTGCCGTCGCGGCCGGTCATCCGCGGATCGTCGAACGATCCGGTCTCCGGGTTTGCCCAGCCGCGGCCCGACGGATTCGACGAAGCGCACGGTTCCCTTGACGTGCGGATGAACGACGTGCTCGCCGTTGAAGTTGATGCCTTTCCAGTCGATGAATCCATCTCCGTCCCAGCCGGCGGCGACGCGGAGCGTGTCTTCGTCGTAGAGCAGCCACTGTGGCCGCGCGAAATCCCGCCCGGCCCGTTATCCAGCCGAACGGCAATTCCCTTGTAAGCGAAATTCCCCTGGTCGCCGACCTCGAGCGTCAACGTCAGGCTCGGTCCGTAATTCATGTTCACCCACGGCTCGATGTTCGACGGCTTGGGGCCACGGGATTTTCCCGGCGGAAGTCCCGCCAGATAGGCGGCATCGACGTTGACGTATTGGCTCGGATTGTGAGGCTTCAGATACGTTTCGCGAATGTAGTGAATGACGTCGTACTTCTGCTCGGGCACCATCCACGATTGCGGCGTCATCATGCCGAAGCCGTGCGTCAGCGTCTGATACATGTGCCACGGATCGGAACCGTTCTTGAATTGCCCCTCGGCGAATCGCAGCGACGTCGGCATCGAGCCCAAATGATCCATCGTGCCGTGGCAATTGGAGCACACGCGGCGGTAAATGGCTTCGCCGCGACCGAGGCTCTTTCCGTCCCACGAGCGAATCAGTCCCGGCATGGTCGATGTCGCTCTCGTAGGCCGGCAGCGGCGGCGGCGCAAACAGGGCTGCCGCCGGCCGCAAGCGGCGCGACTCGCTCCGGACCCTTTTCCGCGATCTCCATCAGATACCGCGCCAGGTCCAGAAACTCCTGCCGGCCCGACAGGATATTGACGAGCCCCTCCGGCATGAGCGACGGACCTTTGTCGTTGCGATCCTCGATTTGCCCCTTGGGAACCGTGATTAATTGCCGATTTGCGCCGTGTCCCGCAGCACCACCGCGTCGGACCGATCCGCGGCCAACAGGCCGGAGATTGTTTTGCCGTCGGTCGTGGTGATCGTGATCGTCTCGAAGCCCTTCTTGATCACCTTCGACGGCAGCAGAACCGACTCGATCAGGTAGACGTCGGTCGCGCTCCTTGTCCGCCTTGGCGAGATCGGGGCCCAGCCGAATCGGTTGTTCGCCGGCCGTGTGGCAACGCGTGCATGCCAAATCATTGCGATAGAAGACCAGCGCCCCGCGGTTCGGATCGCCATGCTCGCGGGCAGCCTTCGCCAGCGCCCGATGTCTTCCTGAAGCAGTTGCTGCGTGAGCGTCAGCACCGGTTCCGCGGCGTCGATCTCGACGGTTCCTGCAAGAATCAAACTTGACGCGACAACGGCCGAACGCACGAAGAGTTCAAGGCGCATTTTTGTTCTATTTTTTGATTCGCGTGGCCGAAGGGGAACCGAGCAATTCGATGCGACGGCGTGGCATCGCCGCGATTGGTCAGTCGCACCGCGAAATCGTCCTCCGCTCATGGACCCTCAACTTTATGATCCTGAGACGACGCAAGGGTTTTCTCCAGAGCAAAGCAGACTTGCTTTTCCACTCGGTCATTCTGCTGCGTCATTTCTTGATTTGCTTCTCCACCCACGTTTCGCCTTTGAGATAATGATTCGCCCGTAGCAAGACCTCCGGGTCGTTGCTCAGTTTGATTACTTTATTGAGGGCCTTGTCGAACTCGGCCTCATTGGGCAGCCGCAGTTCCTTGTGATGCGCAACTCCACGACCGCCTTGCAGGCGACGGCGGTAAACTCGGGCTGATCGAGATACGGGGCCACAAATCGCAACGTTTCGATCGAGAGGATCGCCGAGGCCCGCTTCAGGGCCGTGGCCTTCTGGTCGTGGCCGTTGGACAGCTCCATGCCCTTCTTGAGCATTGCCAAGCGCTCGGCGGCGGACCGCTGCCTATCGGGCAACGGAGCGACGCGAATCAAGGCATCGACCAACAGCTTGCGCTCGGACGGGTCGTCGGCTGCGTGGGCGAGCTCGACCAACCTTGGCGCTACGCTGCCGTCCGGCCAGTTGCACAGCCCCCGCAGGGCCGCGGCACGGCGGGCGGAATCTTTGTCGGTCAATCCGGTTTCGATGACCTTCCTCGCGGGCTGGCCGCCGATCCGCCCTAGCGCGGAAAGCAGGGCCGTTTTTTCCTGCTCGCTCAGACCGGACATGACTTTCAATAGCGGAATGGCCCGCTGATCGATTTTGACCTCGGCATCTCGCTGGGCGACGAGCATCAGGGCCTTTTCCGCTTCCTCGCGAGCGGCGGGATCCTTGGCATCGAGAATTAGATGGGCCAGTTTGGCAACGCCATCCGGGCCGGCCATTTGGCCCAAGGCTTCCAGGGCCGCGATGCGCACGCCGGCATCAGTATCCTTCGCCGCCTCCAGCAGCGTGGGAACGCTATCGATGGCATGTCGGGCGACGAGCAATTGCAGGAGCTTGACGCGCTGCGCGACAGTGGCCGTTTTCATCTCTGTACACAAGGCCGCGTTGATGTCGTCGCCATGCAGCCGGGTGATGGCTGCGACGGCATCTTTATTACTACCGGCATCGTCCAGCAGTTTGGTCAGACGCGGCACGTCGCTCTTGTCGCCCAGCGCCCAAGGCACGAATCGCCGCACCGTGGACGTCTCCTTGAGAGGCGCCGAACAATTCGAGCACGGCCGGCTTGGCCACCACATCGCCCCGCTCGGCCAATGCGCCCAGCAGGCCAACCTGCCGCCTCGGGCGACAGCTTGGGCAAGAGGGCCGCGAAGCGACGGGTCGCTTCCGAGCCTTTGACTTCGTCGCGAACCTGTTCCAGGCCAACGGCACGAACATCCTTGTCTTTGTCCGATACCAGATCGCTCACCGCCTTCACGAGATCGTCGTCGGCTCGGGTTGGCGGACAGTTGGCCAGAAGGAAGGCGAGTGCAAGCGATGCGAGAAGTAAAATGCGGCTCATTTCGATGGCGGGGTAGAAGGTAGAACGAGGGAGCCGAGAAATCACTGGGCACTGAGTAATTTGTCCTCAGTACACAGCCACGACATCACGACTGCGTTTTGCCGAAAAACAGCGATTACGCGTTCGATCGACTACTCTTTCTTCCCGCTGGCCAGCAACAGCCCGCGAGTGGCGGCGAGTTTGATATTCTTCACCTCGCTGCCCATCAGCGACTTGTAGACGGCCTGGGCGCCGGCCTTGTCGCCCTCGGTCAGAAGACGCTCACCGACCGCCAATAGGGCGTCGGCTGCACGCATCTTGACGTGGGTTGACTCCGGCTTGGCTTCTTCCAAAGCCTTGGCCGCATCGACGGTGCCGATGTCGCCCAGGGCCGTGGCGGCTGCCAAGCCGATCGATGGATCGCCATCGGCAACCAAGCCTGCCAGGTCGGCCACACAAGCCGAATCGCGGCGCACGCCCAACGAGCCGATCACGCCGGCCTTCTCGGCGCCGCTGGTCTTGCTCAAAGCGTCGCGGAGGGCCTTGGCGGCTTCCTCAGCGGGGATTCGCTCCAGGGCGTAGCGGGCCATGTCGGAGAAGCTCTTTGTCGGTCAGCAATGCGGCCAAGGCCGGCACCGACTCGGCCGAGCCGACGATCGCCAGCTTGCGGCCAACGTAATCCTTGGCCGCTCGCGACGCTCCGGTGGGCAGCACCGCGGCCAACTTGGTTTCCAATTCCTTACGGGCCGCCTCGTGGCCATGCGTGGCGGGCACGGCATTCTCAATCGCGCCGAGCAGCTCGAGAAACTTCGGATTGTCCGGACCCCAATTGAAAGTCTTGAGGGCCTCGAACGATTTTTCCAGCGCGGCTTTGTCCGTCGCAGACTTATCATCCGCCAAGGCCGCGGTTGCGCCAAGAGGGTAGCGGCGGTAGCCGCCGATCGTGTCAGAGTCGAATTTTGCATCGTTATGGTCTTTCTTTCGTTGATTTCGTGTTGAATTAAAGGGTCCACGGCTCGCGGCGAGCGCGATCGACTAGGCGGTTGGCTTCTGCGTCGCCGGGGAACTCGTTCTTGGCGCTCGTCCCATTTCAGCGACCGCTTCAATTGATACGCGATCGCGCCCAAATGCGCACACGGAGATCGTATGCGTGGCCAATTCGATATCGCGGAAAGGCTTCTCACGAGTCTTGACGCACT
This sequence comes from Pirellulales bacterium, assembly GCA_963738955.1. Taxonomy (GTDB): domain Bacteria; phylum Planctomycetota; class Planctomycetia; order Pirellulales; family DATAWG01; genus DATAWG01. Next base: position 230,338 of record CAVTYW010000012.1, on the reverse strand, counting down.
CGATGAAATCGCCGTGGATTCCGCCCTGGCCCTTGTAGGTTGGCACGGTTTTTGGAGGACGTTTCTCGCCGGGCGTTCCGACGACCTGCAAATTGCCCATGCCGGGATGGTTGTGATACACCACGATGCCGTTGGCATAACGGAAGCCGAGGTATTCCTGGCCCTTCTCGTTGTAATACGTGACTTCCTCGGGCTCGAACTCGCGGCAATCGATGGCAAAAATAGCGCCGCCGAAGTGGTGCGCGCCCCAGTCGGTCATGCCACCGCCGGAATAATCGGAGAACGATCGCCAGCAGGTGCCGTTGATGTTGAAGCTGCCGCTGCAACGGTAGGGATGGTACGGCGCCCAGGGCGCGGGGCCAAGCCACAGGTCCCAGTTCATCGCTTCCGGCACCGGCTCGCCGGGCAAGTAGCACAACTGCGAGAGCGGGCCCACATTGACGTTGATCGACTTGATGGTTCCCAACTCGCCGCTCCAGCATTGATTGACCACTCCCCGGTAGTCTTCCAGCACCCGCTGGCTGCCGCCGGAGACGACACGGCCATAACGCCGGGCTGCCGCGACCATCAACGGGCCTTCGCGCAAGGTCTTGGTTTCGGGCTTCTGGCAATAGACGTCTTTGCCGTGGCGGCAGGCCTCGATCACCACCAGCGCGTGCCAATGATCGGGCGTGGCGAAGTGGATCGCGTCGATGTCGTCGCGGGCCAGCAACTCGCGGAAATCGACATAGGTCTTGCAATCTTTATTGTTGTAGCGGCCGTTGGCGTGGTCGCGGGCGGCATTGCGGTGATTGGCTTCCACGTCGCAGACCGCGACGTACTGCACGTCGCCGCGGCCGAGGAACGCCCCCTGGTCGCCGGAACCTTGATTTCCGATGCCGATGCCCCCCATGACGATTCGATCGCTGGCCGGGGGACGTTTGTCGTTGCCCAGCGCGGCGGATGTGATGACGTACGGAGCCGCGACGGCCACGCCCGTCACGCCCGCCACCTTCAAGAAATCTCGACGCGTGGTGCTTTCGAACTTGCGCATCCTGGCCTCCAACTGAGAAAAAAACGAACTTTACTGTTTGCGGACCTCGGAGTCGTTCCAAACAAGCCTTCCGAACAGCACAATCAACCAACACGACCTTCGCCAAGCGGCCTCATGTAAACGGCGATTAAATCGTGCGGCGTTCGGAGGGGTGATTGGTTCTTATAGCCTTTACGAAAACGGTCAAGTCCTCACCCCGCGGACCAATTTCGGGTAGGCAGTTAGTCTACTTGGCGTTTACTGGCAATGGAAGAGTTCAAACCCATTCTCCGTCGAAGGGCCGAAGGCGGCAGGCTCCGGCCGTTTTCGGAGACGCACTGACAGCGGCAATCCGGTGCGCTTTCGCAATACCTCGATCCGGCCGCTATCAATTGCCGTGCGCGAAAGAGGCCGCCGATCGAGTTGTTTGCTGGAGCGAAACGTCTGCTTGGCAAACCGGTGCTCGAACAATCTTGACGTTGGTCCGTTATCCCGATGCCGGCAGGGTACGCGACTCGGCCACACCGGATGAATCTCTTAGGAATCGTCTCGCAGACAGGGCAAATAGGGCCGCGCCGACCAGCATCAGCACCGCATAGAAGTAGAACCGCTGAACTGCCGACAAGTGGAGATAGCGCCCGTCGAACCAGGTGAGTAAGGCCACGAGGAAATTGCCGGCGGCGACGGTGCAGAGCCATATGCTCATCACCGTGCTTTTCATCCGCGAGGGAGCATGCGCATACGCCAGCTCGAGCCCGGTCACGCTGACCATGACTTCGCCAATTTCCAGCGGCAAATAGGGAACAAGTTGCCAAACGATGGAAAGCTTCGAACCCGAATCCAGCGAGTGCTGAATCATTCCGCTGATGCAAAACGCGGTCGCCGTCACCAGCAGTCCCATCGTGATTTTACCAACCAGCGAGACCGGGAGCCCGATTCGCTCGAGCAACGGATAGCCCCACAAGCCCATGACGGGAATGAGGATCAACACTAGCACCGAGCTGGCGGATTGAATGCGCTGGGCATCGACCATGTAGCCGAGCAGATTGAAAGGCTCCATGCCGACACCCTGTTGGACCCACGAAGTGTTGAGTTGATAGAACAGTGCCCAGAAGATCGCAATCGGCGAAAGCACGAGAATGATGCCAAGCAGCGTTTTACGGTCCGCCGCCCGGCGGATCGGGCTAATGTCGGTATCCAAGCGGATCTCGGGAGGTAGCTTGACGTATCCTGGCGAGCCCAGCCAAAACATGACCGCGGCGATGGCCATGAAGATGCCGGGGATGCCGAACGCCCACCGATATCCGAAATGATCGGCAACCAACGGGATCAATGCGAACGCGAACGCGGCTCCCAGATTGACCGACCAGTAGAAAATGCCGTAGACCTTTGCCAGGGCGCACTCGTCGAGCGTGGGAAACTGGTCGGCGACAAATGCCGATACGCATGGCTTGATTCCACCGGCGCCCAAGGCGATCAGGGCCAAGCCGACATAGACGCCCCACTCCCGGCCTTCAAACAGCGCCAGCGCGCCATGACCCAAGCAATAAAAAAGCGACAAGCCAAGGATCGTCCGGTAGCGGCCGACGTATTTATCCGCCAACCAGCCCCCAAGCAGAGGAAGGAAATAGACAGCGGCATTGAACAGAATGCACGCGCTCCTTCGCTCCGTCCTGGCCGAGGACAAGCTGGTTCTGCAAGTAGAGCGTTAGAATTGACGTCATGCCATAGAAGCTGAATCGCTCGCAGGCTTCGGTCGAGACGATGAACCACATCGAACGCGGCAGCCGTATCCGCTCCGACAAGCCTTCCTTGCGTGTGGTCACCTAACACCTTCACTGGACGACGTTTTGTAGCGTCTCGGCCGATACGCGAAAGAGACGAACCGAAGCACGCCGGCTCTAGCACCGTCGGTTGTCGCGCGGAGCACGTCGTTCGCGTTCTGGATCGCCAACGAATTCGGCAACAGTATTCCCCGCAACCGCTCGCGGTTGGTTTCGAACGATCGAGCAGCGAAAGGATCGTATCGCATCGGTCAGCCCGGGCGTAAATCGAATGGTAGCCGTTTCGCTCGGTCGGCAGTGGGGAATCGGCGATTTGAGTTGGGAACTCTTGCGCCGGATGAATTGCGATTCGGCGGCTCGATGCCTTGCAGGTGCTTGAGGAAGAAATCCTGCATGCGCCGTTCAACATAGCTGCCACCGGGTCCATGCCCTCCGCCGGGAACGACAATCAGATCGAAAACTTTGCCCGCCTTCATTACGCGCATCGACAAAACGGTAGGTCGACTCAGGCGGAACATTGTCATCCATCTCGCCCACGACCAGCATCAGGTGGCCTTGGAGTCGGGCCGCGTTGTCGATGTTCGAGCACTCAGAATACCACGGTCCGACAGGGTAGCCCATCCATTGCTCGTTCCAGGACGCCTTGTCCATACGATTGTCGTGACAGCCGGAATTGGCGACGGCGGCCTTGTAAAATTCCGGATGGAAGAGGAGAGCCGCCGCAGCATTCTGACTACCGGCCGACGTCCCATAAACTCCCACGCGGTCGAGCTCTAAATAGGCATATTTCGCTGCGGCGGCCTTGATCCAAAGAATCCGATCGGCAAAGCCGCCGTCCTCCCGTTCATTTGAGCGTTTGCTTCGATTTCTCCCAATGGCTGCGTAGCTCTGCCAGATTCGCTGCATGACCAGGATCGGCGGCTAAGTTGCGGGCTTCCAGGGGATCGGACTGGATGTCGTACAGCTCCTCGCGTTCGGGATTTGGCGGAAGCCAATGGATATAACTCCACCGTTCCGTACGCACGCCTTCACTCGGCGGAATGATGTCCGGCGCAAAGTGGTGTTCGTAGAAGAACTCCGTGCGCCAGTCGGCCGGTTTCGGGCCCTTCAACAGCGGCGCCAAGCTGTGCCCTTGCATGCGGGCCGGCACAGGCACGTCTGCCATGTCGAGCATCGTCGGCGCAAAATCCGTGTTGAGCGTGATCGCGTTGACGGTGGAACCGCGCCGCGCCTCAGGCAGGCGCGGATCGTACACCACCAGCGGCACGCGAATACTTTCTTCATACATGAGCCATTTGTCCGCCAACTGACGGTCGCCGGCGAACCATCCGTTGTCCGAAGTGAAAATGATCACTGTATTGTCGGCCAGTTGCAGCGTGGACAACGTGTCGACGATCCGGCCGACTTCGCGATCGATTCCGGTTGCAAGTCGGTAATAGTCGCGCATCGTGCGTTGAAACATTTCATCGGTGGCAAACCGATGCTCCCAGCGGCGACGCCCTTCCGACCGCTGGACAAAATCAGGGAGACGCTTGAAGAACTGCTGGTTTGCCGTGGCGGGCATCGGTATCGTATCGCTGGCGTAAAGGAGTTCGTCGCGCCGATCGGGTTGAAATTCACGCGGCTTGCCGTCGCGGGCGTGCGGGGCATTGAAGCTCAGCGATAAGCAGAATGGCCGGCTCGGTTCGCAGCCCCGCAAGAATTCCAGGGATTGTTCTCCAAAGCGGGCCGTGGCATGGGTCTGAGTGGGATCCTTCGGATCGATAAAGAACTCGCCCGCCTGGCCGGGTAAACCGCGCCAGTAGTCAAATGCGTCGGCCTTGGCTTTGATGGCGGCCGCGTCACCGACGCCAAGTTTTCCGATAAAGCCCGTCCGATACCCGGCCTGTCGCAACAAAGCCGGATAGGTTTCCGCCCACTGTTCAGGCGACAGCGGCTTGCGGAAATCGCCGATTCCGTGCCGCCGTTCATGTTGACCAGTGAAGATCGAGGCGCGACTCACGCAGCAAATCGAGGTCGCCACGAAACTATTGCGAAACAGCACGCCCCGAGCGGCGAGTCGGTCGATATTCGGCGTTTGCACCAGCTTGTCGCCCATGCAACCAAGCGTATTCCATCGCAGATCATCAGCTAAGATGAAGACGAAGTTCGGCGGCCGGACTGGCTGCGTTGTCGGATTGGCATCGCCGCCAAAGGCAACGTCGCACGGCTGGAACGCAACCAGCACCTCAAGGAAGAGGAGCGAAACTAGGCTGATGTCAGCCAGAAGCTTTTTCATCAGAGTTCTGGGGCGAGAGACTCGGTACGCGTTCCGTCCAGGCATTGGGCCCAGCGTCAGAAACGTACTCTACTTCCTTCACGGCGCCGTGTCACCAAGAAGGTCTCGCATGCATCGACCCGAATCAGCGTCGGTGCGGGCGGACCGGCGGGCGCTAGGCACTAATCACCGAGCGTGCAAGACCGCGAGGGAGGAAGGGAAGTTTGCGTTCCCATGATTCCCAACCTTTTTGCGGATGTCCTCAGCGCCAATCGCCGCTCAGGACGAAAGCGGCCCAATAATAAGGCGGCAGGCGGTGGTCGGCGTCGGCAGGCTCGTCGGCTTGCAATTCCATTCCCCGCTTGACGACCCCTTCGCGCATCAACGTGAGCTGTGCCTGGCGCAGGGCCTCGATCTTCGACATCTTTTTCGTCCACAGATTCTCGTAGAAGTCCATCATCAAGCTCCGCGTCGCATCGTCGGGAATTTTCCACAGCGACGTGACGGTCGTACGTGCTCCGGCGATTTGAAACGCCCGCTGCAAACCCAGCACGCCTTCGCCGCCGGCTGTTTTTCCCAGGCCGGTTTCGCAAGCCGACAGCGTTGCCAGTTCGACGCCCGATAGATCAAGTTCGCCCACTTCCAAGGCCGTGAGAATGCCGTCCCCCTTGCCTTCGACGGGCGGCTGGTTGGCGCCGGTCAGCACGATGCCGGATAAGAGGCCGGGGTGCTCGCCGGTCACGTGCTTTAGCATGGCATCGCGATTGATGCTTGACTCCGGCTTGTCTGAGGGCGCGAGGGCCGAGCGGATTTTCGGATCGGCGAAGAACCCGTGCGTAGCGAAATGTAGATAATGGTACTTGGGGGCTGCTTCCCGCACTGCATCGGCTGTCGCCTGTTGCTTCCGCAATTGCTGCGTCTTTCCCGTCGGCGAATCTCTGATCGAACGAATCGTTGATGGCGAGAATCTCGGCCGCGCGTACCTGGCAGGGAGTTCCATTTCATTTCGCCGTCGCGAACCGCCTGCTGGTCCTGATTGCTGGCCAGCAAGACGCCAGGATCGCCGCCGTAGTCAACGTCGCCGACCAATAGCAGCGACGGTGAAGGCATCCGCGACAGTGCTTTTGGCCAAGCAATTCCGGTAGCGCCTGCGGAACCGGAATCACGGCGATCGCCCGCTCTTCGATCAAGTACTTGCCTGGCGTCTTACCCGGCAGGGCGATCCAAGGGAACTTGGCCAGTTCGCCGTCGGGAGAGATCAAGACGGTGCTTGCGCCGGTCAAGCTGGCTTCCAGCGGTTGCCAGACATTTTGCCGTAGCGTCGCGGCCGCCTGCTGCGCTTCCTCGCCGAGGCCATAACCCTGCCGCCACGTCTCGACGGCCGAGTCGATGTCGGCGCTCAGGCCCAGATCGATCCACGCCACCGGCTGATCGCGCCGCACGACGAAGGCCGCGATACGCCGCTGCCAGATCGGCTTGTCTTTGTTCTTATCGGTCCAGCCGAAATGGTCGTACTCGATCAGATCCACCAGGGCTGCGTCGGCCGGGAGGGCTTGGCGCAATTCCGCGCTGGTCCGCTTTTGTTGGGCCCGCTGCTCGGCAATCTGAGCCGCTGACCTTTGCCAGCTTCCCTTGCAGGTCTTCGACCTGTTCGCTGAGCGTCGTTCAGCCGTTTTTGGTAGGTATCGCGCTCCGGTCCGGTGGGAACCCGGTTGGTCAACACCGCCAATTCGCTGGTCGCCGCTTCGAGCTCGCCATACAGTGCCGCGGCCTGCGGTTTCTTCGCCAAATCATGACGCAGAGCCCTGACAGAACGCCTGCCGGCTGGTGACAGCACCTTTCCATGCCAGGACTTCGTCGTAGACAACTTCCGGCGGCATCTTGGCCGCGCGGCTAGCAGACAGAAAGGTGCTGAAAACATGTCGGACATTATCAGCCATCAGCAGTTGTTGGTGTTCCGACTGGATCGCGGCGGTTTGCTCCAGATGCCGCCGCATGATTTCGGCGGCCTGTTGGGCGTGGCCAGCGGCCGCGCAGAGTTGAACGCAATCCTACTTCGCAACGTGCCAAACTGCTCAGGCTCTTGGCGTAATCAGGATGCTTCTCTCCCAAGACCTGCTTGCGGATCGCGAGCGCCTCGACGAAGAGCGGCTCCGCCTTCGCGTAGTTCCCTTGGCAGGTGTACAGCACGGCCAGATCGTCCAGGCTTTCGGCGTAAGAGGGATGCTTCTCTCCCAAAAACCTGCTTGTAGATGGCGAGCGCCTCGACGTAAAGCGGTTCCGCCTTCGCGTAATTCCCTTGGGATCTGTATAACTCTGCCAGATATGTTCAGGCTCGACGGCGTAGCAGGGATGCTTGTCTGCCAAAAACCTGCTTGTTGATTGCGAGTGCCTCGATAAAGAGGGGCTCCGCCTTCGCGTAGTTCCCTTGGTTTTCGTATAGTCTCGGCCAAATTGTTGAGGCTTCCGGCGTAGAGAGGGTGCTTCTCACCATAAACCTGCTTGTTGATCGCGAGTACCTCGACAAACAGCGGCTCCGCCTTCGCATCGTTCCCTTGGACTGCGTAAAATACCGCGAGATTGTTCAGACTTCCGGCGTAATCGGGGTCCTTCTCTCCCAGAACCTGCTTGCGGATCGCGAGCGCCTCGATATAGAGTGGCTCCGCCTTCACGTGGTTTCCTTGGTCTTCGTACAAACCGGCCAGATTGTTCAAGCTTGCCGCGTAGCCGGGATGCTTCTCTCCCAAAACCTGCTTGTTGATGGCGAGCGCCTCGGCATAGAGCGGTTCTGCCTTAACATAGTTTCCTTGGTCCCGGTACAACACAGCAAGATTGTTCAGGCTTCTTGCGTAATCGAGATCATTCACTCCTAAAACCTGCTTGCGAATCGCGAGTGCCTGAACGTAGAGCGGCTCCGCCTTCGCATAGTTTGCTAGATCCAGATACAACGAGGCCAAGTCGTTCAGACTAGTGGCGTAATCGGGATGCTTCACTCCCAAAACTTGCTTGCGGATGGCGAGCGCCTGCTCGACAAATGGAATCGCCTCACCGAATTTCTCGGCGCCACAAGCTCGCGCGTGCGTGCATCCAGCTTTTGTGCCTCGTCCAGTTGCGCCTGTTCCGCGGGGGTGAACTGCCTTTGCCGCACAGTCAGCGGCGGAACTGGCTGAGCCGATGGCGTTTTCGGTTCGTCCGCCCGTGCAATGCAGGCGACGCCAAGCCAGAACGCGGCTTGCAAAAGTCCAGCGGCCCAGCACCAACTCGATCGCGGCCAAATTCGCATCTTGCACCAACCTCGCTCGGCGAGCAAAAAGGGGTTCTCCACGAAAAGTGAAATGTGGACGGCGAACCCGTCCGAGCATCTCTAATTCTAGTGCCTCTGTGTGGCCGTTGCCATTCCGGAACCGGTGAGCAACCGATTCGGCGAAACGCCAAGAAGGACAACCGCTGATTAAGCGGTTGTCACAGCATAATCAGGGGCGAGATCAATTAGTCGTTGCGTGCGTCGGTTGGCTCGACCGCCGCTGCCGAACGGGCAGTTGATCGAGTGCTTGGTCATCGCTGAAAGAGATGCCCGACGGCTGTTTTGTCATCGACTGTGACGTGCAGATAACAACGAGTCCCGAACTGAGCCGGCAATTGGAAGAATCGACTGCTGCTGCGATCAATTGACTTAGGTTAATTCGCCGATGCTCGGGTCGCGATTCTTACAAATTGGGTTGTGCGAGGTGCGGCCAATCAGCCAAGTAGCCGATGCGCTGGTATTTCTTCAACGACTTTTCGGACCACAGAGGCTTCGTTGCAGTGGCCGGTTGGGTCGATCCGGGCCGCAGCACCACGCAAACGCAATCCACGCTTGCCCATGTTTGACAAGTGTCGTCGTAACTCCTTATCTGGCAAAGGGTGGTTTTTGGATTAATCACTAGCTCGCGGCGAACGGAACAAAGTGACGCGTCACGCCTCCTTGTTCTGCGGGCCGCCCATCGCACTGGACGCTTCCGCAATACGACTCGTGCTATTCGCCATTGCCGAATCCGGCGGAGAGCAATTCGCACAGTTCGTCGGCAGATGTGAGGTCGCCCGAGTCAAACCAATTATCGTAATCACTGGAATTCGCTGAACCAGCTCCGCCCGCGCGCTGCACATCGTCGGATAGCACGTCAGTTTCGAACGTAGCGTCCAACAGCCGGAATTCTCCGGGCGATGGAGTCATTGACTTGAGATCAGCCTGATTCATCGATTGCGTCGCTTGTTTGGTCGGTCGTTGTGAAAGCGTCGATGCATCACGGGTCGGCTTGAATGCTGGGGAAACGCTTGGTGGATCAAACAGCAGATCGATGGCAGGACGATCCAAATGGTCTATCGCTTTGGCTGACACTTGACTTGCGGCAACGACGCTGGTCCCTGAACTCGGTCCTGCGGTATTGCTTACAGTGACAACTGTGCGAATGGCGCTGGTCTGCGAATCCGATGGAAGATCGGTTGCCGCGATCGAAGTTGTCGGCAAAGGCGACTGCACGGCAGAGATCGCAACCTGGACGATCGCAGCGGCGACAGTCGATGGCGGTACGACGGCGGAGAAATCAATGGTTGCGCTCGCCGGCTGGGCATTTACAGTCGGCACCATGGATTCCACGGTCGCTGCTGGGACTGGGTCGGCGCTGGCGCCGTTCGGGGCCGCAAAGGTGGCCGCAGTTTGTTCGGTCAGCCGTTTGGCCCGCAGCGCGGCGAGCCGTGACGAAATAGAAAATGAACTGCTGCTGGTTGCCGTTTGGGCGACGGTGGTCAGCGAATTGCCATTGGAGTCGCTCGGCGCCAGCGTGAGCGTGCTCCCGGCCCCGATCACCAGGCTGCTTTGCTGAATTTGATTGGTCGTCAGGCTGCCGCCATCGTTGATCGTCAAGCTGCCCGTGCCGTTTATCCGACCGACCACGGTGAGCGAGCCGACGCCGGCTGTACTCAACGAACCGTTGTTGTTCCACGTGCTTGCCGCAGAAAGAATGACCGTGATTTTCTGTGTGCTATCGATCGAAAGGATCAGAGAATTTGGCGTTGCCGGCAACGGCGTTAGCAACGTAATCGTCTGCTGGCCGGCGGGCAACTCGAAGGTGATCGTCTGGCTCGATCCGCTCAAGCTGTTTGCGTAGAGAATTGCCTGCCGGAGTGAGCCGGGGCCATCGTCATTGGAATTCGTAATCGATAGAGGGTCGGCCGACGGATCAAAGACGGTCAAGGCGAAGCTCGTGGAAACAACGCCATCGCTGACCGTCAGCGTATAGGCGCCGGGATCGTATTCGACGAGGTTATGGAAAACGTGCCGGCCGAGATCGCCCGCGCTGACCACTTCCGCCGCGCCAAGCAAGGCGCCGTAGGGACCGTGCGCGGTCAGCACGACGAGGCCCGTATAGCCGGGAACCGGCTGAGCGTTGGCGTCCTCGGCGACGATCGCGAAATCGAACGACTGGCCGACTGCGACGGAGTTCGGGTCACCGGCTGCCGCAGCCAGACGAGGAACCGGCGGAACGGTGATTGACACGACGCCGGTCACCAAACCATCGGCACTGGTTGCCGTCAGCGAATAGGTTCCCAGTGCGGGCAGCACGACGTTATGGAACGTGACAAGTCCTCCCGCGGCCGACTGCGATCCGCCGGCCAAAACATGCACGCCCGCATCGTCGGTGTAAACGAGCTGGACTGTTCCGGCATAACTCGACGCGAAATATCCGCGATCGTCTTCCGCCTGCAAAGTGAGATCGAACGGCTGGCCGGCGATGGGGGCGGGATCTTCACGAGTGGCTACGAATTGAGTCACCGGGTGGACTCGGAAGATTGCCGACTCGGACACGCCACCCGAAGTTGCCGTGATCGTGAATTGCACCGGCCCCGCGCCGGTGTTCGAAAACACCTGCGGCGGAACGGCAAACTGCCCGTTGCTAAATGATCCCGAAAGATTCGCGACTTGGTGTCCGGCGTCATCGGTGATTTGCACAACGATCGGGCTGGAGAAATCCGCGATGGCATAGTCACTCGCGTTTTCGGCGATGATCGGGCCGCCGAATGAGTCACCACTTGAAATGTCCGGCGGCAGTGCGCTAAAGTCGTAGTGATCCAGCGGCGGCAAGGAATAGCCCGCAGTCGGATTGTATACGAAGAAGTACGCTGCCGAATACGCGGAGATTCGTCCGTCCTGGCTGGTCACCGCGAGATACACGCTATAACTGCGAACCTGGCCGGCAACGTCGGGCGTGAAAGTCAATGTCTCCTGCCCGCCGACGATCACTGGCAAGTAACCGGACTCGGTATCATAGGGCTGCACTTGCCATAAAAATGTGGCATGGTTGGCGGGAGCTCCGCCGATTTGCGCGCCGAGAGTGAGGGGAACCCCCGGCTGCCATGTCTGCGTTGGAAGCCCGGTGATTCGGGCGCTCAATCCGACGAGGGCCGGCCCGCCGCCGTTGAGAGCGTTGATGACGCCATCCGGCGTAAGATCATCATCGCCGCGACCGCCATCGACCAAGTGCAGCACAACTTGACCGTTCGGCAAGAATTCGGCGCCGGTCGTGTCGGCCGAGTCGCCGTCCGTTGCAAGTTGATACAGGAAGTTGTACCAATGAACCGATGGATCGGCCGGCGTCGGACCGTATTTGAGGTAATGGGTCCAATCGTGACCGGCCGGCGGTGCGATCGTCAACTGCGCCGGCGCGCCGGGCGTCATCCCGCTGATCTGGAAGCGAATTGCTTGGATTGGGAAATCGTAATTCGTCGTCGAGTCATTGGGATCGTAGTATCCCGGATCGCCCAAAGATGCCGTGAGCGTTGTTCCTACCGGAGAGGTCAGCGTTATGATGCCGCCGTGAATCGTATCGGCCAGTTGCACCACGTTCGCAGCCGCCGAAGTCACGTTCCAAAGGAACGACAAATCGCCGGTGTACTGGCCATCGTCGGCGTGAACCGACACGTTGAATAGTTCCGGCGCCGCCGATTGAGGCGTCACCGTGCCGACAATATGCCCGGTGACGGAATCGACGTGCAGGCCCAACGGCAATCCGCTGGCCGTGTAGCTGATCGGCAAGCCAAAACTCCGCAACACCGGAATGGTCAGATCGACGGCCGTCCCCACGGTGCTCGATTGATCGCCGGGGCTGCCCAAGATGATTGCCGGCTGCACGGTCCATTGGAAACTGATCGGATAGACGTAATTGATCGTGTGATCGGTCACCGTGATGACGGTGAGATAGGGGGATCCGGCGTCGGAATAGGCGTCGAGCGTACCGGTTATGGACGCGGCGGCCGGGTCGAATACTACGCCGGCGGGCAAACCGCTTACGGTGTACGTGATGTCATGGCCGTGCGGATTGTAGTACACTCCCGCGCTCACGTAGACGCTGTCGCCGGCACGGTTCGTTTGGTCTCCCGGCACGCTCACATTGAATCCCGGTTCCGTTTCGATCGTGAAGCTCGTCGAAACCTGCCGAGAACCGTCGGTGGCATAGATGTTCACGGGCCAAAAATACGTGCTGCCGTAGGCATACACGGATCCTTGAATAACGACGGTGCTGTTGTCGATCGGGATGATGTACAGGTAGCTCGGCAGGCCCGTCGCGGAAAACGTGAGAGGAATGTTCTCCGGATTCACCAGATGCACCGACAGATTCATGGGCACGCCTTCCGGCGCGATCAAGGTGTCTGGTTTGATCCAGGAGTAGCTGGGCAGCACGTTCCACAGGAAATTAGTTGTGCCCGAGTGCGTACCGTCCGTGGCTGTCACGGCAACGTGAAAGGGAGATACGCTATCGGCGCCGTCGGCAATCGTGCCGCCGATCAGGCCGGTGTTGATATTGATGCTCAACCCAGTTGGCAGTCCCGTGGCGGAAAACGTCAGCGGCAATCCGTAGACGCTGGTCGCTTGGATGGCCAGATTCGCGGAGGACGTCACCGGTGTGGTTTGATCGCCGGGATTGGTCACCAAAACCCCCGGCTGCACGGTCCACTGGAAATTAACCGCTGCCGTGTTGAATCCATCGGTCGCCGAGACATGGACATCGTACGGCGAGCCGCTTACCGCCGATTCCAAGGTGGTGCCCGTGACTTGGCCGGTGTGCTCGTCGATGCTCAACCCCGCAGGCAATCCGCTGGCCGAGTACGTGAAGGCGCCCAGACCGCCGAGGACGGAAAATTGCAAGGGACTAATTGGCACGCCGGCTTGCTTGATCTGATTGCCGGGATTGGTCACCTCGATCGGCGCCATTTCGATGTTGCTGGTGATCCCGGCAACCAGAGGGGCGATGCCATGAGTCAGGTCGAACGGCACGCCATGCCAGGCAGCGTAATTGGCATAAGTAAGGGTGTCGATCCCCGGCCCGCCGTCCAGATTACCCGATAGGGGCCCGGCGACAACGTTGAACGTATCGGCAGCGGCGCCGCCGAGAATGCTCGCAATGTTATTCGCGTAGACATTGCTATTGAGGGAGATCAAATTCGAGCCATAGATTTGCCAGACGTTGGGCAGATCGGAACCGGCGAGCAGATCGGTCGTCGAGCCTCCCACGATGCTGAAAAGCGGGGACGCCTGCGTATCGACATGGAAGTCGCTGCCGCCAGTTCCACCGGTGAGCGTCGGACCGAACCGCGCGCCGCCGAGCTTGATGAGTCCCGGCGCCATGCCGCTAATCAGCGTATTGCCGTTGACGTCGCTCGCCAGGTGGATCGTGCGGCGAGCCGGGTCGGCCGAATCGTTGAAATTCACATTTGTGGACGCCAACGGGGCCGCATTGGACAGAATATCCACCTCGCCGAGGATCGCCTGCATGTTACCCGCGTGACCAAGCCGCACGCCGACGCCGGCAACAGAGCTGCCGCTGGGATTGATTGTCAGCGGGCCCGTCGTCCCGTAAACATCGACCGCCTGGGTTCCGGTGCTAATCGCGGTGCCGACGGCGCCGGTATCGCTGACGACGATCGGCCCGTAGCTGACCGCCAGATGAGCGTCGGTTCCCTTGTAGAGCACGCTCCAGTAATCGGCGTTTCCGAATGAAGCGTCGTTGTTGAGTCGGAGCGACAGCAGGCCGCTGCCAGCATTTTCCAGATATAGTGTTCCGCCGGGGGTGCCTGGGAACACGCCGAAGGGCGTACGGTTCACTCGCAAATCAATCGGCTGCGGATGCGCGGGGTCTTCCGCGACCACGACTTGAGCCGTTCCCGTGTAACCCTGAATGGGAGAAAAGCTCGCCAACGTCAACTGCACGGTCGTAGCCCCGATGATGCTGATTGGCGCCGACGAATCGACGACGCTGCTGCTGGCGCCGGCAAACAGGCTCATTGTGGGCGGGGCTGCGGAGATGTTGTAAGAGCTGCCCGCGCTACCGTAGACGTTCATGTTTCGGGCCTGACTGAAGTAAGGCGCGAAATAGATTGTCGCCGGGGCGAAACCGTCTAATTCCTCGAAGAACGAGAAGGAACTTACCGCAGCCACTTTGGCGGCGATGATGCCGTCCGGGGCCTGAGAGTACGACTGGGCAACAAAGCTTACCGTCGGCGCGCAGGCATCCGCGCGGCCGTCGATGTTGGTCACGAGCGGCGAATTGTTGTGCGGGTCGCCCAGCAGCAGAATTGGTCCGTGAATGTTTTGCACGCTGCCTCCGCTGCCGATCGTGAGCGACGGCACGGACAGTCCATCGGACCACGTTAGGCTTCCAACCGGCTGCCCAAGTGCCACTGGCCATTGGGAGGAAAAATTCCCGAAGAACTGTCCTAAGACCAACGGGCCCGTGGTTTTCAATACCGAGATCGGCCCCGCAGTCAGAGCCGTGTCGCTTGACGAGAGCACGCTGGCGATTGCAGTCGTGACGCCTGCCGGCGTGTCGTCGACAAACGTCGCGGCGGCCGCATGTCCCGGCAATAGAATGCTTAAACCCGGCAGTTGCGCTATATCGATGTCGTTCATTCCCCAACCGGCGAAGTTCGAACTTGACGTGACGTTCAGCAGATTGGAAAAGCGAATCGTCGCTGCGGCCATGCCGGTGATCTGCCCTGAGCCCACATGCACGTCGGGCAGAGTTTGCGGCGGCTGCATTCCGGCCGGCAAAGGAATATCGCCGATCACGCGCAAGCTGGCATTGCTCACCGTCACATCGGCTTGGATCGTGTCGAGCAGGCTGAAGCCGGCGGCAGTGCCCGATGTCCAGCCCGGAAAACCGTTGAGATTAAAAAGCCCCTCGGCAGTGTGCAACAATGTCGGGGCGCTGATCGGGAGCGAAAACAGCGGGTTCAACTCGACCAAAGTTCCCGGCCCAGCTCCCGCGACAGTCACCGGCCCCTGCACCGCGCCGATGAGGATCTCTTCGGCATCGATCGCACTGTGCGCGCCGCCGATGTAATGCACCGGACTGAGCGATGGATTGTCGATCAGCACCGACGGACCGGGTTTGTCCTGGGAACTCGAATTGCCGATCAACTGCGGTCCGTAGAAAGACGTGTCGATATTGGCCCCGTACAGCACGTCCCCTTGATAGAACCGCAAGTCGGCCTGACCAGGGTAATTGGCGTTGGCGGCAACGCCGATGTAATTCGTCGAACGGGCTGAAGGTCATGGTTCCCCAGTGGACCTGGTTCCCGACCTGATTCATGACGTCGTGCGAAGTGTCGAACACCAGCGTGCTCTGCCCGGCGCCGGTGTAGTTGAAAAACACCGGCAGAGGCTGCTGCCCTTGGTAAATATAGTTGGCGAGGTAGTAATCGTAGATCGTGCCCGGCACTAACACGGCGCCGCTCGGATTGAATAACTGAAAATTCTCGAATAGATGTTGCGTGACGAACTGGTTGCTGAAGCCGGCGTCATAGGGATTGAACATGTTGTGGTAGTCGTAGACGCCATCGACTTGTCCGACGTTCGTGACGAAGCCGTCGGCATTCAGCCGCCGGCCGACGTAGACGGCGAAGTTTCCCGTCACATACAGCGGCATCACCGACTTGCCCATCACATACACGCCCGCTGCCGGCCCGCTGGTCGCAAAGTTCCGGATCGTCACGCGCGGCGCGCTGTCGGGAGTCCCTTCGACGTCGAATTGATCGACCGTGCTGCCGCTGAGGACGACGTCTCCTTGCAAGGTGTCGAGCGTCAGCGTGGGATGGGTGGCCGCCGGCGTTGACCAGCCAGTAAGCGTGGTGCTGGTGAGCGTGAGGTTGTTGGCGACTGTTCCTTGCCGATCATCGACGTCCTTAAGCCAAGATTGATGCACGGCGACATTGCCCTGTACGTCGGCTAACAGTCCAGTACCGACGGTCACTTGCGTGCCGGCATAATGAATCACGCTGCCGCCGCCGTAGGAAAGATAGGCGTTCAGGTTGTTGTAGTCGGCGGCGCCGATCGGCGTCGTGCCCGTGATGTTGACCGACAGTTGAGGGTTGACCTTGGAGAGAACGACCGTGGTCTGGCCAAACGTCTCAATCGGCAGGGCCGAACGGTAGCCGAACCCGGCGACGAGTGCTTCCGCGGCGGCATAATCCGGCTGCTCGACTTGGAAGCTGAACGAACCCCGTAGCTGGGAGGCGTCGAAGTTCTCCGTGTTGTCGGTCGTGATCGGGTTGGAGTTCAACGGATAAATCCGCACGGGAACGAGGTAGTCGGGCAGGCCCTGGGGATCGGGACCGGAGTAGCGATATAACAGCGTCGCATCGACATAGTTCACGCCGGCCGGCGGCGGAGCGCCGACCAGAACCGCCGGGTCGGAGCTGTCGGTGTTCACAATCGCCTGAAACGGCCACGACAGCACGGTATAGAAGTCGGCCGGCTGATTCACGACGTTGTACGAGCCGAAATAACCGGTGTACACGCCGACGCTGGTTCGAGGCAACCCTTGGAGCGTCGGAGCAATTTGAAAGCTTGTCGAAGCAGTGACGTTCAAGCTGTCCTGCGGCATCGAGCCCAGCACGAAAAACGTGTTGAAGGCCTGGAGGACCGAATCGTTCGTGTTCAACAGGATCGAGCGTCGTGGCGCCGGCTCGCACTTGCACCGAAATGCCGTTCGGGCGCCGTCGGATGGTTGCCCGTCAGCCGCGATTTGCCATCGACGTAGAGAATGCCCGGTCCCGTGTCGCGCAAATCGGCGGCCACCGTGCCGCCGGCTAAATACACGTAAACCTGATCCTGGTCGCGGAATCCGTTGACCGTGACATTTAGCCCGACGGTTTGATTGACGATGTGCAGGTTGCCGTTGCCGTCGATCGTATACTGGGCTCCGGCGGGATCGTTGTCGCCGTCGAGAACGACATGGCCGATCGGGATCCCGCTGAAGTTGAGCGTCGACCGGAATGGCCAAACCCGCCAAGCTCCTTAATCCGTTCGACGCTGCCATCCGGGTGTAGCAGCGACCCGAGATAAACCGACCAATTGCCGTTGGCCGTAACCGGCACGCTCCAGTTCGTCGAATAGATTTCGTCCTGCGCGGCAGTGGCGTTGTTCAGAACAATCGCGTCGATGCTGGCCGGAGTGTGGTCGAGTTCGAACTTGTCGCCGGCGCCCGCGGAGACGGTCAGCGTTTTGTAGAGATTGCTGTAATTCAGCGCCGGCGTCAGGTTCGTATTAGGAATGACCCAGTTGTTGAACGTCGTAGCCGAGAGCGACAAGTTGCTCGGCTGAGCCGCCGTCGCATCATCGATGTTCAGCACTGCCTTTGCTCACGGTCACGTTGCCCTGGATGCGAGCCAAGTTGACCGACGCCGAAATTCACTGTCGTCTGGGCGAGAACGTAGCCCGCATTGCCGGGAAACGGATCGTCGCCGAGGATGAACACAGCCAGCAGCGGATTTACGGCCGAGAGGATGATGGTCGTCAGACCATAGGGACTGAGAATCTGCGCCAAGGGATCGGCGACATTGACGTGCAAAACGCCTTGAAGCTGCGAGGCGTCGGCCGTCAGCGTGTTGGCCAAGTCGGTTTTAGTGGGAATACTCAGCGACAGATTATCTTGCGGCAAGCTGCCGGCCACATAAAGCGTATTGAATGAATGCAGGACGCTGACATCGGTGCCGGCCGGATCGAGCGTGATGTTGCCGCCGCGCGAATCGACCGTGAGGTCGTTGACCGCCGACGGATTCGTGCCGCTGGTTCGTGCGGTGCCGTTGACCGTCATGGTTCCCGCGCCGGTTTGCGTCAAGTTCGCATGAAGCAAGCCGCCCGGCAGATGAACGTGAAGTTGATCCTGATCTCGGAAGCCGTCGATGTCAACGTCCAGTCCGACCGTTTGATTCAGGACGTGCAAGTTTCCGACACCGTCGATCAAGTAGTCCGCGCCGGCGGGATCGAAATCGCCGTCCAGCACGACATCGCCCGTCGGACTGCCGCTGAAATTCAACGCAACCGAAACTGCCAACCCGTAAAGCTGATCCAACTGCGTCACCGAGCCATCCAAATTCAACTGCCAACCGAGATACATGCTGAAATTGCCATTGGCCACGATCGGGCTGAACGCGCCGCTGGCGTAGATTGCGTTCTGGGTGCCAACCAGTGCGTTGTTAAAGACAAGTTGCGTGATTCCCGGCGGCGTTTGCTCGACATCATATTGATCGCCGGCGCCGGTCTTGACCGTGAGTGCGCCGTATAATCCGCTGATCGACAAAATCGGCGAGAAGCCCAGGGTCGGAATCGTCCACTGGAAGCTGTTCGCCGCCAGCATCGCGATGTCGGGTGTCAGGCTGGCGGAATCGTCGATCGTTAGCACGGCATTGCGGACCGTGGCGGAATGCTGAATGTCCGACAGTCGACCGGCGCCGAATTGCACGCTTGTGGCGGTCGTGCCGCCGTCGATGGTCACCGCGGCGCGAGTTCCTGCTTTCAGAAGTGTGACCTGGTTCACGGCCGACGCGTCGCCTTGGGCGTTGACCGTCAGTCCGCCAACGAGTGTCGAGGCATCCAGATTAACCACGTTGAAGCCGGCGGTTTGCGTCGGCGCCGTCACGTTCATCGTGGCCGTATCCTGCTGCGCGAGGCCGTGGAACGCCAGCGTAGGATAATCGATCGCATCCACGACAAAATCGCCGGCCGCATTGCCATGTGTGGCGATGAAATTGCCGGCCGACTCCGGCGGCGTGCTAAACGTGACGGTTTCGCTTTGACCGGCCTGACGAGTCGAGTTGTCGAAGGTCACGCTGCCGTCGTCGTGCAGCAATTGTCCAACGACGGTGGTCCCGCCGTGCTGATGGATCGTGGTTTGGTCGGCGCCGGACATGCCCATGAGGTACGTTGACATGCCGGTGGTGGCGTTGGCAAATAGCAGAGCGTTATCGACGATGGTCTGCGAAGCATCCTTGGGGTCGGGATAGGCGTGTACAAACGGCAATAACGAGAGATTACTCGGGCCGGCGCCGGCTCGGGCATCGAGATCGACCGTCCGTCCCGTGCCGCCGGTCGTCGGTTCGTTCACGAAAACTTGTGTGACGCCGGCGCCGCTCAAATCGCCGACGGTGACGTTGGTCGCGCGGTCCTGGGTGCTCACGACCAGCGTCGAGAATTGCCCAAGCACGAGTGCCGGCGCGGGGGCTGGCCGGTGATCTGGTAATTCAAGTCGATGACGTTGGAATTCGCGTCAGGGGTGGCGCTGATGAACTGCGTTCCATCACCCGCGAGCACGACAAACGTGTTGTTTCCTTCGTCGCTGCCGCCGAAGATCAAGCCCCCCTGCACCATCGGCGTGGTGATAACGACGGTGTTGTTTCCGCCGCCGCCCCCCACAACGTTCGTGGCCGAACCCAAAACGAGCGTGTCGTCGCCAGGGCCGCCAATCAACGTGTTGCTGCCGGAACCGCCGTTGAGTTCGCTATCCTCCTGGCCCGCCTGCAGATAGGCTGTTCCCGATCCCGAATAGGTCAACGTTGCCTTTCCGTCGCCCCCTTCCAAATCCACGGCGGAAGTGACCTGCGGCAAGACATTGACAATCAAATCGCCGACGTCGCCGTAGCCGCTGATCGATTTGACGCCGGAGATCGTCTGCGTGACCCAATAGCTGCCGAAAGCGAAATTCTGCAAGATCGAAATCGCAACCGTTTCGCCGTTCGGCTGCGAGTCGAACGTGCTGAATGATGATTTGCTCATTGCCGTCCGTCTGATCGACCTCCCGCCGCATCCCCGCTTCACTGCCGATGTACAGATCGATGGCGCCTTGCGAATCCGGCTGCGAGGCCAGGATCGGGCCGGTGATGATCGGCGGATCATTGGGGCCGGGCGTGTTCAGGTCGACGAGCACGACGCTGGCAATATCGAAGCGATGCTTCAGGCCGATGAAGTGCCCCAGGACTCGGACTCCGATTCCCACTTCAATTCCTAGCTCGCCCAACAAGCGGCCGCTGGTGTGGGTTGCGCCCGCTGCAATCTCGCTCACTCGCACCTTGCCGTCGTGATTGGGGTCGTCGAACGTGACGCTGACCGGATCGTCGCCGGAGTTGTCGGTGGAGATGAAGCCGCCGACTTTCGCGCTGTAGATGCCGATGGCGACACCGACGCCGGCAACCAGACTCCCGGAGAGCTTGAAATGCGAATCGGGGGTAACGTAGTAGCCGTCCTTGATGTCGTCGGGGATTTTCGAGGTATTGCCCGAGGCGATGTCATTCAGCATTTCCCGCAAGCCGAGAGTGTCGTACGACAACTGCAAATGGGCATCGACGTCGATGGTGCCGCCAAACTCGACCCCCATGCCGAACACCGACAGACTCGGAACCTGCCCCCCCTCGGCATGGACGACCTCATCGACCGTCAGCGTGAACAGATCGGATTCCTTGCCCAACAGCAGATTGAAGATCGCCTGCCGGGGATCGTCGATGATCGGAAACTTGATCGTGTAGCCGTTATTCAGTTGAGCGACGAGTTTCTTCGTCAGATCCTTTGCCTGATCGGTCGTCTGCAATTCATCGATGACCTGATTGATATCCTTGCCCAGCCCTTGGACGTCGTCGATGGAGAAGTTGGTGAGATTCGCCAGGCTGAGGTCATGCACGTCGCCGGCCGCCCCGATCCCGCGGAGGTCGGGAATGTTGTTCAAATCGAAACCGCCCAGCGGCAGCATCACGTTGTCGTTGATCTGGATCTGATCGATCGAGTTGACGATATCGCCGACATTATGGATCAGGTCGAACAACGGCCCGTAATTGGTGTTTTGTGCCAGCACGCCTGCCAGATCGAGCAACGTGATATCTTTGTCCGGCTGGATCAGGTGCCGCAAATCGCTGAGCCCCGGCAGCGGCTTGCGCAGGATATCCTGAACTGGCTCCAGCGGCTTCGTCGTGGTCTGAATCGCCTTGAAGACGGGCCCGACCACTTTGCTGATGAATTTGCCGAGCTGCAAATAGACGTTGTCGTACGAGATGAGGGGTCGGTCGGCCGCGGGATTTGCACTGTGGAAGTCCCAGTTGATATGGATGTAACTGTCGATGGCGGGAAAATCGGCGCTGCCGTCGCCGAAGTTGCCGTCATACCGCACGTTGAGCTTGGATGTGCCGTCGAGCGTGATGTTGGCCGTGGTCGTAAGATTGCTGACCATGGCCGTCAGGAACAGCGAATTCGACGAGTCGGCCAGCGGCGTCGCCGTGCCTTGAATAAAGCCGACGTACGTGTTGGCGGTAAAGTCCGCCGGCAACTTCGCGGTGACGAATATCGCCAGCGGATGAAGCGCATCGACGATCGGGTGGTTTACGTCGGGTTCCGCCAAACCGTTCAGCTTTGCGTTGGAATCGATCGCCACTTGCTGGTTATCGGAGTCGTAGGTAAATGCCAACTCGAACGCAAAGCCGATCGAGACATCGATCGTGCCGCCATCCGCCACGATCATCGGCAGAGCCGGCAGCCCCGTATCGAATTTTGTCGTGTTGCTGGCTGGCGTCTGTGCGGCCTGCAACCGCATCTCGACCTCGAAGCCCTCGCTGCCGAGATTGCCCGGGCGCGTGATCGTCACGCCCCCAACCAGTTCCGGGACGCCGGCGAGCGCATTCTGGATCTGGCTATCGGTCGGATTGGCGATCGTACCCAAGGCGTCCAGCGCGCCGGTCACGTGCGAGTTGAAGCTATTGGGGCTGTTGCTGACGAATTGTGCGGCATTGCCTAGCGAATGCCCAACGAACGGCAGGGTCGAAAAGGCTCCGGAATGATAATTGTTCAAGCTTGCCGTGACCGCCGTTTGCATGATCTGCAATTGGCCATTTAGGGCGCTCGCGATCTGACCAAAATCCGTGGTCAGCATCCTGCGCTTCTCAAGCTCTTCGAGCCGAGAGCGTCGTGAAGGCAACGATCGTTGCACCCGCCGACCAAGCCGAGAGCGTTTCATGACGGCATTCCTGCGTGTGAATCAGGTTTGACGCGCACGAGTTGATAAGTGGGTCGCATCCTAGCACGACCGTGAATCACCTACGACGGCCTAAACAGGATTATTCTTGGTTTCCCGAAGATAAGCGCCGTTTGCCGGTTGCGCGCCTCATCGGGATTAGAATTAAGGCCGTGCCAAATCACTGAATTACCCTTCTTTGCCGGAGTTTTGTATTTCCGCTACAGTCAACTTGTGCAACAATTCAGACGCGATGCGGCCGGCCGTGCTATGATAGAGGCCGGTGCCCGCAATCTCGTTCTGGGAAGCTCTGCAACCCCCGTCTGACGAACTAGTCGCACAATTCAATTTTCATGAGCGACTTCACGGAAATCCTGGGCCAGATTCAGCGGGACGACGCGTCCGCGGCCCAGCTTGCTCCTTTGATTTACGATGAGCTTCGCCGTCTCGCGGCCGCAAAACTGGCAGCCGAGGTGCCCGGGCAAACTCTCGATCCGACGGCGCTCGTCCATGAGGCGTTTCTACGCCTGGCGAAAGTCCAGAATTTCTCCGATCGCGGGCACTTCTTCCGGCTCGCGGCCGAGGCCATGCGTCGAATCTTGATCGATCGTGCAAGGCGGAAACGGCGAGTCAAACACGGCGGGAATCGCGAGCGAGTGTCCTTGTCCGACGTCGAAATCGCCACCGAGGCGCCCGCGGACGAACTGCTGGCGATCGACGAAGCGCTCGATCGATTCGCGGTCCTGGATCCGGTCAAGGCAGAGTTAGTCAAATTGCGATTTTTCGCCGGGCTCGATGAAGAGGCGGCGGCGGCAGCCCTCGGAATTTCCCGTGCAACCGCCAGCCGGTACTGGACCTACGCCCGCGCATGGCTAATCAAGTCTTTGGGTGAGCAGGCGGAATAAGTCCTGGCGTCAATGAGGCGCGCACTCGGCAAACGGCGCTTATCTTGGGGAAGCCAGCGCCGAGATCGACGAAGCCATGACGCAAACAGCCGCACAAATTGAATCGATCTTTGCCGCGGCCGTGGCTCTGGCGACCGCGGAAGAGCGGGCCGCCTATCTGAGCCAGGTTTGCGCGGCGCATCCGAACTTCGCGACCATGTCGAAGCACTTTTGCGAGCCCACATGCGCGGTGGACATTTGCTCGATCAGCCTATTGCCGGCGGAACGGAACGGACGGGTTACTATGTCCCCAAAGAGCAGGCCGGCGCTATCATTGCCGGCCGCTACAAACTGCTTGAGGCGATCGGCGAAGGCGGAATGGGGACGGTGTGGGTTGCCGAGCAAACGGAGCCCGTCCGCCGTAAGGTCGCCCTGAAGCTGGTCAAGGCCGGCATGGATTCGAAGAGCGTCTTGGCCCGCTTTGAGGCCGAGCGGCAAGCCCTGGCTGTGATGGATCACCCGCACATCGCCAAGGTATTCGATGGCGGACTGACGGAAACGGGCCGCCCCTTCTTCGCCATGGAATACGTCAAGGGCGTGCCGATCACCGACTACTGTGAAGCAGCCCGATTAAGGATTCCCCAGCGGCTCCAATTGTTCGTGCAGGTCTGCCAGGCCGTTCAGCATGCCCATCAAAAAGGAATCATTCACCGCGATTTGAAACCCTCCAACATTCTCGTCGCGCCGTACGACGACATCCCAGTGCCGAAGGTAATCGACTTCGGCTTGGCGAAGGCGATGCACCAATCGCTGACCGAGCGGACATTGCATACGGCTCACGAAATGGTGTTGGGCACGCCGTTGTACATGTCTCCAGAGCAGGCGCAGCCTAACAATCTCGACGTGGATACTCGCTCGGACCTGTATTCGCTCGGCGTGTTGCTCTACGAGTTGCTGACCGGAACAACGCCGCTGGAAAAACAGCGATTCAAGGAAGCGGCGTGGGATGAAGTTCGCCGGATCATCCGAGAGGAAGAACCGCCGCGGCCGAGCACCCGGCTGAGCTCGGCGACGACGTTGCCATCGCTCGCCGCCGGGCGGCAGACAGAGCCGGCCCGGTTGACGAGGCTCGTGCGCGGCGATCTGGATTGGATCGTGATGAAGGCGCTGGAAAAGGACCGTGCTCGGCGGTTTGAGACGGCCGCCGGTTTTGCCGCCGATGTACAACGGTATCTGGATGGCGAGCCGGTCATGGCGGCGCCTCCTAGCGCACGTTACCGGCTGGGAAAACTCGTTCGCCGGCACAAAGGCCAGTTCCTTGCCGCTGGCCTTGTCCTGTTGGCCTTATTGGTCGGCATCGTGGGGACAACCTGTGGATTGATCGAGGCCCGGAAGCAGGAAGTCGCGGCAATTAAGGCCCGTGGCGAGGAGGTGCTCGCCCGACAGCGCGAAGCCCGACGCGCCGATGCCGAAGCTAAACAGCGCGAGCGAGCTGACGAAGAAAAGGAGCGCGCTGTCCGATTTCGCGATCAAGCGCTCGCTGCCTTGCGGGCCACGACCGGCACGGACGTCGAAAAGCTGATCGGCTCCAAAACGGAATTGAGCGCGAACGAACGAGAATACCTCGAAGCGATTGCCGAACGTTGGCAAGGCTTTGCCAAACAATCGGGAACCGATGTCGAAACGCGAGAGTATCAAATCGAAGGCCATTTTCGCGTCGCTTTCCTCTGGCGACGTTTGGGGCGTCGAGACGAGTCGCAAGTCGAGTTTCAGTCGGCGCTCGACCTGCAAAAAAACCTCGTTGAACAATTCCCCGACAAACTCAACTACCGATATGACCTGGCCACGACTTACAACAACATGGGAAATCTTCTCAAGGATCGCGGGAAAGTCGATGAGGCTCGAAAAGCCTATTTGGCGGCCTGCGGCCTGCTGACGAAGCTCGTCGAGAAAGTCCCGGCGGACCCCGAGTATCAATTTCGCTTGGCTGGCACTCGCACGAACCTGGGAGAATTGCTCGCCGAATTCGGCAAACGGGAAGAGGCGCAATTCCAATTCCAGGCGGCCAAGGAAATACAAGAAAAGCTAGTTGAGCAGTTTCCCACGGTCGCCGACTTCCGACAGGGATTGGCCGCCACGTTCAACAATCTAGGAGGCCTGGAAAAGGAGCCTGGAGGGAATGCCAGCCAAGTTTATCTGGCTGCCGCCGGCCTGCTTAGGAAGCTCGTCGATCAATTCCCCGCGAAGCTCGAATACCAACTGGGTTTAGCAACCGCATACAACAACCTGGGCGCCCAGTTTGCGGACCTCGACAAACTCGAAAATGCACGGACACAGTATGAGTTAGCACTGGATATCCAGTCAAAAGTAGTCCAGCAGTTCCCATTCGAGCCAGATTATCAGGAGAGTTTCGCGCTCTATCAATGCAACCTTGGAATTGTCTTGAAAAAAATCGGGGATCGCGGGGAAGCTCGCGCAAAGTTTCAAGCAGCCCTCGATTTACGTAAAAAGCTCGTCACGCGGTTCCCATCCGTGCCGACCTATCGAAGGAATCTGGCAGAGACTCGCGTGAACCTGGGAAATCTACTCAAGGATCTCGGGAGTTTCGACGAAGCCCGCTCGGAGTATGAGTCGGCTCGCGATCTACAACTTACGCTCGTCGAACAATTCCCGGCCGTTCCAGAGTATCGACAAGCGTTAGCAAGCACGTACAACGGCCTCGGCGACCTTTTGATTGTCATCGGCAAGCCGGATGATGCCCCGGACATCTATCGAGCGGCCCATGTCCTGCTCCGAAGACTGATCGAGCAATTTCCCTCAAATCCTGCGTATCAACAGGAATTGGCAAACACATGCGTAAGCCTCGGCAATCTGCTGACCAATCTTAAGCAGTGGCAAGACGCTCGGACCGAGTATCTAACGGCTCTTGATCTCGATAAGAAGTTGGTCGAGCGGTTCCCTGCCATGACTGGGTACCAAATCGAACTCGGCGGCGGATATTGCAACTACGCCATTCTGGTCTCCAGAAACGGCAATCCGGCCGAGAGTCTGGAATGGTTCGATCGCGCCATCGGAATCTTGCAACCCCTGCACAAGCGGGAGCCGAGCCTTGCCACGGCTGAACTCTATTTACGCAACAGCTTTTGGAGCCGGGCCCAGGCCTACCAGACATTGCAAAGGCGCGGTGAAGCACTCGGAGATTTGGACCAGGCCATTGCACTGAGTTCATCGGCCGAACGAACTCCGCTTCGCGCAACCCGAGCACTCTTGCGCCTGCAAGAAGGACTCGTCGCTGACGCCGTCGCGGATGTCAACGAAATCACGATGATGGAAAACTGGACGGCGGACCAGTGGTACGATTTCGCCTGCGTCTATTCGGTGGCCAGCGGCAAACTCGCCGACAAAAAACCGGAGTACGCCGATCGCGCCATGGAACTCCTTCGGAAGGCCATCAAAGCCGGTTTTAGGAATCCCGCCACTCTGAAGAACGATGCCGACCTCAATCCGCTCCGCGAACGCGATGATTTCAAGGCGATGCAGTCGGAATTTGAGGGCTAGTCCGTCAGGTATACTTGCGACGAAGCACCAATAGCTCCTACTTTCCGCAGGTCGTCGCCAGGATTTGTACGGGGTTCTTGGTGATGTGAAGCGGTGCCGGTAGCCAGGGCGATTGCGCGATGCTGCGTAATCTGCGATAACTGGGGCAACGTGCGTCGATCAACGTCGAGGTGGACTCGGCGCAACGCGCACCGATGGCTCATGGAGGTTGCCGTGTCGCAGAAGGTTTTATCCGCCCGCATTCAAGATCATTTCCAGTCGCTGCCTGATCCGCGCCGTCGGCGGGTCGTGTATCCGTTGATCAATGTCGTGATGATCGCCGTGTGGCCTCGACGACCGACGACAAGGCCCGCGACGGTCGCATGGCATGGAAACTGGCAGGAAAGGCCTGCCAGGTGACCAACTACCAATGCCCGAGCCACCTCGGCGCCTTGGCCGCGGCCTACGCCGAATGCGGCGACTTCGATCAAGCCGTTAACTACGCGAAAAAAGCAGTCGCCCTTGCCGAGGGCGATGTCAAAGACGGCCTTTCACAGCAACTCAAGCTGTACGAAAACAAGCAACCGTATCGCCTGGCGGCGAATTGAAAGAGACGCCGACGAAGCCTGCCGGTCTTCCGCGTTTGCCGGTCGCAACTGTAGCAGGCACTCTCCGAGTGCCGTCCGCCGCATCGCATCACGGATAGGCGAGCTCAGCCGCCCCAACGAATCGATGAGATTGAACGATTAGAACCCCTCACAAAACCGCCGGGGACTGTCCCCTTCTGCCCAGCGGTTTTGCGAGGGGTTCTTAGGAAACTTCCATCATCGGCCGCGTCCGTGCGGCGGGAAGTTCCCGTCCATTCTGCTGAAAGTAATCGATGACTTCTTGAACGACTTCCCCAAGCTCCTGATAGACTTTGACCGGATCGTCTCCGTGAATTCCGGTGATCAAATCGGGGCACTTGCCGATGTAGACTTGGTCCTCGTCGCTCCATTCCACCCAACGATGATATTGGTCGATTGGTCTCATCGCTCTACTTGTTCGATGGCACGCTTGACTTGTTTCTCTTGGTATTTTTTCGCGTCGTCGCCGTCCTGACCGCTCAGCGTCACCGCCCCCTCGTAGTTCGCGTGCGTGAATTTTCGGTGCGAGCCCTTGCCGCCACCGGGGACGCTTAGCCGCGTCCCTCAATCTCTAAGAACCCCTGCACGACGGCGGCGGCGTGATCCATACCAGAGCAAGGCGACAAATCCGCAGGCGACGAGTGAGAGTGTCGCTGGCTCCGGCACGGCTGCAACTGCAAACTCACTGTTGTGATCGATCACTGCCCAAGCATCATGATTGGCCGTATCCACGCCGCAGTCGCCAAGAATCTCTTCCAATTGTGCGTTGCTCAGGTTCCCGAGCGTTTCCGTGGTGTAGGTCGTGGTGAAGAGCGGGAAATTCGCGTTGCCGTCCAAGCTGTTCACGTAATTCAGAAACGAGCCGAGATAAATTGGCGCACCGGGCGTGGTGAGTCCGCCAGTGTCGCCGGCGATTGCATTTTGCCATAGCGGAATGCCACTGCCGCCACCGTTGGGATTTAGCCACGCGAGATAAATCGCCCCACTCGCTGCTTCCGCCGCCTCGTCGCCCAACAGCGCTGCGTCGTAGTTCATCTGCAACACGAACGGATCAGTTTGGACCGGCTCGCCGCCGGACGTACTCATGCCGGTCAGGTTCAACACGTTGCTGATCAGGGCCGAGTTGGCGGCTGGCAGCGGAGGAGAACTGGGCGTGCCGCCTTCTTGGACTGCTGCCTCTTGCAGCGTCCGGTTTCGCCACGCCATCGACACAGCGGCTGCGCCGTTGTTGGTGAAATTGCCCGAGTTTGAGCCGGCAATAATCTGGACATACAGTGGATCACCTCCGCCGTCGTCGGTCAACAGCGGCCCGACGCCGTTGGCGGACGTTGCTTGTGTCTGGCCGCTCACGCCGGAACTCAACCCTGCGTAGGAAGCTCCGCCTCCTTGCACCGACCAACTCGCACCGCCGCCGAACTGGCTTGGCGCCCCGTTGAATGACTGGAGCGACGGCTGCGAACCGCCGCTTACCACCAAGTCAAGTTGGCTGCCGGTGGTTTCCAGTTGCCACGCATAGCCGGCCGGAGCGGCAGTGCCCAACGAGAAGCTGGCGGCCGCGCTGGCTCCTGAACTGGCGGGGCCGTTCGAGTAGTTCAGCAAATCGTAACTTTGGCCAACGGCCATCGACAGCGACCCCGCATTGAGAATGTTGACCGTGACGCTGCCGGGCGTGGCCAGCCCGCTGCCCGGCGGATTAAGTGTGGTGACGCTGACGAGCGAGGTGCCGCTCGGACCGCTGCTTGGAAGCGTGAAGCTGTTGACCGCGCCGCCATCAAGGACGAGCGTGCCGTTGGCCCCGCTTATCGTGAGCGGTCCGCCGGCCGCAGCAGCGAGTGTGCCACCGCTTTGGATCGTGACCGAGTTTCCGCTGCCGGGAACAATAAACCCGCCACCGCTGCCGGCCGTAAGCGTGCCGCCGCTGATAACAACATTGCCTGAGCCGAGAGCCGATGAGCTGCTGCTGGAATTGTTCACAGCCAGCGTGCCGCCGTTGATGGTTGTGCCGCCCGTGTACGTGTTTGCACCGGAGAGGGTGATCGCGCCGCTGCCGACTTTCACAAGCGCCAGAGTGCCGCCGGCGCCGGCGTTGTTCTCAATTGTGCCGGCAAAATTCCCGCCGCCGGTGTTTCCGTTGCCGATCGTGAAAGTCAACGTGGTGCTTGCGGAGTTGTCGAGGACGACGCCGATGCCCCTGAAGTTGCCGACGGTTTGGTTGGTGCCATCGAGATCAAGCGTGCCGGCGTTGACCGACAGCGTGCCGGCCGTGTTGCCGAGGGTTCCGGAGCCAGCGGTTTGCAGTGTGCCGGCGGAAATGGTGACGCCGCCGGTAAAGGCGTTGGCGGCGGAAAGGGTGAGCGTGCCGCCGCCGGCAGTGGACGTGAGCATGAGGCCGCCGGTGTTCGAAGCGCCGAGCGTGGAAGCAAACGCCAACGTCTGGCCGTTGACGTCCACGGAGATGGCGCGGGTGCTATTGGCGATGCGCGGTGAATAATCGGCATGGTCGTTGGCAGTAAGTTGCAGTGTGCCGCCGCTGAACGTGATCGTGCCGCCATCGCCAAGCGAGGCACCCGACATCGCGCTGTCGGCTTGGAGCGTCCCTCCGGAGAGCGTCGTCGTTCCTGTATAGCTGTTACCGACGAGCGTCACCATGCCCGGGCCATTTTGGACCAGCGAGCCGCTGCCGCTGATTCCCGAGGCGAAGTCCGTCCCTTGAACGACGGCCGTTGCTTCCTGGAACACCAGTGTGCCGTTGTTGGTGATCGTGCTGCTGGTCGGCAGCGTTCCGGTGGTGCTGCCGATGCCCTGCGTGAAGACGTTGCCTCTGCCGAGTTGGAGAGTGCCGCTGCTGATTGTAACGGGTCCGGTGAAAGTGTTGGCAGCGCTGAGTGCGATCAGGCCATTGGTTCCGTTCAGCGTCAGACCGTAGCCATTACCGCCGTCGCCGATCGGACCGCTGAACACCAACGTGCCGGCAGTCAACGTGATCCCGATGTTCGTCGACATGGTCGCATTGCCGGTCAAAGTCAGGATGCCGGAACCAGGACCGTTGACATTGAAATTGCCGTTGAGCGCAACAGGGTTGGACGCAATGCCTCCGCCGCTGATCGAGCCGCCGTTGATGGTGAAGGTGCCGCCGCTACCCAGCGGGCCACCCGCCCCGACAATGCCCGAGACCTGGGTGACTTCCAGCGTGCCAGAGTTCAGCGTCACGCCACCGGTGAACGAGTTCAACTGGTTCAATATAGCTGTGCCGGTGAACGAACTGCCGAATACGACCGACGTGCCGCCACCGGCCCAGTCGCCACTCTGGGCGACATTGCCAGCGCCCTGGAACGTCATGCTGTTGCCGCCGCCGTTGACGTAGCCGAAGGTAAGCGTGGTGGTCACGCCGGTCGCGTTGTTGATTTGGAATACGGCGTTGCCAGTGAGCGTGTTCGGGCCGTTGAGGAACAGTCCCACGGTGCCCGTGGCGACTGTGGCGAATGGACCCGGCGCCACCGTCAGCGTGTTGGCGCCGAACGTGTTGGCAGTGAAGCCAGCGGTGGCAATGCCGCCGCCGGGGTTCGACGGCTCGACTGTGACCATCCCGCCGTTGGCGGTGGTGTTAATTCCGCTGGTTGTGCCTGGGGCGCGCAGATCGAGCGTTATGCCCCCGGTGTTGAACGTCGCTTGGCCGCTGCCCAGGTTGCCATTCGCGGTGACGATGTTGGTTCCCGAGGGATCGTTGAGGATCACGCCGCCCGTGAACGTGTTCGTGCCGCTGAAGGTATAGATGCCAGTACCGCTAACTTCGAGGATGTTGGCGGTGTTGGTCAACGGTCCGACGGTGACCGGTGCATTGCCGGCGAGGTTCAGGGTTCCATCGGCCCCGATGAAAGCCCCCGAGATGGAGGCCGAATTGGCGCCCGTTCCGCTACCCGTGTTGAAAGTTAGGGTATTCGTGTTGCCGTCGGTGTTGAAGCCACCGGTAAACGACAGTGTCCCCTTGCCGCTGCCGTTGCCGTTGATGGTGAATGTGGCGTTGGTGTTCGCGGCGGCGAATGATGTGGTGCCGCTGAACGTCAGGCCGTAGCTGGTGTTGGTGGTGGTGAGAGAGCCGGGACTCATGACGATAGTGTTGGTCCCGAGCGTGTCGGCTAGGCTCAGGATATCGACGACGCCGTTGCCGGGAGAGGAATTCTCGACGGTGATCGTCCCGCCAAATGCGGAAGTGTTGATTCCGTTGGTGTAGAGGGTGGCGGAGAGGCCGCGCAGATCAAGCGTGGTGCCGGGGCCGTTGAACGTCACTTGCCCGCCCGCTCCGAGGCTACCTGTTTCTTCGGCGATTACAGTACCGGAAGTCAGCGTCACGCCGCCGGTGTAGGTGCTCGTGCCGTCTAGTGTGAGGGGAGATATGCCGTTCTCGATCACGCCGGTGACGTTAGTTCCGATGGGAGCCCTGATCAACGTCGAACCGCTGCCCGTTCCGGAATTCGTGATCGTGCCGCAGTTATTCACGGAACTTAAGGAGAGCGTGATATTGCCGGGGGTGGCGCTATTGTTATTGAGAATCAGGTTGCCGGTGCCCACCACTCCGCCGGAGACCGTCAGCGGCGCCGCGCCGCTGGCGTCGGTCAAGGCGGTGCCGCCGCTGTTGACTGTCATCGGAACATTATTGAAGCCGATCATGAGCGCCGAACCCGGGCTGTTTTCCGAGATGGCGGTGACTTTGCCGCCTACGGGTCCGCTGATCGTGGCGGTCGCGGTGCCGGTGCCGGAGTTGGTGATTGTGCCGGTGTTGTTCACGACGCCGCTCAAAGTGATCGTGGCAGAGCTGGCGCCGTTGGCGTTAAGCGTGATATTGCCGGTATTTGTCCAGTTGCCCGATAGCGTGGCCGCCGAACTGCCGTTGTTCCATGCAACGTTCATCGTGCCGGTCCAATTGCCACCGCCGGTCGAGCCGTTGCCGATGGTCAATGAACCGCCGGGGCTGCTGCTGGTGACGAAGCCGCCATTGTTGACGAGGCCGAAAGTTTGGGAGTTGCCGCCCAAGTCGAATGTGCCCGTCCCGTTGGTGGTCAAGGCGTTGCCGCTATTGACGCTGCCGCCGCTGCCGAGTCGAAGCGTGCCGCCGGAGACGGTAGTCGTGCCGGTGTAGGATTGCGCGAGACAAGGACCACCATGCCGCTGCCTCCCTTTTCGAAGCCGCCGCTGCCGCTGCCGTTGATCGGGGCGTCGATCGTTAATGTTCCAGCTCCGACCTGAGTGAGCGTCAACAAAGTGCTGCTATTTGTCGCCGTAATCGCGCCCGTCCCGGAGACGGTGAAGTTGTTGCTGCCGGCCATGCCCAGCGCGTTGCCGCGCAGGCTCAAGGTTTGCCCGTTCAGGGCCAGTGTACCGGAGGCGCCGGCTGTGATGAACAGCGAATCGACGGCGTGGCTTCCGCTGGCCAAAGTCAGCGTGCCCGCGCTGTAGGCGGCGTCGGTGCTTGGGTTGGTGGTGAAATCCGTAGTGCTCGAATTCGACGTGTTTGTTAAGGTTGTCGTCGTCGTGTCGCGGACGAGCTGACTGTTGGAGTTGATATTGCCGAAGCCCGTGGCGGTCGCGTCGGTTACGACGGCCCAAAGCGCCGGCGTGCCCGCGAACACGCCGAGTGTGAAACTGCCGGTGCCGGCGTTGGCGAGATTCAAGTACAGCGTAGTCCCGCTGTTATTATTCGGGGTGCCGATGATGTTCGTGACGAGCGACGTGCCGGTGGTAGAGCCGGTGTCGACCAAGTTGATGACGCTTGAGGTTCCAATAGCCAAGGTAATGCCGCCCACCGTTTGCGACACGGTCGTGTTCGGCGCATTGCCGAAGATCGTCAGCGTCCCGCCGCTGAGTGTGAGTGGTTGCTTGGGCAGGACACTGAGCGAGGCGGTGTCGCTGATTTGCAGCGTGCCGCCGCCGACGGTAAGCGTGCCGACGTAGGTCTCGGATGAGCTTGGGGCCAGCGTTCCAGGTTCCTGTGCCAGTTTTGGTCAGGCTCCCGCTCCCGCCGCCGACGACGCTGTTGACAGTGCCAGCACCGGCGCCGGTCAGCGTCAACGTTGTGCTGTTGAGGACGAGCGTCCCCGGGTTCGTCAGATTGAGCGTACTGCCGGCGTCGGCTCCGATGGACTCGGGCTGATTCGAACTGAGCTGGATCGGGCCGGTATAGGCGTTTGTGCCGCTGACACTTTCCAAAGCGCCCTGGGGATTGGTCGCGAGACCGTTGCCGCTCAAAAACAGGCTGATGGCGTTGGCTGTGGTGATGCCGCCCGATAGCTGCAACGCGCCGACTGTAAACGGTAATGCCTGAACTGGAGCCGAGGGCGCCGTTGCCAGCGAGGTTGAGTGCACCGCCCCTGATGGTGGTCGTGCCGGTGTACGAGTTCGCACCGTTGAGGGTGAGCGTGCCGACGCCATTTACAGCGAGGGCCAGGTTGTTATTGTTGACCCCGCTCCCGCCGAGCATGCCGCTGTAGGTGTCTGAGCCACTAGGGGCGACGGTGAGCATGGAAATTGCGCTGGCGCCACCGACCACCGCGTTGGCCGCTCCCGTGCCCGAGGTGGTAAGCCCGGAAATCGTTGGATTGACGGCACCACTGCTGCTGGAGCCCAACTGGAACACGCCACTATTGGTACCGCTACCGAGGGTCACGTGGCCGCTGGCGGCCAGGCTGCCGCCGGCAAGAATTACGGTGCCGTTTTGGACACTGGTGGAGATGTAGTTGTTCGCGCCGGAGAGAGTGAGCGGCGAAGTAGCGCTGTTCTCGAAGACGCCGGAAACGTTGGTTCCAATGCCCACGCTGATTACCGTCGAACCGGTACCCGTGCCGGAGTTCGTGATCGTGCCGTAATTATTCACGGGAGTTAAGTCGAGCGTGATATTGCCGGCGGTGGCGCTATTGTTGTTGAGGACCAAGTTTCCTGTGCCGTTGACGCCGCCGGTAACCAACAGTCGGCGTGCGCCGCTGGCGTCGGTCAGCGTGGTCCCGCCGCTGTTCACCGTCAGAAAACGGTTGTCGATAGTCAGCGCGGAGCTAGAGCTGTTTTCCAGGATGGCCGTCACGTTGGCGCCAATGCCGTTGATCATGGTCGTGCCCGTGCCCGCGCCGACATTAGTCACAGTCCCAGAATTGTTTATTAACCCATCAAAGGTGATGCTCCCCGACGCGGCGTTTTCGCTGATTGTGAAATTGTTGGTGCCCGTCACGTTGCCGACGAACTGGGCCGAGCCACCCGTAGCGAAATTACCGATGGTGAGCGTGCCGACGCTGGCGTTGTTGGTCAGCACGATCGGATTCACGAAATTCGGTCCGTTGGTGCCGACCAGCAGCGAGGCGGAAGCGGAACCGGTGTCGTTGCCAAGCGTAACGGTTCCGCCGCCCGTGCCGCCGAAGCGCCGGCGCGGGTTATAGCGATGACGGTGCCGGATTGGATATTTAGCCCGCCGGTGAACGTGTCAGCGCCCGAGAGGGTGAGCGTGCCGCTGCCGCTCATCGTGATGCCGCCGCTGCCGCCGCCAATGGCGCCCGAGATCGTCGTGTTGCCGGTGCCGTTGACGGTTAGGCCGAATATGGAGTTGACCACGTTGCTGCTGACAGTCAGCAGGCTGCTGGAGTTGTTGGTCCAGGTGTTGGCGGCGCCGAAGATAATGCCGGTGTTGCCGGTGGTCGAACTGATCGTCACCGGGCCGGCACCGGAGTTCATCGTAATCCCGCTATAGATATTCAGTAGATTGGAGATGCTGGTGTTGCTGATCGTGTAGCTGCCGCCGGTGCCCATCGGCTGGAATGTCATCAGGCCGACGTTGACGGCGGTATTCAGCATGACCGTGTTGGCCGCGGTACCACCTTCGCCAAAGATCGCGTTATTCGCCGAGGTCGAGGCGACGTTTACCCAGTCTTGTGCGTCCGAGGTTGTGTACCAATCGCCCGCGCTGGTTCCCCAGTTACCGCTGCCGTCGGTGCCTCCGGAGGCGCTGTTGCCCGGATCCCACGTGTAGCTGGTTTGGGCCTGCGCGGAGGTCGCCAGCATTAGAAGAACGGCGGCGGTGAACAATGCGCGGACGATGAAAACGCCGACGGTGAAAGGCCGGGGCGCCGTCGGATTGATATCGCGTCCGCATGGCAGCGAAAGAAATCCAACAAGGCGACTTTGATTTGGCGTCACTGGCGCGAGACTTAAGAGTTTTCTGGTAGCGCTGAACCCGCTCGCGCTCAAGGCGGACGTGCCGACACCCCCCGGCGCTGCGTGCGCGTGATTATTATTTCAGCCTGCTCGGAATGCAAACAGTTTTTGCAACAATCCAGAAATCAGGCGATCCAGCAACTCACGCCTGCATCTGCTTGCCCGCGTCTTGCAGTGCGCTCCCGCTTTGGGTTTTGCGGACGCGCCGTTGAAGGAGGACGATCCAGTCGATGCCGCCGGGTGGATGTCCAACGCAACTCAAGATGGCCGCCATGCCCCATAGGGCCCATTAAGCGCCGGCGGCGCCTTGCCTACTTTCCCCAGTTCATTGACAGGCACATTTTGTGCCAGTAATCTACGGGATAGGCCTTTTCGCCGATCGAGACATTCGTCTCGTCTTTGCTCATCAACAACATCCACCGAAGTGCGCCCGATATGCCCAGTCCAGGCGGCGATTTTACCGAAATCCTGATTCGCCAACGCGATCATCAGCGCCGAGCAATTGGCCGAAGCCAAGCGGCTGGCCAAGGAATCGGGCAAGAAGGTCGCCGATGAACTGGTCCGCCTCGGCTATGCCAGCGGCGACGAAGTCATGCGGGCCATGGCCCAGGAGCATGGCCTGGACTTCATCAATCTCAACGAAGTCGTCGATCCCGCCGTCGGTCGTCGAATTGGTGCCCGAATCGGTCGCCCGCGAAAACGCGATTCTGCCGATGGCCGAGGAAGACGGCTCGCTGAAGGTGATCGTCAGCGATCCGCTCGACTTCGACACGCGCGAAAAACTGCGGTTCATCCTGAATCGCAAGGTCGATATCGCCCTGGCCCCGCGCGAAAGCATCCTGGAGGCGATCAACCGGCATTACGGCCAGATCGAGGGCGAAAGCGCCGACTCGATGCTGCAGGAATTCACCGACACGGCCATCGACTTCACCGAAACCGAGCGAGGAATCCGGCGTCGGCCGACGAGGTCGATCGACGAGACCAGCGCCCCGATCGTCCGGCTGGTGCAATTGCTGATCAGCGAGGCGGTGCAACTGCGGGCCTCGGACATCCACGTCGAGCCGTTCGAAGACCGGGTGCGGATTCGCTACCGGATCGACGGCGTGCTGGTCGAGCGCGACAGCCCCCCGCGGCGGCTGCTGGGGGCGCTGCTGTCGCGCATCAAGATTCTGGCCAAGATCGACATCGCCGAACGCCGCCGCCCCCAGGACGGCCGGATCAAGGTCACCGTCGGCGAGAAGGAGCTCGACCTGCGCGTCAGCGTGCTGCCGACCAACCACGGCCAGTCGGTCGTCATGCGGCTGCTGGACAAGGACAACATCAAGGTCGGCGTGCGGCAGTTGGGCCTGTCGGAAGACGATTTCCGACAGTTCAACAACCTGATCCGCCGGCCCAACGGCATCATCCTGGTCACCGGGCCGACCGGCTCCGGCAAGACCACCACCCTCTACGCCGCGCTGAACGAGCTGAACCGGCCCGACCGCAAGATCATCACGGCCGAAGACCCGGTCGAGTACTACCTGCCGGGCATCAACCAGGTCGAGGTGAAGCACAGCATCGGGCTCGATTTTGCCGAGATCATTCGGGCGATGTTGCGGCAGGCCCCGAACGTGATCCTGGTCGGTGAAATGCGAGATGCCGAGACGGCCCAGATGGGAATTCAGGCATCTCTGACTGGACACTTGGTTTTCAGTACACTACATACGAACGATGCGCCCGGTGCTATTACACGCATGGTCGACATGGGTGTTCCCGCCTATCTGGTCGCCAGCAGCGTGATTGCGGTCTTGGCGCAGCGGTTGGTGCGGGTGGTTTGCTCCAAATGCAAGCAGCCGTACACGCCCACCGACGCGGTTCTGGAGGCCGCCGGCATCACGCCGGAGATGGCCGCCAACGGCGACGTTCATGAAGGGCAAAGGGTGCGGCAACTGCCAACAGAGCGGGCTATCGCGGCCGCGTTGGGAATCTTCGAACTGATGCTGATGACGCTCGCAAGATTCGCGAGCTGGCGTTCCAGGGCGCCTCGACGCAGGAGATTCGCAAGGCCGCCGTTGCGCAAGGCATGACGACGCTTTACAACGACGGCATTCGCAAGGTGCTGAAGCGGCATCACGACGATCGAAGAGGTGTTCCGCGTCGCCAAGCAGGTCGAGGACGACTAGACCGGCCGTGCGACATGGCGGACTGGCTGCCGAACAGCTGGTCCGGGTCACAGCCGAGCATTCGGCTGGAGTCGAGATGCCTGCACCGTTGCACAGTCGATGGTCAAGCTAACTGAGACGTGGCGTTCCACGACGCGAGTGCGAATAGTCGTCTGGCAAGCGACGGCTACAGCCACTTGTCGGCGGTTGCGGCGTCGAGACGACGTGCGATCGGCTGACGGGCCGGAGCGGCTGACTGGTCGCATGTCGGCTTGCGCGGAGTCGGCGATTAGCCGAATCGCGGTCAGTCGAGTGCTGCGCGATCGAGACAGCCGTTCGACTTCTGGCACGAGCGTCATCGAGTCTCGCCGTCTGCGTCTGCCGGGTTTCAGGTTCGACGTTCGCGCGCGGCCATCGGACACGAGGACGCGAGCGATGGCATCGCATGGGCAACGATCCTCATCGACAAGCTGCTGCAGCCGGTCGTCAAGCCAGGGGGCCAGCGATCTGCACATCACGGTCGGCCAGCCGCCGGTGTTCCGCCTGCACGGCCGCATGCGGCAGGCTGGAGACCAAGGTGCTCGACGCCGACGACACGGTGGCGCTGATGAAGAGCATCACGCCCGACCGCTGCCAGACAGGAGTTGCAGGAGGTCGGCGGCTCCGACTTCGGCTTCGCCTTCGGCGACGCTGGCCCGGTTCCGCGTCTCGATCTTCAAGCAGCGCGGCAACATCGGCGATGGTGCTGCGGCAGATTCCCAACAAGTTGCTGACGATGGAGCAGCTGGGCCTGCCGCAGGTCTGCGAAAGCTCTGATCATGCGGCCGCGCGGGCTGTTCCTGGTCACCGGCCCGACCGGCTCGGGCAAGAGCACGATCGCTGGCCAGCATGATCAACTACCTCAACGAGAACGTCGACCATCACATCATCACGATCGAAGACCCGATCGAGTTCTATCACCACGAACAAGAAGTCGACCGTCAACCAGCGCGAGATCGGCGTCGACGTGCCGAGCTTTTCCGAGGCCCTGCGCCGCGCCTTGCGGCAAGACCCCGACGTGATCCTGGTCGGCGAAATGCGCGATCTGGAAACGATCGAGGCCGCCATCACGCGCGGCCGAAACGGGGCACGTCGTGTTCGGCACGCTGCACACCACCGGCGCCCAGGGCACGGTCAACCGCATCATCGACGTCTTTCCGACCAACCAGCAGGAGCAGATCCGCACGCAGCTTTCGACGTCGATCATCGGCATCCTGTCGCAGGCGCTGTTGCCGAAGATCGGCGGCGGCCGCGTGCGCCGCCTACGAAATGCTGGTCGTCACGCCGGCCATCGGCAACCTGATCCGCGAGAACAAGACGTTCCGCATCAACTCGGCGATTCAGACCGGCGCCAAGCTGGGCATGCATACTGCTCGACGACTCGCTGTTCAAGCTGTGGCAGCGAGCAAAAGTCGCGGCAAGGAAGACGTGATGGTCAAGGCGCAACATGCCCGACGACCTGGCCGACCGCATCGCCAACGCCGAGCGCGGCATGTTCGACGACGAGGACGACGTCGAGCGCAAGGCAAAGAGAGCGGAGACGGCGGACACTAGATGCGGGCGTAGAGCAGCGGAATGACGGATGACTAACGACGAATGTCTAATGGCGGACGTGACGCTCGACATCGCGCTGCGCATTCTTCAGACATTCGCATGACTAGTCACTGATCAGACAAGTCATCGGACTCAACATGGCACTGCGGCGCATCGGTCAAATCCTCGTCGATCTCGGCTTCATCACCGACGACCAGCTGCGAGACGCTGCTCGAAGAGCAGCAGCAGCGCCCCGGCGAGTTGCTCGGCAAGATCGCCGAGAGCATGGGCTACGTCACCGACGAGCAGCTGGCCCAGGCCTGGCCGAGCAGTTGGGCATGCAGGTCATCTACCTGGCGCGAGATCGTCGATTCCGCCCGAGGTGCTGGGCTACGTCACCGAGCCGATGGCCCAGCTGTATCGCATCATTCCGATCGCGCTTCCGCGACAACACGCTGACGATCGCCATGTGCGATCCGCAAAAGCTGTCGATCCAGGACGAGCTGCGCACGTTCCTGGGCTACGACATCCGCGCGGTCGTGGCCACCGAGCGCGACATCCAGAAGGCGCTCGACCGCTACTACTCGGCCGGCGGCGAGAGCGTCGAGTCGCTCGTCGCCGACATGGAGGCCGACAAGGAGCTGGCCGCCGCGGCCGAGCGCGGTCAGCCGGCGAAGGCCCGATCGACCTGACCAGCGTCGAGGCCCTGGCCGACAGCGCCCCGGTGCGCAAGCTGCTGAACATGGTGCTGCTGCTGGCGATCAAGGACCACGCCAGCGACTTGCACTTCGAGCCGTTCGAGGACGAATTCCGCATTCGCATCAAGGCCGACGGCGTGCTGTACGAAATGGTGCCGCCGCCGCGGCACCTGGCCTTCGCCATCACCACGCGCATCAAGGTCATGGCCAATCTCGACATCGCCGAGCGCCGCCTGCCGCAGGACGGCCGCATCGAGCTGACCGTCGGCGGGCATCCGGTCGATCTGCGCGTCAGCGTGCTGCCGACGATGTTCGGCGAAAGCGTCGTCATGCGAGTGCTCGACCGCTCGGTGGTCTCGCTCGACCTGGACAAGGTCGGGCATGGACGCCGCCCACGCTGCAAGCAGTTCCGCGAGGTGATCAACAAGCCCAACGGCATCATCCTGGTCACCGGCCCGACCGGCTCGCGGCAAGACGACGACGCTCTACTCGGCCCTGAGCGAGCTGAACGAAATCAGCGACAAGCTGATCACGACCGAAGACCCGATCGAGTACGACATCGACGGCATCGTCCAGGTGCCGATCGACGCGTCGATCGGCAACACGTTCGCCCATGTGCCTGCGGGCCATCCTGCGGCAAGACCCCGACAAGATCCTGGTCGGCGAGATTCGCGACCTGGAGACGGCCGAAATCGCCGTGCAGGCCTCGCTCACCGGGCACACGGTGTTCAGCACGCTGCACACCAACGACGCGCCCAGCACCGATCACGCGGTTGCGCGACATGGGCATTCCGCCGTTTTTGATCACGGCCACGGTCGAGGCGATTCTGGCCCAGCGGCTGGTGCGGCGGATTTGCACGCAAGTGCCGCGAGGAAGTCGTGCCCACGGCCGAGATGCTGGCCGACTTGGAGCTGACTGCCGCCGACATCGCCGGCAAGAAATTCTACCGCGGCCGCGGCTGCGACACCTGCAACAACACCGGCTACAAGGGGCGCGTCGGCCTGTTCGAGCTGATGATCATGAACGACGACCTGCGCGACATGATCATGCGCAACGCCTCGACCGACGAGCTGCGCGACGCGGCCCGCAGCTACGGCATGGTCACGCTGCGCGACGCCGGCATGGAAGCCGTCTACGACGGCACGCACCACGGTCGAAGAAGTGATTCGCGAAACGATTTTGGAAGCGTAAAGCGATACGACTGACGAATGCAGAATCATGCGATGCATTGCACGGCAGACCATCGACGCGGACGAATCCGATTCACGAGCGACAATTCGACAACCATCGTCGCAGCCACCGACCAGGAATTCTGCCATGCCGACCTATCAATTCGAGGCGATGGACGCCACCGGCCAGGAGATCAAGGACGTGATCGAAGCGCCCAGCGAGGAAGAAGCGCAGGCAACGATTCGGCAGATGGGCTACTTCGTCACGAAGATCGCCGTCAAGAAGGCCCGCAAGGCCGCGGCCGAGAAGGCCAAGGCCGGCAAGCAAGAAGCGGCCGTTCGCCATCGGCGGCGTCAACGTCGAAGGTCGCTCACCACCTTCACCCGCCAGTTGTCGATCCTGCAGGACGCCGGCCTGCCGATTCTGCGCAGCCTGCGAATCCTCGAAGCGCAGCGCAAGCCCGGGCCGGTTCAAGAACAGCCTGATGGACGTCTGCGACGAGATCGAAGGCGGGCTCGACGCTCTCCGAGGCGATGGCCAAGAGCCCCAAGGCCTTCGACCGGCTGTACGTCAACATGATCAAGGCCGGCGAGGCGGGCGGTGCCCTGGAAGTCATTCTCCGCCGCCTGGCCGAGTTCCAGGAACGGTCCCAGTCGCTCAAGCGCAAGGTCAAGGGCGCGATGGTCTATCCGGTCGTCGTCGTCTTGGTGGCCGTCGGCATCTTGACGTTCATCATGATCAAGATCGTGCCGGCGTTCGAGAAGATCTTCGACGACTTCGAGCACCGAACTGCCGCCGATGACCGTGGTGCTGATCAACGATTTCGCACTGGCGCGTCAACTACTGGTATCTGATTCCGCGGCATTCCCGATCGGCATCTGGCTGTTCGTCAAGCTGCTGCGCAAGTTCAAGCCACGGCCGCGATCGGCTGGGACATGTTCATGCTCAAGATGCCGATCTTCGGCCAGTTGGTCGAAAAGAACATCCTGGCCCGCACCACGCGCACCCTGGGCACGCTGGTCTCCAGCGGCGTGCCGATTCTCGAAGCCCTGAACATCACCCGCGAAACGTCGGGCAACGCCGTGTTCGAGCAGCTGTACGGCAAGGTCTCCGAGTCGATCCGCGAAGGCGAATGCATCGCCAAGCCGATGAAGGAATACTCGCGACGCCAGTTTCAACGCCGTCGCCGCGTTCTTCTGGTTCATGTTCGTCGGCGGGCCGATCGGGCTGCTGATGTACATGATGCGGATGAACAGCCCGCGTCGTCGACGACCTGGTGGTCAACATGGTCGACGTCGGCGAGGAGACCGGCGAGCTCGACACGATGCTCTACAAGGTGGCCGACACCTACGACGAAGAAGTGGCCGTGCTCACCGAAAGCCTGATCAGCCTGATGGAGCCGTTGTTGATCATCGTGCTTGGGCGGGGCGGTCGGTTTCATCGTCATCGCGCTGTTCATGCCGCTGGTGGCGTTGATTTCGAACTTGAGCGGCGGCGGCGGAAAATAAATGACCCTCGGAAAACTCGCAATTTGGCTTCCCCGCCCTCGCTTACGCTTCGGGTTGGTATATGCACACTAACCCGAAGCGTAAGCGAGGGCGGCGGCAAATAATCGCACAATAGTTTTCAATAAAAGGAATGCCAATCATGAAGAACGAAAATAGGAGTCGGCTATCAGAGCGAGCCCCAAGCCCAGGGATGGCCGCCACCGCGCTTGCAACCCGCGAAAACTCCCGCCGGCCTTCCCTGGGTCTGCGTCGCGCCTTGCGCGAAGCATTCACCCTGGTCGAACTCTTGGTGGTCATCGTGATCATCATCATCCTGATGGGCCTGCTCACGCCGGTGCTTGTGCAAGTCATGGCCAAGGCGCGCGAAGCGCGGATCACGGTCGAAATCGGCACGTTGGACATGTCGATGAAGGCGTATAAGGAGCGGTACGGCCAATATCCGCCGTCCGATTTCTCGAATTTTTCCTCGCCCACCGGCCCGATCGCGTTGCATTTGGCCCATTGCTTTCCGCGCTGCAATGTCGCGCAGGAAGTGACGGCCATTCCGGGAAATCTGAGCCCGGCTCAAGCGCTCGTGTTTTGGCTCAACGGTTTTTATCCCGATCCGGAGCATCCGCTCACGGGAACCGGCACCAAAACTTCGTTCTTCCCGTTCGAGACGACGCGGCTGATAACCCCCAGCTCGACGCTAGCCCCCTCGACGACGATCGTGCCCGTCTACGTTCCGGCCGACGGCTTGAACATTCCCTACATCTATTTCGCTTCGCAGAACTACGCCACGCAAGTCGGCCAGTCGGGAACGCAAGGCGATTATTGCATGCCCTACGTCCTCGACAACGGCCCGAATGTCAATCCGCTGAATCCGTATGCGAATCCGAATTCGTGTCAGATCATTTCGGCCGGCTTGGACGGCAACTACGGCACGACGGCCGCTCGCGGCGCCAGCGAGCGCCACGGCGCTCTGCTCGTTCCCGTCGGGCAAAGTGCAAACGTATGCCTCGTTCAACGACGGCCTGCCCGACCAAACGGCCATCTCATCGGGAATCAAAGCCTATTCGCAAGCCGACTGGGACAACCTGACCAATTTCTGTCCGGGCAGTTTGAAGGATTCGATGCCGTGATAGCGCGTGCCAGACCGGTACCCCATGAGTTTTCCGTAGCCCAGGCGTTTACGCCTGGGGATGGCGTGAGAAGATAAAATGTTTTTCCAGCCCGCTTTAGCGGGCTTCCCGATCGGCGGCTTTAGCCCAATGAGGGCGGCAAATTATCGGCAATGTGTTGTATCGTTTCGGATCGGTTGAAAACCGTTGAACGTCTGCTTGATCAGTTAGCGCCTGTTGGCTTAAGCGTCGGGGAAGCCCCGCAAACGGGGCTAGAAAAAGAGACCCTGATTCCTCTGGATCCCAGGCGTGAACGCCTGGGCTAGGGAAAGACGACTGCGAATTGTAAACGCAAGGTTTCGGCCATGAAGACTCACCCACAATCGCGGCCGCGTTCGGCCGGCATAACTGCCCCTCGCCCCTCGCCCCTCGCCCCTTTCGGCCGCCGCGGCTTCACCCTCGTCGAACTGATGGTCGTCATGGGCATCATGGCGCTGCTCTCCGTGCTGGTCGCGGTCGCGGCGGGGAGCGCGATGGAAACGGCCCGCGTCGCGCATACGCGCGCGCTCATCGCTCGGCTTCATACGCTGCTGATGGATCGCTACGAATCGTATCGCTGGCGACGGTTGCCGATTCAAATTCAGCCGAACAGCACTCCGCAGGTAGCCAATAGGCTCCGTTGCGACGCCGTGCGCGAATTGATGCGGATCGAAATGCCCGACCGTTGGACCGACATTCTCGACGCGCCGGTCACGCTCCCGTACACGGCC
Source organism: Pirellulales bacterium (assembly GCA_963738955.1). Taxonomy (GTDB): domain Bacteria; phylum Planctomycetota; class Planctomycetia; order Pirellulales; family DATAWG01; genus DATAWG01. The sequence goes on along the minus strand of CAVTYW010000012.1, from coordinate 185,779 downwards.
CCGTCGATGCCGGCGCTGCAGACTTGTTATCAACGGGCGCCGAGCGCCGCCGGAATCACCGCCTCGTCGGACAGCACCTACCAGGGCGCCGACTGCATGTATCTGATCGTCACGATGGGCCTGGAGGAAAACGACGTCTTGGAGAACTTTCAGCAGGGCGATATCGGGTCCGACCCAAAAAATCCAAAGATGCTTTGCTTCTTGGACGCCTGGGGCAATCCGATTCAATTTTTGCGCTGGGCGCCCGGCTTCAACTCTCCGCTACAGCCCGCCAATTCGACCGACCGCGATCAGACCGACCCAAGCGGCGTCTACGGCAATCCGCCGACGACGTTCGCCTTGTATCCCTTGATCTACTCGGCCGGGCCCGACGGCTACTACGACATTTCCACCGGCTCCTCCGTCGACTATTCGAAAAGTAGCCCACCGAATAATCCGTTCCAATCCGTCGGCACGCCCACGATCGATCCGGCGGTGAACACGAGCGGAACGATCGGCAACGCGGACAACATTCATAATCAAGAAATTGGGGTGCATTAGGCAGGGAGCACGGGGCGAGGGGCGACAGGACAAAGAACGAAGAACGAAGAACGATGCGAATAACCACGACAAACACGAAAGTCACAACCCGCGGCGCGGCGCGCTGGCGGTTTCGCGCGTCGGCTTCGCGCGAATCCCTCGCCCCTCGCTCCTCGTCCCTCGCCCCTACGCTCTCGCTCCGCCTTCACGCTGATCGAGATGCTCGTCGTGATCATGATCGTCGTGCTGCTCACGTCGGCCCTCGTGCCGGTGTTGTCGTCGGCCAGCGACGCCCGCCGGGCTCGCGAAGGGGCGCGCGTCGTCAGCACGGTGCTGGCCAGCGCGAACACAGGCGCAAGTCAGCGGACGTTCGGCGGGCGTGTATATCCAGCGGCTGAAGAGCAGCAGTACGGGTTCCGTCACGAACGCCGCGGCCGCGATGGACTTGTTCATGTGCGAAGTGCCGCCCCCCTACCTCGGCGACGCCTTGAACTCGACCGCCAGCGTGATGGGCAGCACGGTGACGTTCACCGCCGCCAATCTCGGCAACGCCAACGTGCAAACCGGCGATTTGATCCGCTTCAGCTACCGCGGCGAGCTTTATCAACTGACCGGTTCGTCGGGCAGTTGGACGATCAATCCGCTCGATCAGAGCTTAATCGGCACGCAGCAAGGCTCCCCGCCGCCGGGAAGCTTGCCGTTTCAAATCTATCGCCGCCCGGTGAAAACCTCGGCCGCTCCGGTGCAGTTGACCGACGGCGTGGCCATCGACCTGAATTACTCCGGCGTCAACTTCAATACCAGCGGAACGAATTTCAATTATCCCCTGTCGAGCGCCTCGGGCGACATCATCATCACCTTCTCCTCCACCGGAGCGCTCGATCTGGTTTATTCGGTTCCACCGGCGGGCGGGCAGGCTCAGGTGATCCGCCCGATGTCGGGCGTTTATCTGCTGGTCGGCAAGATCGAAAAAACGCAAACCCCCTCGGGAACGAACCCCACGCAGCAAAATCAATATCCCTTCAACTGGCAAGACCCCGATTGCCGCTGGGTCGGCGTGAACCGGCAAACAGGCCTGGTGACAACCGCCGAAGTGGCCACCAGCCTCAGCGCCGGCGCCGGCACCGCCAACGTCATCACCAGCCTGCGCTACGCCCGCGGCAATCAGAATATGGTGGGGAACTAAGATGAAGAACGAAGCGGAGAGCGGAGAGCGGAGAGCGAAGAGCAGGGAGCATGGAGCGGGGAGCATGGAGCAAAGCGCGACACCGCAAGCGCCGGCGCATCCCGCTTCGCGCGCCGCACCGCTTGCACTTTCGCGCGCCTCGTCCGCCCCCTGCCCCCTGCTCCCTGCTCCCTGCCTCGCGCCGGCATCACGCTCCTCGAAGTCATGATCGCCGTCATGGTGCTGGCGATCGGATTGGTCGGCGTCGGCGCGCTGGTGTCGGTCGGGGCGCTCCAAGCACAGCGGGCCGGCATCGACGATCGCAAAGCGGCCATCGGCCAATCCGAAGCGCGGGATGCCAGGCGCGCGGATTTCTTCGCGCCGAAACGTGGTGGACCTCGGCCAACGCTTACTTCATGCCGACCGTCAGCGGCACAAAAGTCTTTCCGGCCGACTCGATGGGCAATCAAAACAATCTCCAGCCCGTGGCCATCGATCCGCTGATGATCGGCGCCTTGCCGAGCGCGGCCAACATCGGCACTTTCGCTCAAGCGAACGCCCAATTGACGATGCCGCGGCTGACGCTCAACTCGACCGTGTCGATGGCCGCGCAGCAAGCCTGCATGTTGGAAGACGACATGAGCTTCACGCTCACCGGCGCCGCCCCGAACAGCACCACGATCGTCACGACCAACCCCGATGCTCTGCCGTTCGGCGGATACAACTCCGCGGGCACGAAGCGCGAATTCGTCGGGCAATACACCTGGCTCGCCACGCTGGTGCCCGTCTATGGCGATTTGCAGCCGACCGAAACGTCGAACCTCATGTACATGTCGATCGTCGTGTTCAACAAGCGGCAGTTCTCGATTCCGCCGGCGTCGGCCAATCCGCCGACCGAGCGGGCGTGCCAGGTGACGGCGGTCGCCGGCAGCGGCTTCGGCGGCGGCGATCTGACGATAAGCGGCGGGAGCGCAACGCGGTCGCGCTCCGCGTCGGCGAGTGTCTGCTGCTGGGCTGGATGCAAAAGGACGTGCCCGCTGATCCGAATAGCGGAAAAGCAACGACATTCAGCCCCGCCGCGAAGTTCGGCACGCTCACGCGGCCGATGTTCCGTTGGTACCGAATCTTGAACGCCGGTCCCCCGACGAATTCCGGCGGCACCTGGACGCGCAACATCACCGTCGCCGGCACCGATTTGAATTCCTCGCTCGTCGCGTCGGGCAGCATGTATGCCTTCATCTACGACGGCGCCGTCGCTGTGTACGAACGAACGGTCCGCTTGGAAGGCCCTTCCATGTGGACAAACTAGGGACAGGGGCAACGGATTGGTGGAATTTTTTGAATATTACCGCAAAGACGCGAAGAGCGCGAAGATTGTTGCTTCGCGCCCTTGCGCCTTCGCGGTGAAAAGACAAGGCCCGCGGAGAAATAGAAAGGTTTAATCATGCGAACTCGCGTCCGCCCACATCGCCGTCGCGGCGTGCTATTGCTGATCGTGCTTTGCGTTCTGTTCATGTTTCTATTACTGGCGATTACATACGCCGTCGTCGCCAGCAAGGAGCGATCGGTGTCGCGGAACTATGCGCGCCTCGAGCGGTCCGGCGATCCGCCGAATGTCGTGCTGGATCAGATATTCATGATGCTCGCTCGCGATACGAACGACCCGCATTCGCCGTTTCGATCGTGGAGCTTGCTCGAAGGAATCTACGGCAACGTCAGCTTCCGCGGCACCGTCGGCGGTTCGCCGGCTCCGCAAGCCGGCGGGCAATTCCTGCAATTTACGCCCACCGTAAGTGGTACCGCCTTCAGCGCCCCGCCGCCCAACTACTACAAGGGCTGCGTCCTGACGATGCTCTCCGGCCAGTGCGCCGGATTGAGCAGTCGGATCGTCGCTTCGGCATCCGGCTCAGTCACCGTGATGCGCTTTCAAGCCGACGCCGGGCTCTACGATCCGGCCAACGGCGACGTGTTTCTGATCAACGGCCGCCCCTATTGCGGCATGGGCCGGGGCTACGACACGACAGCCACTGCGGCCGGCGGCGGACCGTTCAACGGCAAGGCGGATTCCAACAGTCACCCTTATGCTCTGCTGCCGAATCCATTTGGCTTCCAAGGGGATTCAACGTATGGCACCGATCCCGCCGGCCCCGGCGGCGCGAACGTCGATTACACCGCGGCCGATTACAACAATTGCTACTTGGGGCTGCTACTCAACAACGGACAGGCGACGAACCAGGGAGGAATCCTCCCCTCGTTTTTCCGCCCCGAACTTTATAGCTACTGGAAGTCGCAAGTTCCCGGTCTCGCCACTAATGCGGCGCCGCTGCGCCAGATTTCGTTCCGACCGAACACCGACCCGCAAGACCACCCGGCGTTTTCTAATGTGAATCCCAATTTCGATCCGTCGAACATCGCGACCCAGTTCGACGTTGACAATCTCGGCGGCGGAGTAGCGGACAGCATTTGGATCGATCCCGGCTTGCCGGTGTTCACCTCGCGCGACGGCCGAACGTGCAAGATTCTTGTCGCGCCATGCATCCTCGATCTCGACGGCCGCATCAATGTCAACTGCGCATGGCAGCGCGCTCGATATCGACACCAACGCCTATCCCACGGGGAAGAACGGCGCAACGGCCACTTCGAATTCGCTCGCCGCGCTGGCGGGCGTCTCAAATAGCTCGGTGACTCTTCCGATCGGCCAAGGCTACGGCGTGGCGAATATCAGCCTGAACGCTATTTTCTCGTCCACCGAAGTCTCCGCGATCATCATGGGCATGTCGGGCACTCCGACGGGCTGGCCGGGCCGTTACGGTGGCAGCCCGGGACTCACATCCGCGCAAAGTTCGATCGTTAACCAGCAGTTGGAATTGCTCAAGCTGTTCGAGTTTCCGACCGGTCCGAGCGCTGCGCTGGGTAACCCGCTCACCGCGCTGACCTCATTTGGCACGCTTCCCGATTTGAAAGACCGTCGCATCCTGGGCATCGATCCACGCGGCCAGCCGATCAATCTCGTGCCGGGAACAAGTCCGACCGGCCCCACCTATTTCACCAGCGAAGTAAAGCAAGGGGCCGGGTCCTCGACCGAATCGCCTTATGGCTTCGACCTTGCTCGCAGCGTGCCGCAGGCGGCAAGATACGTTTCCTCGTCTACGATCGACGATCCCTTTACCGTCGGCGAATTGGAAGCCGTGCTGCGCCAATACGACGTTCACGTCCGCTCGCTTCCCCAAAGGCTCTACAGCATTCTTCCGAGCCTGCAAAGCAACGCCAACCAGCGCAATAAGATCACGACAGTGAGCAGCGACTTGCCGTCGCCCAATCTTCCGGCGCCGCGCGATCTGCGGACGGCCCTCGCCTCCGTCGGCCTCCATCAGGCCTTCGGGATCACCGATCTGTTGAACGCGAAGTTCAAGCAGAATTGTCCCACGCTGGTGAACAACGCCGCCGAGATCGCAAAGCTGCTGCCGCCCGAGTTGATTGCCGGCGTGCGGATGGATATCAATCGGCCGTTCGGCAATGGTCGCGACGACAACAACAACGGCCTGGTCGATGAGCCGGGAGGAATTAGTTCCAACAAGCCCTCCGCACCCGATTCCGCCACCGAGACGGTCTCGGCCAACGGCGAGGCACTCAACGTGACCAACTGGAATATGTCGCTCAATCCAGCCGATCCGCTGATGAGCGCCAATCTTCCGATTGGCGTCAAAGCCCGGCAACTGATGGCCCGGCAGCTTTACGCCCTGATGATGCTCTTCGCGGATCAAGGGTTCACCAATTGGACGATCGAGCCGGGAATAGCGGCCGGCAGTCCGCTCGCCCAGCAAATCACGGCGCGGCGAGTCGCGCAATGGGCGATCAACGCCGTGTCGTTCCGCGATGCGACGTCGATCATGACGCCGTTCGAATACCACTGGGACATTTACCAATCGTCGTATCAAGGCTGGACCGTGAACGGCGATCCGGGCGATGTTAATAATCAGAAATCCACGAATGGCAACATCGGACTGGTCTGGGCCTGCAAACCGCCCGACGCGGTGCTGACCGAGACGTTGGCGTTCCACGATAAGCGCATCGCCGACACCAACTGGGACACCGGCAACAGCAAGATGACGACCGACATGCCGCCGGACGCGGGCGGCGCGACGCCGACTCCGGCCGGCAAGATGCCCCCGGCGGGGAACTTCGACCAAACGCGCATCCCACAAGGTTCCGCGTTCATCGAGGTCCTCTGCACGCGCAATCCGAATCTGCCCTTCGCTCCCACCGATCTTTACACAAAAAATACCCTCACCGGACAGTATTGTCTCGATCTAGGCGAAGATGTCGGGCGACGGCATCAATCCCGTGTGGCGGATTGTCATCAGCAAAAGCCCGCGCACAGCCGGCGTGAGCGCACCGGACGTGATGACGCAAGCCTCGACCAACCCCGACACGACGTTGTTCGAGCCGACGACCGACACAACGGTTGCCACGACCAGCCCCGTTGTGGCTCAAAGCTGCCAACAAATGAACTTGTTCAACCCGGCGCAGAACGTGCCAGTCGAGCGCATCGTTTGGCTCGGGACCACTCCACCGGCGCCTCTCACCAGCCTGACGCCTGGTTGGAGCGCGGCACCTGGCGCGCAGATTTATTACAACTTCAACAAGACGCCTGTTCTGGTTCCTCCCGGCAGCTACGCAGTTGTCGGGCCTCGCGCGACGACGTACATCGGCTCGGCCGGCACGTACGCCACCGTCCAGCAATGGGGCAAGCCGTCGCCACAGAAAATCACGCTCACTCCCGGCGGAGCGACCGCGGTCGCGATCACGAATCCGGCGGGCGCTTCGACGCTGCCATGGCCGGCGGCGCCGGGCACGCTTAAGGCAGGGAATTATGCGACGGTAAGCGTGATTGTGGGAGCCGATCCGCCTCCTGCCGCAACTTGGTCCAACGCGGCCGCCATGCCCGGTCCGGGCGGGATCGGATTTAGCGTTTCCGAGCCGGTTCCCACGCCGCTCACCGCCGGCGGACCGAGCCCCTACTATCCCGAGCCGGTCGCGAAAAACCCGGTCACGCTTGTTTACGACGCCTACGACGACCTGACTCAAACCACTCATGCCACCGGCGCGACGGGATTCCTCGATCAGCCGCTCGAAGAAGGGCCCGGCGAACCAACCTATCAGCAACTCCCCTTGCTGCAGGACGTGGCCGGTCCGGGATCGGCCGCCAACACCGGCACGTATCCAAACTACAAGACCGTCTTTCTTCAAAGACTGGCCGATCCGACGTCGGGCTACGACTCGCTGCGGAATCCGTACATCACCGTCGATTGGATGCCGATCGACCTGACCGTGTTTAACGGCGAGGATCCGTCGTCGAATCTCAACGACCACCCCAAGACGATCAATTTCTCATCCCGCCAGCGCGGGGGCAGCGGCACGATCAACACAACGCCGGTTCCGGCGCCGAGCTACAACATTTGGGCGCCGCTGCAAATCAGCGACACGCTGGCGAACGTGCCCCCATTCGGCGCGTCGGGCAACGCGAATTTTTCGTACCAATTGAATCACACGCTCGGCTACCTGAATCACGGCTATGGCACTGGTCTCACGGCCACGACGTATCCCGGGCTGACGCAATACGTCGGCGATCCGTCGCAACCGTTTCCTTGGATCACTTGGAATGCCCGGCCGTATGCCAGCGAGTTCGAATTGCTCAACGTGCCGGCGAGTTCGCCGGATCGATTGCTATTCGAGTTCAACTCGCCCGCCACGCCAGTTTCCTACGGCCCCACGGCGTCGCCAACGGTGTTGCCGGCGCCCCCGGCGAGCCTCGCGCCGGACGCCCACGACGGGCGGTCCATCCGCGAACGTAAACGCCCGCGGTCCCTTCGGCCACTTGCTGAATTTCTTCGATTCGTCGGATTCGACGTTCGCGGCGGGCCAAGCCTCGAATTTCTACCGCGTGCTGGAGTATCTGCAAGTTCCCTCGCGGTTCATCGGCTGCGAGACGTATTTGAATCCGTCGGTTTTCAAGGCCGACGGCAGCGGCGGCGCCGACGGCTTATTTCCTGCCGCCGTTCAACTATGTTTCCAACTACCGCGATCCTGGCCGCATGAATCTCAACACGATCACCGATCCCCTTGTCTGGAACGGCGTGTTGAACGGCATGCTGAGCCCGACGTTCAATCAGCTTTGCGATAGCCGCCGTGCGGACGCGGCTTCGAGCGGCGCGATCATCAACCCGGCCACGACGCTTCCGACGTATTTTGCCAACCCGTTCCGTTCGGCGGCCGGTGCCGATCTGGTCCCGCTGCAAAACATGATGCACCGCGGCATCAACGCGACGGTCTTGCGAGCCGGCACTTCGACGCCCGACAGCGGCATCACGCCCTTGTTCGCCGGCAACCAGTCGCAAGCCCCTTACAACAACGCCAACCAGAATTCCTACTTCGCCTATCAAGGCCTGGAACGGATTTCGAATCTCGTCACCACGCGATCGAATGTGTTCGGCGTGTGGCTAACGATCGGCTATTTCGAAGCCGTGCCGTGGTCGTCCGGACCAGACGCGGGCCATCCCGACGGTTATCAACTCGGCGAGGAAATCGGCTCCGACACGGGCGAAGTCGAACGCCACCGTGCCTTCTACATCTTCGACCGCTCGATCCCCGTCGGCTACGAACGCGGGCAGAATCACAATGTGAATCGGGCGATTTTGTTGAAGAGGTATATTGAGTAGAGGGCCCTAGACGCTAAATCGTATATGCAGAATATCCCCATCCTTCACCACATAATCCTTCGGCTCTTGCCGCAGCAGATTGTGCGCTTTGATTTCTCGCTCGCTGCCTAGGCGCACCAGATCGGGGCATTGGATCACTTCGGCTCGGATGAAGCCGCGGGCCAGGTCGGAATGGATATTGTCGGCGGCTTCCAGGGCCGTGCCTCCTTTGCGCAACAGCCACGTGCGCACTTCTTTTTCGCCGGCGGTGAAATAAATCATCTGCCCGGTGACGTCCATGATCTGGCGAATCAGGCTGTCGCGATCGCTGGCGCCGACGCCCATGTCGCGCTCGAACTCGGCCCGATCCTCGGGCGTCATCCGCGCCAATTCGACTTCGAGCGACACCGGCACGGCCACGATCGCCACGCCCGGCGGCGCTTTGCCGGCATATCGCTCGGGCGAATCGTCGTCGGCCAGATTGACGATCACCAGCTTCGGCTTTTGCGTCAGCAGGCGGAAGCTGCTGGTGGCCTTAAGCTGATCGTCGCTCATTTCGGCGGCGTTGAGGTGCTGGCCCGATTCGAGCTTCGCGGCCAGCGGAGTGAGCGCGGCCAATTCGGCTTCGAGATTCTCGCGCTCTTCCTTGCGCAGCGTTTTCTTGAACGAGCCTTTGATCCGCTCCATCCGCCCGGTGACGATTTCCAAATCGGCCAGCAGGAAATCCTCGTCGAAGCGGGCCAGCTCGACCAGCGGATCGCCGCCGCCGAACGCCCCGACGACGAGAATCAATCCGCCCACGTCGCGGATCATGCCAAGCTTCGCGGCGTTGCCTTCGTGCGTGCGGCTGAGCCCCGGCGTGTCGACCAGTTCCAGCGAGGCCCGCGTGATTTTCTTCGGATGATAGACGTGGCAAAGCTGATCGATGCGCGGATCGGGCACGGCGGCCATGGCGCTTTGCCCGACGTGGGCCGTCGCCGGATCGGGCTTGACGCCGGTGAGCCATTCGAAGAGCGAGCTTTTTCCGGAGCCTTGATAGCCGACGATGCCGATTTTCATGGGGAGAGAGGCAGTTGTGAGTATTAAAACAAACCCCGGCGCGCCCTCGCTAACGCTTCGGGTTAGTATGGCGCGGGCATGCCGAATCGACACTAACCCGAAGCGTTAGCGAGGGCGGGGTGCAATGGGTGCCATGCCTACGCCGAGCCGAGGCAGCATGTCACCGCCGTGCGCGTCGCTTTGTCCGCACGACCGTCGTTTGCAGTTGGTCGAGCAACTGTTCTACCGTCGCGGCTTGGCGGCTGTCCAGTGCCGCGCGGCCGAACCGCACGCGATAGTAGACATCGACCACACGGCGAGCGAGCAATCCGGCCGGCTGTCCGTCGGGCGCGTCGGGGAGAATCGCGGCCGCGGCCTGGGCGAGCTCGAGTTGCGTTTGTCCGGCGCGGCGAACGAGCCCGCGGCGGGCCAGCAACTTTTCAAAGCGGCGATAGAAGGCGACTTCCGGACGGCCGCCAAGCCGCGCGGAGTTTCGCCGCCGCTTGGATTTGGTTCGGCTGAAACGTCGCAGTCCGATGTAACTGACAACGACGGTCGCCGCTAACACAGCCAAGAGCAGAAAAACCGGCCACGTGTCACTCCCTTCGCCCTCGGCTACTTCCTTGCGGTGCCAAAAGGGAATCCGGTCGGCCAGAGCGCTCGCCGACAGTTCGACGCGCCGCCAGAGATTCTTGATCGTACCGCCCGCCTTCGCCAGCGGCTCATACACGGCGTGCTCTTGCCGATCGGTGTTCAAACCGACGACATACGAATTCCAAAGTTGCGACACGTAGTCGCCCAAATCCTCGAACGACGACAGCCACGAATCGGTCGCGACTTCGTCGGCGGCGCGGCCGGGCGGAGTGGCGTCGAGAACGAGCCACGCGCCGTGTTGCACGGAAAGACCGGCCGGCCGCTCCTTCTCGGGAATCTGGTCCGGCTCGAGATACGCCTCGACCCAAGCATGCGCGTGCAACTGCCGCACGTCGAAAAAGTCGCCCAGAGGATTGCGCTCGCCGCCGCGGTAGCCGATCACCATTCGCGCCGGAATTCCCTGACTGCGCAGCATCAGCGCCAGCGCGCTGGCGAAATACTCGCAATGCCCGGAGCGATTGCGCGTGACGAAATCCTCGATCGGGTCGACGTTCGGGGCCGGCGGCGGCCGATTGAGCGAATACTCGAACGGCGCCGAGCTGAGCAGTCGCTCGAGCGCCTTGGCTTTGCCGTAACGATCATCGTCGGCCAGCTTCGCGTCGCGAATCGTTTTGGAAGCCAGCGCTCGCAGGCCGGTCAGCCGTTCGTCGGCCGCGACATTCTTGTACTGTCCTCCGGCGACAAGGCGCGACGATTCGGCCAGGCCGTCGGGCAGCGTCAGCATGCGGTCCAATTCCGACGGGCTCATGTTCGTCGGCTGCGGCACGATGCGGCACTGGCCGGTCGCGGTCAGGCCGGTCGTGAACACTTCGTAGTCGAACTTCTCGCGTTGCACGTCGGGAGTGCGCACCAATTGCTGGCGTTCGGGATCGAACAGGACATGGCGATCCGCCTGATCGGGATTCGCGTCGAACGCCGGATAGACGGCGAACAATACAGGTTCGGCCATCGGCTCGAGCGTGATCTGCTGCCGCACCAGCGGCGGACGCGGCAGGTCGGGCGGAGCCTCCAGCATCGCCAGTTTCGGCCGGCGCCGATCCGACACATCATGCTTCCATTCGCCGCGGCGATACTCGATCACCATCGAGCCGCGCATCAACGGCGGCTCGGTGGGAACGATCGATTGGCCGGTGCGCTCGTCGCGGAATTTAACCCGCATCACCAACTCGGGGTTTTGCAGCAGTGGCCCAAGATCGCCGAGCTTCACGCTCGGAGAATAGCCGATCGAGGCCGCGCTACGCACGCCGCCGCCCGCCCACATCGAGCGTCCAAACCGCGGCATCGAAAAAAAGCAAACCGCGGCCACGATCAGCGTTCCCAAGCCGATGCCAAGCGTGCGGCGAAAGATCCCGCGGCCAAGCAGTTCGCGAGCCGGATCGGCGGGCAGCACGGCGGAGACGCGGATGAGCGGAGAGCGGGGAGCAGGGAGCAGGGAGCCAGAAGCTTGCGCGCTCGCGACGTGTTGCCGCCCAGTCTCAAGTTCTCTCGCCCCGTGCTCCTTGCTCCCCGCTGTCCGCTCCCTGCTCCCTGCTCCCTGCTCCCCGCTCCCTGCCCCCTGCTCTTTGCTCTCCGCTCCCTGCTCCCCGCTCCCTGCTCCAATCCGCTGCCACAGCTCCGCCTCGCGCTCGATGAACAACAGGCCCATTGCCGCCAGCGTTACGAACATGTACACGACCAGCAGCAGGCCGAAGAGCATGTCCAAATCGAGGGCCGCGCCCACGACGACTTGCAACACGTTCAGCACGAGCAATTGCCAATACATGCGGCCGGTTTTCTTTTGAAACAGCAGCACGACTTGCAGGTAGACCAGCAAGTTGGCCACCGCCAGCAATTGATCTTCGCTGCTGACGTAAAAGAAATTCGAAACCGAAAACACGACCGCCAGCAGCGCGGCCACATTGGCCACCGGCCGATTCAAGCGAATCCAGCCGCGCAGATCGGTGAGATAGATCGACGCGCCGGCCGAGAGGATCGCGATCAGCGGCAACGTCAGGCTGCGCTGCCCCATGCCCAACAGCATCGTGCCGAGCGACACGAGCGTGGCAAACGTGATTTGCAGCAGCCGATCGAGCTTCATCGCTTCATTCCGCGTGAAAATACTGAAAAAACTCGGGGCTGCCGGCGACTAGCGCGACGATTCGCGCCGCCGTTCTTTGCCCGGAGATTTGTAGCGCCGATGGATCGGGCAGCGTCGGATGCGTGGTGACCAACACGAGTTGTCCGGCCGCCGGGCGCGAATCGGCCACGGCGTCGATCAATTCATCGAGTCGATTGTTCGCCGTGGCTTCGGCGACGGCCAAATGCGCCAGGATGTCGCGCGCCAACGATTTCGAAGCGCCGCCCTGATGCGAAACTTGTTCTCGTCCAGCGGTGACGACTCGCAGTTGACTGCCGCCGCGGCGACAGGCTTCGACCGTCGCGGTGGCGGCGAAGCGAACGGCCAATTCAACGCGCTCGCGATCCGCCGCGCTCGGCTCGACCGGCTGCCAAAGTTCGACCAATAGCGTCAGGTTTTCGCTGCGCGGCTGCTCGAATTGCCGCACCATCAATCCGCCGCGGCGAGCCGACGTGCGCCAGTGGATCAGCCGGCGGCTATCGCCCGACTGCCAATCGCGCAGGCCGTAGAATTCGCCGTCGGCGGGCCGTTGCCGTCCGGCCGCCTTCTGGCTGCTGTAGTCGATGGCTTGCGCCAAATGGGCCCAGCGGTTCGTCATCCGGCCAAGCCGAGGCAGCACGAGCAACCGCGACGACCGCCGCAGTCGCACGGAGCGCGCCACCAGGCCAAACGGATGCCGCGTGACGGCCCAAAACGGACCGAATTCGTAGCGCCCGCGCTCGTCGAACGTTACCTGATATTCGGCCTCGCGCCGTTCGACCGGGAGTGATATGCGGCAGCGCGACGACGCCTTGCACGTCGCCATCGGGCAATTTCCCGTTCGCCAGCGATGAACGTTTCTTGCCCGACGAAGATTCGAGCCGCCGGATCGCGTCGGTAATCAGCAATGCCGTGCAGCGATGCGGGCTAGCGACTTCGATTTCGACGACGAGCGTGTCGCCGGCGCCGATCTGCTCGGGCAGCCGTCGGCGGATTTGCAGCCGCCGCAGCATCGAGCGGGCGAAGTGCCAGTTGAAATAAATCGCCCCGACCATCATGCCGGCCATGACCAGCATCAGATTGATCTGCCGCATCGACCCGGCGACGACGATGAACGTCAGCACGATAAGGAAATACCAGCCTTCGTGCGTAAGTCGCGTGCGATGATTGCCGAACATGATCATTCCTCTCAATCCGGCGCCGCCACGCTTTCAACCAGCCGTTCAATCAGCGCCTCGAGCGTGCCGCGTTGGCCTTGGTGGACGTAGCTCTTGGCGATCACGCGATGGGCCAGCACCGGTACGGCCAGTCGCTTCACGTCGTCGGGCACGACGAAATCGCGGCCTTCGACCAGCGCCAAGGCCTGCGTCGCGCGATACAGGCACAAGGCTCCGCGCGTGCTCGCGCCGACTTGAAGTTCGTCGCAGCGCCGCGTCGCATGGACGATCGACAACAAATAGTTTTGGATCGATTCGTCGACCGCCACCTGCCGGACCGATTCTTGCAGCGTGCGCACTTGCTCGCTATCGATGACCGGCGTGAGCGAATCGACCGGCTCTCCCCCGCGGTGGCTGGTGAGCACTTGCAATTCGTCTTCGCGGTCCGGATAGCCGATTGAGATCCGCATCAGGAAGCGATCGAGCTGGCTTTCGGGCAGCGGATACGTGCCCTCGAACTCGAACGGGTTTTGCGTGGCGATGACCATGAACGGCGACGCGGCAGCGGATAGGTCTTGCCGTCGACCGACACCTGCCGGTCGCTCATGGCTTCGAGCAGGGCGCATTGCGTGCGCGGCGTGGTGCGGTTGATTTCGTCGGCCAGCACGATGTTGGCGAAGATCGGGCCGTGGCTGTAGACGAATTCGCCCGTCGCGGCGTGAAACACGCTGCTGCCGGTGATGTCGCTGGGCAGCAGATCGGGCGTGAATTGAATGCGGCAGAAATCGCCGCTGACGCTTTTGGCCAGGGCCTTGCCACCAGCGTCTTGCCGACGCCGGGCACGTCTTCGAGCAGCAGATGTTCGCCGGCCAAGAGCGTGACGATGCACAGCCGCACGACGTCGGGCTTGCCCAGCACGACCTGGGCCATATTGGCTTCCAATTCGGCCACGCGGCTTTGGATTTCGGTGGCCATCAAGGGCTTTCGCTAGCGTGAAGAGAGGAAATCAGTGAGAGAACCGATGAGGAGTATTCTTTGCGCCGCCGTGCCGCACTATGTATACTAACGTGTCGGCGGAGCAAACTAAACGGGCGAGTTGCGGTTCGGTGATTTTTGACCGCGGCCAATCACGACACCGCATACAGAGTGACACGACACAGGCAAATGGCTAAAGCGACTTCGGATTCCGGATTGTGGATCGTGCCGGCGCCGCCGAAACCCGCGAAAGCGACCGCGGGACCGGCGAGTGCGCCGGCGAATCCGGCCAATCCATCCGCCGCGGCATCCGCTCCGCTGAAGGGAACAGCCGGCGGGGCGACGGTCTGGCTCGACGGCAATGTGCTGACCTGCGCTTGTCCCGACTGCGGGGCTCCGATTTCAATCCGTCTGTGGTTGATGTTGGCTGATTGCTGGCGCTGCGGCACGAGCGTCGAGTTGACCGAGGAGCAGCAGCGGCTGGCTCAGCAGTTGCTTGATAAGGCGAACAAGACGGCGGCCGCCGTAGCGGCGGCGCTGCCGGCTACCGCTAAGCCGCAGCCGGCCAAACCTTTGCCCGCCGCGATCGTCGAACCGCCGAAGCCGCGATCGACAGTGCCCGTCGCGGCGATCGCCGCCCCGCCGGTTGTGGCGCCGGTTGCCGCGCCGCCAAAGCCCTCTTCCGTGCCGCCGCCGCTACCGGCGTCGCATCGCAAATCGAATTTGCCGGTCGCCAAGTTGGTGAGCGCGCCGACGCGAGTCGTGGCGCCGCCCCTTGCTCCGCCGGTGGTTGCCGAAAAGCTGTCGCGATTGCCGTGGACGATGGATGCCGCTTCTCGCCGGCGGCGGTGGGACCGGTGGTTGGCGGCGCTGGCGTCGCTGTTGTTGGCCGGCGTGGCGCTCGGGCTGTGGCTAATGTCGCATCGCTCGAATGACGCGGGCAAACCGGCGGCCCCGATTGCCGTCGCGCCGCCGGTTGCGAAAGCCTCGCCAGTCGCGAAACATCCGCCGAAGCCGGGCGAGGAATTGACGCTGGCCCGCGATGCGAGCGGTCCGACACTGAAGGAACTTCCCAAGGTTCTGGAAGCGATCAAAACGCCCGGTCAGCCGCACATGCTCGAATCGCGCGATCCGCGCGTGCGCCAAGAGTTGCTCGACGAAGAAGGGGGTTCGCTGAAGACCGAGGCGGCGGTCGTGCGCGGCCTGCGCTGGTTTGCGGGGCATCAAGAAAAAGACGGCCATTGGAGCCTCGACAATTTTTCTCGCGCCGGCGATTGCAACGGCCAGTGCGACGGCCGCGGCGGCGACTCCGACGTTGCCGCAACTTCGCTCGCGCTCTTGCCGTTTCTCGGCGCCGGCCAGTCGCACAAGCTGGGAATCTACCAAGACACGGTCGATCGCGGTTTGAAATGGCTCGTCAAGCAGCAAAAGCCTGACGGCGATTTGCGCGGCAGCGGCGGCCTCGGCCGGATGTATGCCCATGGACTCGCAACGATCGTGCTCTGCGAGGCCGTGGCGATGACGAACGACGACAGTTTGCGCGGCCCGGCGATCAGCGCGGCCGAATTCATCGTCCGAGCGCAGCATTCCGAGGGTGGCTGGCGATACGAGCCGGGCCAAGAAGGCGATTTGAGCGTGATCGGTTGGCAACTCATGGCGTTGCAGAGTGCGAAGATGGCGTATATCGACGTGCCGCAACATGCGTTCAACCGCGCGGCGCATTTCTTGAATTCGGTGCGTGCCGGCCGTCATGGCGGCTTGTTCGGTTATCAATCCGGCTCCGCTCCGACGCCGGCCATGACCGCCGAAGGCCTGTTGTGCCGCGAATACTTGGGCTGGCCGAAGGATCACGCGGGCTTGCAAGAGGGCGTCGACTGGCTGTTGAAAGAGCATTTGCCGAACAAGGATCAGCCGAACATCTATTGCTGGTATTACGCCACGCAAGTGATGCACAATGTCGGCGGCGAACCGTGGAAGAAATGGAACGCGGCGGTGCGCGACGCGCTGTTGGCGATGCAAGAAAAGTCGGGCCATCCTGCCGGCAGTTGGGCCGCGCAGGCGGCGCTATCGGCGGCAACTACGACGTCCAACAAGGCGGCCGCATCTACATGACGAGTCTGGCGATTTGCACGCTGGAGATTTATTATCGCTATTTGCCGCTGTATCGGGCGATTGAGGTGGAGTAGGGGACAGAGGAAAGAAGCGACTACGTCTTGGCGAGGCAACGAATGCGTTTCGGCTGCATTGAACCCCGACAGGGGTTCCGTCCCGTAGCCCAGGGTTGCACGCCAAAGGCGGGCTACCCTGGGAAGGATGAGTCCAAACGCAATCACAACCCCAACGGGGTTGCGTCAGCGTAACGCCGCAATCGACGCAACCCCGTTGCGGTAGATACCGTTCGTTTTCTCGTCCACCCAGGGTAGGTCGCCGTCGCGACCAACCCTGGGCTAGAGGACAAAACCCCGTTGGGCTAGGCGCGAGCCATCGCCAACGTTTGCAGAATACCTACCACTCCTCAGGTTACCAGCATCGCCGACCAAACGAGATCCTTCAGCGCCACATCGAGCCTTGCGGCGATTTTGTCTTGCTGCGATGCGGCGGGCCAGTGCGGATTCGGACCGGCCGCGGACGATTCTTGCGCGGCGATGGTCGCGGTTAGGCGCTCGATCAATGTCGCGCGATCGGTGCGGCCGTCGAGGTTGATCACGAGTTGCCTCGCCAGCGGATCGTCGATCACGAATCGGTCGTGCCAAAGCGTTGTCGCGGCCCAGCCGTTCGATAATTCGTACCGGGCAACGGGACTGGCCTCTGGATATTGACTGATCCGATTGACGGCCGGCGGCTGCCAGCGGTGCAATTCGACGACGCCGATCGGAAAGCCGCCGGCGATCAATGCCCGCAGTTCCGTTCGATCCTCGGCCGTCGTCGCGCGGCCGAGACGGGTTGCCGCGGCGGTTAGCAATTCTTCCAGCGGAATCGCGCGGGGATAGATTTCGCCGAGCACGGCGAGCGCCGTCTTCTCGATCGGCCGATCGCAGCGCAGCGACGCCGTCATGCGATTCTTGCGGGCGACGAACTCCTCCGGCCGGCTGCCGTCGAGTTCCGGCGCCGCGGAGAGAGGCTGCGCCGGCGAGGCGACGAGAAGCCAGTCGAGCGGCAGCGTCGCCGGATCGCACGCGAGCGCGTCGCGCACGAGCGTATGGCCATCGCGGCACAGCAGCGTGCGGCGGAACGCGGTGCCGTCCAGAAAATCAAGATGTTGCTCCAATTCGATCGAATCGAATTGCCTCGCGAGCTTCGCATGAACTTCCGGCGTGATTCCCGCGCGGCGGCGGTCGATCGGAAGCGCTTCGCAAATATATTGCAAACCGCAAGCGCCGGCCCGTTCGACGAATTCGTGAAAATAGACCGGATAGTTCGCTTCTTCCAAGACATCGTGCAGCACGAACGCTTCGCCCAATTTGGCCAGCCGATCGGCTTCACTGCGGAGGATGCGTTTGTAGGCCGAGCCGTCGTCGGGCGCGAATTGCACCAGCAGTTGCATGAGAGCGTGCATCTGGCCGACTCGCTGCGCCGGATCGTCGAACCCGCGGGTGTGAAACTGGCCCATCGCGCGCACCATCTGCCGCAGATGGCAACCCGGATAGGCGTTGTAGCTGACCAGCGCGACGCCGTTGTCCGTCAGCAGCCGGCCGCAAAGTTCGAGCAGCGCCTGGCCGACGGCGGGCGGAACCCAGGAGTAGACTCCGTGGGCAATGATGTAGTCGAAGCGGCCGAAGCGGTCGCCGAGCGCGGCCAGATCGAGTTGCTCGAAACGGACATTCTTGAACCCCAGCCCGGCGGCGAATTGCCGCGCTTCGGCGATCTGTCGTTCGGAGAGATCGATGCCGATCAATTCGGCGTTCGGCAACGTGTAGGCCATCGGAACGAGATTCGTCCCGCGGGCGCAGCCGACTTCGAGAACGCGCGCGGTTGCGATCGGCGGCGGCTCGAGGCCGTGCAACGTCGCCAGCGTCGCCAGCCGATCGGGATGCGTGAAGCCGTAGGCGTGCCGCGGATACGGGGTTTGATCGTAGGTGGTGGACATGAGGGCGTCAGCCATTTCCGACTTCTCGAACTAATAGTGCATTGCGGGCGAAGTCGGCGATGCAGGCTTCGACACGTTCGGCAAGCAGTTTGCGCACCGCCGCGGGCTCGGTCACCGGTTTGCCTTCGATGCGGATTTCGGCGGCTCCGCTGAACAGTGGTTCGGCGAGCGATTCGACGATCGCCGCACGGTTGTTCTTACCATCGAGCCGCAGCAGAACCTGGCCCGCCAGTTCGCCCCCCAAGTGAACGCGGCGATGAAGCAGGCTGGTGACTTGATGTGCCGTGCCGTCGCTGGGACGATTGGATTTCGCCACGGCGGTAATCAGCGCGGGCACCAGCGGCGCGGAATCGGCGGCGCCCCAGCCGTTGGCCGCTTGATATCGGGCCACGGCGCTCGCGATCGGCCGGGCGCTCGGTTCGGTCGCCATCGGCGGCTCGAACGCACGCAGTTCGACCAGCCGCATCGCAAACCATTCCATCCCAATCGGCGCAAGCTGTTCGGCGAGCGATTCGTCGGCCATCGCTCTGTCCTTCGACGCAGCGCAGTCCGCCAACCGATTCCGCACGCGCCCGACGAATGCATCGAACGCCAGCGGATGGGGATGCGCCAGCGAAAGCTCGACCATCGCCGCTTTGCCGATCCGGCTGGCGACGGAGGTCGTGCATTCGTCGGCGCGAAACACGATCGGCTGGGCGTCGTCGAAATCGATCCGATCGATTTGCTCGCGGGTCAGTTGCTTCCCGTCGGCGGAAATCGGCACGGCCATCGATGAGATCCACAAATCGCGCACCGCCTCGGGCACCAGATGATGCCGCACGGCTACCTCTTCGCGGCAGAGCAACGTCGTTCGCAACGCTCGGCCGTAAAGAAAATCGAGATACTGCTGGAAATCGGTCACGTCGCCCCCTTGGCGAATCAGGTCGAGCCCGGCCGTGTCGATGCCGATGCCGAACATCTGTCCGAAATGGGCGTCGCCCAGGTATTGCAAACCGTGGCGAGCAGCTTGCGCGAGGAATTGGTGCAGAAGCTGCGGATCGTTGTCGCGTTCCAGATCGTCGTGCAGAATCACGGCATCGCGCTCGGCGAGCAAGCCGGCCGCTTGTTCGCGCAGCGCGGCTCGATAGGGATCGTCGCTCGTCGGCATGATTTGCAGCAGGAATTCGAGAAACGCCCGATTGGTCGCCGCGAAGCCGCGCGGATTCGATTCGCGGCGGCCATGATACTGACACATCCGCCGGATCATCTCGCGCAACTGGCAGCCGGGATAGCAATTGTAGCTGACATACGCGATTCCCTCCGGCGCGAGCAACCGCCGGCAGGCCGCGAGCAACGCCTGTTTCACCACGTCGGGCACCCAAGAATAAATGCCATGCGCGATGATGTAGTCGAACGGCCCGAACCGATCGGCCAGCGAGTCGGCCGCCTCGCAAATATCAAGCTGCTCGAGCACGACGTTCGTCAGACCGAGAGTATCGGCAAACGCCCGACCTTCGGCGATTTGTCGTTCCGAGAGATCGATGCCGACCCAAGTGCTACTAGGAATCGCGTAAGCCATCGGCACCAAATTCGCCCCGCCGGCGCAGCCAAGCTCCAACACACGACAGCGATCGACCGGCGCCGGCAGCAACCCCAGCAACCGGCCGACCGTCGCCAAGTGCGAAGGATGCGTATAAGGAAACGCCAGCCGCGGATAGGGAATCTCGTCGTAACTGGTGGCCAACGGCGGCGGAGCGGCAGCCAGCGGACCGGCGAACTGATCCGTAGCGGAATTGGGCACAGGTGGATTCAACGCATGGCTGGCCGAATCGCCAGTCTCCGTCTTGCTGCCGTCGCGGGTTCAAATTCGATTGCAGCAGTTTCGGCGAAAGCCGCGTTGTGGTCAATCGGTGGGCGTAGGGAGAGAGCGGCGAGTCGGTTCCGGTAAACCTTCCATATCTTCGGTTGACTCGAACGGCGCATGCAACAAGAGGCGTCTATTGCCCAGCTAAATCCATTTTGGCGATTCCAAGGGAAACCACCTTCGGGGGCAGTCGGATGTATCCGATCGACTCGCTCGACTCCTGCCCGTCCTTCAAGCACCAGTGGACCAGCTCCTTTATCGCTTCCGCTTTCTTTGCATCGGCGTAATGTCCACGAATGAGAAGCCACGAGTAGGTGACAATCGGGTAAGAATCAGCGCCGTCGGGATCGGGAATGAAAACGCGGAGATTTTTCGGCATTTTGGCTTCGATCAAAGCAGCCAAACCGCTTGCCGCGGTGGGTTCGATATAGTTAGCAGACTTATTCTCCAACGACGCCATGCCCAAACCGAGTTTCTTCGCAAATCCGTATTCGACGAAGCCAATTGTTCCCGGATCCCGAGCAATCAGCCCCGCGACCCCATCATTTCCATTGGCCGTCATTGCGCCGTTTGGCCAGCCGACCGTTTTGCCAACGCCGGGGCCGTTGCGCCATGCTTCACTGACAGACGCCAGATGGTTCGTAAATGCGAAAGTAGTCCCGCTCCCATCCTGCCGGACGACGACGGCAATTTCTTTTGGAGGCAATTTCGCACCGGGATTGATCGCGACGATTTGGGGATCGTCCCAGCGCTTGACTTTCTGCATGAAGATGTCGACATAGACATTCCTGGAAAGTTTGATGTTTTGCGGCAAGCCTTCGGGATTGTAAGCGAGAACGATCATTCCGGCCGTTGCCGGCACGAGCACCGCTCCATCTTTGGCCGCAGAGATTTGCCCGTCGGTCAACGCGGCATCGCTTGCCCCAAAATCCACAGTCTCGTCAAGGAACTGCGTCGTGCCTTCGCCGCTTCCGACAACCCGATAGTCGACGACGACGTTGGGATGCTCCAGGTGATACTGATCGAACCATTTGCGAAACAGGGGCGCGACAAACGTCGAGCCGGCCCCATTGATTGTGAGCACGCCAGCCTGCTCATCCGAAGCGGTTGAACTCTTCGTCGAGCATCCGCTGGCGGCAGCGAGACAAAACAGCAGGCTAACGAAGCTGATCGCGACAAGATTCGTCTTCATGGCATGAATCCCCTAGTGTTGGATGCGGTTGGGCTTGATCGCGTAAACTTTCACGCTCGCTGCATAATCGTTCACGTTGTATTTGGTCAGTAATTCGGCAAGACGGCTATGCAGATCGGTCGTGCAACAAGAAACGACAGGAAGGCCCGTCTGCATTGCGGGAGAGCAGCAACCGGATTGGTTTTCGACTTTGGCGTAAGCATTCAGGTCCGAGCCAGTGTCGATTACCTCGACGGCGGCGAATCCGGCGTCAATCAAGCTGGCCCGGTATTCTTCGATGGGGATCGCCCCAGCGATGCACCCGATGTAGGCCATCAAATCATTGCCCAGCTCGGCGGGCAGCGGTTTCTTGAGTGCGATGTCGCTCACCGCAAGTCGCCCTCCCGGTTTCAAGACGCGGGCGATCTCGCGGAACACGGCTCTCTTATCGGGAGCCAAATTGATGACGCAGTTGCTAATCACGCAGTCCGCCGATGCAGCGGCAAGCGGCAATTGATCGATGGTTGCCTGATGAAACTCGACGTTTGTCAAGCCTGACTTGGCCGCGTTTGCTTTTGCCAACGCAAGCATTTCCGAGGTCATATCGATGCCGACCGCACGGCCCGTCGCTCCAACCTTGGTCGCCGCCAAGAACACGTCCAGGCCTCCGCCGCAACCCAGGTCCACGACGACCTCGCCCGGTTGGAGGCTGGCAAAGGCGGTTGGATTGCCGCACGACAATCCCATGTTGGCTTCAGCGGGAATCGAATCGAGATCGTTCCGTGTGTATCCGAATGCTTCGGCGACGGAGCGCACTCCGGCGTGCTCGCTCGATAAACCCGCCGTCGCCACCGCTCCATATTTTGACTTTACGGCATCAGTGATTTCCGACATGGCGATCCGTCCTCGATGGTTGATTGAGGGAATGAAATAATCTCAGGTCTCGACAACCGACATCCGCGTTCCGCCGATGAGGCGCCATAGCGGCACGGCCAACGCCGCGCCGCAAAACGGAGCTAATAAATAGACCCACAGGTCGCGAAGATTGCCGCTGACAATTGCTGGCGCAGATCGAGCGCACGGATTCATCGATGCTCCGCAAATCGGCCCGGCGAACGCCGCTTCCATCGCAATCACGCCGCCGATGGCAATCCCGGCCATCGTGCCCGTCTCCTTGGGACCCGTGGAGACACAGAGGATGACGAACATCAGCAGCCCAGTG
This sequence comes from Pirellulales bacterium, assembly GCA_963738955.1. Classification (GTDB taxonomy): domain Bacteria; phylum Planctomycetota; class Planctomycetia; order Pirellulales; family DATAWG01; genus DATAWG01. The sequence continues at coordinate 163,155 of CAVTYW010000012.1, read as the reverse complement.
AGAATCGTTTCAAGCCCGAACGATTGCGCGGCCGAACCAGCCGGCAGCGTCGCTCCAAGAAATGCATGGTTTCCAAACAGCAGCAGCAGACTGACGCTGGCCAGGAACGCGCCGGCAAGTTGGCTCAATAAATATGGGACGACGGAGCGGCCGGGAAATCTGCCGGCGACAAAGAAGCCGATCGTGACGGCCGGATTGATGTGCGCGCCGGAAACGTCTCCCACGGCATAAATCATCGCCATCACCACCAAGCCAAACGTGAGCGCGACGCCCATGTGCGTCACAGCCCCGCCGCTCACCGAGTCGATGACGATGGCGCCCGTGCCCGCGAAGACCAACGCAAATGTTCCCAGTATTTCCGCGGCATATTTTCTCATGGGACGATCACTTTTGAGGCTCCCAGCTTGACATCGCTTCTCCAATGAGGTCGCGGACGCGGCGGAATTCAGCTAACGTCTCTTCGGGCGTGCCTTCAAAAATCGCCGGATCGTCGAAGGGCAAGTAAGAACGTGTCGTCGCGCCCGGCCAAATTCGCGGACACGAACCGAGCGCGTTGTCGCAAACAATCAATAAATGGCGCACCGCGCGCGGCCAAGATAAACAACCAATCGCTTTGGCTTTTGTTGGCTGATGTCGAGGCCGATTTCATTCATCACCTGAACGGCCAACGGATGGACCTCGGATTTCGGTTCGATGCCCGCACTATGGACCTCAAAACGACCGCCCGCATAGTGCTTCAAGAAGCCTTCAGCCATTTGGCTGCGACAGGAGTTGCCCGTGCAGAGAATCAAGACGAACGGCTTGTGCTCCATTAGCTCTTGCTCCCGTCGCGACGAGGAATGGAGTCGTCGAGATGCTCGATGAATTGCCGGATTTCATCGCGAACTCGGCGGTAATGCGGCAACGCCTCCTCTTCCGTCTTGGCGTCGCGGGCCAGCCGCGGCGGATCGTCGAATCCGACGTGGAGCCGTTTCGCTTTTCCAGGAAGGATCGGACAGGCTTCGTTTGCCTGATCGCAAACGGTCACGACATAGTCAAACGCAACTCCGTTTAGCGCATCAATGTGCTTGGATCGCTGAGCGGAGATATCGACTCCGGCCTCGGCCATCACCTTGACGGCAAGTGCGTTGACTCCGTGCGGCGAGATACCCGCCGAGTACGGCTCGACGCGGTCGCTCTTCAAAGCTCTCGCCCAGCCTTCCGCCATCTGGCTGCGACAGGAGTTTCCCGTGCAGAGGAATAGAATCTTCAATTTATCCATGAAATCCGCCCATTATAATCGCCTAGACGCATATACTCAGCCAAAAAAATCTCACTCGCAGCATCGCGACCGATTTGCCGCATTACCCAACCTCTTCACATCCCGTGCCAACTCCGGCGCATCGGGAAAACAGCAAGAAAGGCATTCCAGCAGCTTTTGATGAAACGCATTTTTCGACCGGGCGAGTTCGTAGTACATCCACAAGCCGTCCTTGCGAGCGACAACCAAGCCCGCCCTTCGCAGATACGCCAGGTGTCGTGAAATCTTGGGTTGCGGAACGCCAATGACGCGCACCAAATCGCAGACGCAAAGCTCCCCGCTGCGGAGCAAATTCAAGATGCGCAGCCGCGTTCGGTCCGAGAATGCCCGGAACATCACGTCAACACGGTTTGTCGCTGTGACTGCATTCATATTCGCTTAGGTGAATGTAGTGGCCGAGCCCAAGTTCGTCAAGGGCCGCGGTTGGTTGCGTCTGACGTCATTTGGCTGGCGGAGCCGAAGCGGCGGCGATGATTACGGCGACTGCAAAACCCGACCGATCCGCGGAAGGAGCTAGCGATTCTATTCGGGCTATTGGAGGGCTGCTATACTTCAATTTCAATTTTCAATGCCCTGGTTCAGACTATGCCCGTCGCACTCGAACAATTCGTCAAGCAGCTTACCGATTCCGGGGTCATTGCACCGGCAAGCTGGAGAACTTTGTTCCGCCGAAGGCCCAACCTAAAGATGCTCAGCAGCTTGCCGAACAATTGGTCCATAGCAAGTGCCTGACGAAGTTCCAGGCCCAGGAAATCTACGCCGGCCGGGCGAAGTCGCTGATCCTGGGAAACTACACGATCCTCGACAAGATCGGCGCGGGCGGCATGGGGCAGGTGTTCAAGGCCGAGCATCGCCGGATGCATCGCGTCGTCGCGATCAAGATGCTGCCCAAGAGCGTGATGAACAAGGCGGCGACGGTGGCACGTTTTCAACGGGAGGTTGAGGCGGCTGCGAAGCTGAGCCATTCAAATATCGTCGCCGCCCATGATGCCGACGAAGCGGGCGGCGTTCACTTCTTGGCGATGGAGTACGTCGAGGGGAACGATCTTTCGGCCTTGGTCAAGAAGCACGGGCCCTTTTCGGTTCCAAAAGCCGTCAACTACATCTTGCAAGCGGCCAAGGGTCTGGAATTCGCCCACGGTGAAGGCATTATCCATCGAGACATCAAGCCCGCCAATCTTTTGCTGGACAAGAAGGGCGTCGTCAAGATTCTCGACATGGGCTTGGCCCGGATCTCTGCCGACAACGATGCTGCAACCCAGGCCGAGTTGACGGGCACCGGAGCCGTGATGGGAACCGTCGACTACATGGCACCCGAGCAGGCCGTCAACACCAGGCACGCCGATGTGCGAGCCGACATCTATAGCCTCGGCTGCACGCTCTACTATTTGCTAACCGGCAAAGCTACTTACGACGGCGGAACGGTGATGGCAAAGCTGCTGGCGCATCGGGAGCAGTCGATCCCGTCGCTGGGAGCCGATGTGCCCGACGAACTCGGCGCGGTCTTTCAAAAGATGGTCGCCAAATCGGTCGAAGACCGCTACCAAACGATGAGCGACGTCGTGGCCGACCTGGAAAAGTGCGCGAGCGGCCAGCCAACATCGCTCAGCATTCAGCAAGATATTGGCTCAGATTCCAGCAGCGATGTAATGACATTTCTTAGCGACGTCCCGCTAAACACGGTCCACAAGCGCAGGCCCGCGAACGCGCTGGGTGGGTCCAAACGCGGCAAGAACGGCAACAGTTTTGCTCTGGGCATCATCGGTGTGGCGGTTCTCGTCTTGGCGATCTTGGCGGCAATTATCTTCAAGATGCAAACCAAGGATGGCACGCCGACGGTCGAAGAAGCGAGCGGAACAGCGCCGGTCAAGGCGCCGTTGGAGCCGGTGAAGGTTGCGGCGAGGGCTGGCCAACCGAACAAGCCGCCGAAAACGCCGACCATCCAGCAACCGACGAAGAGCGTGGCCGCCATGCCTGCCGAGAAGAAAGTGGACTCCTCGCTCGCCGAGACGCTGACGCCGGCTCCGCCCGCGTCGCCTTCGACGGTCGATCCTACTCCAACGCCGGCGCCTGCGCCTGTGCCGGCGCCTGCGCCGGCACCTGCGCCGGGTTCGAAGGTCGGACCGCCCGTCGCGAAGGATTCTCCGCTCCCGGTTCCCGACGATGCATCTCGAATTGCCGCCGAAAAACACTACCAAGAACTCTTCCGAGCGGACTTGGCGCAAGCTAAGTTGCCGGAGCAGAAGTCGGCGTTGGCTGATAAGCTCTTCAGGGAGGCCGGCGCCACTCGCAATGATCCCGCCTCTCGATACGTGATGCTGCAAGAGGCACTGCGTCTGGGCGAGGATGCCGCGGACTTGCCGACTATCGAAAGGGCGATCAAGAGCCTTCGCAGCGCGTACGTCGTCGATGTATTGGAGATGTGGGTTGACGCGTTGCCGAAGGCGGCTCAAAAGTCGGGATCGCCGCTGTTTAGCAAGCGACTGGCGGGGGAGGCGCTGAAGCACGTGGACGAAGCGGCGGCTGACGACAATTTTGAGTTGGCCGCGCGGTTCCAGAGTGTGGCGCTGCTGACGACACAAAAGTCGCACGATGCCGCGCTGCGAAAGAAAGTCGCGGAACGCGGCAAGAGCCTGGCGGCGGCGAAGCAGCAGTGGACCGCCGCGCAGCAGGCTGCCGCTGCTCTGGCCAAAAATCCCGGCGACGCCGCCGCGAATCTAACCCTGTGCAAGTACCTTTGTCTTGCCAAGTGGGACTGGGACCAGGGATTCACTCGACTGGCCGAAGGAAGTGATCCCGTGTTGGCAAACCTGGCGATTCAGAGCCGTGTCAACCCCGATACGCCGGAGGCTCAGTTACGCGCTCGGCGACCTCTGGCGGAATGCGGCCGTTGCCGCGCGCGGCACCAGCAAGGCCGAGTTGTTGCAGATGGGGAGCGTGTTTTGGTATTCCAAGGCACTCCTCGGCTTCAAGGGCGTCGATCGGTCCAAGGTCCAGCGGCGTCTTCAATCACTTCCCGCGCCATCGCCCACTGCCGCAAGGACCGCGTTCAGGAAATGGATGAACGACATGGCCGCCTTGCCGGCCGAGCAGCAGGTGGAACTCGTCATCTTGAAATTGCAGCAGCTCAATCCCGGGTTCGACGGAAAGGAGACCCACGAGATCGAACGCGGCGTCGTCAAGTCACTGCAATTTTTTTCTGACGATGTGGCAGATCTATCGCCCGTGCGGGCGTTGGTGGGCTTGGAGAAGCTGAATTGTAGTAGCACTAGTTTGCAAAGTGTTGGCGCCGTGGCCGACCTGTCGCCGCTCCAGGATATGCCGCTCACCGATCTGAATCTTGACCACTGCACTCAACTTCAAGATCTGAGCCCGCTCCAAGGAATGAAACTCACGTCGCTGAGCCTTAATATGGAAGGTAAAGGATGCGAGGTTTCCGACCTATCGCCGCTCCGGGGCATGCCGATTACCAAATTGAACCTCGACAATTGCAACCAGGTCCGAGATCTGACGCCGCTCCAGAGCTTGCCCCTCACCTCGTTGAACCTTAACAACTGGCCGCAGCTCCTGGATCTGAGTCCGCTCAAAGGCCTGAAGCTCACCTCGCTATCGGTCAACGCGAGCGAAGGCGCCACCCAGATCCGGGATTTGGAGCCGCTGCGGGGCATGCCCCTTGCCTCGCTGAACATCATGGGCGCCGCTCAGGTCTGGGATCTGAGGCCGCTCCAGGCCATGCCCCTTACTTCACTGAACATTAGTAGCGCCAAGCGGGTCCAGGATTTGCGCCCGCTCAAAGGGATGCGTTTGACATTCTTGGATATGTTCGACACTCGAGTGTCCGACCTGTTGCCACTCAAAGGGATGCCACTGACGGAGCTGCGAATCGATTTCACGCCGGTATCCGATCTGTCGCCGCTCGCAGGAATGCCACTGGCGGCGTTGACTTGCGAAGCAACACCTGTGTCCGATCTGTCGCCGCTGGACGGAACGAAGTTAACGACATTTTATTTCACGCCGAAGAACATCACGAAGGGGCTCGACGTGGTCCGCCGCATGGACAGTATGCAAAGTATCGGGCTCGGTTGGCATAAGGCCCTGTTTCGTCCCGTTGACTTCTGGAAGAATTACGCTGCCGGCGAGTTCAATAAGTAGTCGAATTTTGCGAGGTCAAAACGCCTTCTTGTTGCCGGCGGCCAGGAGCATGGAACTGGGACGCAAGCATGGAACTGGGAAGCAGCTAGTGTCGGCACAATATGGGGTGGAAACGGCCAAAGAACTAGCTGCGTCACCGTTGCCCGGCCCAAAGCGGACAACACTATGGGAGTCATCGTATCGATGTCGGGGTATTCGTCCGTGGCAATTAACGAGGCTTCCTTTTCCAAAAGTCCGCTTCTGTTGCTTGATGCAGGGCATCTGTATTTTGTGCTGGGCGGTCTCGCCACTTTTCCTGATCTGCTTCGCCGAGTGCGCCGCCATTCGTCGCAGGAGGGAGCCGCCTATTTGCCGGTCACCGAATTCGGGAAGTAGGCCAGTACCCAATGACCATCCTCTTCCTCCACGGCTGGCAGTCGGTTCCAGGAGGCGTGAAGCCGACCGACCTCAAAGACCACGCCCACACCGTCATCAATCCCGAGTTGCCCGACGAGGATTTCCCAGCGGCCATTCAAGTCGCCCAGGCCGAGTTCGATAGGCATCAGCCGGATGTTGTCGTCGGATCATCAAGGGGCGGAGCCGTGGCAATGAATATCAACAGCGGCGATGCCCGGCTCGTCCTACTTTGCCCGGCTTGGAAGAAATGGGGAACCGACAAGACAGTCAAGCCGAGCACGGTGATCCTGCACTCACGGGCCGACGACGTGGTGCCGTTTGCCGACTCGGAGGAATTAGTGAGGAACAGCGGCTTGCCCTCTTGGATGCTCTTCGAAGTCGGGAACGATCATCGGTTGGCTGACCCGGAGGCGTTGGCGGCGATGTTGAAGGCGTGTGACGGAGGCGTTTCGGCGCACAAATCGACGCTGCCTGCAGAGTAATGACAATGAATCAATTCGTTCAAACACAGATCGAGTCCATCGTCAGAAGCCTGGAAGAAAAAGGCCAAGCGGCTGCTCCCGTTCAGGAATCAATGGACTTGGCTACGACTCACCCAGAGGCAATTAGCGACCTTGCAAAGGTCGTCATGCAGCGGTTTCCGAAAGGCGGAACATTCCTTGACGGGGCATTCAATTATTTACCGCAAGACGATTGGCCATTGCTCGTCCGGCACGCTTTAGAGGTCGTCGAACAATCGGCCGGCGAGAACGAAGCGGCGGCGTCAGTGATCGCTTACGCCAGCTTGCAGGCTCTTTCGGCGTTGCGTCCACATCTGAGCCGTATCTTCCACGTCCGACCGAACAAAGGCCGCTACTACGAAAGCTATCCTTGGAGGGAGTCGGGCGAGCAGCATTTCGACTATCTGCGAAGCGTCGTCGAAAGCACGTCTTTGAAGGAAGAAGACCGGAGGAGAGCTTGGGTGGCAATGCTTCAAACCCGGCATCCAAAAGTAATCGACTTTGCGCTATCTCGCGGCGATTTGGCGAGCCTTCCTCCTAGAACCTGGTCACCGGAAGCATGGGTTCAAATCCATCTTGCTCTCGTTGGAGTTCGCCAAGATGGGGATTCCTTGGTGCGCATTTGCCCGGATTCACTGTACCACCTTCAATTCCCCGAAGCGTTCTTTGAGACGCAATCTCGCCCTCCTTGGCTGGCACGGATTCATCCGACTTGGCGGCTTCCGTCCGCCACACAGGCCGTCGTGTTCGGAGGAGAGAGTGAAAACAATTGTTCTCTGTGTGCCGGAAAACTGCATCGATTGCTCGCTTTCGATCCGATTCCCGAGGGGCTGGGAATCACGGGGCTGCCACGCCTAGAACTTGCCTCTTGTCTTTCGTGCCTGGGATGGGAACGACAACCGTTGTTCTATCACCACGATCAGAATGGCCGTCCAGAAAACATCGGATACGACGGGCCTGGCGTGACGCCGCAGTTCCCAGCCGGTCCACTGAGATCGGCCGAGGTCCGATTGGCTGAAACGCCCCGACGATGGTATTGGCAAGATTGGGGTCTCAGCAACAGCCGGGAGAACTTGAATCGAATCGGCGGTGAACCGTGCTGGAATCAAAATGCCGAATTCCCCAACTGCCCATCCTGCCACAGGCTAATGCCGTACTTCATGCAACTCGATTCTGACTTGCCGATGACGGAGAAAGGTAGCGAGTGGCTTTGGGGAAGTGGAGGAATCGGATATGGATTCTGGTGCGACCATTGCAAGGTCAGCGGCTTCTTTTGGCAATGCGCTTGAAAACCGGCTCGTGCAGACAGCGCCGACCAGTTGGGCGGTCGCAGTTGGCGACATCGGGCCTCACGCCATCTCCCGCCAATTGGGCAGCCCCTCCCGCATTCTTTTGGTCGCCGCCGCCGCCGAGAACTTGTCGGGGTCGAACGCTCCGCCAACCCATTTTAGAAAAGTCTCGTGCTCTTCATGCTTCGGGTCGGCGATCGCCCGCAGAACCTCATAAAAGCCCCAGACTCCGCCGACATCTTCCGGAGGGCAAGCTCGCTCGCCCTCAACACAGAGCGGATACTTGACGCCTTTTTCGGGATTTGGAAATCCCTCAAAGGCAATCTTGTGATTCCATGAATCGCCGAAGTCGTATTCGTACTCGAAGGCAAACGGTTTGCATTTTTCGGGAATGAGGTCGCTCAACTTCGTCTCAGTGGAGTCCTCGTAGCCCGCCGCCTCGAAGTCTTCTTCCATCAGCATCGGGTCGGCGTAACGAGCTTCATCGATCTTGAACTGGTGGAGATGCGAATTCGTCCAGCCCATTGCGGTCTGGACAAATTCATGGAGCTTGTCGAGCGTGCAGTCCTTGATCTGGATTCGTCGCCAGATCGGCGGCTTGGTGTCGAGCAGCGTGATCTCTGAATTGGTAAATCAGATCGATCGATTTCGCCTTCTGCACGGTCTTTTCCTTGTGCTGGTCAAAGTCGGCTGGGGATGTCGCCAAGCGGAGACGGTCCACCAGCTTTCTCATCTGCTCAAGTCCGTTCGAGTAGCCGATCGGCTTCATGGGCGTTTCGTTAAACCACTTCGTGAGGCTGCCAATATCGGAGACTGAAAAGCCGCCATCCCACGCAATATGCGCCTTGGCGTCGGCAATCCGGTTGTTGAGCGATCCCAGCGTGCTGCGGTTGGTCGCACGGCCAAGCGTCATCTCGTCGTGTTGGCCGAGAATCCAATCAGTTTCCTCTTTGGCGAAACCCATCGTGCGCAACGCCTGAGCCAACACGCCGAGGAAGAACGGCACGATCCGAAGATAATCCGCCTTTACGATGCCCAAGACTGGGCAGACGAATAGCGTCGGCTCATTGATGAAAATGATGCACTTTCGGCGCTCGATGGTGAAGACATGGCCGTACCAATCTCCGAGAGGTGATGGCGTGGCGGCGCTGTCGAGCGACGGTCGATCGTCGATCTCGGCCAGGAGCTTGGCGGTAAGGCGCAGGGCGGGCATGACGTTCATCCTCCCGCACGATTTAGAAAATTGCAAGCGAACGTCGATGCGTCGGTTCGCTGCTAGCCTCTTTCAATCCTTCTTTGCAAATCTGTTTGGGAGTGGAAAAGCGGAACAGGTCCGATATTGGAAAGATAAGTAGGTGACTATTCATCCCATTTTCCAAATTCGGACCCTTTCCGCACCGCTCCACCGAGGAGTTGGAGGCGAAGGGAATCATTTTGATGACGCCGGTCCCGATTGTTTCTACCCGTCATCCAAACGCCGATCGCCGCTGCAGGACGAGCCTGCAACGGCGATCGGTGGCGCTTTGATTGACGGTGGTCGCGTCGTCGCGATGCGGTTTCGTGCTCGATGTTCACACGACCGAGCCCGTCAGGCGCGAGTCGGTGCCAAAGTTGGGCAGGCGAAACTCTCGGCTCCGCTCCAACAGCGACTTCACGGCCGGTTCCAGCGCGGCGGGCGCTTCGATTGCGGGCTGCGGCTTCGCACGTCGCACGAGCGAGATGACCGCCAACAGGCCGACGAGGCCCATCACGACGATCATGCCGATGAACACCATGCCGACTTGATCTTGACTCATGTACCGCGAAAGCAGAGCCGCGAGTGGCCCGATTCCGACGGCGCCGATGTTGTGGATCGCATGGACCAGCATGCCCGGCTTGATCGAATTCGTCCGGTAGGCGAGCAGGCCGACGACAAGGCCCAGCGGCAAAACCGCGATGATATGTTGCAGCGAATCCATGTGCATGAGGGCAAATAGCAGCGACGAAACGCCGATGGCAACGGCCGGCGACCAGCGCTGCAACAGCCTCCGCTGAATGTAGCCGCGAAACAGCGGCTCTTCGATGAGCGGCGGCATCACGCAGGTGATGATGCCGGCCAGCAGGATCGTCCACCACGCGGGCTCGGCCGTGACCGCGGCCATCGGGCCATCCGCCGCCGGCGCGGCGGCGAACATGGCGGCGAACACTATGGAAGCCAACGCGATCGACAACGTGAACGCGGCCAGCATGGCCAGCCTGAATCCGCCAAGCACGCGGCCCGTCTGCGGCACGAGGCCGAGCCGTTGCTTGAATGGCTCCTTCGACCGCCGCGCGGCGAAAAAGACGACAGCCAACATGCCAAGTTGGAACGGAACCAGCGTCAACAGCACTTGCGAAAGCGGCTGCTGAAGAATCGCTTGCAGGCGCGCCTGAATCACGGGCCCGCCCAAGCCTTGCGCTCCCAAGATAAAGCCGGCCGCGAACATCGTGGCGACGACGGCGACGAAAGTGACAATCTGGCCGGCGATCCAGGCGGCAAACAGAGTGGCGAAGGGCGTCCAAAGGCGCGGCTTGCGCGGCTTTGCGCTCGCGGCCGGCGCAAGTTCGCCGGCCGTCGCGGCGGTTTCGATAACCAGCGTCGGTTGTAATGTGGTTGCAGCGTTCATTGCCATCGCTCCATGGAAAGGGGTTTGGCCACCGATCATGGCGGCAAAATTCAAAGAAGCCGCAATCGGCCTCGTATCCCCTTACAAGCGGGCAATGCGCGAGTTTGTTACGGACGATTGGGAAGAATTGGTCCGCGCTGACCACTCAACTGGTGAGAGTCCCTCGCGAAACCGCCTGGAAGAAGCGGACAGTCCCCGTTTTGCGCGGCGTCGTTTGGTTTTGTCGATTGCGCAAGATTTGGACCGTCTCCGGCGGTTTCGTGAGGCGGCTCAATATTTTGAAAACCGGCTCCCGTAACATTTCCCACCGTTTTTCGCTGTTGAAGTGGGGAACCTAATTCTGCCGTTCGCGGCAATCACTCAAACAGCGAAAGGGATTGGTGTGCCATGGAACAGTATTTAGCCGACGGAACAAAGATTTTGCTCAGTTGTTCGACACTGGCGTTGACGATTCTCTCGGTGGTGGGAATGTGGAGGGTTTGCGAGAAAGCCGGCGAACATGGTTGGGCGTGCCTGGTGCCGATTTATAATATGATCGTGTGGCTGCGAATTGCCGGCGAGCGATGGTGGTGTTTGCTGCTGTATATCCTCCCGGGGATAGGCATTGTCGTTCATATCCTGGTGATGCGCGACGTGGCCAAGCGTTTCGGCAAGAGCGGCCTGTTCGGCATCGGCCTCGCGTTCGCGGGAGCCGTGTTCTTCCCGATCTTAGGATTCGGCCGCGCCGAGTATCAAAAAGCGGCATAAGGATGAGAGAGCCGCCGCTCACGTTTTGACGACGTGAGCGGCGATTGACATTCAGCGCGACGAAAATGACGAAAGCTGACAAGCCGCGAGAGGCAATCATAAAACCTCTCTAGCTGCCGGTAGCGCACCCGTGATATAACCCCTCTTCAGGGAGCGATTTCCAGCACGGAACGTCTCAAACTGGCGTCACGGAGCTTTGCGCCATGAAGCGATCTTTCTCGATTGTCGGCGGCGAGCGAAGGCTCTCGGGCGATCGAATCTCGCGCCTCAACGACCGCGCTTGGCGACGACTGCTCATGGGCTGCATCCCGTTGGCAATCGCTGTTGGATGGCTTTTGCCGCCGGCGGCATTTGCCGGAGATGTTCGCCCACCGACGGAGGCACCGCTCGTCGCCGCTTGGAGCGATCCGGATCGGCTTGCGATCAGCGGGGCCAAGGCGTTCACTCGGGACGAAATCCTCTTCGGTCTGGCAGCCGACATCGATGTCCAATTGGCGGCGTCGCGTCAAAGCAGTTCGGCCGAGTATATGTGCGCCCTGCAAGACCGGATTCAGGCCGGCTACGAACATGCCGGCTTCGGCAATGTTCGCGTCAACTGCAATGCGGACGCCGATAGCGACAAGATTCTCGTGCGGATAGATGAAGGGCCAAGGTATCTTTGCGGCGATATCCGCGTTTACGGCGCGATCCGCGTTCCGGTGGATGAGCTCGCGCGCCGGCTTCGCCAACCGGCGCCGCCGCTGAGCGCTAACATTGGATCGTACGACGTCGTCGATGGCCGCACTGTGCCACGATGGGTCGATAGCGACGGCAACGATGTCAAACTGGACGACCCGATGTGGTCGAACGGCAAGCCGGCCGCGTTCGATCGGGGCGCCGTCCAACACTACCGCGCTCGAATCGCCCGCTCGCTCGACGATCTCGGCTTCCCGGCTGCGAAGTTCAAAATTGAACTTGAGCGGGATCCGACTGCGCGCTTGATAACGCTCGCCATTTTTCTATCCGGCGAGGGACCGGAGCCTCTCGTCGCAGACATCGTGGTGGTGGGCAACCACGTCAGCTCCGATTCGGTGATCTGCGACTATTTGGGAATTCGTCCGGGCATCGCCTACTCCGGCGATGCCGCTGCCAGGTGGAGCGAACGCCTGTGGCACTCGGGCCGATTCCTCAGGAGCAAGATCAGCGCCGCAGCGAGAGGCGATGACGTTCGTGGACTGCGGCTGTCGATCGACGTCGTTGAATTCAAGAAGCGCCGCCGTTGGACAAACCCCTTTCGTCCGAGGCGACGGTGTTGCTGAAATTCCGCGAGTGGCTTATCGGCGCAGCACAGCGCGACGACGAATTGGTCGTCGAGCTTGCGGCCACGCCGGGCAATTCCATTCCGACGATCGTCGTGTCCTGCCACGGCGCACTCGTTTTTTTCAGAGACCCGAAACTGAATGGGGACGGCTCTCCGCGGATCCAGCATGCATGGGTCGCGGCCGGTGATCGTCTTGCGTGGTACTCGATGGCGCTTGGCACGAAGTACGTCGCCAAAACACGGAGCGGTTACGGCCTGATCTGCAACGTCAGGTGCTACATTTCGAACGATGCGGAACAGAAGTCGCAACTGCAGATCGGACCGGGCATCGCGAGCAGCTGCGATAATGCGCCTGCCATGCCGCTCAAAATGTCGATTGGCGGAGATCCGTCCGCGTTCATCGACATGACGAATAGCCCAATCTGCAAATTTTCGGTCGCCGGTGGTGTCCTAACGGTGCTAAATGACGAGGGCTGGCAGCCTCTGCAATTCGATGTGACAACTGGGCGACTTCTGAATGATTCGCGGTCCGGGCGAACGGAAAACGGGAAGCGATTCTGGTTTGAACGCGGCAAATTTCAATCGACGCTCGACCAACTCGAAAGAACCGCCGCGAGTTTTCCGAATCGGTTCGATCCAAAACATGCGTTTTCGTCGCTGGTCGATATGACAGCCGACAATTTCGGCAGCGTGGCGCTCTGTGCTGACGGCGGTGCAGCGCCCGACGCAAGATATATTGCCGCGTGGAAAAAGCTTCTTTCGCACATTGCCCTCAAGGGCATTGACGACTGGCTCGCAAAGGAACCCGAGCGCGACCAAGACGCCGACAGACCGGCATTCGAGACTCAGTCAACAGCGGGTTTAGACAACGACTTCATGCAAGCTCTTCCACCCTTCATGCTGCTGCTGGGAAACGAATGCTTTGTGCGGGGTACGTGGCCGTGGGTTTTCAATCGTGAAGTCGCATTCCAAGCGAAGGCAAAGAAGCAGAGCCAGTCGGATCGCTTGACGCCCTTATACAACTCTCGCGATACCGGACCGCTGAGCTGCCTTGCCTTCGCGACCATGTTTGCATATGGCGGCGATGCCACCGCATCGGCGTTCGCCAAGCGTGGATTGCAACGGCTGTCGCTCGCCGGCTTTCGAAACGACTGTCGCCCGATGCTCGACCCGCGATGTGCGCTCGGCAAAACGGCATTCGCCCTCGCCGGGGCTCTGCGCAGCTTGAGCGACGAGGAAACGGAGGCTCTCTGCAGCTCGTTCTCGGCCGACACGAGCCGCGCGGTCCGCGATTTCGCAGCCGCGTTGCGTACTCACTCCGACGCCCCGCTTTCCGATGCGCTGCCGGCGGCGCTCGATAGCCTGTGGCTATCGACGTGGCGCGAAAAAGTACGAGCGGGTTTGCAAATGCTTTCCGGTCAATAGCCGAGGAATATCGAATATGAGAGACCGCAAGGAGCTTCTCAAGCGGATCTCGGTGGATCCACTTGTCTGTTTTGGCCGGCCTGTGGTCCGCGGCACACGGATTTGGGTATCGCTGATTCTCGACAATCTGGCGGAAGGCACTCCACAGGTTGACTTGCTTGCGGCATATCCGCAGCTTGGAGGACATCCGTGCCGCGTTGGCGTTTGCCGCGGAGATGACGCGCGAACGAATCATTCCGATCCCGACAGAACCGGTGCCAGCGTGAAGTTGGATTCGAGCGACATTGTGGAGCGTAATCGCACAATTGAAAACGGGCGCAGTGAAGGGAAAGTTGTGGATCGTCGAACCGCGCCGAATCCGCGAACACGATCCCGACGACGCAAGTGGAATCTCTTGAATTGGTAGCTTCGCTCGAAGGAGCCTATACCGGTCGGACCTCCGTCAACTCGACCTGTGAAATTGCCGTCGAATAAAGGCAGCCCGTTCGCTGCGCATCTTTTCGTGGTCTCGGCCGACCCAAATCAGGTGGCCGCCGGTGTGCAACTCGCAAAACTCCGCATTCGGAATGCAGTGCTGCACCCATTCCGCGTGGGCGATCGGCACGACGGTGTCGGCGCGATCGTGAAGAATGAGCGTTGGGCGGTTCATGGAGTTTGCGCAGATTTCTTGGAGGGCGCGTGATGGGCCCGGTCAACGCATTGGGTTGTCGGCGAAGGGAGATCCCTTGTGCAGGAAAGTCCAAGCAATATGGTCTGAAGAGGTCGACGAATCGATAAGGGTGAGTCGCACCCACCGCTTCTCGCCATCATCGAAAAGCTCAACATAGTCCGACGTGCGCGCGGTCTCTTCGAATTGCTTTTTGAATTTGCCGTCGCGTGTTTCAACCCAGCCGGAACCCTCCTCTTGAAACGATCCGGACAATTCCCCTGCGTCAACTGAGTAGAACCACCTTTTGAACTGCACCCCGGCGGGACTGTCCGCAAGTTGCGGCCAACCGGGCTTCTTTTTCGCGCGGTCGAAGCGTCGACGAAGCTCTTTGTTTGTCGGATCACTGGAGAGCAGCCACTTCAAGTGAAAGGCTGCCGCGAATCCATAATTCTTGTTTTCCGCATCACCTGCCTGCCAGCGGTGCCAGCCCATGCGGAGCCAATCGTCGTGTTGGCGTTGCCGTGCCAACCATTCGGCCCCGTGCGCTTCGATATTTTGCCAGGCATCGGCGAACTCCATCGTCGAAACGCGCTCGATTGTCCCAGAGTCGCTCATTCGCATCCTACTGTGCAAGACGGCTGCGTCGGCAACAAAAAGGTTGGGAATCGGACGCGGGACCGCCCAAAACCTGACGGTCTGATTGCTTAGAGTCATCACAGTTGCTTCGGTAGAACTGTAAGCAACGGACTCCACTTTATCCTCGTGCTCAAACGGCAAGCTGAGCGGCTTTCCCGTCCGAGCGTCCCAAATTCGAGCGGTCAAATTGCCGCTGCCCGTCAAAACGGATGCACTATCCGGGCTGAATACCACGGAACTGACAGCCCATTTGTGATCCATCGGCTTGCCGACCGGCTCTCCCGTTCGAGCATCCCAAACCCGCGCCGTCTTGTCCTCGCTTCCCGTAGCCACCATCGACGCATCCGGACTGTAAGCCACGGCCCACACCTTGTCCGCGTGCTGCATTGCCTTCCCAATGGGTTTTCCCGTCTTCGCGTCCCAAAGCCGTGCCGTGTGATCCTCGCTGCCGGTCAGCACCGTCTCCCCATTGGGTGAAAACGCAGCCGAGGATATCCTATCGTCGTGCGTCATGCGTTCGCCAATCGGAGTTCCGGCTCGAGCGTCCCAAAGCCGCGCTGTATGGTCCACGCTTCCCGTGAGCACCGTCGTTGAGTCGGGACTTATCGCGACGATCACCACGGCTCCGTCGTGTCTCATCGGTTGGCCAATGGGTTTCCCGGTCCGAGCATCCCAGACCCGCGCCGTATGATCGTCACTTCCCGTGACGATACGTGCGCCGTCACGACTAAATGCTGCGCTCAGTACGGACAGCTCATGTCGCATGCCCATTCCGGTTGGTTTTCCCGTTTGCGGATTCCAGAGCCGAGTCTTACCACTCAGGCTGCCAGTGAGAACGGTCTCGCCGCTCGGACTAAAGGCCACGACGGAAATGGCGTCGCCAACGGTCATGGGCTGGCCAATCGCCGTGCCGGTGTTTGGTTCCCAGAGCCGTGCGGTCCCAAAAATGCTTCCGGTGACGACGGTTGTCCCGTCCGCATTATAGGCGATGGCCGAAACACCCCCATCCGCGCGGATCCTATCGCCAACGCGTCGTTCAACCCGCGCGTCCCAAATTCTGCCTGTCCCGTCCGTGTCTCCTCCTGCCGTGAGCACGGTCGCCCCGTCGGGGCTGTACGCCACGGCGCCGACGAGTCCAGAATGCTTCATTCGTCGGCCCACCGGCTCTCCCGTTCGCGCATTCCAAAGCTGAGCTGTTTTGTCGGCGCTTCCGGTGAGCAGCATCGCTCCGTCGGGACTGAACGCGATCGCAATGATCGGACCATCGTGTTTCATCGGTTTGCCGATCGGCATTAGTTCGGTATTCCAAAGCTGCGCGGTATGGTCCTGCGCTCGCCGTGAGAATGCTTGTTCCGTCGGGGTTGTATGCCACCGCGAGAACCTTGTTCGCATGCTGCAATGCGTGGCCGATAGGTTTTCCAGTGCGGACATTCCAAAGTCGGGCCGTATAGTCATAACTGCCCGTCAAGACGGTCGCTCCGTCGGGGGCGTAGGCCACGGCGACGACCGGTCCCCCGTGCGTCAATCGCGGTCCGATCGGCTTCCCGGTGTGCGCATCCCAAATTTGGGCCATGTTGTCCTCGCCGCCCGTGAGCACCGTCGCCCCGTCGGGGCTGTAAATGACCGCGCGGACTGGCGCAGCGTGACGCATCGATTCGCCGATTGGCTTTCCGGTTCCAGCCTCCCACAATTGGGCCGTGCCGTCCTCGCTTCCCGTGAGCACCGTTGATCCGTCGGGAGCGTACGCCACGGCCCGAACCGCGCCCTCGTGCCTCATGGGTGCGCCAATTGGCATGCCCGTTCGGGCATTCCACTGCCGAGCGCTATGGTCTTCGCTTCCCGTGAGCACGGCCGACCCATCGGGGCTGAAGGCCACGGCCCAAACCGCTCCCTCATGTTTCAAAGGTTTGCCTACCGGCCGCCCCGTTCGGGCATCCCAAAGTCGTGCGGCATGGTCCGCGCCTGCCGTCACGACCGTTGACGCGTCGGGGCTACACTTTGCGCAATAGATGGCCCCTTCATGGGGAAGTTGCAACGGCGCGGATTCCAACAAGCTGCCCAAAAGATTCTCGGTGCTCTTGTGCAGCGAACCGCCCTCTGCCGTCGCCGCATGAACCTGGGCCAAGATGGCGATCGCCGTCGCGGCGTTGCCACGCGCCTGTTCGGAAGCTCCGAGTTCAAACACCTCACGGGTTAGAGTTTTGGCTAACTTCGTTTTCTCAGCAGCAAGTTTCGACATGGCGTCGGCAATTGTCGATTTTTCGGTCGCCAAGTTCGACATGCGATTAGCGATGGCCGATTTCTCCGCGGCCAATTGCGACATCTCATTCGCGAGGGCCGACTTTTCCGCCGCAAGCCTCGACTTCTCGTCGAGCAAAGCGACCGCCTTGCCTTTGGCGATGACGGCTTCGTTCTTGGCAAAGGTCGCATTTTTCGTGGCGATGTCCGCTGCGTTCTTGGCCTGGATGGCATCGTTCTTGGCGGCGACCGCATCGTCCTTGGCCAGGTTGATAATGAGCGCGGCAGCGCTTGCGCCGATCGCGATGGTGAGTAGCAGTGCCGCGGAGAGGGTCAATAACGTCGCAACTCCCCGATTCCGCCGGCACCAGCGCCAGCCGCGGTCAAGAGGCCCGACGGGGCGGGCCAATATTGGCCGGCCATCGAGGAAGCGTTGTAGTTCGTCGGACAGTTCACGAGCCGTGGCATAGCGTTCCGAGATCGATTTCTCCAAGCACTTCATCGCAATGGTTTCCAGATCGCGTGGAATACCAGGCACCAATACACGCGGCGGGAGCGGCTCGCGATCTAGAACTTGGCGCAGAGTGTCCACGCAATTGGCGGCCTGAAAAGGCGGCCGGCCCGTTAACAGAGTGTAAAGAATCGCTCCGAGAGAGTAGATGTCCGATGCCGCTCCCACCTGGCCAAGATCACCTCTTGCTTGTTCGGGGGGCATGAAGCTCGGCGTGCCGAGGATTTGACCCGTGGTGGTGAGACCTGAGTCGTCTTGCATTCGTTTCGCAAGACCGAAATCGGTAACTCGCGGATTTCCCTCACCGTCGAGCAAGATATTGGCCGGTTTCAGATCGCGGTGGATGACGTGATGCTCGTGGGCGTATTGTACCGCGTCGCAAACGGTCCGGATGAGTTCGGCGGCAGCACAAGGAGACAGAGGTCCTTCGGCCAAGCAGGTCGATAGACTGCGGCCGTCGACAAAACCCATTGAAAAGTAGTGCTGCCCCTGATAAGTGCCGACCTCGAAGATCGGAACGATGCCGGGGTGATCTAGATTAGCAGCGGCCTCCGCTTCCGCGTGGAATCGCTCGACATCGGTGAGGGAAGCTAATTGGCCGGAGAGGATCATCTTTACGGCGACGAGGCGGTTGAGCGACACTTGGCGGGCTTTATACACAACACCCATTCCGCCGCGGGCGATCTCTTCCAGCAGTTCATAGTCGCCAAAGCAGTCGGGGGCGCAGGTTCTGTCATTTGCGTCGCGTGGCTTCGCGAGCGAGATTGTTGGAGAGTTTCCAAATGCGGTCGGGCCTCCGCCGATGCGTCGCGACGGCTTGCCGGATTCCAAGAGCGTCTCCAGCCAGCCAGCCTCGACTTCCGCGAATCGGGCGATGTAGTCGCTTGCTATTGGGCTTTCTCCCATTCGACGACGATGGAATAACTCGATCTGAACCAATTCAAGCAACAACTCGCGCCGCAGCTCGGCTGCGGTGCCCAGCAAGGAATCCTCGATCATCGGCCGCTTGCCCGCGATCCAAGATTTCTCAAAGGTGTCGCAAACCCGGTCGATCTGTAGGGCGCTATCGAGCGATAGCGTCGGTTCGGCGGTAGGCAACTTCCGAGTCATCTCGATTCTGCCGCCTCCCAAATCTTACGAATCAGTTTCAGCCGCCGCTCGATCGTCCGTAATGCACGACCTAATCGGGCGGCGATCTGTTCGTTGGTCAGCCCTTCCAGCTTGGCAATGGCGATGGCCCGTTGGTCCTCGTCTAACAGGCCGAGCAGTCGCTCGTATTCCTCGGCGACCTGCGCGGCAAACTCAGGAGAAGGTTCGTGGCCGATTAATTGCTCGACTGCGGGCTGATTCCCTTCTGAATCAAGAGGGCCTATGAACGTGTCGCGGCCGCCACTTCGCTTCAATCTGTCTTGATCGCGCTGCAAATGCAAGGCTTTGTGAGCAGTGATCACGACGAGCAACCGCCACAAGCCGTCGGCGTCAGCCAGTTGCGGATAGCGCCCATCACGAGCGTTGCGGCAAAAGCTATCCAGTGCATTGATGGCCACGTCCTCTTCATCGGCAATGCCAAATCGACGGCCGTGCAGCTTCTTGCGAGCGAGCCGGACCAAGCGGCGGAAGTATCGGTCCCAAATGCGCTGGGCTGCCTCGGGATGCCCCTCGCGTAGCAATCTCAGCCATGACTTGATCGAATCACCAGACGACATGCGGAGAAACCATGGGTCGGCTCGTGGTAAAACTAGAAGAAAACGCATTATATCTTTCCGCTTTCCCAAGGCCGTAGAGTCTTTCGACAAGAAATGCCCGAATTGGGTCTAGTTCCGCGAATCGGCTAACACATCCAAAATACTTTTTCCTTAGAACCCCTCACAAAATCGCCGGGGATCGTCCCCATTTTGCGCAGTCCGCGGAGCAAAACGGCGACTGTCCTCTTCCGCCGAGCGATTTTGTGAAGGTTCTTAGTGGCGGGCTGTTGAAAGAAACGGGAATAACCTGTTAGAGTGACTAGTGGATCGTTCGGTGCCGTTTCAGACGAAATCCAGGTCTGGGTTCAATCCGCACTTTTTCGCGAGGCCCAACATGTTTTCTACCCAGGGGATGCTACGAACGACGTTTTTGAGCATGATCGGGAGTGCGATTTTTGTGGCCGCGGCGCCTCCGAGCGCAATCGGGGCGGTCGATAGGATTAAGACAAACGCCAATACAATCTTCGCCAACGCGGGAGGCACCTCAAAAGGTTGGCTCAGCCAGAAGCAGTTCCAGGCCGCCGAGAAAAAGATCGACGACGCTATGAACAGACTGGTCCGCGACGGAACCATCGGTAGTGATCCGGCCCCGGAGATCGTGGTCAAGCCAGATCTCTCCAAAAAGGAGCGAATCAGCTGGGATGATTTCCTGCAATATTTCAAAGGCCTAGCTACGCAGCGAGACTTGCAAATCCGCCGGGCACGGGTCGATCAGGCACTAGCCCAACAAGGGACAGCCGAAGCGGCGGCCAAAGAGGCCTGGGCAAATGAACAGCAGGCAGAAGCCGAAAGAGAAGCCGCCCAGCAACAAGCTCAAGCGGCACAGGATCGTAATGGTGGTAGCGACGCCGATGCCCTCCTGCGCCACAGAATGCCCAAATTGCGGAGATGAAGTGGGAGCTGGACTGGTACCTCGGGCACCCCAGTCAACCGATGCCGCGTCCTCGTCCCCAATCGCCGAATCCGCTTGGGCCCTCTAGCTCGAAGCCGGGAGCGCCGATCGGTTCGCCAGCCCGACCCACTGGTTCTCCACTCGCGCCTATCAAGCAGCCGACCCATGTCGGCGGCGCTTCAAAACCCGGCGGAAGTGGAGCAGGCACGCGCCCATCCGGACCGTCGGGCGGCTCTCCGTCAAAAGGGCACAAGACCTCCGACGATAAATAGAAGCCAATATCCCGAGTTGCAGCGCAGAGCGCGATCAATTGGCCCTATCAAATTGCCGCCGAATAAATGCCGTGCGCTCGCTGCGCATCTTTTCCTGGTCTCGGCCGATCCAAATCAAGTGTCCGCCGGCGTGCAGCTCGCGGAATTCGGCATTCGGGATGCAGTGCTGCGCCCATTCGGCGTGGGCGATTGGAACGACGGTGTCGGCGCGGTCGTGAAGAATGAGCGTCGGGCAGTTTACCGCGCCGGGCGTGAGCCAGGGTTCGCCCGTCCAATTGGCCCAGTCGTTTTCAAAACCGTCGGGCCGCTCGGAACAGCGCAGGATCGAACGGGCCAAGAGCGATTCGAGCGATTTCAGAGCTGCTGACTCGCTCAGCTCCGCGTATCGCTGCTTGCTCATGCATTGCGCGGCAAATCCGCCGCGAGCGAGCTTGCGGGCTTGCCGGCGATGGCCGAATCGCAAGACCGGTAGAAATATCGAGAGGTGACGAAACATCGGCAACATCAGCCCGAGGCCGCGCGGCATCCAGCGAGCGGAATCGAACGGATGCGCCAGGGCGCATTGCAGCACCAGCGCGATCGTTTTTTGCGAATGGCGAGCCGCAAATCGCAACGCCGCCGATCCGCCCGCCGATGTGCCGATCACGACAACCCGCTCGACGCCCAGCCGATCCAGAAGCTCGGCCGCCAGATCGGCGCAATCGCTCGGCGATCGGCCGCAGGTGATCGGCGTGCCGTAATACCCGGGCCGATTGGGAACGATCAGCCGAAAGCCGTCGTCAACGAGCGATTTCTCCATCATCACCGCCGCATCGTATCCGACATCGTTGCCATGAAAGTAGAGAATCGGGATGCCCTGCCCGACGTCGGCGTATTCGACGGGGCCACGCGAAGTTTGCGCCTGGCGCCGCTCGATTTCGCCGGTGAACCAAAGGTCGTCGGTGTTGCTCATTGCGGCAGAAACCTTTTGGTATCAGGACCGCATACCGGGCTCGCGACGATCAGTAGCCATGTCGCTTTGATGGATCTTTCAGACCAACTATGGGACCACCTTGATCTCCACGACCGGGCTGCTGAATTGCCCCTCCCGATCCTTTCTCCGTCATCATACTCGAACAAGACCGTGATCTCGACCGGCAGCAGGCTCACCGCCGTTGGCGATATCAACTCCCGAAAGATATCGGTATGTCTCGAATCAAGCGTTTCGGATAGGGTCGCCTTTTCAATTGACCATTGCGGTCACTTCGGCCGCTTGGCTCTCTACGATGCGAAACGGAGCTTCAAAATGCGACGATTCTTAGTGCTAGCGGCCATCTTAAGCTTGGGAATGTTCCCCGCTCACACAAGTGCGGCCGATACGCCGACGGAAACGGTCCGAGAATCGAGGCAGGTGCTTGGCGAACTGATCTCCATTTCCGGCAAGGAGATTCCTCAACGGTTGCTGGCCGAGGCGCAGGGCATCGCAATCGTTCCCAACGTCATCAAGATCGGCTTGGTGGCCGGCGGGCGGCGTGGGCACGGTGTCGTCATGGTCCGCGATGCCGATGGCCAATGGACTTTGCCGCAGTTCATCACGCTCACCGGCGGCAGCGTCGGTTGGCAAGCCGGCATCCAAGGCACCGACGTCGTCTTGGTGTTCACGACGCGCAAGGGGGTCGAAGGATTGTTGAAGGGCAAATTCACGGTCGGAGTCGATGCTGCCGCCACGGCTGGTCCCGTGGGACGCAACGCCGCCGCCGCCACCGACACCAAACTCAAGGCCGAGATCTTCTCTTATTCGCGCAGTCGGGGATTGTTTCTTGGCGCTTCGTTCGACGGCTCGCTCTTGGAAATCGACCAAAATGCCGCCGCCGCCTTTTACGGCCCGCCGCAACCCGCTGGCCAACAGCTCATCCCCGAATCGGCGGCCAAATTGCGCGGCTTTCTGATGGAGTTGACCAGCGCCGGCGCACCGCGCCGGCCCCTGGAATACAGGTCGCACCGCGCTGATCGAGCCTGATGGCGAGAGGCAGAGCGCGGCGTTCGGCGGCGACGAGCCGGCCGAACACCACGGAGGAGCGATCCGCGCTCAGTGGGCCGGCGTCGGCTCGCCCAATTGCAGGCGGCCGATGACCAGCGGGCGGTCCGACTGACTGCGGAACTTCGATTTCCGCGTCACGCTCCAACTGTGGCCGACGATCTTGCCCGCGGCGTCGGTGTAAATGCGGAGGACGCCGGCTCCGAGGCCGTCGCGGAAGCCGCCTTCAGACAAGTGCCGCGTATCGTGCAGGCCGTGGCCCGATTCGGATTCGTCGATCACGGGAACTTCCCACTGCAGCGTTCCAGCGACGACCGGTTCCGATGCGGGGCGTTGCCGCGGCGTGCCCGACATCAGCATCACATGGCCGGTGTTTTCCCCCTTTTTGCTGTTCGTGTAGCGAACGGCAATGATGTCGCCCGCCTGGGCTTGTTGGAGCGAGGCGATGGCCTGAAAACCGTGCGCTGCGGCGATGGCGGCATAGTAATGCTTCGCCAGCGGGCGGCGGGCTTGCAGCATCGCGGAAAGCTGCTCGTCGCTGAACTGATAGGTGTGCTTGAGTAGGGCGTTTATGAAGCCGCTGCAATCGGTGCGGCAGGCGGCGCGTTTTCCGCTCTCCTCACCCGGCCAAACGACCGGTCCGATCGCATGTTGATATTCGCTGGTGGAAGCCGAAACGCCACGCACGAGGCGGACCGCTTCGCGCACTTGCGGCGGCGCTGGCTGCTCGGCGACAACTCGCCGCGATGGCCCGATCGCCAGCAGCGACACGGCCAACGCAAGGAGCAGGGCTTTGAAAACGGGTGCGTTAAACGCCGGTTGCCGAAGGTTTCGTTTCATGGCGAATCGACGGGATTCGAGGTACGGGGTTGGTCTGGACGGTGCAGGCCGATGGCGCAGGACGATGGCGTCCGCGCTCGCCTGCCTATTGCAGAGCGTAAATCGCGGGCAAATGTTACAGCCGCCCCTTCGGCGAACCAATTCCCGCCTGCATTAAATCCGATCTCCCCGATTGACGGCACGCCCGTTCTGTTTTATAATTAACCATCGAGTTAATTAACTGCATGGTGTAATGCAATGCGAGACCACCTCAGCCAGACGTTCGCGGCGCTTGCCGATCCGACGCGGCGGGCCATGTTGGCTCAACTTGCCAAAGGGGAAGCCAATGTCTCCGTGCTGGCCAAGCCGTTCCTTAAAGAAATGAGCCTGCCCGCGGTGACGAAGCATCTGAAGGTGTTGGAGGCGGCCGGTTTGATTGCCAAAGCTCGCAATGCCCAGTGGCGCCCTTGCACGCTCAAGCCGGCCGCTTTCAAAAGCGTGGCCGATTGGATGGAGCCGTATCGAATGTTTTGGGAGCAGAGCTTCGACCGCCTCGACGACTACTTGAAAACCGTCACTTCGAAAAAACCCGCGAAAGGAAAGACAAAATGGCCGCGCAAAATAAGTCGAACGAATCCGAATCATCCGCGTTTACGATGCGCCCGTCGCGGCGGTTTGGGACGCCTGGACCGATCCGGAACAAGTGGCGCAGTGGTGGGGACCGCGTGGGTTCACGCTGACCCACGAGAGCAAGGACTTGCGGCCGGGCGGACATTGGACGTTCGTCATGCATGGCCCCGACGGCGTCGATTACCCGAATAAGATCCAGTATTTCGAAGTCGAACCCCAGGCCAAATTGGTGTACGACCACGGCGGCAACGACGATCGGCCGCCGCTGTTCCGAGTGACCGTCTTGTTTTCCGAAAGCGACGGCAAGACGACGACGGACATGACGATGGCTCTGGCGACTCCCGAAGCCGCCGAGGAGACTCGAAAATTCGTCAAGAAAGTGGGAGGCGATTCGACTTGGGATCGGCTCGCGGAATACTTGGAAAAAGAGTCTTCCGGCAAAGAGAAGTTCGTCATCAATCGAATTTTCGACGCGCCGCTCGACCTGATGTTCGAAATGTGGACCGATCCGAAACACATTTCGCAATGGCTCCCTCCGACGGGAGCTCAAATGGAGTTCCTCCGCAGCGACATCCGGCCGGGCGGAAGCAGCTTCTATTCCATGCCCGGGCCGGGCGGCATGAAGATGCATGGCCGGATCGAGTATCTGACAATCGAAAAGCCCAATCGAATTGTCTACCTGCAGCAGTTCTGCGATGAGAACGAGAACGTGACCGGTCATCCGATGGCTCCGCGTTGGCCGGCAACCATGCTGACGACCGTGACATTCGCCGCCGAGCAACCGGATCAGACGCGCGTGGCCGTGACTTGGGAACCTCACGGCGCCACGACTCGCGAAGAGCTTGACGCCTTCATCGGTCGAAGAAGTGGCATGGCCCAAGGCTGGACCGGATCGTTCGACAAGTTGGAAGCGTATTTGTCGAATCGGTGAAATCGTCAACCGCCCGGCAAGCGGCCCGAGGGGCTTTGGTCGAGGTGAACGAAGGCTTCGGCGTGGTGGAAGCCGCCTTCCATGCCGCGGAAGACGTGCATCTTGGCGAAGTAGTCGGCATAGAATTTGGCCGGCCCCTGACTCACGTGGGCCATGCAGGCGTCGCGCTTGCGCGGTTCGACGGCCGTGATGTCGAACGTAGTGCGTCGGCTGGAAGTTTTGCGTTTCGTCGCCCAGGTTGACTTCATAATAGTACAGGGCGAACTTCCGCGCGGAGCTTCGAAAAGCATCAAACGTCAACAGCGAGCAGGCGCGATGGTCGCGGTGGCTGTCGATGGGCCAATGCGTGAACACGACGTCCGGTTTTTCGTCGTCGATCAACTGCCGGAAGGCTTTGTATTGCGACGGCGAAACCTCGGTTTGGCCATCGAGCTGTCGGGCCAATAGCGGTCGCGCCTTGAGCATCGCGCACGACTTTTTCAGTTCGGCCGTTCGAATGGCGGCGGCCTCGGCGTGGCTCTTGCCGGAAACGCCCGCCTCGCCGCAGGTCAGATAGAGCGCGACGACCTCGTGGCCCGCGTCGGCGTAGCGAGCGATGGTCCCGCCGCAGCCGGCTTCCGGATCGCCCGGATGCGCTCCCGCCACAAGCACCTTCAGTTTTGCGCGAACGTTCGGCGCAGTGTCTTGCGATGCAGCGTCGATCAACGCCACTTCGGCACGGGCTGCGGTTGCCAGTCCACTCACGGCAAGCAGACTCGAACCGGCGAGCAATTGTCGGCGGGTGCATGATTCCATGGTGCGTTTTCCTTTTCTTGCTCCGAACAAGAGGCCGGTTGGTGGTCAATCGATGACAAGGGACAAACGATAAGTAACTTTTAGATTTCGCCCGCCGCCCTCGCTGACGCTTCGGGTTGGTATCGCAATCGCTAGCGCTTCGCGCTTCCTATGGCGTTTCGTGCCTATCGACACTAACCCGAAGCGTTAGCGAGGGCGAGTCGGAAAAGCCGACTTTTCCTTCGACGGTCGCTTAAACTGGCCTTCCAATCCGCCGTCGCCAGAGATGCGCCGTCCAGGTGTTGCGGATCCGTTGCCGGCATTCCGGGGCAATGTCTGAAGAAAAGACCAGCCGACTCCAATTTCGGATTTGCAAGGCTCGCACGGTTCCGCGCGGGATGTTGAATTGCCGGCAGATGTCGTCGACGTCCATGAGAAATTGCCGCGGAGCTTCGCCGCGCACCCGGTCGAGTTTGTTTCCCTCGACGAACAGCGTAAACGCGATCCGCGGCTTGACGAACCACCAGGCCACGATCAAACCGAGCCCGATCACGATCACCTTGCCGGGCGTCGAATCTTGCTGCGGATCGGGCAGCGGCTGCACGTCGTCCGGCGCGTAGGTCGGGTCGGTCGGCCGGCGGCTGAGCGCTTTTTCGTAGAGCCGCGCGCCGGCGGCCCAATCTCCGTCGTCCCATTGTCCGTCGCTGGCGATCGTCAGCGTGGAGGGAGGAAAATAATCGTGGGCCGCGATCAGGCACGCCGTGACAACCGCGTCGTAGGATTTGAATTGCGTCTTGCAATTATTGACGCCCACCTTGCCCGGAAAGACAAACGGCTGCTGCGCATTCTCGCCGCGGCCGTTGAACTCGATCTTCAGCGGCTCGACGATCGGCGCGCCGCCGCCGTCGGGACCGGCGACCAACTCGCCCGCTGTCGCGACGATTCGCCCCATGTCGGCAATGCAGGCCTTCAGTCGTGTTTCATCCGGCGGAGAAGTAAAAATGAAATAATACGAATAGCCGGCTCGCGCGGTGGCAGGCATCGCAGCCACGGCCAACGTCGCCAGAAAAAGGATCACAACACGCTTCATGCCGGCACCGTCGGTTGTCTGTAAAGTCCGGCCGGCAAATCGGCACGTCGGGTTCGACGCCGCCGACTTCGGCTGACCGACTGATTTTGCAACTCGCGCGCGTGAATTGCAAGCGATTCATTGGTGTGCTGCGCCGCCGGTGGTAGAATAGCGACGCTCGCGCCGCTTTCGCACATGCTGGAGGATCGACCAATGGCCACTTTGATCACCGACCCCGAACTTGAAGAACGGATTCGCGCCAGCGGGCGGAGTGGGGCGGCGACCGGTTCGACGAAGTCTGGGAGGGGACGTATATGATGACGCCGTTTCCGAATCCGGAACACGCGGAACTTCAGATGGCCTTGGGAACCGTTTTCCGCTTGGCGCTCGGCCTCTCCCACCCGGCGAAGGTTTATCCCGGTGTGAATGTAAGCGATCGCGCCGACGACTGGACGAAAAACTATCGCGGTCCCGACGTCGCCGTGGTCATGCCTGGCGGAATTGCTCGCAATCGCGGGGCATACCTTCTCGGCGGCCCGGATTTCGTCGTCGAGATTGTCAGCCCGCAGGATCAGAGCCGCGAGAAGTTTGATTTTTATGCCAAGGCGGGCGTGCGCGAATTGCTAATCGTCGATCGCGATCCTTGGGGATTGGAGTTGTACCGCCTGCACGGCGTCAAATTGGAATTGGTCGGCCAATCGACGCTCGAGCAGCCGGATGTTTTCCAAAGCAGCGTCTTGCCGCCGACATTCCGCCTCGTGCCGGGCGAAGCGCGACCGGCGATAGAAATGCGCCACACCGACGGCGTGCAGAAATGGGTGGTGTGAGCGAAGGCTACAGGCTGAAGGCTACAGGTACGAAGAGACAAGAACGCGCGGCACCCGGTTGCGCGTCCTGTAGCCTGTGGCCTGTCACCTATAGCCTTTGCCCTACGTCTTCGCCACTAAGCCGGCAAAGCTTTCGCGCGCCGCGGCGAGCGCTTCGGGAAGCTTCTCTGGATGCTTGCCGCCGGCTTGAGCCAGGTCGGCGCGGCCGCCGCCTCGGCCGCCGACGACTTCGGCGGCGGCGCGGATCCATTGGCCGGCGTTTAGGCCTTGCTCTTCCAGATCGCGGCTGATGCCGGCGACGAGCGTCACTTTTTCTTCGTCGCGGCTGCCCAGCAGCACGGCGATCGGGCTGGCCTTCTTGCGCAGTTGATCGATCATCTGCCGCATGCCTTGCGCATCGGCGCCTGGCGCTTCGGCGACGACGACTTTCACGTCGCCGATCTGCTGCGCGTCGGCCAAAAGCTTATCCGGCGAAAATTCCGCGGCTCGAGGGCCGGCCGACAAATGCTTTTTCAATTCGCGCACTTCTTTGACCAGCGCCGCCACGCGGGCCGGCACTTCGGCGACTGGCACGCGCAGAGCCGCCGCCGTTTCGGCCAGAGCGTCTTCCGCTTTGCGCAAGCGATCGAGAGCTTCGCGGCCGGTGACGGCGGTGATTCGCCGCGTGCCGGCCGAGACGCTTTCCTCGCCGACGATCTTGAACAGGCCGACCTGGCCCGTGTTGCTGAGGTGCGTGCCGCCGCACAGTTCCTTGCTGAACTCGCCCATCGAAACCATGCGCACGACGTCGGGATATTTTTCGCCGAACAGCATCATCGCGCCCGGCCTTGCGGGCCTCGGCGATCGGCAACGTTTTCCAGCCGACCGGCTCGGCCGCCGCGACCTTGTCGTTCACTTCGGCTCTCGATCTCGCGCGATCATCTCCGGGCCGACCGACGACGGATTGGTGAAATCGAACCGCAGCCAGTCGTGATCGACCTTCGAGCCTTGCTGCTGGGCGTGCGTGCCGAGATGCTTTTGCAGGGCGTAGTGCAGCATGTGCGTGGCCGAATGGGCGCGGCGGATGCCGGCGCGGCGGGCGGTGTCGACGCGGGCGGTCACCGTTGTCGCCGAGCTGCAAGCTTGCCCGAGCGCAGATGGCCGACGTGCAGCGTGAAGCCGTCTTCCTTTTGCGTGTCGATCACTTCGAAGCGGAAGCCGGCGCCCACCAGCTCGCCGGTGTCGCCGACCTGGCCGCCGCTTTCGCCGTAGAACGGCGTCTGGTCGAGCACGACGGTGACGGGCTCGCTGTGGCCGATTTCGTCGAGCGGCTCGACACAGATTGATCCTGGGCGATGATGCCGACGACCTTGGCCGTCGGCCTCGGTCGTTTCGTAGCCGAGAAACTCGGTGCCGTGCATCGCTTTCTTCGAGCGGATCGAGCGGGCTGGTCTTGAACAGCTCCTTCTTGCCGCCGCCGCGAGACATATCGCCGTGCTGCTCCATCGCCTGCTGAAAGCCGTCCCAGTCGAACGTGAAGTTGTGCTCGGCGGCGAGCGTTTCGAACAGCTCGGGCGGAAAGCCGTGCGTCGTGTACATATCGGCCGCCTCGTGGCCGGGGACCATTACGCGGCCGGCTTGCTTGCATGTCGTCGAACAGCCGCTCGATGCGTTCCAGGCCGGCGTCGATCGTGGAGAAGAAAGTTCGCTTCCTCGCTCTTGAATGACTTGCGCGACGCGCTCGACCGTTTCGGCTCAATTCCGGATACGGCCGCTTCATCATCTCGGCGACAACCGGCACCAGCTGGTGCAAGAACGGCTCGTCGAACGCCCATCTGATGGCCGTCGAGCACGGCGCGGCGCAGCAGGCGCTTGACGACGTATTTCTCCTTGTTCGGGCCGGGATAGACGTTCTTCGTGGATGGCGAACGTGCAGGCCCGGACGTGATCGGTGATGCGCCGCAGCCGGCGGCCGTTTCGCTCGCCGGATCGTATTTCATGCCGCACACTTCGGCGGCCGCTTCGACGATCGGCCGCAGGATGTCGATGTGATAGTTGGTGTCGACGCCTTGCAGCACCGCGGCGGTGCGCTCCAGGCCCATGCCGGTGTCGATGTTCTTGCTCGGCAGCGGGCGCAGATTGTTCGGCGGCTCGCCGACGCGGTTGAACTGCGTGAAGACCAGGTTCCAGATTTCGACTTCGCCGCCGGTCGGCGGATGGTAGAAAATCTCGCTGCACGGGCCGCAGACGCCGTCGGGCCCTTGGCTGGGCGCGCTGGCGGGCCAGAAATTGTCGTCCTCGCCGAATCGCTCGATCCGATCGGCCGGGAGCTTGATCTCGTTGTTCCAGATGCCGGCCGCCTCGTCGTCGTCGAGATAGACGGACACGGTCAGCCGGTCGGCGGGCAGGCCGAGCCATTTCTTGTCGGTGAGAAATTCCCAGGCCCAGTGGATCGCTTCGCGCTTGAAATAGTCGCCGAAGCTGAAATTGCCCAGCATCTCGAAGAACGTGTGGTGATAGGCCGTGCGGCCGACGTTGTCGATGTCGCCGGTGCGCAGGCATTTCTGGCAGGTCGTGGCGCGGGTGAAGTCGAGCTTGCACTTGCCCAGAAAGTGGTCCTTGAACTGGTTCATGCCGGCCGGCGTGAACAGCACCGAAGGATCCCAGCGCGGCACGAGCACGTCGCTGGGCCGGCGGATGCAGCCCTTGGTCTCGAAGAACGCCAGATACTTTTCGCGAAGTTCGTCGGTTTTCATAAAAGTTGCTTTTCACTAGCCCAGGCGTTCACGCCTGGGATCCCGAAACGATTTAGGTTTTTTCAGCCCCCTTCAGGGGGCTTCCAGGTTGCTCGCTTGATGAAATTCACCAGGCTTAAGCCGCGGATTGGAAAAGCCCCGTGAACGGGGCTGGAAAACTCCTTTTTTCTGGTCCGCTTTCCCCAGGCGTAAACGCCTGGGCTAGGGAAAATTCGTCACGGACCGATGCCAGGAGAATTGTTCCGCCCATGATAGCCGTTTCAATTCGGACCGACTAGCGCACTGGGCGCCACGGGCATAACGAAGCTGGTCAAGCACGAATCACACGAAATGACACGAAGACGCCGACGCGAGTTCGTGTGATTCGTGCCAGTTGTCTTCGTTTGCTAGCATCGGCGGTCGGATACTGGCGTTGACCGGGTTGGCAGTCCTTCTATAATCCCCGCCCAATCCAGATTTGGGGGTTCCAGTCACTCGGACTGCGCAAACATTTCAGATTATATGTGGACTGCGGGCTATAACGGCCGAAGAAATCTTTAGCAAGCGCGTTGAAAAAGGGGACAGGCACCTCGCCGTAACCAAAAATCCTTCGACAAAACTGAAATCCGCTCGGAGCCAGTCCCCTTTTTCAACCGCGTGTTAAAAGCGCTGCTGCATTCGACCACGGGGAATTCGACGAACCACAGGCGGTGTGTTTGCCGAACCCGAACAAATGCGGCCGACGGAAACGACCCATTTCAAATCATTCGTCCTCAGGGAAGAGGGCACGGCGATTGTAACGACGATCGCGACCTCTTCTCTCGGCAGAACCAAGGATTCGCTGCCATGCGCACTTCGACAGCCCGCATCGCCGCTGTGGCATTCAGTTTGTTGGCCGTTGTCGGCTGCAAGTCGGCCGGCTCAACCGACGCCTCCGGAGCCCCAAGTTCCACCAGCACCTCGTGGTGGAACAAGAGCAGCTCGAGCACCGCCAGCACGAACGCTCCGCCGGCCGTGTCGCCGCCGGTCGCATCGTCCGCGGCTACATTGCCCTCGACCGGCGCGACGCCCGGCGTGCCCGCCAACAGTGCCGCCTATCCGCAAGGTTATTCCAGCACTCCAGGCTACCCCGCCGCCAATCCGTATGCTGGCGGCGCTGCGCCCGCCACGAGCTATCCGTCGGCGGGCTATCCGGCCGCGGGAACCGGCTATCCCGGTGCGAACTCGGCCTATCCTGCCTCAAGCTATTCGGCGCAACCGGCCGGTTATCCGGCGGCTCAGCCGACCACGTCGGGCCCGATTTATGGCTCGTATAACAACGGCGCCGCGCCTGCCACGATGCCGGCCAGCACCGCTCCGCCCGGCTATGGCGCCAGCAGTTGGAACGGTTCGTCCGCTTCCGGCATGGCGACGCCGACGGCCTACAACGCTCCCGCCGCTGGATATCCGAGCACGGGTTATCCGACGACGGGCGCCTCGGCCCCGACAACGGGCGCCAGCGGCTATGGCGCTTCCGCCTACAGCACGACCGGCTCGGCGACCGCGCCTTCGACCGGCGCCAGCGCTTACACGGCTCAGGCCCAAAACGGCTACTACGGTTCCGGCACTGGCTCGACTGCAAGCACAACGCCGTCGGGCGGTTCGTCGTACACCAATAGCTCCTACGCCGGCAGCGCCAACAGCGGCAGCCTCTATGGCAGCGCGAGCAGTCCCGTGTCGGCCACGCCTCCGACCAGCGGAAGCAGCTACACCGGCAGCGCCTACGGCACGAGTTCGAGCAACTCGGCATTCTCCGGTTCGAGCCAGGGCACAATGCCGACCGCAACCAGCGGCAGCACTCCGCCGACCGCGGCTTACGGCAGTGGTTCGAACTACACATCGCCGATGGCGAGCAGCTACGGCACCGGTTCAGCGGCCAGCAGCGCGGCCGGCACGAGCTCGACTTCCACCGGCGGCAACTGGTCGTCGCCCGGCAGCGCGGGCTCGACGGCTTCCGGAACCCCGGTCTCGCCCGCTTCCTACACGAATTCGTACGCGACACCCTCGAGCGGTTCCGCGGGCTATTCCGGTTCATCGTCCGGCAGCACTTCGCCGGACGGCGGCTATCGTCCCGGTGGAACAGGCGACTACAATCCGAGCGGCGCAAGCGGCCAATCGCTTGCAAATCCCACCCAGTCGAGCGGCTACAGCCTGCCGCCGGCATCGAGTTACGGCGGTGGAAGTCCGTCGGTCAGCGTCGGCGGCGCTGCATCGGTGGGCGTCGGCGCGACCAGCGGCTACGGCCACTAATTTCCGCATTTGAACCTCTGAAACACCGCGAGCCCAAGGGTTTTTTGCCCTTGGGCTTTTTCGTTGCGCTGCCGCTGCCCGCGTCGATTTTTTGGCCATCTCGCGAATTTTGCCATCGCGGGGATCAAATCAGGCCCGTCGAGCGTCTATAATTGGGGACGTGCGAGGCAACGGACAACGAGAAAGGCCGAGCGTATGGCAAGCTCATCGACGGTCGACAAACCCCGGCCACCCAAACCGCCGGGCGGCGAGTGGATCGAATACGATCAGTTCATCGATCGCCAAATCCGCAAGACGCGCGGGCAAGTGAAAGGAGTCGAGATCGCCTCGGCTCTTATGACGCTGGCTACCGGCGCGCTGGCCTTCTTTCTCATCGCGGCCGTGCTCGATCAATGGGTGCTCACGCATGGGCTTGGCTTTTGGGGACGGCTCGTCTGCCTGGCG
This sequence comes from Pirellulales bacterium, assembly GCA_963738955.1. GTDB lineage: Bacteria > Planctomycetota > Planctomycetia > Pirellulales > DATAWG01 > DATAWG01. Next base: position 129,944 of record CAVTYW010000012.1, on the reverse strand, counting down.
CTGTTTCTCGGCGGGGCCGGCTACTACGCGGCCGAAAAACTGCTGCCGTGGCTGATCTATCGCATCAATCCGATCTACGCGGCGCAAGCGATCGAAAAAAGCCGGCCGACGTTGAAAAACAGCCTGATCAATTTCTTGTTTCTGCGCGGCCAATCGGCTCATGTGCCGAAGGCGATTTACGAAGCCGTCGAGCAGCAGGCGGCCAACGGGCTTTCGCGCGTGACCGTCGAGTCGGCCGTCGATCGGTCGCGATTGATTCACATCGGTTATGCGCTGCTGACCGTCGTCGGATTGTTCGCCGCTTACTTTTTGTTCTCGCCGAAAAGCCCGTGGGACACGTTCGAACGGGTCATGCTCCCCTGGGCGAATAAGCCAGCGCCCACGCGGGTTGAAATCATCGACGCGCAGCCCGGCACGCGCACGGTGTTTCGCGGCGAGACAGTCGAAGTGTCGGCCGAGATCAAGGGCCTCAAGGAAGATGAACCGGTGCGCGTCGTCTATTCGACGGCCGATCATGAGGTCGTCGATCAACCGGTGACGATGTATCTCCCACCCGATCGATTCCGCCACAGCGCCAAGATTCCGCCGGCCAACGCAGCCGGCCAGCAATCGGCGGGCGTGCAACAAGATATCGACTATCGCATCGAGGCGGGCGACGCCGTCAGCCCGACGTATCATCTCACCGCCGTCACCGCGCCGACGATCTCCATCGATAGCGTCGATTATCAATTTCCCGACTACACCGGGCGAGCCCGCATCTCGCTCAAAGGCATCGGCGATATTCAAGCGCTCGAAGGAACTCGCGTCGTGATTCATGGCCGGGCGAACGAGAAGATCAAATCGGCGCAGTTGGAGTTGTTCGGCCGCGAGAATCCGACGAAGCTCGCGATGCGAATCGGCGAAGATGGCAAGACGGTCACCGGCAGTTTCACGCTCGCTTTCGACGAACAGGACCGCACCGCACCGCAGTTCTCCCATTATCTCTTGCGGCCCGAGGGCCGCGCCGAGCCGGAGCCGGTGCGCTATCGGATCGATGTGATTCGCGATCTCGCGCCGGATGTGAAATTCATTACGCCCGAGAAAGACGAAGTGACGCTGCCGGCGAATAGCCGGTTGAAATTGAAGCTGCGGGCCTTGGATCCCGATTTCGCGCTTTCGGAGTTGTCACTCTCGGCGGATTCGAACGGGGCGAGCTTGTTTGAAAAGCGGCTGTTGAACGAAATTCGCCGCGAGCCGATGCAGGTCGATTTCACGATCGATCCGGCCAAATTGCATTTGAAAGATGGCAATATTATCGAATATTGGGCCACTGCGGTCAACAATCGAATGCCGAAGCCCAACATCACGCAAACCGCCCGCCGCCGAATCCGCATCGTGGCCGCCGATGCGCGCCAGGGTGATTCCAATGCAACCGAAGGCGCCGGCAATCCGGCCGATAAGAGCGACAAGCCGGGCGGCGCCGACAAGTCGAACGACAACAAGCAGCCACAAGACGGCGCGCAAAAACAGCAGGATCAGCCGCAGGCCGAGAAGCCAGCCGGCGACAAATCGAATGGCGCGAAATCGCCGAAACAGCAGCCAGGCGACAAGCAGGATGGAGCCGACAACCAACCGGAAAACCAGCCGCAAGATGCCGCGCACGATCAAAAGCAAGACAAACCGTCGCCCGACGGGCAGCAGCCAAACCAAAACGGCGGCACGAAAGAACAAAATCCGTCGGACAAACAGAAACCCGGCGGCAGCAAAAACAATTCCGACAAGCAAGACTCCGACAACAATCAAGGCGCGAAAAATCAAAAGCCCGACGATAAGCAACAAGGCGGCGGAGGATCGAAGTCGGAAAAGAACGGCGGCCAGTCGTCGCAGAAATCGAATTCCGGCAAAGGTGGCTCCGACAGCAAGGCCGATGGTGATAAATCTGGCAGCGATAAGTCTGGCGGTGATAAGTCCAGTAACGACAAATCCGGCGGCGATAAATCCGCCTCGAATGACTCGCAGCAAGACAAATCCGGCGGACAGCAAAAAAATGCCGACCAAAACGCCAATCCGCAAGCTCAGCGCAACGAACGGCCCGCGTCGGATGGTTCGGATGACATAAGCGCGATACAGAAAACACTGCAACATCTAAAGGATGCCGCCAAAAACGGTTCGCAAGGAAAACCGTCCGATCAATCGCAGAATTCCGACGGTCAGAAACAACCTGGCGGTGAAAAGCAGCCGGGCGGCAAACAATCCGACTCGAAAAACAGTCCCGACTCCCAGCCGAAGCCCGGCGACGGACAAAATCCCGCGGGCGCGAAACCACAGCCAAATTCGCAACAACCGCCCAACGGCCAAAAGCCGGCCGGTGGTCAGCCGCAGAATCCGCAGCAGAAGCCCGGCGATCAATCGCCAAAATCCTCCGATGCCAAGAAACCGGCCGACGGCCAAAAACCACAAGACGGCCAAAAGCCGGGCGATCCCTCCGCGGGTGAAAAATCGCAGGGGGGCAATAAATCGGCCGCCGACAAACCGAACGGCGATCAGCCCTCGACGAAAGAAGGTGACGCTCAAAACACCGCCGCCAAGAAAGACGGCGCGGACAAATCCGCCGGCGACAAGTCGAAAGGCGCGAATTCAACCAAGGAAGACTCTCCCACCAAACCTTCCGGCGATAAAGCCGGCAGCTCGAAATCGGGCGACAAATCCGACAAGCCCGGCACTGAAAAACCCGGCACGGAACAGAATCGCGATTCCACGCTGGGGCAAAACAAATCCGGCAACGGTGACCAGCCCAACAACGGCAACGGCGATCGAACCAAAGACGGTTCGCAGCCGACCGGCGACAAACACCCGCCGCAAGGCGACAAAGATCAATCGCAAACCAAAGCCGGCGATCCCGACAGCAACAAAGGCGCCGCCGGCGCTGGCGAAGACACCGCCAAAGACGACAAAGCCGCTCCCCCAAGCCCGTCCGATACCAATCAGCCGAAGGACCACAAGAACCAGCAGCCGAAATCGGCCGGGAACAAGGAAACGCAAAGCAAGGATGAAGGCAAATCGCCGACCACCAGCCCCAAGGAATCCGATTCCCAGGGGGACGAATCTGGCGACCGTTCCGGCGGCGGCAAAAAAGGCGGCGGCCAAAGCTCGAATCAATCCGGCACCGGCGGCGCGGGCCAAAACACTGCCGCCGATCAAGGCAAGGGCGTCGCCAAAGGCCACGGCCAAGGCGAAGACTCCAGCAAAGCCGGCGCCGACAAAGCCTCCAACCATCAAACCGGCAAGTCGGGCGACAAAGAAGGCCCCGGCTCGCACACGAAGGCCGCCGATTCCGATCATCCCAGCAATCCCGCCCCCGCGAAATCGCCAGACGACCAGGGCAAATCCTCCGCGTCGTCCCCGCAAGGTTCCGCGGGCAAAAGCCCGGACAATCCCTCCGGCCCCGGCGGCAGTGGCTACGAACCGCGCGGCGGCGGCAACAACTCGGGCACTCCGCCGAATCCTCCTCCCTCCGGCTCCGAAACAACCGGCGACGCCGCGAATCCCGAGTTCGCCAAAAAGCAATTCGACATGGCCTTGGAGTCGCTGAAAAAGGGCAAGCCCGACTTGCTCAAGGAATTGAATTGGACGCCCGAAGAAGCCCAAAAGCTGGCCGAGCGGCTCGAGCAGATGCGCCGCAATGCAGGAGTGCCCGGCGCGAAGGGCGACGACGCCCGTCGGCAAATGAACGAACTGCTGCAAAGCCTCGGCTCGCGCACGGCCAAGTCGACCGTCGTAGCGGCACCAACGCCACCGACACCCAGCGCGGCCTCCGCGAATCCCACGACGCCGGCCCCCCGCCGGAATACTCCGAGCAAGTCGAGGCGTTTCAACAAGGGATTTTGCAAGGCGGGAAATAAGATTTAGTTCCTCGTCGTAGTTTTCGCGAGCGCGCGGCATTGGGCTTACGCGTTCCTCTTCTCTGGTCAGGCTTTCGTGCCGTCCGACCAGGAACACTCGTTGTGTCTTCGAATGACGACTCGGCCTCGGTCGCGCGCAAACCGATCTTCGCGCAAGTGAACCCGCACGAAATGCCGCAGGCCAAACAGCGCTTGCAATGAAACCTCTTACGCGAACGCATCGACCGTAGGAGTAGAACGCCGTCTTCTCACGATCAGAGAGAGGAACCCGTAATTAGAACCGACAACCCGACATTCAACATCAGCCCTCTCGCCTGAGGATTTGCATCGGCTTCGGCATGGCGACTAGAATCTGACATCGTTGCTAACGACCCTTAGGCCTCTGATCGCCCGCCCGTGCTCGAATACACGCCCCGCTATCTGGTCCCTTTTCATCCCAAGCGGGTGCCGCACGCTTTTTGCGACGTGCTGATCATCGGCGGCGGATTGGCCGGCTTGCGGGCGGCGATTGCCACCGATCCGCGGCTTTCGGTCGTGGTGGTGAGCAAGGATCAGTTGCAGAAATCGAATAGCGCCTAGGCCCAAGGGGGCATCGCCAGCGTGTTGGATCCCGAAGACCGCTTCGAGGATCACATCGCCGACACGCTCACCGCCGGCGGCAAGCTGTGCGATCGAGAAGTCGTCGAGATGGTCGTGCGCGAAGCGCCGGAGCGAATTCGCGAATTGATCGAATGGGGCACCAATTTCGATCTCGAAGCCGGCGGCCTCGCGCTCGGCCGCGAAGGGGGCCATAGCCACGATCGCATCGTCCATGCCCTGGGCGACGCCACCGGCAAGGAAGTGATGCGGGCCGTCATCGAATGGACCGGGCGGCTCACGAACATCGAAACCTGGCCGAACACGTTCACGCTCGATCTGCTTACCGACGACGGCGCCTGCCGCGGGCGCTCGTTTGGAATCCGGTCCACGGCAAGACGCTCGTCTGGGCCAAGCAAACGATCCTTTGCACCGGCGGCGTCGGCCAAATCTATCGCGAAACGACCAATCCCGACGTCGCCACCGGCGACGGCCTGGCGATCGCCTATCGCGCCGGCGCCGAGCTGCGCGACATGGAGTTCATGCAGTTCCATCCGACGGTGCTGTACATCGCCGGCACCAGCCGCAATCTGATCACCGAAGCGATCCGCGGCGCAGGGGCCTATCTGGTCGATCGCAATGGCTATCGCTTCATGCCCGAATACGATCCGCGGGCCGAGCTTGCTCCGCGCGACATCGTCAGCCGCGCGATCGTCACCCAGATGGAAAAGACGCGGCATCCGAATGTCTATCTCGATCTGTGGCATCTCGACGCCGCGAAAATGCGAGCGCGTTCCCCGGCATCGCCGCGCTATGCAGCGAATTCGGCCTCGATCTGACGACCGATCGAATTCCCGTCCGCCCCGGCGCGCATTACATGATCGGCGGAGTGACCGTCGATCTGGACGGTCGCACGACGCTGCCCGGCCTGTGGGCCGCCGGCGAAGTCACGTCCAGCGGACTGCACGGCGCGAACCGACTGGCGTCGAACAGTCTGCTGGAGAGCTCGTGTATGGGGCTCATGCCGGCGGAAGCGAGCCTCGCGGCGCTCGAAATGAGCGACGATTTCCGCGCCTGCCGCTGGAAAACAATCGCACCGACGACAGCAACGAACCGCTCGATCTGTCGGACATTCGCAATTCGCTGAAGAGCCTGATGTGGCGAGCGGCGGGCGTTCGCCGCGAGGGAGAGCAATTGGTCGAAGCGGCCCGCGACATCGATCCTTGGTGCCGATATGTGTTGGGCCGGCAGTTTCGCGAGCCGGGGGGTTGGGAACTGCAAAACATGCTGATCGTCGCCCGAATCATGATCGCCGCGGCGATCGAGCGGCAAGAAACCCGCGGCGTGCATGTCCGCACCGATTTTCCCGCCACCGACGACGCCCGTTGGCAGCGGCATCTGACGTTCCGGCACACGTCGCCACCGTTATAACCGGGCCATCCGGTATTCTTGTTCGACATTCTTGTTTTACGGCGACACGCTGAAGCGTGAACTCCAACAAGACCGTCGTCGCAGCCGTTCGTCATTCGCTGCTGCGTTGACATTCCGCACCGGTGACGTAGATAAACTACGACACACTCTGTAGTTCCCTCAAAACGCCCTCCACTCGCAAACTGCTCCGCAACTCGCTTGCGGGGAGCGCGCATCCTTTTCCGCTGTCCACATATCGGTAGAACGCCGCAATGCAAAAGCCCCACTTGCTGTTGGTCGACGATGATCGCCACGTTCTCGAATCGATGGCCGACTGGCTTCGCGAGCAGGGCTATCGGCTCGATGTGGCTTCCGATCGGGCCACGGCGATCGCGGCCATCGATCGCAAGCCGTACGACCTCGTGCTGGCCGACATCCGGCTGCCCGACGGCGACGGTTTCGATATTCTGGCCCATTGCCGCGAGCATCATCCGGGCACGACCGTGATCCTGATCACCGGCTATGGCACCGTCGAAGCGGCCGTCGAAGCGATCCGCGCCGGCGCTTTCGATTTCCTCACCAAGCCGTTGATCGACGAAGAATTGCAAATGGCGATTCAGCGGGCACTGAACCAGCGGCAAGTGCTCGAAGAGAATCAGAATCTCAAAGCCCAGCTCGATCTGCGCTTCGGCATGGAGAATATCGTCGGCCACGATCATCGGATGCGAAAAATCTTCGACATGGTCGATAGCATCGCCGACACCCGCGCCACCGCGCTCATCACCGGCGAAAGCGGCACGGGCAAATCGCTCGTCGCCCGAGCCATCCATCGCCGCAGTTCGCGCCGCAACAAGCCGTTTGTCGAAGTCGCGTGCGGAGCGCTGCCGGAAACGCTCTTGGAAAGTGAACTGTTCGGCCACGTCGCCGGAGCGTTCACGGGAGCGACCGGCGACAAGCTCGGCAAATTCATGCAAGCCGACGGCGGCACGATTTTTCTCGACGAAATCAGCACTGCCAGCCCCGGCATGCAAGTCAAGCTGTTGCGGGTGTTGCAAGAACTCGAATTCGAGCAAGTCGGTGGCACGAAAACGTTCCGCGTCGATGCCCGGCTGATTCTGGCGACGAACGAAAACCTCTCCGAGGCCGTCAGCGCCGGCCGCTTCCGGCAAGATTTGTTTTACCGCGTGAACGTCATCAATATCGAGCTGCCGCCGCTGCGCGAGCGGATTTCCGATATCGCGCTGTTGGCCCGGCATTTCCTCGAACAAGTGTGCGAGGAATCAGGCCGCAAAGTGACCGGCTTCAGCGACGATGCCATCGCGACATTGCAACGCTACCGCTGGCCCGGCAATGTCCGCGAGTTGCAAAACGTCGTCGAACGGGCCGTGCTGCTGGGCAAGGGAAGCTGCATCGTCCCCGACGATTTCCCGCCGACGCTTTCCACCGCCGCGCCGCAAGCGATGTCGTCGTCGTCCGCCGCCGGTTCATTGAAACAAGCCTTGGCGAATCCCGAGCGCCAGATTATTTTGGACATGCTCGAACGTCACCACTGGAACCGCCACGCCACCGCCGAAGCCCTCGGCATCAACCGCACGACGCTTTACAAGAAGATGAAGCGCCTCGGCCTGGAAGATTCGCACGCGGCGGCGCACTAGAAGCAGTTTCAAAACCGCGAGGAGAAGGGGACAGTCCCAATACTGTTCGGCACGCTATTTGAGCAGTTCAATTAGCACGGCGGCAAGTGGTTCTTGGAATTCTTTCGAGCGGAAGGCCTGCGGGATTGGCAGGCGAGATGCGTGGAGGTGGCAGACGCCGCCAAGCCGCAAACGGCATTTCAGCGCAGCGTGAAGCGACTCGCGACGCGCTTGCAAGAGGCGGCCGAGCTCAACCGAGTCAGATTTTTTTCGCAGCCGCGTCGTGGGCCTTAAGTTTGGCCAGATGTGCCAGCAATTCTCCCTCGCTGGCCAGCCCCGTGAAGTAGTAGCAAATCATTTCGTAGGTGCGAAGCGTTGGTTTACGCCCGGTCCACAAACTGATCAACATGCAGGCGATGATTGCGCAGTAGGTTTGAATCTCGATCCCCTGTTGACTGTGGCTGAGCAAGTGCCGGCAACCCAGCACATGTTTGAAGAACCGAAAAAACGTTTCAATCGTCCAGCGATTCAGAAAAATCAAGGCGATCACTTCCGCGGGCACGTCGAGCAGGTTGGTCGCGATTCGCAGGATGCCGTCGCTGTCGGGGCCGGTCGAGCCGCTGCGGTTTTTGCCGCGGCTGGTATGTGGGCTGATGCGAACGGTCACCAGGCGGATCGGGTGATCGGGCCGAGTCTCGGCCTTGCCGCTCTGTCCAATGCTGACGATCTGATCGCCGAGCACATTCAAAGCACGATCGGCGTCGGTGAGCAGACGCTGTTCCAAGATTTCATAAACGCTGTTGTCGCGCAAGCGGCACACGTAGCTGCTGCCCGCCTTCACGATCTGATTGAACAGCAAGAACTTGGCATAGCCGCGGTCCATCACGTAGGTGCGATCCGCTTCGACGGTGCGCTCGAGCACGGCGCGCTCGTCGTACGCGCCGCCGCCGTTGGGCGTCACGTCGATCCGCGTGGGCACGTAGCGATCCACCTCGAAATGCGTGTGCAGCCGCCATTTGACCAGACCGCTGCCGGTGGAACGTTTCAGAAACGAGGCCTGCATTAACTTCGGCAGCACCGTGAGCAGAGAGCCATCGACGGCCGTCAAGGCGCCGGGCACGTCGCGGAGTCGGGGGTCGCGACCGAGCGGCTGTAGCTCGGCGCCCAACTCGGCGACAATTTCCTTCAGCCGCTCGGGATCAAACACGCTGGCCGCCTCGGAGAGCGAGCCCAGCGACGCTCGTGGGCAGCCCAGTTTCTTCTGCACCTTGGCCAATTCGCTGGCCTGCTGCAAGCCGCGCAGCGAAGTCACGACCGGATTGAACAAATACAGCAGAATCAACAGGCAGTGTTGATCGTAGTGCAATTGCCGGTTGCCAGCGCGATCGCGCGCCAACCGTCATCGTGAAGCCGCTCCAGCAAGGGCGCGAGCTTGTCGAAATACTTCAGCCCGGTGATCTGCCGCTCCGTAATATCCTCGCGCCTCCTGCCCGCCATGGCGGCCTCCTGCCAAAATGACCGAAACAATCCGTGTCATCGCGCAGGCGCAAATCTCGTGCCAAGGGTGAATGAAGTCGTGAAATTCGCTGGCGCAAATCGCGTGCCGAACAGTATTGGGACTGTCCCCATTTTTCTTCGAAGACTACGCAAAATGGGGACAGTCCCCGGCGGTTTTACAACTGCTTCTAACCGCTCGTGGCATGTAAATGCGCCATCACCAGCCGGATCAGGTCGTAGCTCACCGCGCCGCCGAGTTGCTCGTGCAATGGCTTTAATCGCGGCGATTCCGCACCCGCCGCGGCGGCGACGACGCGCTGATACGTCGCCGGATCGACCCAGGCGTCGATGTTCTCCGGACGGCGCTCGGCAATATAGTCGGCCAGATATTGCATCACGGTGCTGCGGGCGCGCGATGTATAGCTCATCACTTCTTCGACCGTCCGGTTCTGCTGAAACAAATCGATCGCCATCTGCTTCGCGTCGGGCCCTTTCGATTTACCCTTGTCCGTCGGCCCAAGCGGCTCGAATGCCGACGCTCCGACGGGCGCAACATTCGTCGTCAGCCCATGCTCGAGGCAATAGGCGACGATCGTCTCCAAAATGCTTTCGCCCAAATCTTGCATCCGCTTCACGCCGAGGCCGTGAATCGATTGCAACACATCGAGCTCGGTCGGTCGCGTTCGGGCCAAATCCATCAGCGTGGCATCGTGCAGCACGACATAAGCCGGCACTTGCCGCTCGACGGCGATTCGCCGCCGCCAGTCGCGCAAATGGTCAAATAGGCCGCGATCGACGCCGTCCCAGGAAATCTCGGCCGCTTTCGTTTTTGCCGCCACGCGCTCCTTCGGCCGCACCAGCCGCACCGATCGCTGACCGCGCAGCACCTCCCACGAAAGTTCGTTAAGCCCCAAAACCGGATATTCCCCTTCGCTGCGGCTCAAAAGTCCCAGATCGACGAGTTGATAGACCATGCTCTGAAGCTGCTTCCGCGGCATTTCTTTCAGCAGGCCGTACGTGGAAAGCTGGTCGTGCTTGAACTTGCGGATTTGCTCGGTGTTCGCGCCTTCCAGCACGTCGACGACGTGCTTCACGCCGAATCGCTCGCCGGTTCGCGCGACGCACGACAAGATTTTTTGTGCCGTCACCGTGCCGTCTTCCAGTCCTTCGACTTCGTTCAAGCAGAAATCGCAGGCCCCGCAATTCGTCGGCTCATACGATTGGCCGAAATACTCGGAGAGCGCCTTGTGCCGGCAGACGGGCGAGTTGCACAGGCTCTGTATCTGCCGGATCAGCCGTTTCTGCGCGGCGATCAGCGCTTCGGGATTTTCCGATCCTTCGGCCGATTTCTCCATCAGCGATTCCCAGCGCATCGCGTCGGCCGCCGAATACAGCAGCACGCATTCCGCCTCGAGGCCGTCGCGGCCCGCGCGGCCGGTTTCCTGTTGATAATGCTCGACCGACTTCGGCATCGCGGCATGGAGCACGCAGCGGACGTTGCTCCGATCGATGCCCATGCCGAACGCCACCGTGGCGACGACCACGTCGATCCGCTCTTCGGCGAATTTCTCTTGCGTGCGATGCCGGGCCTCGGGCGACAATCCGGCATGATACGGCTCGGCTCGAATGCCGTTGTCCTTCAACATCCCGGCCATCGATTCCGTTTCGCGCCGACTGATGCAATAGACGATCACGGCTTCGTTCGGGTGCCGCCGCACGACTTCCAGCGCCTGCGCGTCGCGATCCACGAGCGGCACGATGCGATAAATCAAATTCGGCCGATCGAAGCAGCCGATCAAGATGGCCGGATCGCGCAGGCCAAGCTGCGTGACGATGTCGCCTTGCACGCGCGGCGTGGCCGTCGCGGTGAAAGCATGAAAACTCGCGCTGGAAAACCGCTTCCGCAGCACGGCCATTTGGCGATACTCGGGCCGAAAATCGTGGCCCCAATGGCTGATGCAATGCGCCTCGTCGATCGCAAACCGGCGAACTTCGAGCTGATCGACAAGTTGCATGAACCACGGCGACATCGCCCGTTCGGGAGCGACGAACAGCAGCCGAAACTTTTTGGCCGCCATGCCGGCCTCGACTTCGTGCCGCTCTTCCTGCGTCATCCCGCTATGAACGCACGCCGCCGGATACCCGCATGTGCGCAATCCGTCCACTTGATCCTTCATCAACGAGATCAGCGGCGAGACGACGACATCGATCCCGTCATCCACGGCCGGCGGCACTTGATAGCAAAGCGACTTTCCACCGCCGGTCGGCATCACGACCAGCGAATCGCGGCCAGCCAGTGCCGCGGAAATCGCATCCGCCTGCAACGGCCGCAGCGTGTCGTAACCCCAATAGCGCTGGACCACATCCAAGATGGTGCGGGAAGGATTCGCGTTGTCCGGCAGGGGCTGCATGGGTCAAAGTGGTGTTGTCGGGACTTGGTTGCCGTGCCATCCATGTTACACTTGCCCCGACGCCAATTCGACCCGTTTGCGCATTCTTCGTACCTCGTCCCCTACCCACTCACCCTCACCCTTTGTCTTCCTCCATTGCCAACTCCGTCCTGAGCGATTCCCGCAGCGGCCAAGCCGCCGTGCGCTGCCGCGGCGTGACGAAGCAATTTGGCGCGGGCAACTCGCTGGTGATGGCCCTGCGCGGCGTCGATCTTGATATTCCCTACGGCGAATTGACGCTGCTCGTTGGCCCCAGCGGTTGCGGCAAAACGACGCTGCTATCGGTCATCGCCGGCATTCTCGATCCGACTGCCGGCGACGTGCATGTGCTCGGGACGAATCTGCCGAAGATGTCAGGCGGACAAAAAGTCAACTTTCGCGGCAAGAATATCGGCTTCGTGTTCCAGCAATACAATCTGCTGCCGGCGCTGACGGCTGCCGAGAATGTCGCCGTGCCGCTGTTGATCGCCGGTTGGCCGCGGCGCAAAGCAGTGGCAAAGGCGAAAACGCTGATGCCGATCGTCGGGCTGGCCGATCGGATGAACGCCTTGCCCCACGAGCTATCGGGCGGACAGGCTCAGCGCGTGGCAATTGCCCGTGCACTGGTGCATGAGCCGTCGCTGTTGGTGTGCGACGAACCGACGGCCGCGCTCGACGCCGAGAACGGCCATCGCATCATGGAACTGATGCATCAGGTGGCCGTGTCGCCGACGCGAGCCGTAGCCGTGGTGACGCACGACAACCGCGTCTTTCCGTTTGGAGACCGCATCGCGACGATGGAAGACGGCCGAATCACGCGTGTCGAAACCGGGCGAGCGACGCAGACGGATCCCGAGAAAGGCCATTCGTAAACAACTCCAGGCCGCCAACGAAAAACCCTTGCGCATCAGTGGGTGCACCGATTCCATCGTAGTCGGCGAATGACCGACCCAGCCCCATTCATGGGGCTTTCCGCGAAGCGGTAGTAGGCCCGTCATTTATGACGGGTAAAGAGGCAGCAGGGATCGATTTTCCGCAGCCCCGTTCACGGGCTTCTCGCTGTTGGGCTTGAGCCGAATCGTCGTTCGTGTTGTTTTGCACCGATTAGCTGCAAACGGCTAAAGCCCTCGCACCGAGAAGCCCCGTGAACGGGGCTCAACAAGCGAACTCCGGCGCCCACGAAACCCGCCCTAAAAGGGCGGGCCTGCCACCGCTGCGCGGAAAGCCCCGTAAACGGGGCTCGCGCGAACAGCGTCCGTCGGCACCTTCAGCACGAACGGCAATACCGCTCTTGATTCTCCCGTCCTCTCCGCGTCTCCGCGTCTCCGCGTGAGATTCTTACCGAAGACACCCAGCCGGATCCGGGTCGCCAGTGGCACCGGGTCGGCCGCTCGCGTAAGATATGCCTTTCTGATCGGCGGAATCGGATTCTTCGGGAGGTTGCTCGACAATGGCGGAATTCTTTGGCGGGCCGACACTAATCTCTGCCGAACGTTCGGATGTCCCCTGGTATCGGCTGCTGAGCGGCTACCATTGGTTCGTGCTGCTGGTTGCGTCGCTCGGTTGGATGTTCGATTGCCTCGATCAGCAGTTGTTCATCCTGGCTCGAATGCCGGCGATGAAGGAATTGCTGGCCGGCACGGGGCGCGATCCGACGCAGTGGAGCACGATCGCCACCAGCGTGTTCATGGTCGGCTGGGCAACCGGCGGGCTGGCGTTCGGCGTGCTCGGCGATCGGATCGGACGAGCCCGAACCATGATGCTGACGATTCTGGTCTATTCGCTTTGCACGGGGTTGAGCGCGTTTTCGGTTACGTTTTGGGATTTCGCGGCGTATCGATTCATCACGGGTCTCGGAGTCGGCGGAGAGTTTGCCGTCGGCGTGTCGCTGGTGGCGGAAGTGATGCCCGACCGCGCTCGGCCGTTTGCCTTGGGCTTGCTCCAAGCGCTGTCGGCCGTGGGAAACGTCTCCGCGGCATTTATCGGTATCGGACTATTCAGCGTCGAATGGCACGGCTTTGATTTATTCGGCGTTCATTTGAACTCGTGGCGGTTGATGTTTTTGGTGGGAACGATTCCTGCTTTGCTGGTCGTGCTGATCCAGCGACGATTGAAAGAGCCGGATCGCTGGAAGAAAATCGCGGTCGGCACCGCCCATCAACAGCTTGGTTCCTACCGTGAATTGTTCGGCGATCCGCGCTGGCGGCGCCGGGCTTTGGGCGGAATGCTGTTGGCTGCCTCCGGCGTCGTCGGGCTGTGGGCCATCGGCTTTTACAGCTTCGACTTGAATCGCCAGATTTTTCAGAACTATTACAAAGACCAGGCCCGCGCCAAGGCGACGATCAAGCCGATCGCCGCTTCGTCGCCGCGCTGATTGCCGATCCGCAAAAAATCGATCTGATTTCCGATCCAAGGAGTAAAGACGCATTCAGCGACAAGTTTCAGCCGGGCGACTTGCTTAGCCCAAGCGACGACAAGAAGGACGACAAAAACGACGCCAAGGACGATGCCGGACTGTTGTATGCCACCGCGCGGCAGCTTCACCGCGCCGGAAAACCGGTCTCCGCCGAAGCGGTGTTGAACCGTCTCGACCAGCCCGATCCCGAGCACGGGCGAGCGAAACAAACGCCGGAGCAACGCAAGCGGCGCACGGCGTATTTGGAGCCGATTTCGCCCGGCGCCGCTGGCAGCAGCGAAGCCGGCGGCGCTTTGGCGCCGGCGTCAATTCCCGACAACATCGCTCGCGTCGTTCAGCGAACCAAGCAAATGTCGTGGCATTTGATGCTCTGGGCGGGAATTTCCTCGATCGTGTTCAACCTCGGGGCATTCTTGGGCGTTTACTCGTTCAGCTATGTGTCTCATTGGATCGGGCGGCGGCCGACGTTTGCGATTTGCTTGATCGCGGCGATGGTCAGCACCGGCTGCGCTTTTACGTTCACCAGTTCGACGACCGTGACCATCGGACCGTTGGTGCTATTTCGCGACGTGTTTTGGCTGGTGCCGATCATGGGCTTTTGCCAGTTGTCGCTGTTCGGCGGCTACGCGGTCTATTTTCCCGAACTGTTTCCGACTCGCCTGCGCAGCACCGGCACGTCGTTCTGCTACAACGTCGGCCGATTCGTGGCCTGCACCGGACCGCTGGTGCTGGGGGAGTTGACCACCAGCGCCCTGTTCAAAAACAACCCTGAACCGCTCCGCGGCGCGGGACTGACGATGTGCTCGATTTTCCTCGTCGGCCTGGTCGTGCTGCCGTTCTTGCCAGAAACAAGAGGGCAGCCGTTGCCGGAATAGGGGCGAGGGACTAGGGGCGAGGGGAAGAAGAATCGGTAACGGCAGCGGCGAATCGGTCGTGCCGCGAGCCGTTGATTCTGCTATCCTTACCCACCGCCTTGCATTGCAATTCTTCGTCCCTCGTCCCTCGCCCCCTTCCGCATGCTCGACTCCATCCGCTGGCTCATCGGCCTCGCCAAGCCGGAAAATCTTCGGCAGTTGGTGAATCTTGGCGGGCCCGTTTGGGTCAGCTACTTGATTCTGATGGGGATCATCTTTAGCGAAACGGGGCTGCTGGTCGGCTTCTTCTTGCCGGGCGATTCGCTGCTGTTCGCGGCCGGGTTTCTCAGTAGCCAAGGCGTTTTCGAAATCGGTTGGCTGATCGTCGCGCTATCGGCCGCCGCGGTTATCGGCGATGCGGTGAATTATTATTTGGGTTTGCAGATGGAGTCGCATGTGTTCGAAAAGGGTCGGCTGCGGTTCGTCAAGCATGAGCATCTGCTCGCGGCCAAGGCGTTTTACGAGCGGCACGGCGGCAAGGCGATTGTGCTCGCGCGATTCGCGCCGTTCGTACGGACGTTTACGCCGTTCGTGGCGGGCGTTGCCCGGATGGGCTATCGGCGGTTTGCCATCTATAATATCGTCGGCGGGATTGGATGGGTGATGTTGATGTCGCTGGCCGGCTATTGGCTCGGCAACATCAAGTTCGTCAGCGAACATTTCGAGCAAGTGGTCCTGCTGATCGTGGTCGTCAGCTTGCTGCCGATTGCCGTGAGCATGTTCCGAGCCTGGCGCGGCCACAAAGTCGAACTGAAACCCGCCACCCCGCCCGACGCGTAATCCTGCGAAGCGGCGACGGAGTCGTCATCCTCGTTGCTTCCCTCGCCCCTCGCCCCTAACCCCTCGCCCCTTCTTCATGGGCCGTCGCGCACTTCGCAAACTCGATCCGGCTCTCGACCTCTCGGGCCACTTTTTGGCGTTCGACGCGCTTCCGCGGCCGTGGGATGCGGGCGCGATCTTTGATCGCGAAGCGCCGCTAGAAGTCGAGGCCGGTTGCGGGAAGGGGCTGTTTCTTGCCGGCGCGGCCGCGGCGCGTCCGGAGCACAATTTTCTCGGCATCGAGCTAGCCGTTCGTTATGCCCGATTCGCGGCCGGCCGTTTGGCGCAGCGTGAATTGGCCAATGCTCGAATGGTGCAAGGCGACGCGCGCCGTGTGTTCGCCGAACTCCTGCCGGACAATTGTCTGACGGCGGTGCATGTCTACTTTCCCGATCCGTGGTGGAAAGCAAAGCACAAGAAGCGCCGCGTGCTGACCGAGCCATTTCTGCGAAACATCGAGCGCACACTGCTCCCCGGCGGCACGTTGCACTTTTGGACCGATGTCGAAGAATATTTCAACGAGACGCTGGAGATACTGGCCCGCGCAACGCGCTTGAACGGCCCGCTGCCGGTTGCCGAGCAGCAGCCGGAGCACGACCTCGACTATCGCACCCACTTCGAGCGCCGCATGCGCTTGAACGGCCGGCCGGTTTACCGCTCCGAATTCCGCAAGTCGGACCACTCCGCCAGAATTCAATCATAGCGGCAGATGGCGTAGTCGCAGCGCGTTGGTGATGACGGAGACACTGCTAAAACTCATCGCGGCGGCGGCAATCATCGGACTGAGAAGCAGTCCGAAAACAGGATACAGAACGCCGGCGGCAATCGGCACTCCGAGCAGGTTGTAGACGAATGCGAAGAACAGGTTCTGGCGGATGTTCTGCATCGTGGCCTGGCTGAGCTTCTCGCGCGGGCGATTCCGAGCAAATCTCCTTTCACCAGCGTCACGCCGGCACTTTGCATGGCCACGTCCGTGCCCGTGCCCATCGCAATGCCGACGTCGGCTTGGGCCAGCGCGGGAGCGTCGTTCACGCCGTCGCCGGCCATCGCGACGACGCGGCCTTGCTGTTGAAAGCGTTTGACGACTTCGATCTTTCGCTCGGGCAACACTTCGGCTTCCACGGAATCGATGCCGAGTTTTTTCGCGACCGCCTCGGTCGTCGTGCGGCTATCTCCGGTTAGCATTACGATGCGAACGCCGCATTCGCGCAACGATTGGATGGCTTCCGCCGTGCTGCCCTTGATCGGATCGGCTACGCCAATGAGACCGGCCGCTTTGCCGTCGATGGCAAGGAACATCACAGTTTGACCGTCGCGGCGAAGTCGCTCGGCTTCGTCGGCAAGCGTGCCGAGAGCGATCTTGCGATCGTCCATCAGCGGACGATTGCCCATTGCCAGTTTTTTCCCGCCGATCGTGCCGGAGATGCCGCGGCCGATGTGCGATTGAAAATCATCGACGTGAGCTAACGCTAAGCCACGCTCCTGCGCGCCGCTCACGATCGCCGCAGCCAGCGGATGTTCGCTGCCGCGCTCCAAGCTGGCCGCCAGACGGAGAATCTCGTCTTCCTTCTGATCCGGAGCCGGAACAATCGAAATCAACCGCGGCTTGCCCTCGGTGAGCGTGCCTGTCTTATCGACGACCAGCGTGTTGACTTTTTCGAACAATTCGAGCGATTCGGCATCTTTGATGAGCACGCCCGCCGTCGCGCCGCGGCCCATGCCGACGGTGATCGACATCGGCGTGGCCAGACCCGAGCGCGCAAGGGCAAGCGATAATCAACACGGCGACCGAATTGACCACCGCATAAGCCAGCGCCGGCTTGGGACCGACAAGACTCCAAACGACGAACGTTGCAATCGCCACGAGCACAACGGCCGGCACAAACCACCCGGCAACTTTGTCGGCCAACCCTTGAATCGGCGCCCGGCTGCGCTGCGCTCGCCGACCAATTGCACGATCTGCGCCAACAAGGTTTCGCTGCCGACTCGCTCGGCCCGCATCAAGAATCCGCCGGTGCCGTTCAGCGTGCCGCCGATCACCGTGTCGCCGGCGCGCTTTTCGACCGGAATCGATTCGCCGGTGACCATCGATTCGTCGATCGAGCTCGAGCCTTCCAGAATCGTCCCGTTGACAGGCACTTTTTCGCCCGGCCGAACGCGCAGCCGATTCTCTCGCTGGACACTTTCCAACGGCACGTCGATTTCGGCCCCCTCGTCATGCACCAGCCGGGCCGTCTTCGGCGCCAATCCGAGCAGCGCTTCGATCGCGGCGCTGGTTTGGCTGCGAGCGCGGAGTTCCAACACCTGGCCGACGAGAACCAAAGTGACGATGACGCTGGCCGCTTCAAAATAATCGGCAACCTGGCCATGCTCGTCGCGAAACGCCTCTGGAAACGTCGCGGGAATCAGCAGCGCCGCCACGCTGTAAAAAAACGCTACGCCCACGCCGATCGCGATCAACGTAAACATATTCGGACTGCGCCGCACGATCGATGCCCAGCCGCGCTCGAAAAACGGCCGGCCGCCCCACAGCACGACGGGAGTCGCGAGAATGAATTTGATCCACGCGGCAACCGTCGGGCCAATCAGCCGGCCAAGCGGATTGCCGGGAAGCATCTCGGCCATCGCAATCAGAAACAGCGGCACCGTCAGAATCGCGCAGACCCAAAACCGGCGCGTCATATCGACGAGTTCTGGATTCGCCTCTTCGGCCGCCGTCGGCACCATCGGTTCCAATGCCATGCCGCAGATCGGGCACGAACCGGCCCCATCGCGCACGATCTCCGGATGCATCGGACAAGTGTATTGCGTGCCCGCGGCCACGGGCGCAACCGGATTTGCAACCTGCTGCGGAGCAAATTGAATCTGATGCACCGCCGGCGGACTTGCAAAGCGATTCGGATCGCCACGGAACTTTTCGGCGCAGCCATTGGAGCAAAAGAAGAACTTTTGCCCTTGATGCTCGACAACGGCGGCCGCCCGCTGCGGATCGACCGTCATCCCACAAACCGGATCCTTCACGCTTTCTCCTCTTCCTCCGCTTCGCCACGCTTTCTCGTAGGTTTTCCTTCTTCCGTTCGATCTGGCGTCGTTGCCGCCGATTTGTCTTTTTCCTTCTCTTTGCCGTTTTCCGTCTCTTTCTCCTTCGTCAATCTGACTTTGTAATTCCCGCGGCTCTCGTCGTATTCCAACTCGATCAGCCCTTGGTCTCGGATGCTTTCCAGCATTTCGGAAAAGCTCCGGTAGCCATAGTAGCCTTCGTTGAAACCCGGAAACACGCGGCGAATCGCCTGTTTGAGCAGCGAGCCCCACAGCGGGTCGTAATCCTGTTCGATCGAATGGAACACTTCCAGCACGCGGTCGGATGCCTCTTGCTTCTTGTCCGTTTTCGAAGCCGGCACGCCTTCCTTCTTCGGCGCCGCTTTCGATTGGGTTCGCTTCGCGACCCGAATCAGGTCGTCGTAATAGATGAATTCATCGCAGTTGGCGATGAGCAAGTCGGAGGTCGAACTCTTGACGCCGCAGCCGAGCACGCGCTTGTTGTTCTCCTTCAACTTCGACACCAGCGGCGAAAAATCGCTGTCGCCCGAGATCAAAGCGAAGACGTCGATATGCTGCTTCGAATAGCAAAGATCGAGCGCGTCGACGACCATCCGGATGTCGGCGCTGTTCTTGCCGCTCATCTTGCTCTGCGGGATGTCGATCAGCTCGATTCCCTGGCTGTGAAATTCGCGCAGCGAATCGTGGTAGTTGCTCCAATCGCAGTAGGCCCGTTTGTAGACGATCCGCCCCTTTTCGAGCAGCCGCTTGAGGACCAACTGAATCTGAAACTTGCCGGCCTTCATGTCACGAACGCCGATCGCCAGATTCTCGAAATCGACGAACACGGCGATCAGCGGCTCTTCCGACAGGGGCGTGCGGGAAGATTGGTCGGAGCGAGAGGGGTGAACAGCCAAACGAATTCTCCTATTGTCGGCTGGGGCCGAAATGACAGCACCCGTGCAAATACGGATCAGCGGCGGGGCGGCCGGAAACCATAGACAATCGTACAGGCCGGCGGCCAATTCCACTACTCGTTTCTGGCCACCCCCGGGCCGGCTCGTTTAACGCCGAACCAACGGCGAGGCCGAGGTTCGCCCGCGGGTGGTCTTGGATCAGGTGCAAAAGGACGCTATGGTTCGCCGATCCAGCCTGAAATACCATATTTCTCGTCCGGTTATAGACAAGCCGGCCCTCATCCGATAATAATCATTAAACCGATAAACATTATAAAGAACGCGCCTCCGCTTCAGAACCCGATCGACCTCGAATGGCCACCATTTCCGACGCTCCGGCTTCGACGAAAAAGCTCCCCGCCGTTCGCCGCGGTGGGTACGACGCCGAGCGATTGCGCCGCGATGTCATTGCCGGTCTGACCGTGGCGGCGATCGCCGTTCCCCAGGCAATGGCTTATGCGCTGATCGCCCATGTCGATCCCCGCTATGGCCTCTATTCGGCGATCGTGGTGACCGCCGTCGGGGCGATTTTCGGCTCGTCGGCGTATTTGATCAATGGCCCGACGAACGCCATTTCGCTGGTCGTGTTCAGCGCGCTGGCGTTTCTCGATCCCAACGCGCGCGGCGAGATTTTCGAGGCGATGTTTTTGCTGGCCGTGATGGTCGGCGCCGTTCAAATCGCGATTGCGCTATTCAAATTGGGCGATCTGACTAGATACATCTCCGAGTCGGTCGTGCTCGGTTTCATGGCCGGGGCCGGATTGCTGATCGCGATTAGCCAGATCGACGATTTGTTCGGCCTCGCGCATCAGGGGACCGGCCATCAGCCGCTGATTTACCGCGTCTGGCTGTCGATGAGCCACGGTGGACCTTGGAATCCGTATTGCTTCGGCATCGGAGCGGGCGTGACGGTTTTGGTGCTGTTTTTTCGGCGGATCGTGCGCAAATATCATTTGCCGCGGCTCGACATGCTGCTGGCGTTGATTCTGGCGGCGACGCTGACGCACGCTCTCGGCTGGACGGAGCCCGGCGTCGGTGGCCACCCTCTGGTAGCGGCGGTTCCCGACGTGCCGCGCGGATTTCCGACGCTGCATGTGCCGACGTTCAAATTCGAATGGCTGCACGAGATGAGCGGCAGCACCGTGGCGATCGCCTTGCTCGGCTTGTTGGAAGCCTTGGCGGTCGCCAAGTCGCTGGCCATCCAGACGCGCGAAAAGCTCGACTACAACAAGCAATGTCTCGCCGAAGGATTGGCCAACGTCACCGGCGGATTCTTTCAATGTCTGCCCGGCTCCGGCTCGCTGACGCGCTCGACGATCAATTTCAACGCCGGCGCGGCAACGCGCTGGTCGGGCGTGTTTGCCGCCGCAACGACCGCACTGATCGTGCTGGCGTTCGCGCCGCTGGCCGCGTATGTGCCGAAAGCCGCGCTCGCCGGTATCTTGCTCATCACCGCCTACGGGCTGGTCGATTGGCCGCGGCTGCGCTTCGCGGTGCGCACTTCACGGTACGACGCGATTCTCGTGCTGGCGACGGCTTCGACGGCGGTGTTTTTGAGCGTCGAGTTTTCGATCTTGGTCGGCACGATGCTGTCGTTCATCATGTATGTGCCCCGCGCGGCCCGGCTTAAGGTGACCGAATTGACCGTCGGCGCCGACCGAGTCGTCCGCGACCGCCAGCCGAGCGACGAGCCATGCACGGCAATGGTTTTGTTCGACGTGGAAGGAGAATTGTTCTTCGGCGCGGCGCCGGAGCTTGAATCGTCGTTCGACAAACTGCGGCAGCGAACCGAAGCCAGCCCTGCGATTCCCGGCGCCAAGGTGATCGTGTTGCGAATGAAGCGCACTCGCAATCCCGACATGGTTTGCATGAAGCTGTTCGAGCAGTTTCTCTCCGACATGAACGACCGGGGCGTGATCGTGCTGCTGTGCGGCGTTCGCCCCGATTTCGCCGAAGCGATGGCGAACCTGCACTTCCAGGATTTGCTGCCCGCCGATCGCGTGCTGCTCGAAGACAAGACGGCCCCCGGCTCGTCAACGATCGAAGCCGTCCGCCGCGCCTACGAACTGGTCGGCCCCCACGCCTGCGCGAACGGCCTGCACCGCAGCGACTTCGAGGCCAAGAGCGAACCGCTGTACTACATGATTTAGCAGTCAGAGGTCAGAGGTCAGAGGACAGAGGTCAGAGGTCAGAAAACGCGCGAAACCGTAATCGCGCCTCACTACGCCGTTCGATGATGAATCGCGCTTGCGGCTTCGCGCGTCGCTCCGCTCTTCTTCCCCTGTCCCCTGACCCCCGACCCCTACGCCAGCCCATACATCCCATGACTCGCACTCGTCAGCTTGCCTTGCTTGACAAGCTCGTCCCAAACGGCGCGGGGGTATTGATCGGGGGGAGTGATGGCGGCAATCGACGACTTTTGGCCGCCGCTCATCGGGCTGCGGCCGACTCGAGATTCGTCGTCGAGTTGCGTTAGTTTCATCCGCTTCTTGAATGCCTTTAGGGCTGCTTTGAGAACTTCCGGCGACGGGGGCGCCGCTGCGGCCGGGCTGGATGTTGTCGGGGCGGCTGCTTGCTGCGGGTTGTTCGGAATTTCGACCATGGCGTTGTCCTGATTCGATGCAAAATCAATCGTTATGTTAGGCTGGCCATGCAATTCAGGCAAGCATTGCGGATGATCTTGGACCTCTTCCGGCATCGTGCTACACTTCGGAGCCCAAGGGTCCGCCGAAGATGCCGGGCCAGCGGGCAATAGCAGTCCCGTCGCCGATGCGGCAAGGCGCGCGGCGAATTCCCACAATCGATTCCGCCGCGCACATCCGCAGCGCGACAAGCCCACCGCGACATGGAGGTCGCCCGTGTTGGCCAAGTGGCCCATTCGCAATAAATTGCTCGTCGGCGTCGGTCTGTTGACCGCGCTGGTGGCCACGCTGTTGACCAGCGGGTTTCTGGGCGTCTACGCCTATCGCAGCCTCGTGCGCAGTTTGCACAATCGGGCCGACGAGTTGCCGCTGGCCACGGAACTGGCGCAAAAAGTTAGCGACTTGCGCGTCAGCGTCACCGCGCCGGTGCCTGCCAGCCAAACCGACGCCACCGATTCGCAGCAGGCGCTCGATCTCGATGCGGCCCGCGATCGGTTTCGCACGAATTTCGACGCCGTCCAATCGGCCTTCGAAGACTATTGCAATCAACTTGATCAAAACGACCGAGACGACCTGCTGATCGCCGATCGCAGCAGCGAACAAGCCGTCGTTGCAAGCATGAGGGAGACGATCGCCGAACTGGCCGATCTCGGCGAATCGTCGGCGTGGCCGTTGGACGCGAAGCGCGTCGAGCGGCTCAATTCGCGGCTCGATTTGGCGCAATCGCTCGCCGGCAAGCTGCCCAGCTTTCTTCATGCGCGAATCCACGATTTGGTCGGCGAAGTTCGCAGCCGCTATCGCACGCTGATCATCTTGACTTGGGTGACAACGCTCTTGGCGCTGGCGACGTTCGCGCTGTTCGTGCATCTGTTCTATCGCTGGGTGTTCCGGCCGCTGCGGGTGCTGATGGAGGGCTCGCGAATCGTGGCGGCGGGCAATTTCGGCTATCGCATTCAACTCGACAGCAACGACGAAATGGCCGAGCTGGCCGGCGCGCTGAACGACATGACCGCCCGCTTTCAGGCCATTCGCGACGACCTCGACCGCCAGGTGCAAGTGCGCACCAAGCAAGTCGTGCGCAGCGAGCAATTGGCCAGCGTCGGCTTTCTGGCGGCCGGCGTGGCCCACGAAATCAACAATCCGCTGGCGTCGATCGCGATGTGCGCCGAATCGCTCGAAGGCCGGCTGGCGGAAATCGCGCCCGGCGACAGCGAGCAATCGGAGCTCGTTCGCCGCTATCTGCGGATGATCCAGACCGAGGCCTTCCGCTGCAAGGAAATCACCGAAAAGCTGCTCGATTTCTCCCGCCTCGGCGACGTGCAAGCAGCAGACGACCGATCTGCGCGAACTGGTCCAAGGCGTGATCGACATGGTCGGCCACCTGGGCAAGTATCAGAAGAAGCAGATTCGCTTTCCGCCGGGCGAGCCCGTCGATCGCGGCGGTCAACGCGCCAGGAGATCAAGCAAGTCGTGCTGAACCTGATCACCAACGCCCTGGACAGCCGTCGATCCGGGCGGCACTGCTCACGATCGAATCTGCACGCCGCACGGCCGCTTCGCCGAAATGGCGTTCACCGACAACGGCTGCGGCATGACCGACGAAGTGCTCGAGCATCTGTTCGAGCCGTTCTTCACCCGCAAGCGCGGCGGGCAGGGGACCGGCCTGGGCCTGTCGATCGTCTATCGCATCGTCGCCGATCACGGCGGCCAGATCGAAGCCACCAGCGACGGGCCGGGCCAAGGCTCGCAATTCCGCGTCACGTTGCCGCTGGCCGAACCACGCTCGCACGATTCGCACAAGGAGAGCACCATCGCTACCAAGCCGCGTAAACGACTGAAGCTGCTGTTCGCCGACGACGAACGCTCGCTGCAGGAACTGATGAGCATCGAGCTGCCCCGCATGGGGCACGAGGTGACCGTCTGCCCCGACGGCCTGACCGCCGTCGCCGCGCTCGAGCGCAACACGCTACGACTGCATCCTGGTCGATCTCGACATGCCGGGCCTCACCGGCATCGAGGTCATCGCGCAAGGCCAAGGAGCTTTCGCCCGACACCGAGGCCGTCGTGCTGACCGGCAAATCGTCGCTCGACACGGCCATCGCCGCGCTGCGCCACGGCGCGTTCGACTATCTGACCAAGCCCTGCAAGCTGGCTCGAGCTGGAAGCGCTGCTGACGCGCGTCGCCGAGAAGCGCGAGCTGACGAACAAATATCGCGCGCTCAAGCGGCGGCTCGAACGGGTCGAAGGGCCGAGCGCAACTGGTCGGCGAATCGCCGGCGATGGAGCGCGTGCGCCAGCTGATCGCCAAGGTTGCGCCGACGAATTCCACCGTGCTGATCCTCGGCGAAACCGGCACCGGCAAGGAACTGGTCGCCCGCGCGCTGCACGACCAGAGCCTGCGCGCCGACGATGCCGTTCGTGGCGATCAACTGCGGCGCACTGCCGGAGAGCCTGATCGAAAGCGAACTGTTCGGCCATCGCAAGGGCAGCTTCACCGGGGCCGACGAGCATCGCGTCGGGCTGTTCGAAGTGGCCAACGGCGGCACGCTGTTTCTGGACGAGATCGGCGAACTGCCCAAGGCGATGCAGGCCAAGCTGCTGCGCGTGCTCGAAAGCGGCGAGATTCGCCGCGTCGGCGAGAACGAATCGCTCACCGTCGATGTGCGCGTCGTCTGCGCGACGCATCGCGACCTGGAAGAAATGGTCGCGAAGGGCGAGTTCCGCGAAGACCTGATGTTCCGCATCAACACGTTCGAGATTCAGCTGCCGCCGCTGCGCGAACGGATCGAGGACATTCGGCCCGCTGGCCCGGCATTTGTTGGCCGCGTTCGCGGCCGCACGTCCGGCCCGACGACGAAGTGTTTTCGCCCGAGGCGATGGAGTTGCTTAAGGCCGCACAATTGGCCCGGCAACGTCCGCGAGCTGGCCAACGTGATCGAGCACGCCGCGATCCTCTGCGACACGCTGCCGATCACGGTCGAGCATCTGCCCGACCGTTTGACATTCGAAGCGTCCACGGCAGCCGCAGTTCAACGCCGCCGGCCGCCTGACGCTGCGCGAAATCGAAATGCAAGCCATCCACCAGGCCCTCGACCGCAACGGCGGCAACAAGCCGAAGGCGGCCGAAGAACTCGGCATCAGCCTGAAGACGCTCTACAACAAGCTGAATCAGGAGGCGGAATTGGAGCGGACGGCGTGATCGTCGGGGTGAGCGGCAAGGCGCTAGCCGCCGGTCGAATGCTATGCCGCGACCAAAATAACCGGCGGCTAGCGCCTTGCCGCTCACAAACTGTCGCACCCGCTACGTCTCGCTTGCGGTTTCGCGCGTCGGCTGCTCACTTCGTCGCCGCATTGAACGCCGCCGTCATCTGTCGCCGCACGCGGTGAAAATAATCGGCCGAGAGAATCGTGCCGTGATCCGCGCCGGGGACGATCGTGATCTCCGCGTCGCTGCCCAGTCGCTTCAGCGAATCGGCCAGCCGCAGCACGGCGCCGTCGAGATAGAACGTGTCGAGCGAGCCGACAGTGATGTGCAGCTTGCCGCGCAGCCGCGGTTCGAGGTCTTTCCAGTTCCGCTCGAGCTGCAAGCGGATGTCGTATTTCTCCCACGTTCGCGCCACTTCCGGATCGATGCGCCCGGTTGTGCGGTCCCAGAGTTTGCGCGGCAGGCCGTCGGGCTCCAGTGGGCTGAACACCGCCTCGAACGAACGAAGCTGCCCGCCGCGGCCGAGCGCGTCGTCCATTTTGCCAAACGACGGAAAGAACAACACCGGCTTGCCGCCTTTGCGAGCGATCGGCCGTGGCTTCCCCTCGCCGTCGAAATACAAACTCAGCGGCGGCTCCGCATAAAGATCGACTTGCTGAAAATCGCGGAAATCGACCGGATCGGGCGAGCTGCTCCACACGCCGCCGAAAAAATCGGGATGCGAAATCTGCAACCACAAGCTCGACCAGCCGCCGGAACTATGGCCCGCCACGAACCGCCCGGCCGGCTTCGCCACCGTCCGAAATCGCCGGTCGATCTCCGGAATCAATTCCTCGACCAGCGACAAACCGCGCGGCCCGTTCGTCGCGCTATCGGCATACACATGATGCCCCCATTCGCACTGACCATCGAGCAGCACGCGAATGAAATCGGTCTCGCCCGCGGCGGCCGTCGGCGGCGATTTTTGGCGCAGCGATTCCCAATAGCTGCCGCTGAACCCGGTCACTTCATAAATCACCGGATAGCGCCGCTCGGGATGTTCGTCGTATCCGGCCGGCAGCGTCACCGCCGCTTGCAGCAACACCTCGCGTTTGAAAAACCGCCCGAGCAACTGGCTGGAGATGCTGACTTCCTTCACCCACTTTACATCCGGAAACGTCTTGGGCGGCACGATCTGATCGAGCCGGAGCGCGATCGTTTGCACCGGCCCATCCGAAACTTCGACATCGACGACGCGGCTATAAGCATTGCCCGGGCGCGGCTTTGGCTAATGGAATCCGGGTTGTGCCCCAATAGCGCCTGTGCCCGATATCTGCCCGGCGGCAGCTTTGAAAGCCGATCGGGAAAGCCGTCGGCCGTGTCGTTCACCCGGCGAGCGGTTCCTGGCTGAAAATCCTTCACGTCGATCCCAAACAGCGGCTCCGGCGCGAACCAATTCGCCGCATCGCGCGGCTCGACCAACGGCCGTTGCGAAAGAAACACATACAGCCGCCCGCTGATCGCTTGCTTCGCCGCCGCCGGATCGAGCGTCACCTCGAATTCAACCGCCGCCCGAACCCGCGCGGCGCCGGCCAACACAAGTGCCGCGACTACGAAAGCCCAACGAACTGCCAACGGCACCTTGAATCGCGTCATCGATCGTCTCCAATAGTTGCGAACTGCACGGTCAGTCGTCATGCTACACTTGGCATTCCACGAAGCAAGCGCAAAGTAGCAGGCACTCTCCGAGTGCCGTAGCCGCCGTGCGTATGCGTCACGCGAACCCGCAGACGGCACGCGGAGAGTGCCTGCTACAATCATCTCACCTCAACCCCACGATTCCCACCATGCCCCGCTCCATTATCCGATTCGCACTCGCGGCCCTGCTCGTCACCACATCGGCCGTCGCGTCGTGCGCCGCCGACAAGTCCGCAACTAAATCGCACGCGTTCGAGAAAGACATCGAAGCGTTTGAAGCGGCCGACAAGAAATCGCCGCCGCCGCAGGGGGCCGTGTTGTTCATCGGCTCGTCGAGCATTCGGATGTGGAAGACGCTCGCCGACGGATTTTCCCGATCAAAAAGTGATCAACCGCGGCTTCGGCGGCTCGGAGCTGGCCGACAGCGTTTACTTCGCCGACCGGATCGTCATCCCCTACAAGCCGCGGCTGATCGTGCTGTTCGCCGGCACGAACGACATCAACGCCGGCAAATCGCCGCAAACCGTCTTCGCCGATTTCAAGGCGTTCGTTGCTAATGTTCGCGCCGCGTTGCCGGACACGCGGATCGCGTATCCTTCGATCTCGCCCAGCCCCGATCCGTTGGAGCCAGGCCGACAAGCAAAAAGAAGGCCAACCGGCTGATCAAGGACTACATCGCAAGCGAACAAAACAATCTCGACTACATCGACCTCTGGGACCAATTCTTGGGGCCCGATGGAAAGCCGCGCGAAGATCTGTTCCTTCACGACCGCCTGCACAACAACGCCGCCGGCTACAAAATCCGCGCCGCCGCCGTCCGCCCGCATCTCGAATCGACCGACAAGTAGAGTTATAGTTGTTGGAGTTCAGGCTTCAGCCGCCCGCCGGCAGCCTGAAGGCTGAACTCCAACGTTGCTTGCCGCGCTGTGTTGATACAGAACTGAAAGGAGCCCCACATGCCACGACTTGGAATATGCCTCGCATTCGCTCTCGCCGCCTCGCTATTCGCCTCGCGCGCCGCTCAGGTCGCCGCCGCCGGCCAATACAACCTCGTCCTCAACATCGGCGATGCCGCTCCCGCGTGGAAAAAGCTGCCGGGCACCGACGGCAAAGAACATTCGCTCGACGATCTAAAATCGCAAAAGCTGGTCGTCGTCGTGTTCACCTGCAATAGCTGCCCGATCGCGTCCGACTATGAAGATCGGATCATCGCCTTCGCCACGAAACACGCCGCCGACCTGGCCGTCGTGGCGATCAACGTCAACAAAGTGCCGGAAGACAGCCTCGCCAAAATGAAAACGCGGGCCGAGCAAAAGAAGTTCCCCTATCCGTATCTGTTCGACGCCTCGCAAAAAATCGCCAAAGACTACGGCGCGACGACCACGCCCGAATTCTTCCTCCTCGACGCGAATCGCAAGATCGCCTACATGGGCGGCATGGACGACAACAGCAACGCCGCCGCCGTGACGCAAAACTACCTCGAGTCGGCCGTGCAAGCCATCCTCAAAGGCGCGAAGCCGGCAACGACCGAAGCGCCCCGCGCGGCTGCGGCATCCGCTTCGCCCGCGAACGCCGCACCGCGCCCGCATCACAATCGTCATCGCCGAGCCCGAGGTGAGTGGCGCAGGCGGAAGGCTTGAGGCTTGAGGCTGTAGGCTTGAGGTACGAAGAACGAAGAGACGACGACGTGCGCGAATGGTTTCTCTAGCCCAGGCGTTCACGCCTGGGGAGCGAGTTAGATTGGCGGTTGTTCTCCAGCCCCGTTCACGGGGCTTCCCGCGTGGGCTTTAGCCGGCCCGTTGAAGCGGGCTGGAAAGCCTGCGTTTTTCCGCGATCCCCAGGCGTTAAATGCCTGGGTTACGGAAAACAACAGTTGTTGGGCGTTCAATCGCGTCGCAAAAGTTGCGGCCAGATTTCAGCCATTCTAGAATGCGCCCCGGTTCCCTTCCCACCGAGGATCAATCCATGCGACCGCGCATTCTGCCTAAACTCAGCCTCGCCCTAGCCGCGTGCCTCTGCTCCCTTGTGGCCGCCGCGCGTGCCGCCGATCGGCCGCCCGCCGCCGCGCCCGCGCGTCCAAATATCCTCTTCATCTTCGCCGACGATCACGCTTATCAGGCCATCAGCGCCTATGGCTACGGCTTCAATCAGACGCCGAATATCGATCGCCTGGCCCGCGACGGCATGTTGTTCCGCCGCTGCCTCGTCACCAATTCCCTCTGCGGGCCAAGCCGCGCGTCGGTGCTCACCGGCAAATACAGCCACGCCAACGGCTTCTACAACAACACGAATTGCCGCTTCGACGGCTCGCAAACCACGATGCCCAAGCTGCTGCACGACGCCGGCTATCAGACGGCCGTCGTCGGCAAATGGCATCTCGAAAGCGACCCGACGGGCTTTGATTACTGGAACATCCTTCCCGGCCAAGGCCAATACTACAATCCGCCGATGATTGTCGGAGGCTTGAACACCGCCGGCCACCGCACGCCGCACACCGGCTATGTCAGCGACATCATCACCGACGACACGCTCGATTGGCTCGCCCATCGCCGCGATCCGTCGCGGCCGTTTCTGATGATGTGCCACCACAAAGCCCCGCATCGCGATTGGGAGCCAGCCTTGGAGAATCTGGCCCTCTACGACGGCCAAAAGTTTCCCGAGCCCGACACGCTGTTCGACGACTATTCCGGCCGCGGCAAGGCCGAGCACGAGCAAGACATGATGATCCGCAGCACGATGAACGCGCTCGACCTCAAGCTCCGCCCGCCGCCCGATCTGAACGCCGAGCAGCGAAAAATCTGGGACGCCTATTACGAGCCGCGCAACGAAGCCTTCCGCAAGCTCGATCTCAAAGGCCGCGACCTCGTGCGCTGGAAATATCAGCGCGTACATGCACGACTACCTGGCCTGCATCGCCTCGATCGACAAAAGCGTCGGCCGCTTGCTCGATTATCTGCGACGACACCGGGCTGGATAAAAACACGATCGTCGTTTATTCCTCCGACCAGGGCTTTTTCCTCGGCGAGCATGGCTGGTTCGACAAGCGTTGGATTTTCGAGGAATCGCTGCGAGCCCCGCTGCTCGTCCGCTGGCCCGGCGTGACGAAGCCGGGCAGCGTGAACGCCGACATCGTGTCGAACCTCGATTTCGCCGAAACATTTCTGGACGCCGCCGGCTCCGGAGCAAAAATCCCCGCCGAAATGCAAGGCCGCAGCCTCGTGCCGGTGTTGAAAGGCGAAACGCCCGCCGATTGGCGGAAGGCGTTTTACTACCACTACTACGAACACCCCGGCCCCCACGACGTCGCCCGCCACTACGGCATCGTCACCGCCCTCTACAAGCTCGCCTATTTCTACGAGCCGGAATTCAACTACTGGGAGCTTTTTGATCTGCAGAACGATCCGCACGAAATGAAAAGCGTTTACGACGATCCGGCGTATGCAGAGGTGCGAAAGACGCTGCACAAGGAACTCGACGACCTGCGCCGCGAACTGAAAGTGCCGGAGCAAGACCCGCCAGAGACAATCATCGGGCCGCCGAAAGCCGCGGCGCGGAAGCAGTGACGGCGGCTTCCCCGTGGGGATGATTACCCTGTGCGCTGCCGCTTCGGAGGCTACAGATTACAGGCTACAGACTACAGGCTACAGGTACGAAGCAGCGGTCCGCCGAAGGCGGACTCGCGCGTCCTGTCGCCTGTAGCCTTCCATTACGACACTCGTCCATAGGGCCTCGTCCCCTTACGGTGACGGGCTCGACAGGCCATCCGCTCGCGATACGAATCTTGCAAACGTCGCGATGTCGATCGACTCGGCTAGAAAATGAACCGAGCCGTCGCCGAAGACGAAGTTGGCGCCGAGCGGGTGGAAGGAATAGGCTTCGGCGGTGCCTTGGGAGCCGTAGTAGGGATACGGGAAGGTTTCGCCGCCGACGTTTTCGCCGTTGGTCGTATTGAACGGCGCGGGGCCGGAGAGGGTCGAGCCATCGTAGCTCGCGCCGTCGACGCTGAAGTCGCTCGCCGGACGCGACCAGCCGCCGGCGTTCACTCTCGCGACGGTCGGGTCGGTCGAAACCGCGACGCCGCCGCGGCGATAGACCAACGGCCGGCCGGCCGATTCGGCGTACACCAGCGTGTAGGTCAGGCCGTCGGTCGCGTCCGACAGGCGGCAAGTTTCGTTCGTGCGAATCAGGCCGCTGTTGGGAATGCCGGCGCTCGACACCGAGATCGTCTGATCGTCGACCAGAGCCAGGCCCGACGATCCCAATCGCGGATCGACGCCGATCGTCGGCGAATAGTCGGTGACGGAGACGATCGGCTGCCACGTGGCAGCTTGCGGATCGCCGTCGAGACGGTCGGGATTCGGCGTCGAGGGGCAGAGAAACGTGGCAATTTTCTGGCTCGTCACCGGCACGTTCGCCGGGTCGGACCAGTTTTTCGTTTGATCGTAGGCGTTGTACTTTCCCTGCTGGTCGATGAACGGCAGCAGCAACGTCAGCCCGGCGATGCGCGGCTTGGTAGTGATGCCGGCGGGCCGAGTGCTCGAGGGAAGCGAGTTTTGGCTGGCGGCGAAATTCAAGGCCGCGAATCCGAGTTGCTTCAAGCTGTTGCCGCACTGGGTTCGTTCGGCGGCCGAGCGGGCCCGCTGAATCGCCGGCAGCAACAGCGACATCAAAATGCCGATGATCGAGATCACGACCAGCAGCTCGACGAGCGTAAAGGCGGGGCGAGACGGCGAGCGGCGGGTGGCATTGACAATTTTCTTCATGACGAAAGCTCCTTGTGAAAGTGGTGGAAGACGATTCACTGTGAAAGGTTTCGACGATTCTCCCTCGCTAACGCTTCGGGTTGGTGTTCTGCGGTCTGCCGTGCCCACACTAACCCGAAGCGTAAGCGAGGGCGGCGGAGCGGAACGCGGACTGACCCGGCGGTTTTGCGAGGGCTCATTGCTTAATCCGAAGTTCCGACAGATCGTTCCTCCCTTCCGCGATCTGCACGATGAGGGGGGACGTTTCCGCGCGGCTGTATTTCGGCGGCAGTGTGTTGGGGCCGGCGGTGATGTCGCCGCCGTGTTTTACAAGCGGGCGAAGTTCGACAGTCACGGTGTAATTTCCCGCCGGAGCGCCGTCGCTCGATTCGTAGCTGGTGAGCGTGAACGAGCCGTCGGCGGCGGCTTGAGCGTGTGGCCGGGGCGCGGTTTTGCCGTTGGCGGCGCTCTTGGGATGAAGAACGACAAACGCGCCGGCAAGCGGTCGGCCGTCGTAAACGAGTTTGCCGACGGCCGGAAAGACGGGAAGCCGATCGTTGCTCTGCGAAGAGCCGCAACCGGCGAGCGCGGCGAGCAGCGGCAAGTAGATCGAGCAGCGTGGCAGCCAGCGCCGCTGAGTCGGCGATCTGTGGTGGGGCCGCAGTTTGTTTTCTTGTGGCAACATCATGCACTCCTTGATTGGGTTCGAAACGGAAACGATTTTTGGAAACGAGATTCCGTGGCTGTAGGGAACGCCCTCCGTGGCGTTCCGGCGGCGCGGATCGCGACGGAACCACGAAGCGGCAGACGAAGTTGGAGTTCACGCTTCACCGTGCTGCCGGCCACACGCTAAAGCGTGAACTCCAACGGAAAGGTCGCGCTGCGGAACGGCACGCGGGCGGAACGGCACGGAGGCCGTTCCCTACAGATCGCCGGAGGTCTCTGGCAGAGTCAGCAACAACAGCGGTTGCAACAACAGCGGCTACAAGAACAGCCGCGAGAGAAGTGCATCGCAATGAGATTCGGGAGAGATGTCATTGGAGTCAGCAGTGTGTTGCAGCCGAGCGAAACAACCCTAAAACATGACGGACCACACAAGGTCAGTTACTTTATAAACATAATCGTGTTTTGTCAAGCAGCGTCCGCAACTTTTTTTGCGTGCTGAAGGGCGAGCCGATGTCTTCGGCGATACGGTGGCTGTGGCAAGAAGCGGCCATATATATTCTTCTTATATGACGCATATTAACATGCAGCAAGGCGTCATATGTTATCCAAACTATAGACTCATGCTAATCATCCTATTATAGTGTTCTATGCAATCTTCCTATTTTGTGCAATTTTCGGATATTCGTCGTGATTCGTCGGCATCAGCAACCTTCGAGGCCGGCCCCCGCTTCTCGCGGAGTGTTGTCATCGCTTTGGCGGCACAAAGGAAAAGGCATTTGCTGGTTCATCGTGGTCGTGGCTGCCGCGGCGGCAGTGATCCTGTATTGGCCGCGGGGCTATCGCTCGGAAGCGAAACTTTTCGTGCGATTGGGCCGCGAAAGCGTCAGTTTGGATCCGACGGCGACGCTGGGCCAAACCATCGCCGTCAGTGAATCGCGCGAGAACGAAATCAACTCGATCTTGGAGATTCTCAAAAGCCGCGACATTGCCGAACGGGTCGTCGATCTGGTCGGGCCCGAGTTGATTCTCAATCGTTCGAATGGTCCTGACGGCGCGAATCTTCCCGAAGGCTTGCGGCAGCCGTCCAAGTGGCTCGGCGACGCACTCGGGAAATTGCCGAGCTTGGATGCCGTGCCGGTGACGGATCACGAGCGGGCGGTCACTCGGCTCGCCGACGCTCTGGAGATTTGGACGCCGAAGAAGACGAGCGTCATCGGCATTCGCTATTTGGGCGCGACGCCGGAAGCCGCCCAACGCGTGGTGGCCGCGGTCGTGGAAACCTATCGCGGCGAGCATGTGCGGCTGCATCGCACCGAGCGATCTTATAGCTTCTTCGACGAGCAAAAACGGTTGCTGCAAGACAAACTGCGACAAGCTCACGATGCGTTGCGGGATGCCAAGAATCAAGTCGGGCTGAATTCGATCGAAAGCCAGCAATTGACGATTCAAGACGAGGTCCGCGCGATCGAGGCCCAATCGGGCGCGGCCCAATCCGAGTTGGCCGCCAGCGAGGCGAAGGTCGGGGCGTTGAAGCGAGCGCTCGATACGGTGCCGGCCAAAGTGGTGACGCAAGATGTCGTTGGATTTCCGAACCAAGCGGCCGACTTGATGCACGATTCGCTTTTCAAGTTGCAAGCCGCGCAATCGGAAATGCAATCGAAGTATACGGCCGACCATCCTCTGATGGTCGCGATGAACGAGCAAATCAGAAAACTGCAAGCGACTCTCGATCAGCAGCCCAAGGAGCGCACCCAATCGACGACGGCCGTTCATCCGGGTCATCAACAATTGGAATTGTCGTGGCTGACCGAGCAGGCGAATCTTGCCTCGTTGCAGGCGCGAGTCGCAAAACTGGATGCCGAACACGCTTTGGCCCTCGATCGCGTGAAGAACCTGAACAGCAAGGAGAGCAGCGTCGCGCAGGCGCAGCGGCAAGTCGATCTGTCTGAAGCCAGCTATCGCACTTATGCCGAGAAGCTCGAGCAGGCCCGCATCGATCAGCAAATGGAAGCGGAGCGGATTTCGAACGTCAACATCCTCGAGCCGGCAACGTATGTCGCGAAGGCGGCCACTCCCAATCGGCTGTTGGTCGGCGGCTTGGGGCTGATTCTGGCGTTGTCGGGCAGCGTTTTGATCTGTCTGTTGGCCGACTATGGCGACCATTCCTTGAAGACGCCCGACGACGTCGAAAAAAGTCTGGACCTGCCCGTGCTCATGTCGATTCCGAGATTGTCGCGCGACAGCGTGTCTTGGAGTCGGCTGGGAAAGGGGGCCGAATGATCCGCAAAACGGATTCCGCGGCTGATCGTTCCTCCGCCGCTCCCGAAACCAATGGCCATGCGACCATTAACGGCCATGCAGCGTCGAACGGTCATGCCGTCGAACAACGCGCCGGCGCGAAGCTCGACAAGCATTTCGTGAGCCTCTATCAGCGATTGGTTGCCTTGCAGAACGGCTCGGCAGCGTCTGGTCAAGCGATTGGCGTTACGAGCTGTCAGCAGGGCGAGGGCGTCAGCACGGTGGCAATTGGTCTGGCCGCTTGTGCCGCGCAGCTCGGCGGCGGCCCCGCGCTGCTCGTCGATGCGAATCTGGTCCGTCCTTCGCTGGCTCGGGTGTTCGAAGTCGGCAACCAGCCCGGGTTGTTCGAAGTGTTGACGGGCACGATCGAGCCGGGCGACTGCATTCGACCTTCGAAATTCGAAGGGCTGTCGCTGATGACGTCGGGCTGCTGGACCTCGGGCGTCGAGCCGGCCTATTTGCCGGCCACCTTGGCCGCACTGATCGCCGAGTTGCGAAGCAGCTATGCGACGATCGTGTTCGATCTGCCGGCGGCGGAAGAATGTAGCCCATCGAGCGTGATTGGCGGTGCGCTGAACGGCGTGGTGTTGGTCGTGGAAGCCGAGCGAACTCACGATGAAACGGCTCGTCGGGCGACGTTGCGGCTGCAGCAAGCCAACGTCGCCGTTCTAGGCGTCGTGTTGAACAAACGCAAGTAACTCGCCGCATTGCCAGACCGATCGCGAATTGGATCGCATCTTGGTGTCGCAACTTTGTCACTCCTGCCGCGTTGTCTTTAGCGATGGAAATCAAAAGCTTTCTAGGACTGCGCAAACGCCGCTTCGACCAGCCATCGACGATGACTGAAGCCGTTGGTTCCGCGCAGGCTGAAGTTCAAATCGCTCCTGTCGCCCCTGCGCGTCGCCGCGACGAGGCCAGCGGAATTCCCGGCCTGTACGATCCGCAGCAGATGCGCCGGATATTGGCCCGCGAGCGAGCCAACTGCGATCAAGGGGATACGACTCTATCGTTGTTGGCGTTTGCGGTTCCGGAGGGCAATTCGTCGGAGGACTTGTCGTTGCTGGCGAGTTTGCTCGGTTGGCGGGTGCCGCGGGCCGACGCGATGGGCCTGCTGGGAAGGAATCGGCTCGGCGTCGTTCTGCCCGACACGTCGATCGCCGCGGCGCATGGAATCGCGCGGGCCGTGATGGAAGCGGCCGTCGAGCAGCGCGATCGGGAATTTGCTTACGCGGTGTTCGTTTATCCGTCGCACGAATTCGCGATACGAAGCTACGACGATCATGCAGACAAAATCGACGAGCCGTTGCTGGCCTATCCGCTGGAAGCCTTCTTCACGATGCCGCCGCCGAGATGGAAACGGCTGATCGACGTGACGGGCGCTGCCGCCGGAATC
Organism: Pirellulales bacterium; assembly: GCA_963738955.1. Classification (GTDB taxonomy): domain Bacteria; phylum Planctomycetota; class Planctomycetia; order Pirellulales; family DATAWG01; genus DATAWG01. The sequence continues at coordinate 93,750 of CAVTYW010000012.1, read as the reverse complement.
GTGTTCTTGTCGCCCTTGCTGCTCGTGATTTCGCTGGCGATCAAGCTGGGCTCGCGCGGGCCGATTTTCTTCTTGCAAGACCGGGAAGGAATCGGCGGCCGGCGTTTCAAGATTCTAAAGTTCCGCACGATGTATGCGGACGCCGAGCAACAAAAGGCCGACTTGCACGCATTGAACGAACAGGATGGGCCGGCCTTCAAGATTCGCAACGATCCGCGCGTCACTCCGTTCGGGCGAATCTTGCGGCGAACTTGTCTCGATGAATTGCCGCAATTGTGGAACGTGTTGAAGGGCCATATGTCGTTGGTCGGCCCGCGGCCGCTTCCCTGGAACGAATCGCGGGCCTGCGCTCGTTGGCAGCGACGACGGTTGGATGTGACGCCGGGCCTGACTTGCACGTGGCAAGTTCGCGGCGGGCTCGATGTGTCGTTCGACGAATGGATGCGAATGGACATCGAATACGCCGAGAACCGCACGTTCTGGAACGACATGAAATTGATCCTGCAGACCGTATGGCGCATGTTGCTGATGCGCGCTTCGCATTGACATGAACATCGCAACCGAATCCGTTGTCGCGAGCTCGCCGCCAGGCCGGCGCCTGTGGATCTACGGCGCCTTCGTTTTGCTGTGGGCGATCTTCTATTTGGCCACGCCATTGAATGCGCGGTTCACGGCCAGCGACTCTTTCAACGCGGTCAACGACGACACGTCGGATGAAGATCGGGCGGAGTTGAATGCCGAAGCGACGGCGCAGGGAAGTTTGGCGCGGGAGTTGTCGCTGGTGGCGCTGGCGATTTTTGGCGGCGCGTGTCTGATGCTGCCGGCCGAGCGGCGTGTGCGGCTTCAAGGCCTCGGCGGAATGCTGATCGTCGGCTTTCTGCTGTGGACGATGGCGAGCGCCGCGTGGTCGGGCGAAATCAGCACGACGCTTCGCAAGCAAGCGGTGTTGATGTGCCTGGCGATTGCGGCTTTGGGCGTCGCCAAGCAATTTTCGCTGCGGCAGATCGTGTGCTTCACGGTGTTCGCGGGCGGTTTGCTGCTCGGCGCGGGAATTGTCAGCGAATTAGCTCTCGGAACCTTTCAGCCGCTGGACCCGGAATATCGTTTCTCGGGCCTTACCTGGCCGGCATTCAATGCTTGGATGCTGTCCCTGGTGCTGCTCGGCGCGGCCGTTCTGTATCCGACGGCCGGCAGATATCGCGGTGCGCTCATCGCGCTTTGCGTCGCCGCGCTCGGTGCCATGGTGATGACAAAAACGCGGGCTGGCGCGGCCGGATTGATTGCCGGGCTCGGCGTGTATGCGGCGCTGACATGGCCGCCGCGCCGCGTGCTGCTGAGCGTGCTCGCCGGCACTGCCTGCGTCTCGGCGGGCGTGTTGTTCCTGACGTTGGCAACGCCGAATGCCGGCGAGACGTTGGTTGACGTGGTCAATCTGGGCCGGGCGGAAACGGCCGAGGGAATTTCCGGACGGTCGCAATTATGGGAAGACCTCATGCCGTTCATTGCCGATCGCCCGCTGATCGGCTACGGCTACGACAGCTTCTGGACGCCGGATCATCTCGTTCAAATCGGCGAGGACAATTGGGGTGCTCCCGATGCGCACAATGGCTATATCAACCTGACATTGGGCGTCGGGTTGATCGGGGCGGCGGCGTATGTGCTCGTGCTGCTTTCGGGATTCAGCGGCGCGTGCGTCCGAAGCCTGAAGATGCACTCCGCGGACTACGCGTTTGCGTGCGGAGCAATCGTTATTTCAGCGATCAACACGGGATTCGTTTCGACGCAACTAGCGCCGGCGCTGTACACCTTCGTCACGTTGGCTGTTTTCAGCGCATCTCGGCTTCATCGTCGAACCGAGCGGAAAGGCCGAGGCGCTTTCATGAGCTCGACCAAATTTACGATCGTCATTGCCACGTATCGCCGGCCGGCGATGCTGCGCGACAGCGTGCTAAGCCTGCGCTCGATGGCGATTCCAAGCCATGTGTCGCTCGAAGTAATCGTCATCGACAACGACCTCGAGCGATCGGCCGCCGGCGTGATGAACGAACTGGCCGATGCCTGCGCGGAAGCATTTGCTCTGCGATATGTCGCCGAGCCGCGCACCGGCCTGAGCCATGCGCGGAATCGCGGCATCGATGAGGCCGACGGCGACATGATCGGATTTCTGGACGACGACATTTTCATTTCGCCGGACTGGCTCGTCGCGATGCTCGATTGCCTGCGCCGAACCGGGGCAGCTGCGGTCGGCGGCCCCTACGTGAACCACTGGGAAGACGAGCCCGATGCGACGGTGCGGGCTTGCGAGTACAAGCTGGTTACTCCCGATTGGGGCGATCACGACTTCGCGCTCCGCGGACGATCGACGCCCGGCGGCGGCAACGCGGTTTTCCTGCGCCGAGTGTTCGACGCCGGACTGCGGTTCTCTCCGGAATTGGGCCGAATCGGCAATCTGTTGCTATCCGGCGAAGACACCGAGCTTTTCCGGCGGCTGCAAAAGCAGGGAGACAGCGTGTGGTACTGCGCCAGCGCCGCGATTCGTCATCGCATCGGCGGCGAACGATTGACGCAAGACTACTTGATCCGTCGCAGTTTTTGGTTTGGCTATTCCTATGCCATTATCGATCGGCGCGTCGACGGCAAGGCAAGCGAATGGATGCACGCGCTGGCGAGATTCGGAAAGCTTTCGCTCATCGACACCGCGCGGCTCGCCTGGGCTTGGCTGCGCGGCGATGCGGCGGGGAAGCTGATTGCGCGATGTTCGATTGCCACGCAATCGGGCTACCTCCGCGCGACTTTGTTTCCGCTCTCCATCGTCGACGACCAGCCGCCGTGCGCTGCGGCAATTCCAACTAATCTTCAACCCTCGGAGGCGCCGACCGTCACTTCGCAATAGGCTTCGCGAAAGGTGGCAGGTTTGCCGCTAGCGCGGACCGTGCGAATCGCAAACTCTTATGGAAGCGGATTCAATACCCTTGTTGGACGCCACGGCGCATCCGATCGTTGTGGATCGGATTGCTCCGCGCATGTCGCTGCGCGAAGAGGCCGTCAAAGTGTCGCGCGTGGCAGGCCGCGATCTGACGGACGAGCAAATCCTTGCATGGTCGAGGATTCAACGGGCCAACGAGCAACTGGATAGCCCGTTTTTCCACCCTCATTTTACTCGCTCCGTGGCGGCGGTCCGCGCCGACGTGGAGGTTGCGATTCTTGAACAAGGCCAGGAAATCGTCGGCTTCTTCCCGTACCAGCGAAGGCGATTTGGAATCGGCAACCCTGTCGGCGGCTACCTGAACGATTTTCAGGGATTGATCAGCCGCCCGGAACTCGATTTGGATTTGAATCGATTGCTGCGCGATTGCGGATTGTTGACGTGGAGATTCGATCACTTGATCGCCGCGCAATCGCAGTTTCAAGAGTGCCATTGGAGCCGGCGGCGATCGCTGCACATCGATGTTGCCGAGCGATTCGGCGGATTGGGAGTGACCCAGGGCTTCAAGTCGCGGCGCATTCGCGAAACGCTGCGCAAGACGCGCAAATTCGAACGCGAACATGGGCCGATCCGATTCATTCCGCATGAAACCGATCCGCGGGCGTTTCGGGCGCTGCTCCGATGGAAGTCCGACCAATATCGCCGGACCGGAGCGATGGACATCTTTTCGCTTCGCTGGCCGATTGAACTTCTTGAGCGGCTCAACGAAGAGCCGGGCGTGGAATTGCGCGGGCAGTTGTCGGCGCTCTATGTCGGCGACCGACTGGCGGCCGTTCACCAAGGGCTTCGCTCGAACCACGTGCTTCACTCTTGGTTTCCGGCTTACGATCCAAGCCTTGCGGCGTGGTCGCCAGGAATGATGCTGTTCATGAAGCTTGCCCGAGAGGCCGAATCGCTGGGAATCGAGCGGGTCGATTTCTGGCGCGGGTGAAAGTGTTTTCAAGCAAAGCCTTGCTTCGGCCGCGACGACCGTAGCCAGCGGCGCGGTGACCCGATATGCGCTCCATCGCGGGGCGCAGCGCGGTTGGAGCCGGACAAAATCCTGGCTGCGAACTTCATCATTGCGGACGCCCTGGCAAGCGATCGCCGATCGGACTCGACCGCTGCGCGACCGGTTCGCAATGCGCTGACGCACGGCCTTAGAAGGAGTAGACGTCATCAAAATCCTACTGTGCCACAACTACTATCGCTTGCGCGGCGGCGAAGATCAGTCGTTCGAGGACGAGGCGCGGTTGCTCGAATCGCACGGACATGAAGTCGTGCGCTACACCGTGCATAACGACTCGATCGCCGATATGAGCCGGATCTCGGCCGCGCGGGGAACCTTTTCGAACCGACGATCCTACGACGCGATTCGCACGATCCTTCGACAAGTAGCGCCCGCGCTGATGCACTGCACGAACACGTTTCCGCTGATCTCGCCCGCGGCCTACACGGCGGCCCGCGCTGCCGGCGTGCCCGTGGTGCAAGCGTTGCATAACTATCGGCTTGCCTGCCCCAACGCGCTGCTGATGCGCTCGGGACGAGTGTGCGAGGATTGCCTTGGTAAATCGTTCGCATGGCCGGGCATCTTGCATGGGTGTTATCGCAATAGCGCCGTGGCGACTTCGGTCGTGGCGTCGATGGTTGCCTGGCATCGATTCAAGGGAACCTGGAAGCGCTCGGTCGATCTGTATTACACCGTCAGCGATTTGCGCGACGGAAACTGATTCAAGGCAATCTTCCCGCCGACAAAATTATCGTGAAGCCAAATTTTGTCGATCCCGATCCGGGCGCCGGTAGCGGCCGAGGAGGTTATGCGATTTTCGTGGGACGTCTTTCGCCCGAAAAGGGGCTGGCAACACTATTGGATGCGTGGACTCGATTAAGCTCCGATCGAATTGGCACCCCTTTGAAAATTGTCGGCGACGGGCCGCTGGCTCCCACGGTCGAACTGGCGGCGGAAAAAAATCCGCGGATCGAGTGGCTCGGCTCGCGGTCGCTCGCGGAAGTGCTGGCGCTCGTCGGCGACGCGACCATGCTGGTGATGCCCTCGATCTGGTACGAAACATTTGGCCGAACCATCATCGAAGCCTATGCCTGCGGCACGCCGGTGATCGCCTCGAATCTGGGCGCGATGGCGGAACTGGTGGTCGACGGCGAAACGGGCCTGCTGTTCGCGCCGGGCAACGCGGACGATCTGGCCGCCAAGGTGCGAAATCTTGCGAGCGACGGTGCTCGGCTCTCGGCCATGCGTCGCGCGGTGCGGCTCGAATTCGAAGCCAAATACACCGCGGAATCGAATTATCATCTGTTGATGGAGCTTTATTCCCGCGCGATGGTGAATCATGGAGTTGCAGCCGGCGCCGTTCGTTCGCAGGAGAAAGCCGTCGTATGATCGATCGCGGCAAACACAATATCTTGGGCGTGCGCGTTGACGCGGTGGATTATGCCGCGGCCGTCGAGCGAATCGCGGAAGCGGCCAGGAACCGGCGCCCGCTGGCGGTTTCGGCGCTGGCGGTGCATGGGATCATGACCGGCGTTTTGGATCCCGTGCAGCGGATTCGGCTCAATAATTTCGATTTGGTCGTACCGGATGGCCAACCGGTTCGCTGGGCCCTCAATCTGTTGCACGGCACGCGGCTGGGCGAACGCGTGTATGGGCCGACGCTGATGCTCCAGATGTGCGAGTGGGCCGCGGCGCATCAGGCCCCGATCTTTCTTTTCGGCGGCACGGCGGAGCAATTGGCGGCGCTCGGCCAGCGGTTGCTGCTGCGTTTTCCCGGATTGCGGATTGCCGGCAGTCGTCCATCGGCATTTCGTCGCCTGACCGCCGACGAACGCGATCAATTGGTGGACGAGATCCGCGGCAGCGGCGCCGCACTGACTTTCGTCGGGCTCGGCTGCCCGCGGCAAGAAGTTTGGGCGTATGAAAACCGCGAAGCTCTGTCGATGCCGCTGCTGGCGGTCGGCGCGGCGTTTGCCTTTCACGCCGGCCAATTGTCGCAAGCGCCGCGGTTCCTGCAAGATCGCGGGCTGGAATGGTTCTACCGCCTGGCGCGCGAGCCGCGCCGGCTTTGGAGACGCTATGCGTTGCTCAATCCGCTTTATCTGGCGTTGCTTTTCGCGCAATGGACTGGCTTGCGCCGCTTTGCGCTCGACGATGGACCGCAACCGACGGAATTGATGCTTTACGGGTAAACGGTTTGGAATGTTGATCGATATGCCGTCAGAAACTAACCTCGTGCTCCACGAGCGCTCCTTCAAGAATTGGAGCAAGCACAAAGCCGCGCAGATCGGCGCGGTGTTGTCGCGCGTGCGGCACTCGAACCGACGATTCGTTCGGCGTCTTCATGTACCATCGAATTACGCACCCGATTCGCGGGATTCGAGTGCCGACGTTGAACGTTGCTCCCGACCGATTCCGGGAACAGATTGCCGGCTTGCAGCGGCGCGGGTACGTCTTCCGGCCGCTGGCCGAGATTCTGCGGCAGCAGCGGCTTGGATTGCCGATGCCGCCGCGCACGGTCGTTTTGACGTTCGACGACGGCTTTGCGTCGGTCTACAAAAACGCGTGGCCGATCTTGATGGAATTGCAAGTGCCGGCGACGATTCTTCTTTGCACGGCCTTCCTCGACAGCAAATCGCCATTTCCCTTCGACGCTTGGGCGCTAACTTTTCGCCGGCAAATTCCCGTTGACAGTTGGCGGCCGCTCGGCAGCGACGAATGCCACGAAATGCAAGCCAGCGGATTGATCGACTTCGTGCGCATACGCACACGCATCAAGATTTCCGCTCCCGGCCCGACGATCTGGCCGACGACCTGCGCACTTGCCAGCAGATTCTCGGCGACAAATTTGCGCAGTTGGAATTCAGCTTCGCCTTTCCGTTCGGCTATTACGACGAAGCGATGATGGACGCCGTGCGCGGGACCGATCTGACATGCGCCCTAACGGTTGACGACTGCCTCGCGGCGGATCAATCCGATCCATTTGGATGGGGACGGTTTACTGTACACGAACGGGATACGGCTTCCACTTTGTCCGCCAAGCGAGAAGGCTGGTATACCTGGCTGCTCGATCAATATCAAATCTGTCGGCGAGCGGTCCGACGCATTGCAGGGCGGCCTCACCAAGAGCTCCCGCCGAGAATGCGAGTCAAACCTCGTGCCGATTCCGCCAGTCATTGCCTCCCATGAGCGACACCGAAGCGTATCTCGATCTTGAGCGAACCGCCAACCCTTCGCTGCGCGAACGGCTGGCGGTCGTGGGGCGCTATTGGTTCGGCGCAACGGGGCGAAAAGCCGTCGTGGCTTTGGCCGATCAAGTCGTCGTCAGCGGCGGCAGCTTCTTCACGACGGTGTTGATCGGCAGGCTTTGCGGACCGAGGGATTTGGGCGTTTATTCTTTGGCGTTCGCCGTCGTCGTGCTGCTGTATACGGTTCAGCAATCGCTCGTCACGGTGCCCTATACGATTTATGTGCATCGCATGTTCGGCGAAGTGCGGCGCGAATACGTCGGTGGAGTGCTGGCCCATTGCGGTCTGTTTTCGATCTTGTTGACGGCCGGTCTGGTCGGCGCGGCTGCTTTCGCAATGCTTGGCTTCGGTCCGGCGGAGTTGGTGCCGGTGTTCTGGACGCTCGGCGCAACGATTCCTTTTCTTTTGCTCCGCGATTTCGGGCGTCGCCTGGCATTCGCCGATTTGCGGATGAACAATGCTTTCGCCCTGGATGCGGTTGTCGTCGCGTTGCAATTGATGCTGGTGGGCGGGCTGGCGTTGACGGGTCGGCTTTCCGCCGCTAATGCGTTTGCAGCCGCGGGATTGAGTTGCGCGCTGGTCGGCGTGAGTTGGCTGTATTCGGCCAGATCGCAATTCACGTTGAGATGGACTTCGACCAAGCGGGCATGGCGGCGGAATTGGGGCTTTTCCAAATGGGTTCTCGCCGATCAAACCGCCACGACGCTGAACACCTATGTCATGCATTGGCTGCTGGCGATTCTATTTGGCGTCGCCGCGACCGGCTTGTTCGCGGCCTGCGCGACAATCCTGTGCGTGCTCAATCCGATCGTCTTGGGGCTCAATAATGTATTGATGCCGCGAGTGGCCGTTGCCATCGCCGCGGGTAGCGCGACCGAATTGCGGCGCGTGCTGTGGAAATCGACGCTGGTCGTCACGGCCACGACGGCGCTGATTCTGTGGGACGCTGCTCGCGCTGGGTCCGCAGATCATGCGGCTGCTCTATGGCGCGGCTTACGCGGGGCAATCGCAAACGGTCTCGATCTTGGCGATCGACATGCTCGTTTCGAGTCTGGCGATGGCTCCGGCGTATGCGCTATGGGCACGCGAACGTTCGCGGACTCTGTTCCAAGTGCGAGTGCTGCGGATCCTCATTGCCATCGTCTTCAGCCTCTGCCTGGCTTCTTCGCTGGGGCCGATCGCGGCCGCGTACGGATTGCTCGTCAGCAGCGTAGTCGCCACGGCGTTGATCTTTTGGATTCATTACAAGCTGCCGGCCGTCGAAAATACCGTCCACCGTTCGCACCCGATCGGATTCGTCGAATCACAAGGCATCGCTTCAACGTTGACATGAAAGCCCGAGAAATCGCATGACACCGAGTCTTCTATGTTCCGAGACAAGGCCGTCGCGTGATTCGATTGCAACGGCGCGCGCCGCTGGTTCGATCGCATCGCGCGTCTCGGCCCACGCGGCGTCGTCGCCCCATCATGTCGCCGTCGCCGACGGAACGACGACTCTGACGTTCGGTGAACTCGAACTGCGCTCGAATCAATTGTCGGCGATTTTGGTCGAAGCAGGCGCGGGACCCGAATGCTGCGTAGCGCTGTTTCTCGATCGTTCGACCGACTTCGTGGTCGCCGCCTTGGCGGTGCTGAAGGCCGGAGCGGCGTATTTGCCGCTCGATCCGTCCATGCCGGCCGATCGCGCGGCTGCGATTATCTCCGACGCGGGTTCGCCGATCTTGCTCACACATCGGCGAAAGACGCGCGATTGGCCCCGGGGAAAATGGTGCGTTCTCGACGTCGATGCCGCGGTTGCGTCGGCAGGCAGGGCAACCGCCGCGTTCCAGCCCGTCGAACCGGAGCCGGACAGTCTGGCGTATGTCATCTATACCTCGGGTTCTTCCGGTCAGCCGAAGGGAGTCGAGATCACTCGTGCGAATCTGCTGAATCTGATCGAGTGGCACCAATCCGCGTTCGGGGTCACCAGCGCCGATCGCGCCAGCCTGGTCGCCGGGCTGGGGTTCGACGCCGCGGGCTGGGAACTCTGGCCGCATCTGACGGCTGGCGCGAGCGTGTATATCGTAGATGAAATGACGCGTCGCTCGCCGCAAGCGCTGCGCGATTGGCTCGTCGCCAAGAAAATCACGATTAGCTTTGTTCCGACGATTTTGGCGGAACAATTGCTGCAAGCCGAATGGCCCGCGGAGACAGCGCTTGCGGACGTTGCTCACCGGCGCCGACGTGCTGCACCGCCGTCCGGTCGTCGGTCTGCCGTTCGTGTTGGTCAACAATTACGGCCCGACCGAATGCACCGTCGTCGCCACTTCGGGAGTTGTCGCGCCGAATGCGGAAACCACGGGCCCGCCGTCGATCGGCCGCCCGATCGACAACGCCACCGCGCTGATTCTCGACGACAATTTGCTGCCTGTGCCGCCGGGCGAGGCTGGAGAACTTTGCCTGGCCGGTGATTTGGTCGGGCGCGGCTATCGAAATCGGCCCGAGCTGACGGCCAGCCGGTTCGTCACGTATGTGAGTCCGACCGAATCGCCGCGGCGAATCTATCGCACGGGCGATCGCGCCCGGCTTTTGCCGAACGGCGAGATCGCGTTTTTGGGGCGGCTCGACGAACAGATCAAGATTCGCGGCTATCGCATCGAGCCGGGTGAAATCGTCGCCTGGCTCGATCGTTATCCGGGCGTGGAGGCGAGCGCCGTGGTTGCTGGCAATGGCGCGGCCGGGCCGGCGCTGTTGGCCTACATCGTCGCGGCCCGCGACGCCAATCTTAGCGCCACGGATCTGCGCGAGTTTCTTGCCGCGCGACTGCCCGACTACATGATTCCCGCGCAGTTCATCACCGTCGCCGAGCTTCCGCTGAACTCAAACGGAAAGCTCGACAAGTCGGCCCTTCCCGCGCCATCGGCGGCGAATCTTTTGCCGAACCGCGTGCCGGCCGACGACGAGACTCAACACAACGGAGCGCGCAAGCGAATGACCACCGCGACAACGACAAAGTGGCGCAAGAAATCGCGCGCCCTCGTCGCGTCGCTGCTGGGTCAGCCGTCGGTGGCCGCCGACGATAACTTCTTCATGATCGGCGGTCATTCGATGCTGGCAGTGCAGCTTGTGGCTCGGATTCGCGACCTGTTCGGCGTGAAGCTGACTCTGCGGCAACTGTTCAACGCGCCGACCGTGGCCGCGCTGTCCGCAGAAGTCGAGCGGCTGATCGAGGCCAGCCATGACTGACACGGCGTACCGAAATCCCGTTGAGCCTCTATCATCTCCTCGACCCGGAGGTGCTCGCCGATCCTTATCCGCTCTATCAACGGCTGCGATCGGAATCGCCCGTGCATTGGGATCCGTATCTGCACGCGTGGATCGTGACGCGGTACGACGACGTGATCACGGTGCTCACGCGATTCTCCGCCGAGCGCGCGCCGTCGCCGGAGTACTTCGAGGCGCTCGGTGCGCCGGAAGTGAGCCCGATCGCCCGAGTGATGGTCAAGCAGATGCTGTTCCGCGACGGCCCGGCGCACGCTCGCCTGCGCAAGCTGGCCAGCGGGGCGTTCGTGCCGGCCCGCGTGCGCGTGTTGCGAGACCATATTCAAGAGATCGCGACGCGATTGATCGACGACATCCAGGCTCGCGGCGACGGGCGAATGGACCTGCTTGGCCGATTTCGCCGAGCCGCTGCCGGCGATCGTGACGGCCGAAATGCTCGGCGTGCCGGTGGAAGATCATGTCCGGTTGAAGAATTGGTCGGTCACGTTCGCCGAAATGCTGGGCAACTTCCAGCACAATCCCGATCGGCTGCCCGGCGGTGCTCGATGCCGTCGAATATCTGACGGCCTATTTTCAAGATGCCGTCGACGAACAGCGAAAACATCCGCGCGAGGGACTGGTCCATGCGCTGATGACCAGCGAAATCGACGGCGATCGCCTGACCGACGAAGAAGTGATCGCCAACTGCATCGTCACGATGGTCGGCGGTCTGGAGACGACAACCAATCTGATCGGCAACGGCATGCTTTCGCTGCTGCGAAATCCGCGGCAAATGGCCCGGCTTCGCGCCGAGCCCACGATCATGCCGGCCGCGGTCGAGGAACTGTTGCGCTACGAGAGTCCCAGCCAGCATACCGCGCGGCTTGCGCCCGACGACGTGATGCTCGGCGGCAAATTGATTCGCAAGCGCCAAGCAGTGATCGCCGTGATGGCGGCGGGCAATCGCGATCCCGAGCGTTTCCGCGATCCAGACCGGCTCGACTTCGATCGGCCCGATAACCGGCATTTGGCATTCGGCTGGGCCGCCCATTTTTGCTTTGGCGCGCCGCTGGCGCGCATCGAAGGCCATATCGCGTTCGAAACATTGTTACGCCGCTTTCCCGAGCTTCATCTGACCGGCGAGCCATTGGTGTGGCGAGAGAACCTCGGCCTCCGCGGCCTGAAATCGTTGCCGTTGCGCTATGGTGCCCAACCATGAGCGTTGCCATTCAAACTGGTTCGCCCCGGCTGCGGACGGCGACGTTCGACGAGCATGAGTCGATCGTGCGGCTGGAGTCGTCTGGAGCGCTGGAGAGTTTGCCGCTGACGGATTGGCGCAATCTGTGGCTTAAGAATCCACTCTGGCAACGGCTGGGCAAGGATTGGCCGATCGGCTGGGTGTTGGAAGATGCGCACGGCCGCGTCGTGGGCTCGCTGAACAACATTCCGACGCGATACACTTTTCGAGGCCGCGAATTGATCTGCGCGAATGGCCGCGGTTGGGTGGTGGCGCCTGAATACCGTGGCTTCGCTTTATGGTTGATGGAAGAGTATTTCAATCAGCCCGGCGCCGATCTGTTCATCAACACGACGCTTGCACCGACCGCGGCGCCGGCGTTCAGCACGCTGTCCGACCGCATCCCGCTCGGCGATTTTCAATCGATCGCCTATTGGATCACCGGCTATCGCGGTTTTGCGAAAAAGGCGTTGCAAAAGTTGCGCGTGCCCGCAGCCGATCTGCTGGCGTGGCCGGCTGCGGCGGCGCTGCGGATGAAAGACGCGTTGCTCACGAAGTCGTTACCTGCCGCTCCCGCGTCGGTCGTCGTCAAAGCGGCCGAGCAGTTCGACGGCCGCTTTGATACGTTCTGGGAAGAGCTCGTTCGCCAGAATCCCGAAAAGCTGTTGGCAATGCGCGACCGCCAGACGCTCGCCTGGCATTTTGCGATTCCGCTGCGGCTGGGCCGTTTGTGGATCTACACCGCCTCGCGGGCCGGCTTGTTGCGGGCCTACTGCATCTTGAAGCGGCAAGACAAGCACGACGGCGTTCGCCGGATGCAATTGGTCGATTATCAATCGCTCGAACCGCACGACGACCTTTTGCCTGGCCTGCTTCGGGCCGCGCTCGAGCGCTGCGCGGCGGACAACTTCTACGCGTTGGAACACGTCGGCTGCGGGCTTTCGAAGATGAGAACCTTCGACAGCTTCGCCCCGTATCGCCGCACGCTCCCTTGCTGGCCATTCTATTACCGCGCCGCCGATCCGACGATTCATACAGAACTGGCACAGCCCGATGTCTGGGATCCTTCCACGTTCGACGGCGACGCCAGCTTCGACTAACGTAGCAGGCACTCTCCGAGTGCCGTGGCGAAACAGCGGCGGACGGCACTCGGAGAGTGCCTGCTACACTACGCGGGCGACCAACCTACTTGCATCGTGCCATTCGACGTGCATCGGCTCGCTGCCGTGTAGTGCAACCGCCGCCACGTGCCGCGGCGTGGGACGGTGCAAAGCAAATTGCCAATTCCCGCAGTTCAGCGGCTGTCCATTTTCGCCGCGGCCGATCGTAAAACTCTCGGGCGATTGCGCCAGGCCAGTTCCAAGTCCTTTGAGATAGGCCTCTTTCAACACCCATTGCTCGTAGAAGCCAGCCTTCCGCCGTTCGTCCGGCAATTCCGCCAGCCACTGTTGCTCGGCGACCGAAAAAAAGTGCTTCGCAACCTGGTCGATTTCCACGGGCAGCGAAGTCTCCTCGGCATCCACTCCGATCTCGCCCGAGCGGCTCACCGCGCATACGACAAGCGCATCCGTATGCGTCAGATTGAACCGTAGCGATTCGAACCCGGCCGGGCGGGCGATCCGGGGCTTGCCATGCACTCCCGCAACAAACGTCCACGCCTCCGGCTCGATCCCCGTGTAGTGCGATAGCACGACACGCAAGAGCCCGCGCCTGTCAGCGGCGCATTCCGCAACCGCTCACCGGCCAACCGATCAATCCGTGCATGCTCGGCCGCATCGAGCCATTCCAAGCTCCGCCGCCGAAGCAGCTCCGCAGTCGAGCTATCCGGGTCCAAATGCCAGGCATGCGCCGCGGCAAGAAGCTCGTCCCATTCCGGCGGTTCGGAGGATGGCATGACAGTGGATCACAAGTCCTCGAACGCTTCATCCCACGGCGCATCGAGCCGCGGCACCTTGTGGCGCGACGCAACACTTCTTGCCGGAGAATCGAGATCCTTCGGCGAAATTGCCGAACGATGAATCAAATGGTTGACCACGGCAGGATTCAATACTCGTACGGGGGAGTGAACGCTGACGCTCGGTTTGCCGCCGGCCGCGTGAGCCGTACTCGATGCCGGCGAGACATCCAGCGCGAAGAGGTAGGCCAAAACATCGATTCTGGGTTTCGCGCCTAGTTCGGCGGGAGATGCGATTGGTTTTGCAGTCGCCGGAGCCGGAGACGCTTGCATCGCCGCCACCGCAAGCGGCGCGCTCGGCGGCGCCGGCCGCGGAGGCGGGCCAGGTTCGGAAGTTGTTGCCGACGCGGGCGACGCGACCTGTGGCGCAGCTGGCACCGACGCCCCTTGCAATCCGTCGCCGCCGGCTCCGCCGACGGCCGGGGCGCTGAGCAGCAACAGCGCCGTGGCTTCGGTCGTTTGGTTTTGCCGCGCGATCACGGCGTCGTTCGCGTTCACCATTCGATCTCGGTTGAAATCGTAGTAATCCGAAATGACCGCTGGGTTGAAGATCGAACGAGGGTGCGCGATGACTGCCTGCACGTCGGCGTCCGTAACCTGGGCATCGGCCGCGCTGTCGCCGGTATCCCCCACGGCGTTTCCAAAATAGAACACGTCGGGGTTGGCCAGGCCGGTGTCAGCGTCGGCCCGCGCCGTGACTTGCAACCATTGATTCACGATCGCGCCGTCCGGCCAGATAATCGTCACGCGAGCCGCGCCGCCGGCGCCGGCTCCCGCGCGGACGCTGATACTCGACGGCGCCGGCGCCGCGTTCCAGGCGTCGGGATTCGCATCGTCCCCCGCCCTAAACACGAAATCCTCCGCCGACAGTTGCGTGCCAGGCAGTCCGGCGATATCGATCATCAGCCCGTTGATGCCCTGGACGTAGCTCGTGTAATTGACCAGCGTGGCGGTTTGACCGGGCAGCAGCGGCAACTTGTCCGGTCGCGATCGCGGCGTCGTCGGCCGGATTCGCGGTCGCATCGTTGCCGTCGAAGGCGGAGTTGTTATAGAACATGTCGCGACCGGCGACGCTGCTGAACGTCGTGATTGCGTTGGTTGCGCCCGGCGTGCCTCCCGACGGTCCCGGCGACCAATTGGCCACGTCGTTCGAGTAGTCGAGGGCGAACTTCCGCTCCAGCGAAGGACCGCTGCCGTCGGCGATCGCCGGCCAAGGCGCCGAGTCGTCGTAGGTGACTTGATCGACGACATAATAGCTCAGCGGAACTCCCGGCTCGGGATCCAGTGGGGCGCCGAGCGCCACGTTCTCGCCCGCGTTGTTGAGCGCGCCGCTATAAGGTCCGACGATCTGCACCGCGCGGCGTCGACGTTGTATTTCGAGCGAAAGGTCGCCGGATCGATCGGCACGACCAGCAACAAGCCATTGGACGGAATCGTGATTCCCAAGGGAAACACGAACGATACGCCGTCGGTGAACTGCCAGGTGTTCGCGGGATTGGCGGGATCGTAGAGCGGCACGTCGTGGCTGGCGATATTTCGCAGCTCGATGAATTCGTCGCCGCCGGAGACGGGATGGTACATCAATTCGTTGATGACGATCGGCCCGACTTTGGGATAGGCGTTCGCGGCGCCGAAGGTCGGCTCGCTCATCGCCACGAAATCCACGCGGCCGGTGCTGGTCGTGAACCGACCGAACGGCACGTCGCTTTGCGAGGCGGCGAAGGTGACGCTCGCGCGATAGCCCGACAGCGTACCGGCCGACGCCGACGCGGACAAAACCGCCTCCTCGCCATCCTCGCTGAAAGCAAACGGCACGATCGCCGCCGGATCGGCCGCGTTTCCGAAATCGGCCCCTTCGGTGAACGTCTGGAATCCGAACGCCGAAATCACGGTTCCCGCGGGGATTTGAAACTTGAAAGAGTTTGCCGACGAGTCGGTCAGATACCAGCCACCGATGTCGATCGGGCCGGCGGTTGTATTCTTCAATTCGATCCAATCGCCCGTCGCCAGGTCGCTATGGGAATGCGCCAATAGCTCGTTGATCACCACGGCGTCGACGGGGAGCGAGGATTCCTCGGCACCGGGCGAACCGAGGGCGAACTTACTGGCCCGCCACGCCGTTGGACTGCTCCAAGTGGTCGGATCGGCGGCCGGATCGACGATCGTGAGCGAATAGCCTTGACCGTCGGTCGACGGATACCAGGTGTTGCTGTAGACGAAATCCTGCACGACGGCGTCGTTCACGTCGAGCAACCGAATCTCCTCGCCGACGTCGTTCAGCGCGTCGGTAAACTGACCGGCGATCTGGATTCCCGAGCCGTATCGCGACGCAAACGCGGCGGGATTCTTGACGATCACCAAATCGGCGCCAGGGGCAAGAATGCTGCTCGGGCCGCTGGGGAAAATGAACGAGACGCCCGCGGTCAGCGACATGCCGCTCAGATTGAACGTCGAGGAGCCGGTGTTCTTGAACTCGATGTACTCGTAGTCATCGGCCGTGTAGCCGCCGCCGCCCGGAGGGTGATAGTTGAGCTCGGTGATGCGGATCGGCGCTGGCACGATCGTCAGGTTGCTCGTAACGTCCAATTGGATCGCCAGCCCGACGTCGGAGCTGCCAGACTTTTGATGGACCTCGACGGCGATCACGTTGTCGCCGGACAGAAGCCATTGCGTGCCGATGTTTCCCCAATCTTCCAGTTGTGCGTCCCACGGCGTGATGCGAGTCGACAGCGTCGAGGCCACGATCGTGCCGGTGGGCATGGCGATCCGCTCGATTTCGTGACCGTTGAGATACACGACGCCGCCGTCGTCGATCATCGTCTTTAAATCGAGAGCCGTTGCCGTGGACGGATCGCCGGAAAACGTGAAGTGCTCGATGAAATAATCGGTGATGCGTGGGCTGTTGACCGCATTGATTTGCGTGTGGCGCAGCGTGTTGGCGTATGCCACCGCGGGGTTGTTGTCGGGGCTGGGATCGTTGTAGATCAGCGCCTGGCCAGTGACCCAATTGGGGCCGCTGTCATCGAACCCCGGCGCGATCCAGGATTGATTCGCAAACGTGTCGGTCTGATCGTATTTCCAGTTGTTCGCCTCGAAAGCGATCAAGTTGGTCGTCTGCGTCGTGACGACGGTGGCGGGGTTCGACACGCCGGGATTGGGCACGGCGAAAAACTCGAAGCCGAGTCCTCCATCGGGCGTTCGACCCTGCGAGACGCCGTCGCGTTGGGTGGCATAGATGATCGAGTCGATGCGAGCTTGCGTGGCGCTGAACAGCCCGATCTCTCCTTCATCGGACGAAAGCTTGAAGTTTGCATGGTCGGCGCCAAGCTGGGGTTTGCCGTCGGTCGTGAACACCACGAAACCGGCTCCGGCGACGAACGTTAGCGGCGCGATTTGATTCTCGGTCGGCCACCCCGTCGGCTGATCGGTGAGAAAGTCGCCGCCAAGGTTGACGGGAAGCGAATCGGGATTGTACAGCTCGACGAAATCGCTGGTGAACGGCGCAACGCCGTGGGCCAACCATTCGTTGATCTTCATCTGGCTCGGGTCGCCGAGGGGCAGCGGGATATTGGCGGCGCCGAATGTCGGCGTCGTCAGCGTCCAGGCGCCGGTGGCGTCGCGGCCGATCGACAAATCGACCAATTGCGCGCCGAAGGTTACCGTGTCGATCACCGCGCCGCCGTGCGCGGCCGTGTCGTAGAGCGTGACCGATTCGCCGCTGGCCTTCAACGCAAAACCGACGTGAATCTCGCCCGATTCGACGACGCTGTCGCCGTACAACACCATATACTGGCCCTGGCCGAGGGTCACGCCGGAGGCGAAGACATAACGCGCGGGTCGAGCCGGATCGTCCGAAATGCTCATTCCCGAAAGATCGACCGTCCCTTGGCCGTCGTTGTAGAGCTCGATCAGGTCGGGATACTGGCCGTTGTGGTTCACGGCCGTGGAATTACTGGCGAGGATCTCATTGATTCGCACGTGCGGCGCGAGCGAGGTGTTGACGATCCAGGTCTTCGAGTGCGTGGCTTCGGTGTACGCTTGCCAGAATCCGGCCGAGTTTTCTTCCACGACCTCGACGGTGTACGCGCCGTCGGACAGGCCGGTCAATACGATCGGCGGAATCGAAGCATTGAGCGTGCCAGGGTTCACCGTCGCGACGGGCGCGCTCCACGAGCCGCCGTTGACGCTGTATTCATAGGCGTAAATATCCGGTCCGCCGATGGTCAGCGTGGCGGTGGTCGAGAACGTGGTCGCCGTCGGCTCGCCCGCGATCGTTGCGCCCGCCGGAACCGCCGCGCCCATGTCGCGACCGTTGGGCCCGGAGCCGACCGCCGGACCGGGGCCGGGCCGCAGCGTGAAATCCAATCGCGGATTCGTGACGTTCGTCGTATTGAGCAAATGCGGATCGAGATTCGAGTTGCCGACGCCGGGATAGGGGGCCGTGCCGGGAGTCATCGAGCGATTGACCACGAACGATCCCGTTCCGGCATTCTTCACGAGGGTCGGCACGCCGTTGACCATCGGGACATCGTAAAAAATGTCGCCGTCCGCGAAACCGCCGACCCCTTTGCCGGCCGCGAAACCCGGCTCGTCGAAATTGAAGACGCCGGTCAACACGTGAACGAACGTGTCGTTGATCGACGTGACCGAGTTGCCCTCCTTCATCATGATGCCGTAGTCGACGTTGTAGAAGAAGTTTCGCACGGAAACGATATTCGACACGGTGGTCGAGCCGAAGGAACTATCCGAGCCGCCTGAGATCGCGCTGTTCGTGTCGGCCATGCCCGACGGCGCGATATTCATGAACACATTGCCTTCGATGTGCGCGTCGGTGCCGTCAACGTCAAGAATATCATCGGCGGAGACGTTATTCGTGCCGGCGCCGAGAAATAGATTGTCGAGCACCTCGAAGATCGGACCCGGCCGCTTGCCGCCGGTGAAGTCGAAGATGTCGTTGTGGCCCGTCGTCGTGCCGAACGTGTTGCCTTGCACGAGCGCGTAGCCACTGGCCGGCATGCCGTGAAAATGAGCCGGCTCGACGTTTACGACCGTCGGGATGACGGAATTGGTGAGTCGAAACGACGAATCGACGAAGTCGACGATGTGGGTCGTCGTGTGCATCCAGGTCATGTGGTCCATGTCGAGCCGGGCCGAGAGGACTTGGATATTCTCGGCGCCCGAGCCGGCCCAGTCTTGGTCGGCGTAGGCGATCTTGCTGTCTCCTTGCGTCGAACTGATGAGAATCTTGTCCCACGCCGATGCCGCGGTGGGCGTGCGAGTGAAGCGAATCCGCTGCGTGTCGGTTCCTTGAGCATCGAGCGTGCCGTTGACGGTCAAGCCCACGCCGGCGTCGAAGAACACGGTAACGCCGGGCTCGATCACCAGCGTGCCGGTCGCCGGGACGGTGAGATTGGCCGTCACGTGATAGGGGCCACCCGCCGCCGTCCAAGTGGTTACGCCGGCCGGCAACGTGCCGGAAACGGCGGTCATCGTGCCCGTATCCCACCAAATGTCGATGTACGTTCGGGCCGTTTCTTGACCATTGCCATCGAGCGACTGCACGAGCACCCGGTTGATGCCGGGGTTGAGCGGCACGCTCGCGGCCGACCAAGCGCCCGTCCAAGCCGTCCAGATGGCGACGACGCCGTTGACCAAGACGGTTCTCGTCGTTGTCGCGTCGGCGGCGCCGGAGAGCGCCGTCGTTGCCGTCGTCGTGCGCGGATAGCCATTCTGGAGGGCGAGCGCGCTGGTGGCCGTGAGCGTCGAGGGGATCTGCGTCAACACGTTCGCGACACGGCTGGCGGCGAACGTCTTCATCGAGTCGATCACGCTTTGCGGAACGTAGCTCGACAGCGTGTTGTCCAAAAGCGCGTCGAACGAAGCGGCGGCAAACGTCGTGCCGATCAGGTCCTTGATCTGGGCGAAGTACTGCGGCGCGAACGCCTGGTCCTTGAGCAAGCGGCTGATCGCGGGAAGCGACGTGGCTTGGAAGATGCTTTGGCTCAGATTGCCGGCCGTGTCGCCGCGGCCGAGAATTGTGTCGAGGTCGTGCGTGATGATCTGAAACTGAGGATCGACCAGACCGCTATAGAGCGAATAGTCGTCGCCATAGCCGGTCGAAAGGGCCGTTTCCTGGTCGCCGATCAAGGTGCTGGCGGCAAAGTATCGCAGCCACTCGGTCACGTCGATGTTCTGATTCATCGCGGCATCGAAACTGGCGTTTGGCGTTTGCGTCGAGTCGAAGGCCCTGGTCAGGTTGATCAGATCGGTCCAGTCGTTCGCCTCCTTGTTCGTTTGCTTCGAGTAGTTGCTCAAGTAGGAGGCCGGATCGGGGCCCAAATAGGCGAGCGTCGCGGTGTGCGCGGCGCTCGAGCCGCGGTAATAATCGCCCGCGTCGTCGGTCGGATAGTGCGCCGAGACGAGATTGCCGTCCTCGGCCTCGAGCCACGAATACGAGCCGAACATGTCGAATTGCGTCGTGCTGGCCAAATTGGCGTTGTTGACGCGCACCTGGACCGCGACGACATCCTGCGTCGGGAGGCCGGCCGCTCGGATGACCGCGCTGCCGAGAACATCCTCCATCGAGTATTCGCCGTTGAGATTGATCGCCGTTTGATTCTTCCAGGGCTGATCGCTGTTGATTTCGATTCGATAATTATTGATCGTCGCATCGCGGCTTCCGCCGCCGCGGTTGCGAATCGCGATGGTGTAACGAATCTGAACGCCGGTTTGATCGACGCTGATGAACGTCCCGTTCATCGCGGCGTTGGAGTTTTGCGAGGCCGATCCAGCGCGCCGATCGACGCCAACTCGGCCTGCTCGTTGGCCGTCATCAACAACTTGAACAAGGGCTGAGTTCCGTCGTAAACCGTATTGTCGACCTGATACAGCAGATTGGCGCCTTGAACGCCCAGGTTCGAGGGCGCGGGCCAGGTCCGGCTGAGCACGCCGTCGGTGGCGGACAAGTAATACTCGACGATCGCATTGTTGGCCTGCGGAGGAATGACGGCCGTCCAAACTCCGTCTCCCGCCGTGACGTCGCCCGACGTGCCGTCGTCGTGCATCGGCACTGCGGTAAACTCGCCGGGCGTGGTCGAATCGAGTCGATAGTACAACGTCGCGTTCGCCGCCGTCCCCAGTTCATCCACGATTCGCGAAGTCACCGTCACCGCCTCGGTCGATTTCGGGATGATCGGCAGTTGCTGCAAATCGAGAATCTCCGGAGCCACGTTCATGCTCAACATCGAATTCGGGGCGCCGGGAGTTCCTTGCAACGCCGTGCTGGCGGCCCAATTCTGACCGTCGTCGTTCGGCAATTGTGGATTGATCAATTCCAGCGACTTGCCCAATCCGTCGGCGAACGACACCCAACTCCAACCGGAGTGAGTCAGATCGGTAAGTTGCCGTGCGTAGATCATCCCGGTCGCGGTCGTCGCCGGCGAGCCGGAAATCGTGTATTGAAACGTCGTTGACGTCACATTGCTAATGGTGAACGTGCCGTTGTACTCGGGCTGATCGGCGCCGAAGATTTGAATGCTGTCGCCATTCGAGTAGCCGTGATCGAACAGCGTCACCGTGGCGGTCGTTCCGCTGCGCGTGATGCTGCCGACCAGCGACACTCCACGGTCGTGCTCGCGCGTGGCCCAGTCTCCCTGATCGGCATAGGTCACCGTATCGACGGTCGCGCCGGCCGAATCGAGCAACTCGACCGTGTTGCTCGTGTTGCTCAGATGGCCTGTCCAGGGTCCAAATACGATGCTCGAATCGACGCTGGGATACTTGGCGGCGAATTTCGCGAGGTCGGCCGCGACAACCAGATATTGACCGGGCCCAAGCGACCCCGATGCAAACGTGAAATCGACTCCCTTGTCGATTTTCCAGCCGGCCAGACTGGCCGTGTCCGTCGCAGCCGGGCCGGTGGCGCGATTGAACAGTTCGATATATTCCTCGCCGGTGTCGCCGCTCGACGGATGGTACATCAACTCATTGATAATCACGTTGGCGGAAAGCATCGCCCGGATTTCCAGCGACTCGAAGGTTCGCCATCCGCCGAAGCCGCCTCCCTGCCGAAACCCGAACGATCGGCGCTTGGCAATATCATTTCGTCGCCGTTGCGCCGTTCGATGCCGCTTGCGTCGAGACGCTCGCTCGTCCGGATCGAAATGACGTTGGTCCATGATCACCCGTGATTTCTGGCGCGTCGATATCCCACGATCAGACAAGCGGCGCCGAATCCAAGAAGCACGGTCGTTGACGGCTCGGGAACCGCGTCGTCGGCGAAGGGAGTGCTGCCGGCCGTCGCGCCACCAATAGAGAATTCGGAATCAGGTGAGTCCGCCGACGACAGGGAGCCTTCCGGCGTCAGAGCCTCGTAAAGCGACTGATCCAACGCCAGACGGCTGGCGAAAGATTGGCCGCCGACGTCGATCAACGAATTGCCGCTTGGATCGCTGGGGGCGATCGTGACGACGGATCCAGCCCCGATCGTCAGGCTGTTCTGTCGAAGCGAGTCGGCAATCAAATTTCCGCCGTCGCCGACGATCGTATTCCCTGGCCCGTCGATCGCGCCGACTCGTCGATTCGCGCCCGAGATCAACAGGCCGCCCGAGGCAGCTTGACTGCCATTCCAGATGTTGACGCGGTTGCGCCGGCCGACAAGGCCGAAATCGTGCCGGCCAATTCCAGCGTGGCGCCCGACGCGATCATCGCGGTCACGCCCGAGTCGAACCGACGCGGCGCCCGACGCGACATCGAATTTTACGCTGCCCGCGCTCGACGACCAGCTTGCTGCTTGCTCCAAACGTCGGCGCCGCGGCGATGCGCAGCGTTCCGTCGCCGGTTTTCGTCAATGTCGAGCTTCCCAGCGAGATCGCCCCATTCACGAGCAACGGATTGCTTCCGGCGACGCTCCAAATCTGACTGGCGCCCAATGCGATCGAACTACCGATCGTCGGCGTGGCCGCGCCGCTTTCAACCGTCAGGCCATCGACGCCAAGCGTCAGCGTGTGACCGCCGACGATCGTCACGGGCGTGGTGGCGGTCGACTTGAAGGTCAATCCCTTGATCGAGAAATCATTGTCCAGCGACGTGGATAAATTCATCGCGCCGGTGGTCGTCGCGAAAAACACGTCGCTCGCGACGCCGGGCGCCGTGTGCGTGTCGGTCGCGCCGGTCGCGTCCGTCCGCCAATTCGTCACGCCCGCGCTATTCGCGGACCAGGCGCCGCTCACGCCACCCTGCCAATAGGCGATCGACGGGATAATGGTGATCGAGCCGTTGTTGATCGTCAGGTTCGGAACCTGGCTGGTTAAATCGGTGCTGATCCCATTGGGGGGCGAAAGAGCCGGCAAGATGTTTTTCAGCAGCAGCGCGAAAGAGCCAGCGGAGAAGTTGGTCGTGTCGATCGTCAGATTGGCCAGCACGCCGTTCGTAGTGACCTCCGAAGGACTGGCGCCGAGCACGACATTGGTAAACCAGACCTGAGGAAGATTGCCCGCGGGGGTGAACTGCGTTGCGCCGGGCACGGAAAAGATCGTGCCGCTGGCGAAATCGATCTGTCCGATCGTCGGCCCCGGAGTACCCGGCGGAAGATCGACCGTCGCCAATTCCGGCCCGCCATCGCCAATCTGCACGGCCAAATCGAGCCCTGGGGCCAAATCGGTTCCGGTGATCGGCAACTGAATCACCTGGCCCGGCGTGTTTGGCAGCAATAGGTAATTGCCGACATCGATCGTTGCGGCATCCACGACGGTTGTCAAACACAGCAAGGCGGTAAACGAAAAAATCGCCGGCGACTTGGACACGAATCCCTTACTCCGCGCTAGGGGAACCCCACAGTGCCGATTGTAGGTTCGATCGGGCCCGCCCGCAAGCAAATGGCGAGGTGGGCTCGATTTAGCGGGATTTGTCGAGAGTAATTCGAATGTTCGAGCGTTCCGGAATGGTGGCGTTTCCTTCGCGCCGCCGTAGAATCATGTCGGCTTCGCCAGCAGACCACATCTTCGACCTTCGATCGGCGGCGAACGGTTCGGCCGTCTGGGCCAGAGGGATTGCCGGTCCAAGCCCAAGGACCAAAAACGGAAGATTTTTTTCCTCCGGCCTGTCCCGAAATCGACTCCGCGCACAGTTATAGAGGTACGAGACCTTTAATGGACAGCAGTTCCAACGACAGCATCGAACTGATCGAGCGGGCGCGGTTGGGCGATTCGCAAGCCCTGAACGCGATTTTCGCTCGGCATCGCGACCGTCTGCGCCGCATGGTGCAGATGCGGCTCGATCTGCGTCTGCGGTCGCGCATCGATCCGTCGGACGTGTTGCAAGAGGCGTACACTGAAGTCGCCCGGCGACTGGAGGAATACTTGCACCAGCCCCAAAAAATGCCGCTGTTCATCTGGCTCCGCTTTTTGGTCGGCGAACGGCTGATTTTCTTGCATCGGCATCATCTTGGGGTTCAAATGCGCGATGCTCGGCGGCAAGTGTCGATCTACCGCAGCGCGCTGCCCGAGGCCAGCACGGCGGCGCTGGCGGCGCATTTGCTCGGGCAACATACGTCTCCGACCGAGGCCGCGGTCCGTGCGGAACGCGCGGTGCGGCTGCAGGAAGCGCTGAACAGCATCGATCCGCTCGACCGCGAAGTGCTTACGCTACGGCATTTCGAGCAACTCACTCGCGCGGAGACCGCTCAAGTGCTCGGCATCGAGGAGCCGGCGGCGGCCAAGCGCTACGTGCGAGCGCTCAAGAGACTCAAGGAAATTTTGGCCAGTATGCCCGGTGGAATCGAGGGCTTGTGACATGAATCCGTCGGCCGAATACGATCGCATCGATCTGCTTTTGGACGAATTTGCCGCGCGACTGCGGCGGGGGGAACATCCGACGATCAAGGAATACGCGGATCGCCACCCCGAATTGGCCGAGCAGATTCGCGAGCTTTTTCCCGCGTTGGTGGAAATCGAGCAAGTCGAAGTCGAATCGGAGATCACGGGTCTCGCGACCTCCACGTTGCGAAACATCGGCGATTACCAAATCATCCGCGAAATCGGCCGCGGCGGGATGGGAATCGTGTACGAGGCGGAACAACAGTCGCTCGGCCGCAGAGTGGCGCTGAAGGTGGTTCGCGTCGCCAATGTGTTTGACGCCCGATCGCGGGAACGATTCAAGCGCGAGGCCAAAGCGGCGGCCCGGCTGCACCACACGAACATCGTGCCGGTGTTCGAAGTCGGCCAAGACGGCGAAGCTTGCTACTACGCGATGCAATTCATTCACGGCCAAGGGCTCGACCAAGTGGTCTGGGAGCTATGCCGGCTGCGGCGCGAAGCGTCTTCGGCCAAGGACCGTTCCGCCAAATCTCGACCGGCCAACACCGCGCCCCTCGCCGATCAGACTCAGCGGCTGGCGGAATCGATGCTGACCGGGTTCTTCGCATTCGACGACGAAACGACGGATCTGAACGGATCGAGAGAGGAGCACGGCGCCAGTAGCCCGGTTCCAAAGGGGGATTCGAATTACTCGGCCGTCCTGCCGGGACAAACCGACCTGTCCAGCGTGCAGTCGGCTCAAGGGCACTATTTTCAGAGCGTGGCCCGCATCGGCCAGCAAGTCGCCTCGGCTCTGAATTACGCTCACCAGCGCGGGATCATTCACCGGGACATCAAGCCTTCCAATTTGCTGTTGGACACCGCCGGAACCGTTTGGCTGACCGACTTCGGCTTGGCAAAGACCGATGACGACGACCTGACGCGAACCGGCGACGTGTTGGGCACGTTTCGCTACATGGCGCCCGAGCGATTCCAAGGTCAATGCGACGCTCGCGCCGACATCTATGCGCTCGGGTTGACGCTTTATGAAATGCTCACGCTTCGTCCGGCCTTCGATTCGCCCGACCGGCTGCGGTTGATCGAGCAAATCAAGCAGTCGGAACCTCCGCGGCCACGATCCATCGAATCGCGAATTCCGCGCGACCTGGAAACGATCGTGCTCAAGGCGATGGACCGGGAGCCGAAGCGGCGCTATGCATCGGCGGAGGAACTCTCCAACGATCTGCGCCACTTTTTGGCCGGCGAGCCCATTCAGGCGCGTCGGACCACGAACCTGGAACGATTTGGGCTTTGGTGCCGGCGCAATCCGGCCGTCGCCGGCATGACGGCCGCAGTGGGGTTGCTGCTGCTCGTGCTGGCCGTCGGGGCGTCGATCGCCGCGCTTTGGCTCCGCGCCGAACGCGATTCGGCGGTCGTGAGCAAGCAGCAAGCCGACAACGCGGAGCGGCAAAGAACCGACGAGCTGGCGAAATCTTATCTCGAACAGGCTCGAGCTCGACGCTATAGCCGGCAAGTTGGGCAGCGGTTCCAAAGTTTGGAGGCGCTCGCTGCCGCCGCCCGCATCGTCCGCGGCCTGGACCTGGAATCGGGCGACCGCGAAACTCGTTTGCAGCAGTTGCGCGACGAAGCGGTGGCTTCCTTGACGCTGACCGACGTGCTGAGCGAACGACATCTCGGTGAATACTCGATCGACACGCACGGCACCGGATTTCAAAAGGCCGTGGCCTTCACGCCCTCGTGGGACGCCTATGCGGCGGCCGAAGTCAATGGGCCGATCACAGTGAGAAGTTTCGCCGACGGTCGGCGGCTGGTCGAATTGCCCAACGTCGACGACGAGCCTCAATTGCCGCACTCGTCGGGGGCGCATTCAACCGCTTATGTCTTGAACTTCAGTCCCGACGGTCGATATTTGCTGGCCAAATACTTTCGGTTCGAGCAGCCCGTGGGCTATGTGATTTGGGATTGGCGAGCCAAGCGCGAGGCGCTGGTGCAGTCGTTCGAATTCGGCACCCGTCCGACCGTTGATTTCGCATTCACGCCGGATAGCCGTGAGGTTTACCTCATCGGAAAAACGGACGGCGCCATCAGGCGCTACGACTTGAAATCGGGAAAGGAAGTCGGACAGATTGACATGCACGGCGATGCGCCTTGGGTGATCGCTCTTCATCCGGATGGCCGGCGGTTGGCCGTCTGCCAAGGCGGCCGTGTGAGCGTCGTTGACGCCCGCACAGGCATGACGCTGACGCGTCCCTTCTCCGCGCCAAGCAACCCGTGGAGCATGGCTTGGAACGGCCGGAACGACATGCTTGCCTTGGGATGCTCCGAAAGCCACGTGTATTTGTACGACACCGCGTCCGGGCGACTCGTGCGGTCGCTTGTCGGCCGCGAAAGCACCGTCTCGAAGCTTGCGTTCAACCCTAGCGGGACGCTGTTGGCGGCCTACGGTTGGGACAATCTGACGCAATTCTGGGACCCCGACACCGGTCAAGAACTGTTGCAAGTCCCCAGCGACTTTTTGGAATTCGATGCCGATGGCAGCCACATGGCTTACTTGCAGGGGCGCGATTTGGGAATTTGGCGCGTCGCAACCGGCCGCGTTTGTCGCCAGTTCGACAATAGCTATCCGACGCGCGACGCTCAAATCAGCCCGGATGCTACGCTGGCCGCGCGCAGACCGGCTTCGGCATTCTGTTGTACGACGTGCTCAGCGGCAGAGAGGTGGCGCGACTGCCGGGCGACGGCGTGCGCTTCACGCCAGGCGGCGACGGCTTGCTCGTCACTTCGCAAAACAGCCTGTATCGTTGGCCGATGCGCGGCGGCAAAGTGCAAGGCGGCCCGATAACCATTGGGCCGCCGACCGCCGTCGAAGTGCCCATCGATAACTCCATCGGCTTATGCTCGCTCGACGCCGGCGGCCATAAGTTGGCGATTGCGGATTACACGCGGCGGGCGATCATTTCGGACCTCGATCAGCCATCGAATCGCGTCTTGATCGATCGACATCCACAAGTCAATTACGCCGGGCTCAGTCCGGACGGCCGCTTTGCGGCAACGACGACCTTCAAAGGCACCGACGTCAAAGTGTGGGAGCTGACTTCGCAGAATCCCCGTCTCGCCCTGACCGTGCCGGCCAGCGATCGAGCCGAGGCATTTTTTAGCGCTGATGGGCGATGGCTCATCGTGCATGATTGGGTGAGAGCGATGCGGCTCTATTATCGCGTCGGCTCTTGGGAATTGGCGCGGCGCGAGACGATCGTGCCTGGAGACCGCGGCGCGGCGTTTACCGCCGAGGGGATGATGGCCGTCACCGAGCAAGGTGGCCGCGCGGTGCGACTCGGCGATTTGGAAACGGGAAAGACATTGGGCATCTTGTCACAACGACAAGGGGAGAATCTGCAGGCCCTTCGCTTCGACGGCGACGGCAGCCATTTGATGACCGTCGGAGCTCACTTCTTTGAAATCTGGGATCTCCGGCAACTGCGATTGGAACTCCGCCAGTTGGAATTGGATTGGGCAGCGCCTCCCTTGCCGCTCACCGCGAAAATCGATTCCCGCCAACCGCTTGCGGTGCGCGTCGTCGGAGCGGAATTGCTCAATCCCGTGCAGATGGCGGAATACCAAAGAATCCAGGCGCTATTGCGTCTGCTGGTCGATCCGCTCGACGCCCAGGCTCATCTTGAGCTCGGCATTCAGCTCACGCACGACGGACAGCAAGCCGAGGGGCAATCCGAGGTCACGCTCGCGCTCGCCCTGCGGCCAGACCTGCCGGAGGCCAATACGCATCGTGCCTGTCTGGTCATCCGACGGATCGGCGAGCAATTCGCCGCACAACAACGCTGGCGGGAAGCGGCCTACTTTTTCGCGCTCCTCGCGCTGCGCGAGAGCGACAACTCGTATACGTCGGTGCAGACGGCAGCCCTATTGCTCGCCTGCGGTGATAAGGCAGCTTATCGCAATCTTTACCTACGGATGCTGAAACGATTCGGCGACAGCGGCTCTCCCTACGACACCGAACGGGTCGCCAAAGTCGGATTGATTACCCCCGAGATGAAACAGGACCAAGTGCAATTGACTCGGCTCGCGGAGACCGCGGTCAAAGAAGGGCGGACCGAAGATAGTCTGCCATATTTCCAGCTTGCGCGTGGAATGGCTGAATTTCGCGCCGGCCATTTCGACGCAGCCATCGAATGGCTGGATCGAAGTCGCGCCCTCGGCCAGGAGAAAAAATCGCCGGATGTCGTGACGCTCGGCGATCTGTTTGAGGCGATGGTACTCCATCGTTTAGGTCGCGTCGATCAGGGGCGCCGGCTATTCGAAAAGGCGAACGCAGCGGTCGACGATTATTTCGCTCACCTCGCGAATGATCGGCGATCGAATTGGCACGACTGGCTGTATTGCCGCATTGCGCGAGACGAGGCCGCCGCGCTATTCGTGAAGAAATAGCTCCTGGATCGCCGGAGCGAATTGCATCAGCGATCGTGCCCGTGCGCGGGATCGCTTTTGTGATGATCGTAGTGTTCGCGGAGTAGGTCTTCGCCGAAATCGTTGGCCGAGTCGCGCCACACGGTATGGATGTGGTTGGCGTTGTTCTGCGTGTTGTCGAACTCGACGAGAAACGTCGGGCCGTGCAGGCGGTAATAATGGGCCTGCCCCGGCTCCAAGCCGCCGGCCCATGCGAAGCGAATATTCTTGAACCCCGCGGCCGCGATCTTGGCCAAATCCTGGTCGGCCAATTCGGGTCGCAGGCGATAGGCATAATTCTCCACCAGCGTCATCAGCAGCTTTTGCTGCGCCGCGGTCATGTCGCCCGCGGCCACGCCGACCGGCGGACCGGGGTTTGCCTTGCGCGAGTTGCCCGTGATGATTTCCGCGGGCGCCTTCACATCGTAGATGGCGGTTTTTCGCTGCTCGGGCGTCAACGATTTAATCAACTCGCGCCCCAGGTCCTCCTCGACGGCCAGCACGCGCAGCCCTTTTCGCGGGCCGGTGAGAACCGTCGCTGGATTCGTGCCGAAGAAAACCGGCCCGGCCACCGCGCGGCCATCGACGACGGTGAACGTCAGCGACAAATGATGCCCCTCGAATCGCCAGCCCCAGGTGGAATGCTCGCCCGGCGTTCCAAAAATCGAGAACGCGTAATTATTGGGATCGCGCAACGGCCCTTTGCCCTGCTCCAGTTCTTTGAGGATCTGGTCGAGGCTCATGATGGTCTCGGCCTGCTGATAGCCGCGATTCGACAGACCGCTGGCAAGAAAGGCGTGGGCCAGCGCCTGCTGGGCCGGCGTCATGTCGTTCCAGGTGATCCCTTTTCGTTCGCGCGGAATGAAATGCCAGTTGAACCGCTCCGTCGTGTCGAACGGAAACGAGCATTTCGCCTGCAACTCGGGCGTCAGCGACTTCCAGAAATTCAGCGCCGCCTCGGCCATGTCCTTGGCCGCCGCGTTCAACGGCGGCGTCGGTCGGCGGCAACGTCGCGGAGCCGGAGAGAATCGTGTTCTGCGGCTTAGGCGCCGCGGCGCACTGGCGCAGGCGCAGCGGGCGGGGCTTGTGCCAGCGCCGAGCCCGATGAAATCAGACAAGCCAATGGAATTAGCCAAACACCGAGCGCCATTTTGATCGCAAATGTATTATGAAACTTGATCATCCGCCGTTCTCCTTTAATTCGCCCGGCTCGAATTGTGAACTGGCGATTCAGCGATCTTGGGCTCTCGCCAGCCGTCGGCCACATCGCCTAGGAAATCCGGCGGGGACTGTCCCCATTTTGCGCAGTCCGCGGAGCAAAACGGGGACTGTCCCCTTCTCCCAGCCGGATTTGATAAGCTCTAGTAGGATACTAGCTGGAAACTGGAAATACATCAGGCTAGTAAAAAAAGTTCAGCCCGATCACGCCCAATGCGCCACCACTCGTTGCCATGAAGAATTCACATAATATCGTTATGATTTCCGCCCTGATCCTGCTTGCCGGTGTCTGGGCGTGGGGCGCTGCCGAAGAGCCGGCGGTGAAAGATAGATCCGCGCCGGCCCATCCGGCCAACCACGCAACTCATTTCACCCTGACCGAGAATCCAATTTCCGAGCGGGGCCGGTGGATCAATGGCAAGACTGACGCGCTCGATTGGGGCGATATCTCCACGACTCCCGGTCGAGCGGTCGGCCACGCCGGGCCGGCACGTTATGCCGATGCGACGGCCCTCTTGAAAGGAACTTGGGGGCCCGATCAATCGGCCGAGGCAACCGTCTATGCCGGAAAAGTCTTCGGTTATCCCGAAGTCGAATTGCGGTTGCGATCTTCGCTGTCGCCGCATGTCGCGAACGGTTACGAAATCACCAATAGCGTCTCGAACGATGCTTCGGCCTATCTGATCATCGTCCGGTGGAACGGCCCGTTGGCGAATTTCACGTATCTGGCAAATCTGCATGGCCAAAAATATGGCGTGAAAACCGGCGATGTCGTCAGGGCGACGATCGTCGGCAACGTCATCACGGCCTACAAGAACGGCGCCAATTGGCCCAGGTCACTGACAAAACCTATGCCACGGGGAGCCCAGGAATGGGATTTAACGAAGGAACGAACGGCGATTACGGATTCACCAGCTTTTCGGCAACGGACACATTCATCACCAGCCCCCTGACAATCACGGCCACGGCCGGCAGCGCATTCAAATATCAAATCGCCGCCACTAATCGCCCCACCAGCTACGCCGCCATCGGCCTGCCGCCAGGCTTGGATTTGGACAAGACCACCGGAACCATCACGGGCACGCCCACCAAGGCCGGAACCAGCACGGCGATGCTCAGCGCTTCCAACCGCAACGGCACAGCGACGGCGCCTCTCGCGATCACGATAAAACCGCAAACGCGCCACCCAGTGCCTTAGAGCCTATCCGAAAACGGTCGGGGACTGGCTCATTTTGCGATGCCTTGTGAGCAAAATGTGCCTGTCCCGCTCTCGGCAGACTGTTTTCGGATAGGCTGTTAGAACGCCTCACAAAGCCGGAGCTCCTCCATCCATCTACCAGCGGCCGAAATGAGCACCGCCGTCAACGTAGAGGATATCGCCCGTGACCGTCGTGGCATCGGTCAGGTACATGACCGCATCGGCGATTTCTTGAACCGTCGAAGGCCGGCCCATTGGCGACAGGCTCTCCATCACGTCCTGCGGAGTATTTCGATGCAGCGGCGTGTAGACGACGCCGGGCGCGACGGCGTTGACGCGGATGCCGTCTTTCGCATACTCCATTGCAAGGTGCTGCGTGATCGTTTCCAGACCCCCCTTGGTGATCATCGGCACCGCCGCCGTGACGCCGCGGATCGGATTGCGAGCCAAGGCCGCCGTGATTGTGACGATGCTCCCGCCGGTCTTCTGCGCGAGCATTTGCTTGATCGAGAGTTGGGTGACGTAAAGAAAACCTTCGAGGTTCGTCGAGATGAGCGACTTGAAGTCGTCAGCCGTGTAGTCCGTGAAGGGCTTCGTGAAGAAAATGCCGGCGTTGTTGACCAGCGCGTCGATCGACTTGAAGCGAGATAGCGCCGTCTCGACGATCTTGGCGGCAGTCGCAGAATCGCCAATATGGCCGTCCACCAGCGCGACTTGCTCGGAAGCCGCGATCTCGGCGGATTGCGTCATCTTCCGCGAATTGGCGACGACGTTGAATCCCCGTTCGACAAACGCTTTGACGATTCCCGCGCCAATCCCCTGCGAAGCACCGGTGACGATGGCTGTCTTCCGTGGGCCGCTCATGGCTGCTTATCTCCAAAGGGGTCGGCGCGAGCACACCTGCAATTTGGTTTCGCTCGGCCGTCCGTGCTCCCAGTCAAAGGCTCATGCGGCGAATCACGTCCTGATGAACTCCAGTAGATCGGCGTTGATCGTCTCGGCATTCGTCGTCGGCATACCGTGGGGGAAGCCCTTGTAGGTTTTGAGGATTGCGCCCTTCACTAGCTTGGCGCTCAGCGGGCCGGAGTCGGCATAAGGGACGATCTGGTCGTCGTCGCCGTGCATGATCAGCGTCGGCACCGTGAATTTCTTCAGGTCTTCGGTGAAGTCGGTTTGGGAGAAGGCGACGATGCCGTCGGAGTGAGCCTTGGCGCCGCCCATCATGCCCTGCCGCCACCAATTCCAAATCACGCCCTGGGAGGTCTTGGCGCCGGGACGGTTGTAGCCGTAGAAGGGGCCGCTGGCGACATCGAGATAGAAATGTGCCGCGGTTGTTGGCGACCTGGGCCTGGAAGTTATCGAAGACTTCCTTGGGCAGCCCGCCGGGATTCGCAGCCGTCTTCACCATCAGCGGCGGAACGGCGCCGATGAGGACGGCCTTGGCGACGCGAGTGGCGCCATGACGGCCAATGTAATGCGTGACTTCCCCACCGCCGGTGGAATGACCGACGTGGATGGCGTTCTTCAAATTCAGATGCGCAGTAAGGGCGGCGAGGTCGTCAGCGTAGTGATCCATGTCATGACCGTCGCCGGGTTGGCTGGACCGGCCGTGACCGCGCCGGTCATGGGCGATTACGCGGTAGCCGCGATTGAGGAAAAACATCATCTGCGCGTCCCAGTCGTCCGCGGAGAGAGGCCAGCCGTGCGAAAAAACGATTGGCTGACCGGTTCCCCAGTCCTTGTAATAGATCTCGACGCCGTCTTTGGTGGTGATCGTGCCCATGGGGTTCTCCAGCAAGAAGTTAAGAATTGTTCATGCGGTCAGTAACAACCCACTTCGGCGATAGCGTCGCCAAAGGCTTGGCAACGATGTCGATACCTCGTTCGACAAACGCTTTTACAATTCCCGCGCCGATCCCCTGCGAAGCACCGGCGACGATGGCTGTCTTCCGTGGTCCGCTCATGGTACGACAACTTCGTGCAATTCTCGACTCATCGCCTGGCGCACGATCGGTCGGCCGCGCGAATTCTACCAATTTCGAGAAGCCGACAATAGCATCCTCCGCTCAGCCCGAAAGAAGCGCCGCAGCGCGGACAAAGGCGGCCGAATTGCGGCGTCTGTGGCTTTTCTCGCCGAGATTCGTCATATTCATGATGCGATTCACGCGGCGCTACGCGGATCACGCCGGCCCGGTCGATGGGGGCGGCAACATTTCTTTTTGGAGGTCTTCACCATGTGCTGTTTTTCGCGACCCGTGCAATCGGTGTCCGCCACGAATATCTTCGCTCGCGGCTCGGCGGGCGGGCGGCAGTTTGTCGTCTATAGCATGACGCTCAAGGCCGCTGAGAATTTGGCGATGATCTTGCCGCTGCCGGTTCCGGCCAGCACGGCCGAAGACGCCGTGAAGTTCATTAACCTGGAGAAGTACGCCGACTTCTTCAGCGATTTGCACCGCGGCTTTCCCGAGCCCCCGGCCGCAAATGTCCGGTCGCACGGATTGTCTCTGGGAATTGGCGCTGCAAAGCCCGCGTTGGCCGTGGTCGAGGTCGGCAGTTTCGAGGCTTCCTTCGTGCCGACGATCGATGATTTCTCGCGGCTCGACGAGCGGTTCCGGCTTCCGGCCGATGTGTGGAACGCCCTGCCGCAGTACAAGAGTTTCGGCTTCGCGGTGTTCAAGCTGAAATCGGGCGAAAAGCGAATCCATCCGATGGCCTTCGAGTTCCCGCGAGCCAACCGCAAGCAATTGTTCTTTCCCACCGTCCACATTCACGACGGCAAAGTCCACGACAAGGCGGATTTCGACCATGCGCTTTATTGCCAGGAGAACGAGCATGAGACGCTCGGGCTGCTGCACGGCTGGAGAGAATCGCCGAAATTGGCTCGCGAGTTCGTCGATACCGACAAGACCAAAGGCATCGTCGATCCCGACCGGCATTGCCATCTGCTGCGGTTGCGGGGCGACTTGATAAACCAAGACACGCTGGTTTGATTTTCGACATCGCAGAAAAAGGAGAATTAGAAGAATGTGCGCCGAAAAGCGAATGATGGTTGGGCTCGTTTTGTCCGCAACGATCGTATCGGCCTATGGGCTTGTGACCGCGCTCGCCGACGATAAGCCAGAGCGAGGCAGGGACGGCCGCAAGGCCGGAGGCGGCGTCGAGCACTTGATGGAACGGACGCACGAGGGGCGGCGATCCCCGTTGGGCCAGACCAAGGCCCAATTGGCCGCCAAACTGCCCGCCTGGGACGTGGTCAACAAACAAATCGAGGCGTTTCAGACCATGAGTCGGGCATTAACCGATTCGCGCAAGGCCGCCATCAAAGACGCCGCCGACGGCTACGCCGATGCCGTGAAGGACCTGGCCGCCGCCGCCAAAAAACGCGACGCCGCTGCCGCTCGAACCGCACTCAACGCGTTGACCAACTCCTGCGCCGATTGTCACTACAAGGGCGGACCGGGCGGTCGCTTGGAAGACGACTGAAAGGTGGACGAGACTTGGCCGGAACTCGAAAGTCCCTTCAGCAATCTCGACCTCAAGCAGCCGCCACGGAAGCGGTGGCGGCGGAAATGACGTCGCGAGCTCCTCAGACCACCGCCGCCATCGGGCGGCTTTCTGACTTGGCTGGCAAATGACCCGCGGGGCTGCGCAAGCGATCGCTGCCGAGGCAGCCGACCAGCGCGCGAACATAGCTGGGCGAGCAAACGCGGCTCAATTCGGCCGCGGCCAGTTTGCGGCGCGACGATAAATCCAGGCCTCCCGATGAGGCGTTCGTCGGATGCTTCGCCAGAAACCGATCGAGATATTCCAGATGACGCTGCCAGAGCGAAATGTCGCGCTTTTGCTTCAACAACAAACGCTCGCGATACCAGTCGCTCGCCAGCAGATGCTCGCGCGAGAACATCTCGCGAAGCGCGGGATCGGTAAGCTGCGTATTATCGCAACCGTCGGCGATCATCACTTTCAACAGCGCTTGCAGCGGCGGACAAGCCAGCTCGAACGAGCCGTCTTCAAAGTACTTTCGCCGCGATCGCGCTGCTGGGCCTCGGCGATATAGACCACGCCGTCGGCGAACGCGTCGAGGTCTTGCAGTTCCGGCCGCAAGATCGAATCGTCGCACACCTTGGCCGGATTGTCGAACACGCGGCCAAAGAATCGGCCAATGAATCGCTGCGTGATGCGGTAGCCGAGCCGGCTGGCCGGAATATGCTGGCCATGATGGCGAAAATCGCGCAGCGGCTCCAAAAAACCCTCGCGGATCAAGTATTCCGGTTCGCGCTCGGCCGGCGTCATGCGCGACCACACCTCCGGCGCCAACAGGCTAAGATCATGGTCGACGCGAAGCTGCGGTCCGATGAATCCGGCCGCCGTCGAGAAGCCGTGCAGCCCGGTGAGAATGAAGCTGATGAGCGCGTTGTTCAAATCGGTGATCGGCAGCAGCGCATTGAAGGGGCCTTTGGTCAACCCGCCTTCGCTCCCCGCGCCGGTCGTCGAGGGACTCTTGCCCGTCAGCGAGCAGATGAAGTCCATGAACAGCTCGGGCAGATCTTGATAGTGGATCGGATTGTAAACCGCCAGGCTGCGAATGCCCTTGGCGCGATCGGGAGGATTGTTTCGCCGCCCAAATAGTACGGCATTTACTGGCAGGGGCGGAACACGATCGGCCGGAACGGCGCGATGCAACCGTGTGCCCATCTCGGCCACGTATCGCTTCAGCGGCGTCACCAGGTCGGGACGATCTTGCAGATAACGCGGATTCTGCGACGGCTTGCCATCGACCAAGCGCGGCGCGGCCGAGCAAACGACGTAGCCGCTCCCATCGTCGATCACCGATCGCAGCAACCGCTTCATCGGCGCGGAGAACTGCTCGAGATCGACGACATATTGCGCCATCTCTCGAACTTGCTCGCAGTCGAGCGGCTCGAAATTCGAAATGAAGTTGTTGGGCCGGGCCATGTCGGCCTCGGTTTGCTTGTCCATGCCGCGATGAATGGCTTCGTCCGGACGCTGGAACAAACGGTATTCGCAATTCTCGACGAATTTCACGCTCCGCCCGCGATCGGCCGGCAACAAATCCGGCACCGCGCCGCCGGGCACGACGACCGACGCGGAGATATCGTCCTCCGTCTGAATTTTCTCGGCGGCGGCGAAATCTTGCCGCAGCTTGAACGTGCGCCAAGAGTTCGCTTCATTCAGGCCGACGCGCAGATACGAGCCGACCAGCTTGCGATTGTGGTATTTCAACTCGTTGCCCGGCGAGCCGTTGACGATATCGACGCTGAAATGCCGTTGCCAATCGCCGTTCCATTCCGGCTTTTGGAACCGCTTGATGATGAAAACCATCGCGTAGACGTAGCTTGGAATGGAATGGAGCCATTGGTTGTAGTCGTCGGTGTAGTCGGACGACGGGGTGAGCAACTTGATCGCGCTGCCTAAGCTTCGCGTCGGATCGAGCACGGGGCGATTCAGACGCGCGGGATCTTCCGAGCTTTCGAGGCTACCCGGCTTGACGTGGTTCGAATAGTCGCGGTTGAAAATCTCCATGACCAGGGCGAAGTCTCTATCCTTGTCGGCCACGAAGATCGGCCCATAGAGCATGTAGTCGACGAGCGACTTGCTGATTTCGCTTTTGCCGCCGCCGCTGACGGTGCAAGGCTTGTGACAAAAAGTTCCCTCGGCGACGGTGCCGATCAATCGCCAACTCGGCGATTCCGGATGCTTCTCCATCCGCAGCTTGTAGCCGGAGGGCGTGATATAGACGTTGCCGGGCAGCAACGGGATCGATTGCTTCGCCCCGTCGGCGGAAGTCCAACTGACGCATTGCTCGTGCAGCGTGGCATGGGCGGTTTCGGAAATGTAGTAGACCTCCGGATAATTGCGGTCGATGCCGTAGCCTTCCGGCCGCACGTCGATCCGATCGCGATAGTCGCGGGCAACGTCGGCAAACGTGCGCGAATACGGTGCGAAGCTCGCCGCGTGGAATTCTTCGCCCAGGTTGTAGCTCGGGAAGACCAACGCTCCGCCGGCGTGCTCCTCCTCGACGTTGCCGAACAGATTGGCCGAGAAGCTGATCTGCGTTTTGAC
Source organism: Pirellulales bacterium (assembly GCA_963738955.1). GTDB lineage: Bacteria > Planctomycetota > Planctomycetia > Pirellulales > DATAWG01 > DATAWG01. Next base: position 56,322 of record CAVTYW010000012.1, on the reverse strand, counting down.
TTCCTTCTTGCAATAGCCAAAGTAGTTGTCGGCAATCAGCGTGACGATCACCCCTTGTTCATCGCGACAAGTGATTTTGAACGCCTGGCCGTCGTTGTATTTCTCGTCGGCCGTTTCCCAACACATGCCCTGCTCTTTTTGGCGGCTGGTCGCCTTGCTGACGTGCGGCAATCCGAGCTCGCGCTTCGTCACCGAAGTCAGATGCGGGGCCAGAATCACTGCCCCGGTATGGCCGGTCCAATGCTCGACATCCAATCCGGCGTCGTTCTCCGGCAGAAACGGATCGCCCGCGTTGCCGAAAATCGATTCCACGAAATCCAAATTGCTGACCAGGCCGCCGGGAGCGAAAAACCGAGTTTCCATCCGCTTTTCCGCAGTCACGCCCGGCACTTCAGGGCAAACCAACGGCCGCAGCAACAGCGACACGAAGCAGCCGACCGGCTCGCCTTGCCGCGACGTGAACGGCAGCCGCAACAGCGCTTCGGGCGGCAGAAACGCACGGCGAAACAGCTCGACAAACGCCTCTCGCGGCACGGCCTTCTTGTCGGCCGGAATCGGCAAACCTCCTTCGACGACATGAAACGTGCCGCTGGTCGTGCGGCGGTCGCTGCGCGGATTATGCAGCACGCCGTTCTTCACGCGATACGATTCGACATATTCGTTGCCGAAGCGATCGTGATCCAGCGGCAACGACAATTCACGCGCGACGCCGTAGCGATCCGACGTAAACGTCGTGTCGGGCAATCGCATCTCGCTACCTCCGGCAACGTCGGCGAAATGCGTTCGCAGGAATGCTTCAATGCGGCGATCGGCCGGGCAGCGAAAATCCTCGATCAATCCAAGCCGCGCGCAACAATCGGCCAATAGCCGCTCGGCATCGACGGCCTCATCGGTCCGGTCGCCCAACTTGACCGGCGCGAGTCCCGTGGCGATCAGTTGCAAATTGATATACCGCCGCAACCGCGCCCGCCGCGTGCCCAAAGTGGCCGCGGTTTCATGCGGCAAGAAACCAAGCGTGCGAACCAAATCTGCCTGCATGAAATTCACCAACGTCCTTTCGGGCCTTTCGCCCCAGCATCAATGCGCAGCGCAAAACCAGCCGTCGCTCCAAAAAGCGACCATTCGTTATGCAAAGGATGTGCCAGGAAATCAATGGCTATCCAACGGCTGTCCAACCATGAGATTCTCGCGGAATTCCGTATTCCGCCGCAAAACACCCGGAGTGGCTGCATTTTATTTGAGCAAAGACGTGCCAAAGACCTTGGCATGGCCCGGCCCGACCGGCGTCTCGACTATGGGAGCCGCCACATTCCGCGCTCGACATTCCCGACTACCGTCTAATGCAAAAACTGATCGGTCGTTCGAGCGGTTTTAGCTAGTTGGCGCCGAGCACATCGAGTGGCACCGGTGCGGAATACGCCTGCTGTTCGGGATCGTAGTATTCGTAGGCTCGCGCCGCGGGAACAGTTATCTTGAGCGGCATCGTTGCGCAAGTGATACTTGAGGATGAGCGGCTCATTTGCCCGAAGCTCGCGGAGATAGATCACGACGCTACTTGGCGTCATCTGATACTTGGCGATTCTGCCAGCCGTTCGCAAGGAGTCGAGATCGGCGGTCTCCAGCGCAAAACCGGCAGGAATCGGGAGATCGACTATCACCATCGGCGCGGCGATTTCCCTTCGATTCGTCACACTGGCGGTCGCTTCGATTTGATCGTCAACCGCGAGCTTGGTTTTGTCGTAGTTGAGTGAAAGGGTGAGGGGCTCGGCGGGCCGATGACTATTTGCGCCGGATTCATGGTAAACCAGCGACGCCTCGTAAGCGCATGCGGCGCCGGAACGCTCGTTGATGCCGAGTCGATGGTCGCCGATTGTCAGAAGACTTGTCAAATCGATCGGTTGCATCACGTCGCCTTGGTCCGGAGAAATGTCGATTGTTTTCACTTGCTTGCCATCGATCGAAAAGTCGATGTGACGTGGCTGGCCGTCATCGAATGGCTGACCGGTGCCAGCCAACAGCGCCTTGAGGGCCAGGACGGTGGCTTGCGTCGAACCCCAAGTCCCTCGCTGGTCTTTTTGCGCGGCGAGCCAAGTCAAAGCAGCACGCGCGGTTTCCGGATGCGCGTTGCTATGGATTATCGCCAGCGTGGCGAGCGAGGTTGTTTCCACGCTGCCGCAATTCCCGGCGCCGTAAAACGTCGTTCGCCGACCCTGGGGCAATTCCCACCAAGCCAGCTTCCCGTCGGGAGACCGCTTGCATTGGTCGTCGAGTCGGTCGATGTACGGCGCCGCGGTGCGTGGATTTCGATCGATTGCCAGTAAAGCGTTGGCGACGAGGGCCAGCACATACGAATCGTCGATCGCCGCCGGCTCTCGGTGGAGCAGGTATTCCACGGCTCGCTGAGCGCCGATCGAATCGCTTGCGTCGTTTGCGAAAACAGCCCACGCGATATAGGCAGTCGTGCTCAATCGGTCCAGATCGCCGCCGACGCGGGTCGGATCTTCGTGAAGTTGATGCTCCTCCGGCGCCCAGGAACCGTCGGGCAACTGTTGTCGCATGAGCCAGTCGCGCGTGCGCTGGATCAACTTGGGATCGACATCGTGAACCCGAGCCATGTCGGTGAATTCCAACAACCCGTATGCGGTCAACGTGCGATTCGCGGGCGGATTGCCGAACCAATCGAAGCCGCCTCCCGGAATCTCGAAACTCAACAGCCGCTGATAGCCCAGATGGATATATTGCTGGGCGGTTGCTTCCACGCTGGGAGCGCTCTGCTTGGTCCGGCGCAGATAATCGAGCGCCAGCACGTTGGGATAGGTGGTGGAAGAGGTTTGCTCGAAACATCCGTAGGGCATTCGGAAGATTCCTTCCATTCCGTTGAACGATCTGGCTAAATGTCGAGGGGAAAATCTTGACCGTGGCGCGAACACTGCCTTCGATCGCGCCGGTCGGCAACGACCAGGCCGTCTCCGCCGGTTGCTCGAGCATTCCGCTGGTGGTTTGCTCGACACGCCGGCCATCGGCGGCAACTTCCACGGTTCGCCGGATAGCGTCCGCCACGCCAGCCGCCGAGGCGCGAACCGTCAGTTCGAATCGTCCGACTTTTCGCGCTCGAATCCGATAATTCACCGAGCGAACTTCATCGACGGCCAATTCGAGTTTCTGCTTCGGCGGATCGAGGCGCTCGAACCATGGGGCATCCGCCAATTCAAGGTCGATCGAAAGTGGTTTGTCGGAATAGTTGTAAACCACCGCCGGCACGGATACCTCGTCGCCGCGCGTGAGACTGACCGGCAAGTTCAAATCGACGAAGAATGGTTGAAACACGCGGATCGATTGCTGCGAACCACCGAGATTTCCCTCCGAGGAAACGGCGCTGGCGGTCAGACGCCAGGTCGTAATCGAATCGGCCAAATCAATGTCGAGGCTCGCGCGGCCGTTATCGTCGGTCACCAATTCGGGACGCCACAGCAGCGTTTCAGGAAACCAGGCTCGGACGCGGGGCGCGGGAGATTCCATCGCGGCGGAGGCCGGTGCGGATTTGTCGCCTTTCGAATTTGCATACAGTTCCATCGCGAGTCCAAGCTGGCGAAGATCGTTCCTGTCTTGCGCCCCGCGGGACGCTTCTCTGGCGGATTGCACCGCCGGCAACAGCAGCGATGAGAGCAAAAAGAACAGCCCGAGGATCGTTAGAATCGCACAGCCTCCGACTCGGATGACGAACCAAATCAATCCGCAAATCGCGACGATTGCCGCGAGCGCGATCCAGATGCCGCCGATCAGATTCAGCCGTTCGTTGCGGAGCGATTCCATCGCTTGCGATTTCGCTCGGAAGGATGAATCGCGAAGTGAATAAGTAGTTCCTTTGCCCTTGAGGAGTGGGATATATTTCTGCAGGTCGGGCATCGACTGCATCAACTGCTCCCAATCGGGCCGCTCAAGCACATGAAGCATAAGTTGATTGTTGTCGCCATATTGCTTTACCACTTGCTGGAGGAACGCATCGCGATTGCTCTGTTGCCGATCCGCCCGGGCGAATAGAGCTTGTTCGAAGCGATTTCGCTCCGTTGCCGGCATCGTGCGATCCGAATCCGCCGACCAAGGATAAATTGCATACACGGGCTTTAGCAATTGCTGCTCGAATGTGGAAAGGATCGGCGCGAGGCCAGACCGCTGGCCAAGGACCGAGTAAACGGCTTCATCAACCGCCGCCAAACTGATGGCCGCCGGCGTCGGCTTGCCGTTAGCGTCGGTGGCCGACACCGTCAACTTCGCTCGGTCGCCAGGGCGATATTCGGCCCGATCGAGCCGGGCGTCGATCTTCAGCTCGCCGGCTTGCCGAACATAAATGATCCGGCTTTGCGTTACCGGCACGCTTTCCTTTCCGAAGCGATAAGCACAGAGTTGCAAGGCGCCAAAACACTCGGGCGGTAAATCGAGATCGTACGTGCCGCGGCCATTCGTGATCGGAATCGCGGTCGTCAGCATCGTCTGCCCGTCTTTGATCACGTCAAGGAACAACGGATCGACTTCTCCGCAGATCGCCGAGATATGCACCGTCTGGCCGCCGTCGTAGACCGCTTTGTCGGTTCGCACTAAAAACGGCTCGGCAAAGCGACCGGATTCGAGCGTTATTTCGCGTCAACCGGTGTGGCCCGAATTGTCGGTGGCGCGAATCAGCCACGTTGTCGAATCGGTCTCGGGAGTGAACTCGATCGACGCGGCCCCTAAATCGTCGGTCGTAATCTCGCGATCGATCCCGGCAATCACAATTCTCGCGGGAGCGGGCCGGCCATCCGCATAAGACGTCAGAAAATAAATCGTGTTCTTAAGGCCGGGAACCAATTTGCCCGATTCCGGAACCACTTCTATACGGATCGGCTGGTCGGTCACGACGCACGAAACGATGGCCGACTGCTTTTGTCCAGCGGCGTCGCGGATCGTCGCATGAACATCGAAACGCGCGTCGCCAGCATCCTGCTGCCGCCCAGCGAGCGTGTCCGGCAGCACGAATTCGAATTTGGCGATTCCGGATGCGTCGGTGCGAGCCGTTAGATGAGCAAAGCTATTCGCGGCGAAATCGGCCGAAGCGACGTCGATTTCGATTTCGCCGTCCCGAACGGCCTTGCCAAAGAAATATCGGGCGGAAATCGTCCCGCGGACCTTTTGCCCCGGTTCGTAATACGGATGATCGAGATCGACGTTGATTTTGAATTTTGGCAGCACATACTTCTTGACTTCGATGGTCAGCTCGCTGGATGTGTCGCCGACCTTCGATTGGATCTGATACGCCCCCTCGTTGATCTCCGTGGCTAGCGGGCAATCGATCGCGGCAATCCCGAAACGACTGGTGACGTCGCGCTTCCGGAAAATGACATTCCCCTTAGGATCGGCCACGGAAAACTCGATCGCTTCTCCGGCGACCGGCTTGCGAAGCGGTTGCGCCAGCGCCAAGCTTCGCAGCCTAATGACATCGCCCGGCTTATAGACGGGCTTGTCGCTGGTAAGAATCAGTTGCCAAGACCGGCGCAGCGTGATCGGTTCGACCACGGTCTCGTCCGCTCCGCCCGGTCGTGCGCGAATGCGCAGCCGATACTTGCCCGGCAACCAATCGGGCATTTGCATCCGAACGGCGCCGCTGCCGAATTGATCGGTCGCCAGGCTTGCCAAGCGAACCGTTGGGCGATCGTCCGACCCCAATAGGTCGATCTCGAAAGGGACGTTGGACAGCGCGACGCCGGTGCGCGGGTCTTGCAGCAATACCCGGAGCGATGCCTCGGCGCCGGCGAATAAATCGGTCTGTCCCAGAATTCGCAAATCGATCGGCGCGGCAGCGAGTCGAAGATAATACAGATTCGCGGCCCCCAAGAGTACAACCACCGAAGCCGCCAATGCAATCGCGATTCGTAGCAGCGTGAAGCGGGCCGGCCTAAATTGCGCGATCCGTTGCTGGGTCGCGCAGAATCAACGATTCCGGCGCCTCGATCGGCGGCAACGACTGCATCAGATCAAATCGCTTTTGGGCTTCCGAAAGCGCGACATTGCATATTGGGCATAGCCGACAATGCTCCTCAACGCGCTTTCGACTGGATGGCGACAGCACGTCGTGCAAATAGGGATCGACGTATTCGAGAACATGGTCGTCTGAGTTTTGCATAGCGTGTTCTCCGACTCGGGGTCGTCGATTTACCCCTTCCTCGCCGGCCGACGCGGATCGTCGGGCGCGAAAACTCAAGGCTGGAATCTCAAGGCTGCAAGTATCAAAGCAGCGGAATATCAAGTCTCTCTGGGTTGGCGGAGCCGCGGTTCCAAATATCGCCGCATGGCTGCCAGGGCATGAAACATATCGGAGCGAATCGTGCTTTCCGCTCGATCCAAGGCAGCCGCGATTTCGGAATAGTCCTGGCCGTTCCAAATCCTCAAGACCAGAACCGTGCGCTGCTGCGGCGGCAACGTTGCCACACCTTGCGCGACGAGCGTCGCCGTTTCCGTCGCGATGGCCGTCTCGATCGGTGAATCGCCCTGAGCGCTGCTGCTTGCCGACTCAGGGTCAAACATCGATCGCGCCAACGGCGCTCCGGATTTGCGGAAATCGCCGCGGCATTTGTTGGCGGCGATTCCATACAGCCAAGATTTGAACGCCCGCGGAAACTCATACTGCCGCCTATTCTTCCAAACGGCGAGAAACACGTCCTGAAATACCTCCTCCGCGCGATGCCGGTCGCCGACCATTCGCTGGATGAAGGTCAACAGGGGGCTCGCATATCGACGGAGCAACGGTGTCATCGCTTCACGGTTGCCGATGGCCACTTTTGCCATTAGCTCCTCGTCCCCCGCGCGGTCTAAGCTCATGATGGTCTCCCCGCGTTCCCGCCAAGCTATTTGCGCGGAGGCGAAGATCCGTTGAAGGAATTCCGAAGAATTTCGCGATAATTGATTTTATCGCTTAGAGGGGCGCCGTGCCGTGGCCAAAATGCCGACAATCGCGGCAGGGCGCTGCACTCTTGGCGGGATAAGCCAGCGAAGGACTAGATCAACTCGCGCATCGCCGAGTAGCCATCCACGAGATAATGCGGCCGGCCGGTCAGGTCGTTCAATGCGATCTGATTCGGATTGAGGCCGAGTTGGTGGTACAGCGTGGCCAGCACTTCGCCGAAGTGGACGGGCCGGCGGACCGGTTCGCCGCCCAGTCGATCCGTCGCTCCGATCACCTGGCCGGTCTTCATTCCGCCGCCGGCCAATAGGGCACAGCCGACTTGCGGCCAGTGGTCTCGGCCGGCGTCTTTGTTGATTACGGGCGTGCGGCCGAACTCGCCCCAGGCCACGACCGAGACATCTTTATCCAGACCGCGAGCGGCCAGATCCTCGACCAAGGCGCTTATCCCTTGGTCGAACAACGGACCATGGGTGTTCTTGAATTCGGAGAAATTGTTGCTGTGAAAATCCCAGCGGCCGAAGTTGAGCGTCACGCAGCGAGCCCCGGCCTCGACCAACCGCCGCGCGAGCAGAAAATGCTCGAGGTTGCGCAGCGCACCGTCGCCGTAGTTGGCCGCGAAGCCCTTGCCATAGCGCTCCCGAGTTTTGGTGTCTTCGCGGGTCACGTCCAAGGCCTCGGCCAATTTGCTGGACGTTAGCACGCCGAGCGCCTGTTGGGTGAATGAATCCATTGCCGCCATGCTGCCGCTGGCATCGATGTCGCGACGGATTCGGTCCATGCTGCCGAGCAATTGCTGCCGGTTCCGCAACCGATCGACAGTGATGCCGTTCAACGTCAGATCGGTCATGCCTTCGCCGTGCGGCGAAAACGCACCGTGCGCCGGACCTAAAAAGCCGGGCAATCCGGGCGAGCCATACGGCGGATGACCGGCCTTCGGCGCCAGCCCGACAAACGGCGGAATTCCCGCCAACTTCGGGCCGAGCAATTTCGAAAGCGTCGATCCGACCGACGGCCAGCCGCCGGGGACGGGCGTCGTCTTGGGGCGGCCCGTATAGCAAATATGCGAATCGTGGTCGCCGGTCGTCGAGCCATACATCGTGCGGATCGGCACCAGCTTGTCCATGATCCGCGCCAGCCGGGGTAAGTGCTCGCAGATTTCGATTCCGGAGACGTTTGTCTGAATCGGCTGAAATTCGCCGCGCATTTCAGCCGGCGCGTTGACCTTGATGTCGTACATATCCTGATGCGGCGGCGCTCCGCACAGATAGATCATGATGATCGCTTTGCGCGAGTTGGTGATTCCCTGCTCGGCTTCGGCGCGCAACAAATCCGGCAGCGCCAATCCCCCCAGCCCGAGAGCGCCGATCGTGAGCAACTCGCGACGGGTCATTCCGTCGCACAGCCGGCCCGGTCGGCCAAGAATGGAGAGCATCGTTCATCCTTGTGGGTTTGGATTGACGGATGTCGGCGATCGTGGAGATGCCGCGATAAACCGGCGATTCCGATCTCGAATGGCAAGTAAACGGACGGAATCTGGGTGGGGCAAGTTGGTTTGGCGGGCTGGGATTATCCTAACACAATCTGCTGCCCGAGTGCGACAGGAGGTATTTCGCAGCACGGTGGAACCAGCGGCTGAAGTTCGTGCGGGCGATCGACTTCGACGTTGCAATTCGGCCGCCGTGCGGTAACATGATTGGACTTTGTTTCGAGGACAGCCGCCGCCGTAACTGCTTCGGCCGGCGGCAGGATGGAGCGTTGTTGACGTTGAAAGCAAACTCTCAACGGGAGGACGATCGATGGCATGGCGATCCGATGCTCGGAAGTGGCGAGAACTGGCGGCGGTTGGCGCGATCGTGTCGCTTGTTGTAGCGGCTTGGTTGGTCGCGCCGTTGCGCGGCGATGAAACGCCGGCGCCAAGTCAATCGGCCGCGAGCCAATCGACCGCGGGCCAATCCACCAGCGGCAAATTGGCCGACGTGAAATCCAAGTCGGCCAACGCGTCGGCCAACGGCTCGGCCAAACCGGTCGTCGACCCGTTGGCGGTGCCCGATGGCGATGCGCAGGCGCTTCTGAAATTCATCGGCAAGGTGCGCACGCTGCGAGCTCCGCGGAAGCAATCGCCCGCCGACGCCCAGGCATTCGTGGCCAAGAAATGCGAGGCGGTCGTCGCGGCGGCCGATAAGATTCTCGCGGACGACCCGGCCGGAAATATCCGCATCAGCGCGCTGCAATCCAAGCTCCAAGCCCTCGCCGCGCTCGATGACACCGGCGACGATTTGGCCGGAATGAGTTTGGCCGCTCTCGTCGATCAAATCAAGGATGACAAACAGCCCGGCATCTCCAAGCTCACGAAGCGTTACGTGGCACAGGCCGCCGATGTGACCTCGGCCGCGACGACCGGGAAAATGGAAATCAAGGCCCCGCATCTCGACGGCACGCCGTTCGATCCGTCGACCGTCAAGCGGAAAGTCACCTTGGTCGAATTGTGGGCCACCACCTGCAGCGCTTGCCGCGCCGAAATGCCCAACATCGCCCGCGACTATGCCAAATACCACAATCGCGGCTTCGAAGTCGTCAGCATCAGCATGGACACCGACAAGTCGGTGGTGGAAAAGTATCTGCAAGAAAACCCGAGCATGTCGTGGCAGGTGCTGTTCGGCGGATCGAGCATGGGCGTTACTTATCCGGGACAAAAGAGCGGTGAATTCAGCATTCCGAAAATGATGCTCGTCAACAAGCGCGGAGTTGTCCTCTCGGATAGCGTCAGCGACGCGGAATTGACCAGCAAGCTGGCGGAATTGCTTGGGCCGTGAGTCGCGAGCAATGTCCGCGCCGTGTGGACTTGATGGGATTTACCAGTGAGAACGTTGACGAAACGATTGTTCGTCGCGCTTGCGATCCTCTGTCTCCTGCCCGCACCGGCTCGCGCCGATGCGAATGCGAAGCGGCGAACTTCCGATGAAGTGCTGGTCGTCTACAATGGCAACAGCCCGGTTTCGAAATCGATCGCCGCTGATTACGCGGGAAAGCGTCAGGCGCGGAATGTCTTGTCGGTAAAATGCCGCGATTCCGCGTTGAGCCGCGACAACGAAACCATTTCGGAAGCCGGTTACCGGCAAGCGATTGAAGGTCCGGTGCGCGATTATCTGGCGGCGCACGGCACGATTGACTTCATTGTGCTGACCAAAGGCGTGCCCATTCGCGTGGCGCGAGACAACGACGGCGGCCGTCCTTCGGTCGATAGTTGCCTGGCGGCATTGTATTACACCAGACTGTCTCCGGCTCGAAAGATCACGATCCGCGGCTCTGGCGCGACGGGCTGGGCCTATCTCAACCGCTATTGGAATTCGAACGAACCGTTTTCCCACGCGAAATTCGGCGGATATCTCGTGACCCGCTTGGACGGCTATACGGAAGCCGACGCCAAGTCGTTGGTCAGCCGGGCGTTGGCTGGAGAAAAAAGCCTGGCGGCCGATGGGAAAACCTTGCTCGATGTACAGCCCAGCTTTGGATTGGGCGACAAGGCGGGCCAACCGCCGCGCCTTCCCGAGGAGAATATCCGCGCGAATCCGCGTGGAGCGAATTCAATGCCGACATGCGCAAGGCCCACGATATTTTGGCAAGTCGTGGCATTCCCGACGAACTCGACCTAACGGAAACTTTCGTCGGCAACCGATCCCATCTGTTGGGCTACTTTTCGTGGGGCAGCAACGACGCCAAATACTCGGCCGCCGCTTACCAATCGCTTACGTTCGCGCCTGGCTCGTTTTGCGATACGGCCGTGTCGACAAGCGCCCGCACTTTCTTGCCGACCACGGGCGGCCAATCGCTGCTGACGGATTTAATCGCGCATGGCCTAACGTGCGGCAAGGGATACGTCGATGAACCACTCCTCCAGGCGATTGCTTCTCCGTCGGTCGCTCTGGATCGATACACGTCCGGCTACACGATGGCGGAGAGCTTTTATGCGGCCTCGCATTTCGTCGCCTGGGAAGACATCGTCGTCGGCGACCCGCTTTGCTCTCCATACTTCGGCAAGGGCAAGAAGCCAAAGGATGCTTCAGGGTTGCGTTGATGTTGCATGAGCAGAAATGCGGCGCCGATTTGCACCCATTGACGTGATTCGGATCAACCAAATCGCGAGTTCACTCTTCCGCCCACCGCCATTCAACTTTCCATGAAGCATTTTCGACTCAAACTCGCTCTCTCGATTATGTCGCTAACGAGCGCTCTCGCTCCAGCGGCTTGGTCGTGCGCCGCCGATCGTCAAGTGATCCGCCTCGATGCTGGGTGGACGTTCCAGCGCGAGGGTGCCGCGGCGGAATCGTGGAAGCCGGTGACGATTCCTTCGGTCATGCAAGAGCAGGAGGGGTACGATTTTCACGGAGTCGGAATCTATCGAGTGCGGACGCCGAAAATTGCCCTTGAGCCGAAGCAGCGTCTGCTTCTGCGATTCGACGCGGTGGCGACTCATGCGACGGTTCGCTGGGATGGTCATAAAGTGGCCGAGCATTTGGGCGGTTGGACGCCGTTCCGCGCGGATGTGACGGAATTCGCGCGCGGCGGAGAAGCTGCGGAACACGAGATCGAAGTCCGAGTCGATGAACGAGTCGGCCACAACACGCAAGGTTTTCTTCCCATCATCGAGCCGCATTTCGGCGGGATATGGCAAGGCGTGAAGCTCCTTGTCGTTCCCGAGACGTACATCGACGATTTGGGGCTATTGGCCTGGGGTAACCCGGCGAACGGCCGCATCGAATTGCGAGTGCCGGTCCGAGGAGCCGACATGCCAGAGCGGATCGTGGTGCGCTATCGCCTTCGCGGAACCGAGGCGTGGACGGAAAACGAATTGCAAACCAAAGCGGGTGACAATGGCGAGCGACTGGCTGACGTCGCGGTGCCGGACTTCCGACTCTGGTCGCCCGACCATCCGAAATTGTACGACGTGGAAGTGCGGCTCCGCGAGGATGAAGGAGGCGACCGCGTGGCGACGCGCACCGCGTTTCGCCGAGTCGAAGCCAAGGGAGACGAGATTCGACTCAATGGTCAGGCGGTCGTGATCCGCGGGCTGCTGAACTGGGGATATTATCCACCGCGGTTGGCGCCGTTCGAGGATGAACAGCGATTCCGCCGAGACATCGAGTTGGCGCGATCATCTGGCTTCAATCTGATGAAGTTCTGTCTCTGGATCCCGCCGCGGCGTTTTTTGGAATTGGCCGACGAGATGGGAATGCTTGTCTGGCTCGAGTATCCGACCTGGCATCCGCAACTCGACAAGGAGCATCTGCCCGACCTCCAGCAAGAGTTCGGCGAATTTTTTCAATACGACCGCGTCCATCCGTCGGCCATCCTGCGGAGCCTCACCTGCGAAACCGGACCGAGCGCCGACATTCAAGTGATCCAATCGCTTTACGACAGGGCTCATCGCGAGATCCCCGGAGCGCTCGTCGAGGACGATTCGAGTTGGATCACTTGGAATCGCGTTCACGATTTCTACGACGATCATTCGTATGGAAACAATCACACTTGGGTGCCCGCGCTGACCGGGTTCAAGGAATACATCCTGGCGCACGGCGTCAAACCGCTCGTGCTGGGCGAAGCGATTGCGGCCGACACCTGGCCCGATCGCGATTGGCTTGCGCGGAGCATGAAGCCCGAGCGGCCGTATTGGATTCCCGGATTCTTCGAGGCGATGGAGCCGTGGGAGCAGCGGATGGAACGGATTGCCGGACCCGGCGGTCTCGAGCGCCTCGGGCCCGATTCGCTTCGCTATGCAATGCTGATGCGAAAATTCCAGATCGAAGCCTACCGGCGCGAGGTTCCGCATGGCGGCTATGTCGTCAGCGTGATCCGAGATTTCTCGACGGCCAGCATGGGTCTGCTCGACTACGCCGATCGGCCGAAATGGCCCGCGACCGAGTGGAGTTGGCAGGGCGAGACCATGCTGCTGCTGAAAACCGATCACGATCGCCGCGCCTTCACGGCTGGCGAGCCGCTGCACGCCGAACTGCTGCTGAGCCAAATGTCGGACCGGAAGCTGGAAAACGGCGACCTCACGGTGGCATTGGTTCAGCCGGGAGAAAAGCCCAAGGAATTGCAACGCGTCGCGAAAGAAGGAATCGAACAGAATGCCGGGACGCTGGCAAAACTCGCGACACTCGATTTGCCGCTCCCCGCGTGCGGCGAACCGCGGCACTTGGAAATCGTCGCGCGCCTCAAGACGGCGACCAAGACGTACGAGAATCGCTGGCCGATCTGGGCCGTGCCGCAAGCGCGGCCGATCTCGGCGACGAATCCCTGGCTGCATCCGTCGCTCGCCGCCGAGTTTTTCCCTGGCGTCGCCCGAACCGACGGTGCGAAGGATCAAAAGATCGCCGTCGCTTCGGCCTTCGACGATTCGTTGGTCGATTTCCTGCAGCACGGAGGCCGCGTGTTGATGCTCCCAAATCGGGCGCAAAAAAGTCCTCCGCTGGCCGATCAGTGGTTTCTCCGCGGCGCACCGTATGTTCCCGAACATCCGCTGCAAAGGCTGATCCCGCGCGACTTTTGGATCGAATTGCAGCATTTCGACCTTGCCGGACCGGTTGTGCCCGATATGCAGGGTCTCGAGTCGATCGATCCGATCGTCATGCTGTGGGACGATCACGATCTGAAAACGGTGAAGACGCACGGGCTGCTCTTCGAAACCCGGGCCGCGAAGGGGCGGTTGTTGGTCAGCACGTTGCGCTTGGGCGCGGCTGGGGCAGCCAATCCCGCCGGGCAATGGGTCATGTCGGTGCTGCTCGATCACTTGGCAAATGGTCCGGAGCCAAAACAAGCTCTCTCCAAAGCGGCCTGGAGACATCTCCGCGAGAAACTGCACGAAGAGAAAATCGACCTGACGCAAGTGAAATGGCGTTTCAAGCCGGATCGAAAAGACGAGGGAATCAAGCAAGATTGGGCCACGCGAAGAATCGACGCCGACGAATCTTGGAAAGAGATCAGCGTCGGCCAGCCGTGGGACGGACAGGGATACGCCGGGCTCGTCGGCTATGGATGGTATCGCCTCACTTATACAGTCCCCGAAAGCTGGAAAGGCAGAGACATTTATCTCACGTTCGAGGGCGTGGACGACAGCTACGACCTGTTCATCGACGGCCATCTCGCCGGAACGGGCGGAGACAAGCGGAAGAATGAGACGGCCTTCGACCAGCGAATCACGCATCGGCTGACGGACTTTGTTCGGCCGGGGCGGGAGGTCGTCATCGCGGTGCGCGTCGACAATTGGCAAGGGGCCGGCGGAATCTTCCGACCCGTGCGTTTGAGCACCTGCGCTCCGGAGGCTGGATTGGAGCTGATCCGATAAGGCCGATGCACCGCGAAGCCTTGTTTCAGCCGCGCGTCGAAATAGCGACGATTCCCGTCCGCCAATTGTCTCCATCAGTTTCGTCGCGATCCTTTTGTCTTCATGCTGGTGGAGTGCATGATTGCCTCGGGATCAGGGCCGATCAGCTTTTCCCATTCTCCGTAAACCGGGTTTGGAATCACGAACCAATCCACGCCCCAATGGCAACTTGCATCGTCGGCCGCCGATTGCCGCTCGTCGATCGCCGCGAGGCACTCTTGCGGCGTGGGATTCTGCGGAAGCTTCGCCGCGGCAAAGACTTCCGAGAAATCGCGGAGATTATCGCCGAAGTACATGAGCACGTTGAATTTGGCGGCGACCGCGTCGCGGCGGGACGATTTGTCCGAGTTGCCGTCTTTGCTCCGGAGGTAGAGGCGATCGATCGGGCGGGTCGGATCGCTTCCCAACAAGCGTTGCAGCGCCTCTTCGTCGAACGTCCGATATTGATCCGATCGGTTCGAGATGAAGACGACGCTTGCGCCGAGCGATTCCGCGCGATCGATGAAATGCTTCGCCCCGGGAATCAGGGTCACGTCTTGCGGATCGTTTTGTTCGTAGTCGGCCCACAGCTTTTCGGTGTATTCGAGATGATTGTTGTAGAGAAACGTTTGAAAGGCGGAATTGTCGAGAACGGTTTCGTCCAAATCCATCACGACGGCCGGCCGCGCCGGCTGCGGCTTCGCATTTCGCAAACTTGACTCCAAGCGAAGCTCCGCGCAGGTGTAAATCGTGCGGCAGCAGGCTCGGTATTCCGCCGATGTCTGGAGATAGATGTTCGCGCCAATTCGCGCCGACATCGGAAAGCCCGGACCGGCGGCGTGTGCCGGAGGCGGATCGGCCGAGAGTGTTGTCAGCCCGACGTGCCCTAGCGGCGCTCCAATCACCGCGACGGCCAGCCAAACGGAAACGCTTCTGGCATGCGAAGTCGAGATCATGTTGCATTCCTACGTCGGATCGTGCGTGAAAAGAACTCGTCGGTGGCTCGATCGCATCGAGAATGAGCCGTCCGCCCTTCGCCTTACGGTATTCGACGGGTGTTTGCGATCCGTTAGGGCTGCATGTAATTCGTGCAGCCCGAGGCATTCGGCGAGCTGATCGCGATCCGCAGCCGCGCCAATCGTCGAACAGGCACAACCGGCGGCTAATTCCTTTCTGACGCGCAATTCGCAGCCCGCTAGCATTCTCTGAACAATTGGCCTGTATGTTGGCGGTGCTTCGGAAGTCGCGCGACGAGCGCTTCGCCGGAGCAGAGCAATGCACCGTAGATTACGCCGCCGGCGACATTTCTGGGAGAACCGCTAATGATTGTGACACCCGTGAATCCCGCCCGCCTTTCGCTTGCCAATCTCTTTCGACAAGTTTTGCCAGTCGGTATTGCGATCTCCATTCTCAGCGCGGCGGCAATTGCTCAAGCCACCACGATCGCGACCTGGACATTCGAAACCAGCCAACCCAGTGTGACGGGCGCCGCAGCTGGCCCGTATCCGTCCGAAATCGGCACCGGCTCCGCCAGCGGCTCTCACGCCAGTTCGGCCACCGTCTATTCCACTCCCGCCGGCGACGGAAGCTCGCATTCGTTCAGTTCCAACACTTGGGCCGCGGGCGACTATTACCAATTCCAGGTAAACACCACCGGACAGCAGCAGATCGATCTCGACTGGGACCAAACGTCGAGCAACACCGGACCCCGTGATTTCAATCTGGAATACAGCACCGACGGAACTCACTTTACGACTTTTACGAGTTCGTACGGCAGCCCCTATGAGGTGCTCGCAAACGTTGCCCCCAACGCATGGAACGCCACCACGTTTAGCAACACTTTTGAATTCAACGTCGATCTGTCATCGGTGACCGCAATCAACGATGCGGCAAGCGTCGATTTCCGATTGGTCGACGCCGACACGATTTCCGCCAATGGTGGGACCGTTGCCACCGCTGGCACGGATCGTGTCAACAATTTCACGGTGACGAGCAGCCCTGTTTCCGTCCCCGAGCCAAGCACTGTGTTCCTTGCCGCCCTCGCACTCAGCGGCCTTGGTCTCTTCTCAGTTTGCCGTCGCTCCGCGTAATCATCCATGCCGCGATGGTTGCGATGCGGTCGATTTTTGGAATTGAAACACAGCGTTCGTGCCGCGCCGGTGGGCTGAATCGCTGGAAAGCTAATGCGGATGGAACCTTGCAGAGATTCTTCATGAAATTGAATCGTCGTCGTCGAAGCTGGCTCATTGTTGTTCTCGCTGCGCTAAGTGTTCTTGTGACAAGTGTTTTGTCGGCTGGCCCGTTGTCGGCGCAGCGGTACGCGTCGCCACCTACAACATCGAGGCCGACGTAAGCCCTGTGACGACTCCGCGCGCCGGTTTGTATGAGGTTCTCGAAGGAATCGGCGAGGAAAACATCGGGGGCGACGTTCAGCCGCTCGACATCCTGGCCCTACAAGAAACCACCAGCAATAGCACCACGGTGGCGCCAATCGTTTCCAACCTGAACAGCTTCTACAACGGAACCGCCGTTTACGCGCAAAGTCCCGTGCAGGGAGGGCAACATGGCAGCGCCAACGTCGGAAACGGCCCGAACGCATTGGTTTACAACACCACGACTCTGCAACTTCTCGCCTCGGTCGGCGTCGGCACTCCCGGCGGCATCTCCAACGGCGAGTATCGGCAAGTGATGCGCTATGAATTCGAGCCGGTCGGCGGCACTGCGGCCAATATCTTCTATGTCTACGTCACGCACATGAAATCGACCGGCAGCGACACCGGCGCCGCCTATTTCACCGATGAAAACTCGCAGCAGCGAAGAAGCGGCTATCATCCGGACCGACGAGGCAACGCTCGCCACCCCCAGCAACCCGAATCCTAGCGTGCTCTACATGGGCGATTTCAATCTCAGCGGCAGCGCCCTGGTGACGAATGCCGGGGTGTCGGTTTCCGCCTATCAAACGATGACGGCGGCCGGCCCGGGACACGCCGTCGATCCGCTGAACACCAATCCCGAAAACGACAACGAAACTTGGGACGACAACGCGGCATTCAAATCCCTATTTTCGGAGACGGCCAAGAACCTGCAATACCGCGACGATTTGCAACTGATGACTCAAAACGTGTTCGACGGCACGAAAGCGCTGGGCTTGGAATACATTCCGGGCACGGAACACGTCTTCGGAAACAACGGATCGGTCGGCGTCCACGGAAACGCGAGCTCCGGATCGAACACGGCGCTCAACGACCTTGAACCCAATCCGCCGATCAGCACCGCCACGTTGCTGGCCGACCTGACGACGGCGAGCGACCATTTGGCCGTGGTGGCCGACTACACGTTCGCTCCGGCTGCGTCCGTGCCCGAGCCCGCTTCGTGGATTTTGGTGGGAATGGGCGGTTTAGGACTATCGATTTTCTGGGGCGTATCACCGTTTTTTCATTCGGAACTCGCGCGTTGCTACGCAAGTCCTAACAAACGAGGGATAGAAACTGATTTTTGCGCCGCGATGCCTCCCGAGGGACGGATGAGTGCATGGGTTGCGAAGGATCGGATCATGCCTTCTCAGCACACATTTTTACACCGAGGGATTGCTCATGAAGTGCGAACATCGACGAGGTTCTTGGAAAATCCTCGCTGTCATTCTCTTTGCCGGGGTAGCGTCGGCTAGCTCCGCGGCTCTCGCCCAGACGAATTATTACTACGAAAACCCAGCCAGCGCCAGTTGGGACACAACGAGCAACTTTTGGGCCTCGCCGAATCTTACCAGCACTCCTCTCGGCCTATGGTCCAACGGCACGACGAACATCGCCAACCTCGACAACCAGGGCTTGTCCGCCGAGGTGTTGACGATGCCCAGCGACATCATGGCCCAGTCGCTGGTTCTCTACACGACGACGCTCAACAATCCCACAAGCGCCGGCTTGGTGCAGTACAACATCGAAAGCATCAACGCCATCAATTTCAGCAGTTACAACAATTTGATCCTTGCCGGCGGCAGCATCGTCCAGGCATTTACCCCCAACAATAAAACCGGCACCATCAACACGTTTATCGATGCCAACATCGTCGCAGGCAGCCTGGCGTCTCCGAGCGATTTGACGATCACCGCAAGCGGAACTCCGGGCAGCGCGGGGGCTTCTTCCTTCGGCGACACGACGATCGAGCTAACGGGCGTCAATACGTTCAAGGACCTGTACATCGGCGGCAGTATTGCCAATATCAACGCCTACAACACCGTGGCCGTCGATAATCCGGGCGGCCTGCCGGCCAATTCGACCGTCTATTTCGATGGCGGCAGCTCCGCTTTCGCGGTGAACAACTCGACTTCCGGCAACCCGGCGGACTCTCCGGTCACCGTGCAGGCCGGCAATTTCGTCATCAATAATACCGGCAACTATAGCAAGGGCGCGTTTGTCGTCGGCGTCGGCGCCACTGCCGGCAACACGCTGGTCATCAATGGCGGCATTATCGGCGCCGCCAACAACGCCAATCCAGCGCTCGATGGCATCGGCCAGGGTGACGTGCAATTCTCCGTCGGTTTCAGCGGAACCTTGCAAACCGACACCCTCACCAATAACGGGACCGGCCTCGTCATCTTGAATGGACAAAGCAACTACGTCGGCCAAACCCGGTTCAACTCGGGGGTCAGCATCACCACCTCGGGCCCGATCCAAGCGTATGTCCGGCTGGGGATCGACAACGCGCTGCCGACGACGACCGATCTGATCATGTCGTACACCACCAGCAACGGCGGCAACTTCGACCTCAACGGATTCAATCAAACCGTCGGTTCGATCAGCACGACGGTCCTCAATAGCCCAAGTTACATCTTCAACAGTGGCGGAGCCTCGGGCACGACCCCGAGCAAGCTCACCATTGCCGGCTCGAACGCCCCGGGCGCCTTCAACGACGCGATTGACGACGCGGACCCAAACTCCTCGCTCAATTCTCTGGAAAGCCCCGGCACGAGCGCCCCGCTCACTTTCGTGCGCGCTGGCACTGGCACCACGATTCTCACCAATATCGGCAGCGCCTATTCCGGCGGAACCCAAATTCTCGGCGGCGTGCTCTCGGTCAACGACGATCGCCAACTTGGTTCCTCCACGAACACTTCTTTCGCCCCCCAGAACGTCATCATCAGCGGCGGCACTTTGGCGGCATCCAGCTCATTCGCGTTGGCCGCCGGTCGAACGATCGCCGTGGGTTCGCCGAGCAACCTCGCCGGCACGATCAGCGTTGCCGGCGCCTCGACGTTGACCTACAACGGCTCGATTTCAGACTTCACCGGCAGCGGCCCGAGTGGGACCGGCGGACTCATCCTCACCGGCGGCGGCACGCTCTCGCTCGGCGGCACGAACCACTACACCGGCCCAACCCAAGTAAACCAGGGAACCTTGTTGCTCACTTCGGGCGGTTCGCTTGCCGCATCCAGTGCCGTTACCGTCGCCTCCAGCGGTACGCTGAGCGGCGTCGGCACGGCGAACGGTTCGGTCGAAATCAGCGGCACGATCGCGCCGGGTTCGACCTCCGCGGTCGGCACTCTGAACGTCGGCAGTCTTACGCTCAATGGCGGCGGATCGTACACCTTCAAGCTTGCCAACGCCACCGGCAGCGCCGGCTCCGGTTACGACACGGTCAACGTCGCCGGAGCGCTAATGCTGAACAACACTCAGGCCAGCCCGTTCGTCGTCAATGCCATTTCGATCCCCGGCGGCGCAACGTTCGACAACACGCAAGCCTACTCTTGGACGCTCGCGGCGGCCACGAGTCCCATACCCGCGTTCAATTCGAATATCTTTTCGGTGACCTCATCGCTCGGCGGCGTCCCAGGTTCGTCGTACAGCGTTTCGGCGTCGGGCGACGATTTGATCCTCAACTACAATCCCGGCTCGACGCAGTTCTTTCAATGGATGGCGAGTAATAATGGGGCCCGCACGGGTACTTGGGACACCGTCGGCGCCAACCAGGCTTGGACCAGCGGCGGAAACACCAGCGCGTGGAGCAATACCGGCAACGGCGCGGAATTCGGCGGAACCGCGGGCACGGTCACGCTGGGAACGCCGATCGTGGCCGCGGGCTTGGTGTTTCAATCGAGCGGCTACACGATCGCCGGCAGCGGCGGCAACACGCTCACCACTTCCTCCGTTTCGGTCGGCACCGGATCGACGGAGACGATCAGCGCGCCGGTCGTCGGGACGGGCTTTACGCTCTCCGGCGGTGGAACGCTGATTCTCAGCAACACCGCAAATAGCCTCAGCGGCACGACCACGATCAACGCCGGCACGCTGCGGGGAAACGCAGCCTCGCTGGCGAGCAATATCAATGTCGCCGGCGGCACGTCATTGATTTTCGACCAGGCGACCGACGGCAACTATTCCTCGAACCTGACTGGCAGCGGCTCGGTCACCAAGCAAAACAGCGGCACGTTAGCGCTCAGCGGCAATAATTCGGGATTCACGGGCACGTTCAATATCACCGGCGGCACTCTCAGCATCAGCGCCGACGCTCCGTCGGGCGCACGCCCAATTGGGAGCTTCCGTGCCCTCGATCGTGAGCATCAACGGCGGCACGTTGCAAACCACCGCCGGCATCACGTCAACGCGGTCGATCCTCGTCGGCAACACGGGTACCACGACCGCCACGCTCGATCTCGACGGCCAAAACGTCACGTTCGAAGGCGGCACTCTCAGCGCGCCCACGGCCACGCTTTATAACGGCGGCACATTCACCATCACCAGTTCGACCGGTTCCCCAGCGAATCCAACTGGCAATTTGACGATCCTCCCCTCCGGTTCGGCACTCGGGCAGGGACCGAACACTGGGACGACCTATGCTTTCCAAAGTTCCGGCGGCGACGGAATGATCGTGGTCAAGAACACGAGTCTAACGCTGGGGAATAACACCGACTTCACCAATAATTTCGAGATCATCAACACGGCGTTCGGCGGGTCGAGCAGCACCGATAACGGTTTAACGTTGAGCAATGCCAATCTCACGATTCGCGCAGGCGCCCAAGCCAACGGTTCACCTATCCTCCAGTCGCTCAACATAATAGGCAACAGCTCGATCACTTTGTACCGGGTAGACACGAACAGTTCCATGGTGGTGCTGTTTTCGCAAACGGTCGCCGGCAACGGCACGGGCAATCTCTCCACGATCACCACGCCGCTGAGCCTCTACGGCGGGAGCACGCTCACGATCCTACCTGGCGGTAATACGCAAAACGCCACTACAAACTACATCGGAGTAGGCAATGTCAATCTGTACGGGAATGCCACGATTCAGACAGTATCGAACCGAACCACCGGCATCAGTGGCAGCCCTACGCCTACCCTGAATGGAGTGGACACGACATTTCGGGAACAGTCGGGGTTGTTCGACGACAATGGGTACACCACGACATTCTACGGCGGCCTGAACAGTATCTCGGCATTTTTCTCCGTCGCCACGACGATCAATACGATTAACGGCGTCGCGAACCCGACGCCCAACTATGGTCCCGCACTCCAGACCGCCTTTGAGTTGAACGCGAGCGGCCTAACGCCGCCGGGCGGCCCAAATGGCTCGACGCAGGAATCGACCGGCTATTGGATCATCGGCAGTGCGGATGGCACGCAGGCGCCAGTGTTTCGCCCGGCGGACCGAACGTCCAAACCCTGACGTACGGCAACATCTTGATTAACCCCTATGGGCAACTGTCGATCTTTAAGGCGAACGCCAACAGTTCCTACTACGGAGCGCCGGGACAGGTGATCGACGTAAACGGGCTGGGCTGCACCGCCACGTCGGCGCGCTTGTCAGCGCCGCCACCGGAACGTTTACTCTTGTCAGCACGATAGCGCTCGGCACTGAAACCTTCCAGGCGGCGACCATCAGTGGCACCGCCGCCACGACGACCACGACCACGAAGGACGCCATCGACGCCACCGCGAACAGCATCTTCATGCTCACCGGCAATCTTGCCGGCGCGGGGCTGCTGCTGAAGCAGGGTGGCGGAAACCTGATGATTCTCGGAAACAACAATACCGCCACCGGCGGCACGCAGATCGGCAACGGCACGCTAACCGTCGGCAACGCCAGTTCAAACCAAAACGCCGTCTTGGGAACCGGCAGTCTAACCTTGGCTCAAACGAGCACCTCCAGCAACTCGGTCCTCTTCCAAAACACCGCTCAAACCGTCAGCGCCCTGAGCAGTTCGTTCTCGGATACCGCCTCCGGCGCCAAGGAAACCCAAACGATCACGCTCACCGGCAACAATAGCGTGGGCACGGTGCTGACGATCAACGAAACCAGTCCCACGACGTTCGGAAACAACGGCTTCTATGCCGCCCAGAATGCCACGATCGGCGGCATCGGCAGCATCGTGCTCGGCGCCGCTTCGACCGCCACGTTGACGTTGAATAGCGCGGACACGTACACGGGCGGCACCACCATCAACGGCGGCACGCTCGAACTGAATTTCGCCGCGGCCGCAGCCAACCCGACGGCAAACCCGCCGACGACAGGATTGTTTCCCCCGGCCAGCAACATCCTCGCCCCGACCGGCGCGCTGACGATGGGCGGCGGCACGCTGCTCGTGAATGGCGCCACCAGCGGCGCTTCGACTCAGACGGTGGCGAGTCTCGCGGTGAATCCGGGCGCTTCGGCGATCATCGATTCGTCCAACGGCGTTAGCTCAACCCTTACGATCACCTCCGGCACGGTCAGCCGCAGCGTCGGCGGCACGTTGAATTTCACCCCGCCCACGACGGGCAGCATCGGCTTCGCCGGCGCCGGTCCGACTCTAACCGGCGGAATTCTCGGCGGCTGGGCGACCGTCAACGGAACCGATTGGGCCACGATCGCCGCCGGCAATATCGTCGGCTTGTCCACGCAGCCGACCAATTACACCAACGACACCTGGGCCGCCGGCAACAACACGACCGTCACCACCAACGACGCTCCGGCCGACAGCTCGACGACCAACAGCTTGCAATTCAACAGCGGCTCGGCGGCATTGACCGTCACGCTCAGCGGAACCAACGTGATTACCACGGGCGGCATCCTCGTCACTCCCGCCGCAACGCTCGGCAGCGCGATCTCGGGCGGCACGCTCGAAGGCGCCGCCGGCGCCGATCTGGTCGTCATCCAGAATAGCGCGACTCCGCTGACCATCTCCTCGGTCGTTGCCAATAACAGCACGGCGACCGGTTTGACGTTGTCGGGCAGCGGCACGCTGGCCCTCACGGGTGGAAACACATATTCGGGCACGACGTTCATCAACACCGGCACGCTGCGCATCGGCAGCGGCGGCAGCACCGGCTCTTTGGGCACAGGCGCCGTCGTCGATAACGCGACGTTGAGCTTCGATCGCAACGATTCGGCGCTTGTGGTGAGCAACATCATCAGTGGCGCCGGCGCCGTCAACCAGATCGGAAGTGGAACGACGACGCTTGCCGCGGCAAACACCTTCACTGGTCCAACCACGATCAGCGCCGGCGCTGCAGTTGGGCAATGCCAACGCCGTGCAAAGCAGCACGGTTTCGATCGCCGTCACGAACGGCCTGACGTTCAGTTCCGGCCTCGGCACGTTCACCGTGGGTGGCTTGGCTGGTTCCGCGAACGAACAGCTTCAAGACACCGGCAGCGGCCCCGTCACGCTCCAAGTCGGCAATAACGCGAGTAGCGCGGCGAACCCGGCATATTCCGGCGTTCTCAGCGGCAGCGGCGGATTGACGAAAATCGGGGCCGGCACTCAGACCCTGTCGGGCGCGAACCTCTACGGCGGAACCACTTCCGTCAACGGCGGAACGCTCGCGCTCGACTTCACCGCCGCGGGCGCTCCCACGAGCAACATACTCCCCAGCGGCTCCGCGTTGAACGTCGGCGGCGGAACGTTGTTGGTCAATGGAGCCAATAGCGGCGGCGGGTCGAGCCAGACCGTCGCCAGCCTGACGGTCAATCCGGGCGCCTCGGCGATCGTCAACACGTCGAACAACAGCGTCTCCTCGGCGCTGACGATCACGTCGCCGACGATTGCCCGCAGCATTGGTGGAACCATCGATTTCACGCCGCCGGCCGGCTCGCAATCGGCGACCAACGGCATCGTCACGACCGCCACGAACACCAACGGCATTCTTGGCGGCTGGGCCACGGTCGGCGGGACCGATTGGGCCACCGTCTCCGGCGGAAACATCGTCGCCTTGCCCGCTCCGTCGTACACGAACGACACTTGGGCTGCCGGCGCCAACACGACGGTCACGCAAAACGACACGCCCGCGTCCGGATCGACGACCAACAGTCTTCAATTCGCCAGCACAATTTCCGGAAATCTGATCACGCTGAGCGGAACCAACGTGATCACCTCCGGCGGCATCCTCGTCAGCTCGGCGTTCACGGCCGCGGGCACGATCACCGGCGGCACGATCAAGGGCGCCAGCGGCGCCGACCTGGTCGTCATTCAAAACAGCGTCTCCGATTTCACGATCTCCTCGCTGATCGCCGACAACGGGGGGCCAACCGGGCTGACCAAATCGGGCCCCGGCACTCTCGTTCTGGGCGGCACGAATTCCAACAACACGTTCACCGGCGGCGTCTACATCAATCAAGGCACGATCCTGCTCAACGCCGGCAACTATTGGACTTCAAGCGGCATCGTCAACCCGCCATCGGGACAAGTCTTCTCGGCTAGCAATACGATTAACTTCGGCTCGAATGCTCCGACCTTGAACCCAGCAAGCTGGAACACCGTCGGCTCGATTCCCACGCTGAATCTGAACGGAATCAGCCTCACCGTCGCTGGGTTGAATTCCAGCGGAGCGGCAATGGTGCAAGGCACGTCGTCGGGCTTCGTCGCCGGGCAAGTAATGCTAACGCTCGCCGGCAACGGAACCTACGACTACGCCGGCACGCTGGCCGATGGCGGCAGCGCAGCTTTATCTCACCCTGTCGGGCAACGGCACGCAGATTCTCTCGGGCACCGACACGTATAGCGGCCCGACTGCGATCAACTCCGGCACCTTGCAGATCGGCGACGGCGGCACGACCGGCTCGCTCGGAAACGGCTCGGGAAGTGGCACCGGCGGTGGAACTGTCACCAACGACGGCGCGTTGGTTTTCGATCTGAGCGGCAATTCGACCGTGCCGAACGCGATTCAGGGCACCGGCTCGCTGTCTCAAATCGGCACTGGCACGACCACTCTGACGGCGAGCAATTCCTATGGCGGCGGCACGTTTGTCTCCAGCGGAACGCTCGCTACCGCACTGGGCGGCACGCTTGGCACCGGCCCCGTCAACGTCAGCGGCGGCGTTCTCAACGTGTCGAGCGCACCGCTCTCGATCGGAGCGCTCACCGTCGGCAGCGGCGGCACACTCAACGTCGCGATCGGCAAGTTGCTCACCAGCACCGGCGCGGCCGGCTTCGGCGGCACGCTCAACATTTCCGGCACACCGTCGGGCAACCTCGATGAATTGGTCGCCTTTAGCGGCAGTCCGACGGGCATCTTCGCGAACGTCAGCAGCGAGCCCAACTACGCATTGCTCTACACGACCGGACAACTCGACCTCGTGTCGTACAACTCAATCAATGCCGCGAGCGGAATGACGACGACGATCAACGGCTCGGTCGATTTGCTGGGCGGCCAACTGCCCCTCAGCGGCGGCGGAAGCACCGTGATCAATGGGTCGCTGATATTGGACCGCGCCCAAGTGCAGATGAGCAATGGCAGTTCCATGACGATCAACGGCCAGCCGATTCTGAATGGCGGTTCGGTGGTGGTGAACTCGGGCAGCGCGTTGACGCTCAACAACAACACGAACACCCCGGCAACCAGCAGTGGCGCGGTGACGATCACGGTCGCCCCCGGGGCCACGCTGCAATTGGCCGGCACTGCGTCCGCTCTAACCAGCGCGGTGAACGTCACCAACAACGCTTCGGCCACTGGTCCTGGCGTCGGTGGCGTGCAAGTCACCGGGACCAATCAAGTGGTTGGCGTCATAAGCGGCACCGGCACCACCAATCCCGACGGTAGCGCGACCTACAGCGGCGACACGGTCGTCGGCCCCGGCGCTAATCTGACTGCGACGCAAATCCTGCAGAACACGCTCACGATCGGCGCCAACTCGACCGTGACGATCGCTCCCTCGTCCGGCGCCGGCGGCGCCGTGCAGACCGATGCCAACGCGACCGTCGCACCGGCTTCCAGTGCCGCGTCGGCCGACAGCAGTGGCAGTTCCAGCGGGAGTGATCCATTGACGGCGATCCAAGCAGCAATCGCCGCGGGCTCGATCACTAGCGAGAAGGGCCAGCAATTGGAGAATCGCCTCGCCGCGATCGAACGGCTGGCGACGACCGACCCTGGCTTGGACGTGAGCCTGCTGGAAAGCCGCATCCTGGCCGCGTTGCCCTCCTCCTCGATCTTGCCGTCAACCGATTCTTCATCATTGATCGGCGCCGATTCCGGCTTGCTCGCCGTTGACGGCGGTTCGTTCGGCTCGGCGTCCAGTTCGGCATTGGGCGGCGCAGCGCGGCCTTCGCATCGGGCACGAGCTTCAGTGGAAACCCCGCCGCGGTTCCGGAACCGTCTTCCTTGCTGTTGGCCGGGCTGGGAGTTCTCGGGTTTGCGTCGCTAGCGTTCAAGCGCCGTCGGGCAAATGCTCATCGGCAGGGAACCTGATCCGCATGGGCGTCAATCGCGGAAGATGCCTGTCCAGGGGGAGCATGATGCGAAAACTTTCGGATAGGCGCCGCAGGCACTCCGGCGCACTTCTAGGTGAGGCAGGCGCCTTGAGTGTGCCTTCTGCCCGGAGCAGCGGCGGCAAACCTCCGCGGAAACCCGCGCATGGTTTTACGCTGGTCGAGTTGTTGGTGGTGATCGTCATCATCGGCATTCTAATTGGGCTGTTGTTGCCGGCCGTGCAATCGGCGCGCGAGTCGGCTCGGCGGGTCGGCTGCGAGAACAATCTCAAGCAGATCGGCATTGCGATGCACAACTGCCTGTCGAGCACGCGATATTTCCCGCCCGGCCAACAGCAGTACTTCGTGAATGGGAGAACTTGGAGTTGGTCGGCCTCGATTCTTCCTTACATCGAGGAAAAGACAACCATCGGCAAGGTCGTGACGAGCAAGGACGAACGGGCCACGCCCAATTGGGAACCCGATTTCTCCGGGCCGACGAATACGATCATCCCCATTTATCTGTGTCCCAGCACGAGCCTGGTTGAATTGCTTCCCACCGGGCTGCCGTCGCGCACGACCGACGGCCGAATCGCCGATTTGAACGGCAACTCGATCATGGACTCGGGCACCGGCGAAGGCCTCGGTTGCATCGACTACGGGGGTAATTCCGGGCCACGGACGACCACGGTCGGCGGCGCTCCGATCTTCAATGCCGTCACCGGGCAGCAGTATTCGAACAACTCCGGCGTGATCTTGAATATCTCCGACTTGATCAACCAGGGCGCGCAGGGACCGTATACCGCCCCGCGCGTCTCGGCCCAGCAGATCCTCGATGGATTGTCGAAGACCCTGTTGGTGGAGGAAGCCGCCGGCAGAGGAGCCTATGGCGGCCCCAATTGGACGCTTCGCGGCACCTGGTCCGCCGGCACCAATTGCTTGCTCACCGACGGCACCATCAACACCTTCGCGCCGATCGTCAGCGGCGGCGCGACGAACGCGAGCTACATCGTCTACAATCAGCTAGGATCGAATCATGCGGGCGGAGTGAACGTCTTGTTTTGCGATGGATCGGTCCATTTTCTGTCGGATACGATCAACGCCGTGGCGTTGCGGTCGTTGGCGTCGAGGGCCGGCGGGGAGACGATTCCCGCGAACGCTTATTGATTTGGATTGAAGAATTGGATGGAATTGGAGAGAGGCGCATGATTCGTCGCTTGACGGTCGGATTGCTGTTGACAGCTTGTGCGTGGATTCATGGCGCCACGGCCTTCGCTTGGAATAGCACGGGTCACATGACGGTCGCTCTGATCGCCTATCGTCGGCTGAGCGACGAACAACGCAGTCAGCTTGCCACGATCTTGAAGTCCCATCCGCACTACAAATCGTTTCTGCTGGACGGCAAGCCCGACAAGGTGAACGAAGGCGAATGGGCTTTTCTCAAAGCGGCCACGTGGCCCGATTTTGTCCGTCCGAGCAAGTCCGGCACGAAACCAGCGGACATCACGAAATACCATCATGGCCCTTGGCACTACATCGATATTCCATTCGTCGAGCCGCGCGACAAGGCCATCGTCGAGCTACCGTCGCCGAAACTCAACGATATCAATATCCTGACGGCCCTTCCCGACTGCGTCGCCAAATTCAGTCGTTCCGACACGCCGGCCGAAGATCGGGCAATCGACTTGTGTTGGATCGAGCATCTGGTCGGCGACTTGCATCAGCCGTTGCATTGCATCGGCGTCTATTCCGATCAATACCGGCGCGGCGATCAGGGTGGAAACGCGCGTGCCGTTCGG
Organism: Pirellulales bacterium; assembly: GCA_963738955.1. GTDB lineage: Bacteria > Planctomycetota > Planctomycetia > Pirellulales > DATAWG01 > DATAWG01. The sequence continues at coordinate 27,571 of CAVTYW010000012.1, read as the reverse complement.
GTCCACAATACTCCGGTGAACTTCCACGCCTACTGGGACGATCAGCTAGGCGCCGGCGAATCGTACACGTTGATCGACTTTCTTGAGACGACCATTTGCGCCGCGTCGGCTCACGATCCAACCACGATGCCTGAACTGAAGCAGCATGAGACTCTGGCTTCCTGGGCCGATGAAAGCTTCGAGGATGCCAAGGACATCGCTTATCTTGGCGGCGAGTTGAAGACCGCCAATATGCGAGCCTGGGAGAACAATCAAATCACGAAGGACGACGTGCCCGAATTGCCGATCGGCTACGAAGCCAATGCCCGCGCGCTCGCCTGCCGGCGCGTGGCTTTAGCCGGTTACCGCCTGGCGAAAGTGCTCGATCAGGCCATGCACTAAGGATGGCCCGAGAAATAACCTCGGTTTTTTTCCGCAAGCACTGGTCGCGCGCTCGCTCTGAATTCCGGCGAATTCAGCTACGGATTCGCTCCCGCCGTAGCTGGATTCGCCAGAACTGGGTATTTACTTGACTCCACCATCCACTAGGGGTTGTGGTTTGAGCAGGCGGTTGAACGGAACTGGGGCGACTTGCACCGCTTGTTGTGCCAATCGGTAGAAGAGCTTGCCGCGTGTGGCCGAATTGCGGCGATTGAAACGGAATGTGAACTCATCGAGGTAATAGTCCAGATGTTGTGCGCCTACAGCCCCTTGATGCGTGCCCAGCAGCCATCGCTTCAACAAGGATGCGACCCGATGCACTCTAGGCATGGCAACGATCGCCGCATCCGGAGGTTGTCCCTTCAGGGTCGTCACGCGATGACCATAACCGTAGGCATCCAAGCCAACACTACATATTGGGGTCGGTGGAGTCAAGTAAATACCCAGTTCGCCAGAATTCAGCATTCGAGCCGCGTTTGCAGAGTGCGCCGAGCAACCGATCAATCCTGTTCGGAAGATCCAGCCGCTGGAGCAGATCCAGCCGCCGAAGCCGCGGCCTTGGATTTCGCGGCTTTCGCCCCCAAACGAGGATCGAACGAGCCGTCGATCTTGCGGACGAAATCGAAATCTTTCTTGTAATCGACGGCGACGAAGCGCATCGGCTTGCCGCTAGCTTCCTCGTCCGCTCCTCCCTCGTTCTTGAAATCCAACACCGCCCGCCGCACTTTCGCGGCCAATTCGGGCTGCAGATTGTAGACCGTACCAATCGTCAATCGCGGAATGACCTGCGATTGGTAGATGATACGATAGTCCGACGCTTTGATTTTTCCCTTTTTCAGCAGGCTTTGGAGCTTGTCGGCCGACAACGCGGCCGCCTCGAATTCGCCTTCGGCAAGGCCGAGCACCGACCGTTTCTGGCTGAGCGAAAAACTGATGAAGTAGTTGACTTCCGGCCGCATCCCCGTCTCTTCCTGCAGCACGGCGACCGCCGCGCGATAGCCGGTGATCGAAATCGGAGTGGCGCAGGTCAATGTATGGCCAAGGAGATCGGACATGTTTTGAATCTTGCTGGCCGCTGGCACGGCAATCGCCAGATGATTGCCGTTGGCGCTGTCTCGCCGGCGAGCACGGCAATGGGGACGAAGCCCGCGTTGTTCACCAGAAATGGCGTGTCGGCCGCATGGAGAGCGACGACCTGAATCTTCCCCTCCGCGACCGCCGCGACATCTTCGACGTTGTTGCGGTATTCTTGCGATGTAACCTTCTTGCCCGTGACTTCCGCGAGATGCTTCTCGAACCCCATCCAATCGACCAGTTGCGATTCGGCGTCCGGATCCTCATCGTAGGCCAGAACGAGTGTATCGGGATCGAGCAGTTGATTGGGATTCGACGGCGCATCGGCCACCAGCCGGCCGTCCTTGTCGGCATAATTCGGAGCCAGATGGCGAACCGCCAGCGGAGTAAGTCCGATCCGATCGACCAGCCGGTCCCCCGAGTTTTTCATCGCGCTCTTGTCTTTGGCAAACTGGTAGCCGGCCAGCGCCACTGCCCCGATGGCGCTGGCCAGGGCCAAATACAACACCAATCGAATTGCACGCACCGCAGGCTGCGGACGGGGAGGTTGATTCGACGGAGCAGTTCCGTCCGGTGGCAAGGCTGAATCTGTCATATCGCGAACTCCGGCAATTTGATGGGGCCAATCCTAGCAGCGAATCGTTTGGATTTGATGAACGTTCGATGTTGGGATGATGATAAGAATGAACGATCCCGATTGCTGCCGACAATCCGGCGGCGACGACGTCTAAGCCCGTTGTCGAAATCCATAGCTCAATTGCCGCAGCCGGCGGATCGCGCCTGCCGGCACAGCGCAACTTGACCCGCTGCCATCCAAACCATGAGGGCCGTGATGCACGCTGTCAGATACAACCTCCACCGCTGAATACGCGCATTCAGTTCGTGCAATCGGTTTTGTGCCGCCGAAACCCGGTCGGCAAGTTTCTCCAAACGAGAGCCAAACGAGTGAAGCGTGGCTGCCACGCGCAGGCCGAACCGAAGAGCCGCTTCGACGCGCGCTTCGGGCGAATTCGCTTCGCTCGCTCCGCTGATGCGGTCTTGGATTTTGCCGACAATCTCCGTCGCTTCGGCCAGTTGGGCCCGCATCGATTCAATCTCCGCAAGCAGTTCGTCGATCGGCGTCGTGTCGGCGGGCGATGCGCCAGTCGACAGTATCTGCTGCACAAGACCCACGGAAGACGCCGACATGTCGAGCCATTGGTCGGCTTGTCGCAAGCCCGAGGCCAACCGCTCGGCCTTCGTCACGGCGTCGAGACGTGTTGCCAGTCGTTCACCAACTTGCCGCTTGGTCCAATCCTGCAATGTCTTCTCAAGGTCGTCGGTGGTAATCGCCGCCGCGGCGATACGGTCCTTCACTTGGCCGCCCCACTCGCCAACGACAACGAACGACTGATCCACTCGGTTGAACAGGCTCTCAATCGCCGTTCCAACTCGAATGCTGAGCGTCCAAATAACGACGATCGCAACGGCGCAGACAACGACTCCGATGCCGCCCAAGCAGATACCAACAATCTTGAGCAAAGCTTTCCATCGGCTCATGTTCGCATCCCGTCGTTCCGAGGGCGATTGTTGTCAGGCTTGCGTCAACGGCTGCCGATTATTGACGCACGTAACTATGAGAGTCTCAATCGCCCGAGCCCGCAAGGAGATTCTTCGATGAAACGGAAGCGACACTCGACTGAGCGATTGTTGCAATCGCCCATCCATTTCGCTAGGATGCGCGGCTGCTGAATCTCCCCAGCCGTCAACCGTGCGTTCGCGGCCGCTGTTCTCAATTCTCGTCGCCGAGGGGAGGAGACCCAGCCTGTCATTGGCATCAAGGGCATTGAGGTGGTGCGAAACTTTCGTTCGCGGGAAATGCCGCGAACGTCTCGTTCGTCGGCGTCGCGGGAGTCAACCATGAATTTTCGATTCGTGTTCATCGCTTTGACGATCGCGGGTGTACTCGTCGTCGGAGCCTTCGCTCTGCATTCGCGCCGTCCACCGGCGGTGGTCGACCAGCCGTCGGCCTCGCTGGTGCGGGCATCCGGCAAATGTGCGGAATGCCATTCCAATCAGCAGTATTCGATCGTCCATGAATACGAATTGAGCAAACATGCGGAGAAGCATGTGAGCTGCCTGGAGTGCCATCGCGCGGCGAAAGGGCAGGAATCGAAACCTCATCACGGCTTCGAAATCAACACTCAGGTGACGGCGGCCAATTGCCGGTCGTGTCACGAATCGATCTATCAACAGTTTCTTCGCAGCCGCCATGCGGCGCATCCTGGGCGGCGGTTTACGGCGGCGAACCATTTACGGCCGAGCAAATCGCATTCAGCGAACAGTTTCATCCAAAGTCGGTCAAACGGCCCGCGAACGCACTGGCGACACTGGAGGGAAACTCGGCCATCCAGAGCGGCTGCGTGAGTTGCCACAGCGTCGGTAAGCCCAACACCGACGGCACGATCGGAACTTGCACCGCTTGCCACACGCGCCACACTTCAAGCGTCGAAATCGCCCGGCTGCCGTCCACCTGCGGCCAGTGTCACATGGGACCCGACCATTCGCAGCTTGAAATCTACACGGAAAGCAAACATGGCGTGATGTTCGAAGCCCAGCGGCAGCAATTGAACCTGGCCGCCGATCCAAAAAAACTGACGACGCGCGACATGTTCGTGCCGACTTGCGCCACCTGCCACATGAGCGGGCTCAACGGAATGGCGGTGACGCACGATCCGTCCGAACGGCTGTCGTACAACCTGTTCGACGAGATCAGCGAAAAACGCCCCAACTACGCTCGCGGCCAGGCGGCGATGAAGGACCTGTGCAGCAATTGCCACACGAGGCAGATCGTCGATCGGGTGTATGCCGACGCCGAGGCTGCGGTAGCCAGCACCAACGCCAAAATCGCCGCTTCCAAGGCAATCATCGACGGCTTGCGCAAGGACGGGCTGCTGGGCAAGCCCTTCCAGAATCCGATCGATTTCGCCTACTTCGACCTTTGGCACTACTACGGCCGAACCGCCAAGCACGGGGCGTTCATGGGCGGCGCCGATTTCGTTCAATGGCACGGCAACTATCCGATGCTCCTGCATTCGATCGAAATCAAGAACATGGCCGACGAAATGCGACGCGCCCATGATGAAAAGAAGTAACTGGTTTGCTCACCACTGGCTGTGGCTGGAATTGTTCGCGCTCGTTAACCTGGCGGGGCTCGCGCCCGACATCTTCTTGGCGCATAGCACCAACGCGTTCGACGAGTGGTCGGAGTATGTCCCGCTGGTGTTTTCGCTCGTGGCGCCGGTGTTGCTGTTGATCGCGATCGTGGCGCTACAGCTTCGCGGCCCGAACTGGTTTTGGCGATGGTTCGGCGGAATTGTCGGCTGGGCGTCGATCGGCATCGGCATCGTTGGCTTGATCTTGCATCTGGAAAGCCGCTTCTTCGAAGAGCGAACGCTGGCCAGTCTGGTCTATGCCGCGCCGTTCGCCGCGCCGTTGTCGTACGCGGGCATCGGCTTGCTGTTGGTCATGAATCGGATGGTCGATCATCAATCGCGTGAATGGCCGCGCTGGGTCTTGCGATTGGCGTTGATCGGTTTTGTCGGCAACTTCGTGTTCAGCGTCACCGATCACGCGCAAAACGGCTTTTATCATTGGACCGAATGGATTCCCGTGGCCAGCAGCGCGCTGGCTATCGGCTTCGTCACGGCGTTGCTGGCCGTCGACGTCAAACGCTCCTATGTCGTGACCTGCACGCTCGTTCTACTGCTACAGGGCGCGGTTGGCTTGCTCGGATTCTATTACCATTTCTCGGCCGATCTGCGCGGTCCCTCTCCCACGCTCTTCGAAAATGTCGTTTTCGGTGCGCCCGTAATGGCGCCGCTGTTGTTTCCGAATCTAATGCTGCTGGCGCTGCTCGGTTTGTACGTGATGTTCCACGCAAATGCGCCCGACACGGCTCGATCCTTGGATTCCGGGGGCTTGAGAATCGAACGAAGCGACTCCGCCGCGGGAGGCCATTGACCATGAAAATCGGCATTGTTGGCTGCGGCATGGTCGGCTCGACCTCCGCCTACGCGCTCGTCATGAGCGGCGTCGGCCGGGAGATCGTGCTGATCGATTTGAATCGCGCTCGGGCCGAAGCGGAAGCGAACGATATTTTCCACGCCGTCCCATTTTCGCATCCCCTTTCGGTGCGAGCCGGCGATTATCCGGATTTGGCCGGCGCGCGCGTCGTCGTGATCGCCGGCGGCGTGGCGCAGAAGCCGGGCGAAACGCGGCTTCAGCTTCTGCACCGCAACGCTCATGTGTTTCGGCAGATCATCCCCGCCGTGCTGCGTCACGCGCCCGAGGCCGTGCTGCTGGTGGTGAGCAATCCGGTCGACATCATGACGCACATGGCCGCGCATTTCGCGGCGGAGTTTGGCGTGCCGTCGTCGCGGGTGATCGGTTCCGGGACGACGCTCGACACGGCCCGATTTCGCACGCTGCTCGGTCGGCATTTCGACGTCGATTCGCAGCACGTTCACGCCTACGTGCTGGGCGAGCACGGCGATTCGGAAGTGCTCGCCTGGTCTCAGGCCACGATCGCCGGACTGACTCTCGACGACTTTGCCAAGTGCCACGGCAAGCCGCTGACGGAGTCGGACCGCGGGCAGATTGACGAGCGCGTTCGCCGAGCGGCCTATTCCATCATCGCCGGGAAGGGCGCCACCTATTTTGGAATCGGCAGCGCCGTCGCCCGGATCGTCGATGTCGTCTTGCACGACCAGCGGGCCATCTTGACGATCTGCTCGCGCATCGCGGGGGCGCCGGATTACGAGGGCGTCACAATGGCATTGCCGCACCTCGTCGGCGGGCAAGGCGCTGGCCACGATTCCGCTGCTGCTGGACGACCGCGAACAGGCGGCCCTGCATCGCAGCGCGGCGATTCTTCGCGAGGCCATCGGCTCTCTAAGTCTGCACTCGATCAACCCAGCCTAGTCGACAATCTACTGGCCGAACGCCTCGCGCAGCTTGGCTTCCTGGTCGGTCGAGAGATTGGTGGCGATGATTTCGAATTTCGCGTGAGACATCACTTCGACGACCCGATCCATGACGGCTTCACTCGTTAGCAGAAACAGCGCCGAAGTCCCTTCCGTCACCTGCGAACGAATGCGGTCGATAAAAGCGTTGTTGATCCCATAGTCGTGAAACGCGCCGCTGAGAGCGCCTACGGCGGCGCCGACCGCCATGCCGAACAGCGGCATGGCGAAGATCAAACCGAACAGCATTCCCCAGAACATTCCGCCGAGCAAGCTCGGGCCGACCTGCATCGTCTTGGGATGTTTCTTCCCCTGCGGCCAGGAGACGATCGCCACGTCGTGCAGCTTGATCAAGTGCTCTCCTTGTAGCTCCTGCACCATTGTCAGCGCGCTGCGGGCGCCGTCGGCGGTTGGAAATTTGAGAACGGTAAGCGTCGCCATAAACAATCTCCTTAAGTGGTGAATTGACTCGGTGTTCAATCGCGGTCGTTCCATTGCGGCCCGGCAATCTCTTTGACGGCCTCTTGCATCAGTTCCGCGGTGCGCTCCGATCGGCGGCTTCGTCGGCGCCATCGCCAGGCGGCGATGGCGGTTAGCGCAATTAGGCCGCCGCAGACATCGATGCCGACGTCGCGCACTGCTCCCGTGCGGCTCGGCACCAGCGATTGATGGAATTCGTCGGAAAATGCGACCATCGTCGAGACGAGCAGCGCCAACGGAAACCAAGCGCCACGCTCCGTCCAGGGAAACGCCGACAGCATTGCCCAAGCGGTCAGCGCGGCCAATGCGGCATATTCCACGAGGTGCGCTGTCTTACGGATGACGAAATTCAATCGCTGAAGTTGATCGGGGCTTGCGTCCGGCAGGATCGATCGGGTGGCTCGCTTGATGGCTTGCCCTGTGCGCTCCGCCGACATCAGGCTCGTCGACGCGAACAGAATAAATCCGATGCTCGTGGCGACGAGCCACCACCGCCAGCGCGGCGCTCTCGGCGTTGCGCCCCGCGGCGTCACCGGCCGACCGTGATCGTGCATCGTAAGGCTTTCATTCGGTTGACCGTCGCTCGAACGACCGCCGCTCACGCTCAGGTTTTTGGTTCTTCGAGCCGCACCAGCAGCCACTGCTGGGTCTGCCCGTCCTCGAAGTGGACGAGCACCGGGAAATTGTCTTTGGTCAAGTTCGACATCCCGGTCTCGACAATCGGCCACGACTTGCCTTCGACGCACCAGGCGACGCGCTGACTTTTCTTGTCGACCATTCCCTCGACCGTTTGGTTGTCGCCGGTCGCCATGTTCGAGAACGTGCCGGAGATGACGCCTTCCTTATTGACCGCGAGTTGCAGAAAGAGCGTCGGATCGGGGCCCGTGGCTTCGTGATCTTGAGTGGCGACGAAAACTCCCAGCGGCATCCATTCTGATTTGGAGGGATCGAGATCCTGCGGTGCGCTGGCGGCGATGGCGGCAGCCTGGTCGGCGTATTCTTCGGCGGTCGCCACCGGCTGGTCGCCGTAGTAGACCTGATCGTCCGAGTAATAAACATTGTCGCCATAGGCGTAGGTCGTTTCGGAATAGCTGTTGCCCCAGCCAAACCAACCCGTCAGCGCTCCCCAGGCGGCCCAGCGGTATGGAGCATTGATGCGCCAGCGGGCCCAGTTGGGATTATTGGCCCAGAAATCGAGCCGCGGATGATTGTCGCGAACCTGGTTCCGAACTTCATCGCGACGCTGCACGCGGTTGTCTTGCAATTGTTGCCGATTCTCGACGCGGCTCGGCCGATTGCTGGCGAGATTTTGACGGGCAGCGCCGGCGGCGACGCCAGCGCCGACGCCAACTCCAGCGCCCACACCGGCCGCAACGCCGGCTCCCACGCCGGTTCTTCCCGCGGCTCCGGCCGGAAGCTGTGCCGGACGTGCGCCGCCTTGGCCGCCAAGAAAATCGGCTGCAGCGCCGCCACGTCCGGCGTTGCCGCCGGCTCCAATCGCGCCCGTCGCAGGCGCGCCAGCGTTGACAAAGTTATTCAATTGCGAGGCCGATGGCCGGGTGACTGCGCCGGTGGCCGGTCGTGCTGCGGCGCCGGCGCCAGTGCCGGGATTGGGCCGCGCGGCGACGTTGCCGGTAGCCGGTCGATTGGCGCCGGCAACGGGCGCACTGACCGCCGGCGATCTTGCGGCGCCGGTGGCGGGCCGTGCCGCCGGGGTTGGAGCGGGCCGTGCCGCGGGAGCGGGTCGCGCCGCCGCGCCGCCGCCTGAAGGTCGCGCTGCACCGCCACCGCCTCCTCGAGCGCCGCCACCACCGCCGCCCGGTCCGCGAGCCGCGAGCTCGATCGGAACAACAAGCAGCAGCGATCCGACGACGACCCAAATAATGCTCAAACGTTTCATGGTTCACCTGCTTTCAAATTCAAATGCGGTTTCTAATTTGACTTCGTCGGCTCATCGAGTCGCACCAGCAGCCATTGCTGAGTCTGGCCGTCGGCAAAATGTAGCAGCACGGGAAATGTCTGCTGCGTGAGATTCGACACGCCGGTTTCCACAATCGGCCAAGAATTGCCTTGCACGCACCAAGCGGCACGCTGGCTTTTCTTATCGACCATTCCCTCGAGCGTTTGCGTCGTGCCGGTGGCCTCGTTCTTGAATGTCCCCGAGAGCACTCCTTCCTTGTTGACGGCCAGTTGCATGAACAGCGTCGGCGAGCTTCCGCTGGCGGCGCGGTCTTGCGTCACCGCGAACACCCCCAACGGCAACCAGTCGGACGCTTGCGGATTGAGGTTGGCCGGCGCACTGTCGGCAATCGTGGCGGCCTGATTGGCGTATTCCTCGGCGGTCGCCACCGGCTGGTCGCCGTAGTAGACCTGATCGTCCGAGTAATAAACGTTGTCGCCGTAGGCGTAGGTCGTTTCGGTGTAGCCGGTGCCCCAGCCAAACCAGCCGGTCAAGGCTCCCCACGTCGCCCAGCGATACGGAGCGTTAATTCGCCACGCGGCCCAGTTCGGATGGTCCGACCAAAAGTCGAGCCGTGGATAATTGTCTCTGATTTGATCGCCAATCTCGCTGCGCCGCTCCTGACGATTGTTTTGCAATTGTTGGCGATCCTCGACGCGGTCGGGGCGATTGTTGGCAAAATCGCCGCGACGATCGCCGAGATTGGAGCCGATGCCGGCGCCAATGCCCGCACCGATTCCTGCGCCGATGCCGCCAACGCCGCCAGGACGGCCAACACCACCAACGCCGCCAACGTTTCCAGGGCCTCCAATCCCACCAGGGCCAGTAATACTGCCAGGACCGCCAACGCCACCAGGGCCACCGACACCCGGACCACCGACGCCGGGCCGGCCGGCGATATTCCCAGTTCCCGGTCCCGAGGGAAGTTGGGACGGCCGATTACCACCCGCGGGAAGCTGGCTCGGCCGTCCGCCGCCGTTCAGGAAATCGGCTGCCGCGCCGCCGCGTCCGATATTTCCGCCCGCCGCGCCAATGGCGCCGGTCGAAGGACGACCCGCATCAATGAAGTTATTCAAATCGCCGGCCGACACTCGTCCGCCGGCGCCGATGTTGGGACGCCCTGCGCCGATGTTGCCGGCGCCGATGTTGCCGGCGCCGATGTTGCCGGCGCCGATATTACCGACGCCGGGCCGCGTGGCCCCGCCGGCGCCGACGTTCGGCCGATTGCCGGCAACGTTTCCCGCGCCCGTGTTAGGCCGTGCTCCGGTGGAGGGCCGAGCGCCGGTGGAAGGCCGGGCACCGGTTGACGGCCGTGCGCCGCCGGATATTGCCGGCGAACGGCCGCCCGTCGAGGGCCGCGCGCCGCCCGAAGGGCGTGCGGCGCCGCCACCGCTTGGCCGCGCACCGCCGCCGCTTGGCCGTGCACCGCCACCGCTTGGCCGCGCACCGCCACCACCGCGGGCTCCTCCTCCGCCTCCGCGGCCTCCGCCACCGGGTCCGCGAGCGACAAGATCGTCGCGGCCCAACAGCAGTAATGCTGCCGCGAACATCAAGAACAGAATTGTGCGCTTCATATAATTACCGTTATCGTGAGCCGTGTTGAGATCGAAGATGAAATGCGCCCCATCGCCGCCAACAGGCACTCGATCATTGGCGCACGATCAGCACCTCTGGGATGTTCGGCAGCAACTCGCCGCCGGCCGTGCGCTCGATCGTTTGCCAAGTGAACGAATTGGCATCGACCGGCTTGATCACATTGGTCATCGACGCCTTGCGACCATCGGCCAGCACTCCCTTGTTGCTCACGTACCAGCGACCCTTTTTGAACGTCCAACTCGCTTCGGCGTAGCCGCCGTCGGAATCGAACGTCCACGAGCGAATCGCTTTCGCGGCGGCATCCCAACCGATGATTTGCATGCCGGACAAATCGACTTCACCTTCCACGGAAACCGTGAACGAACGGGTGAGAAACGTGCGATTCTTCGTCCAATTGCAATCGGTTTCGATATCGACATTCTCGTCTTTGTCGACCCAATGGCCGACCATCCATTCAAGCTGCTTGAGTTGTTCGTAGTGCGAATCCTTGGCTTGCTTCGCCTCGTCGGTCACGCGGTCGAGCAGCCATTTGCCGTCGCGCTTCACGTACACGGCCGAGTAGGGAAGTTCCTCCGGCTTTTCCTTGGGGACCGTGACCGTGGAATTGCCATGCTCCTCCGCCACGTTGGGCGAAATGAACTGCACGGATTCCGTCACCGCGGTCATCTTGACGTCCGGCGAGTCCTTGAACATCGCCGTGAACTCCTTCGCGATGGCCTCGCGGCCGACGACTTCCTCGCCGGTGACCCGATTCAGATACACGGCATCGGGCGACCACATGTCGGCCAACGCCTTGGCGTCCTGCTTGTTGAACGCTTCGACATAGGTCTTCACGGAGTTGCGAATCGCCGTTTCATCGGCCGAGGGCTGTGGGGCCGGCTCGTCGGCCGGCAGTCGGCTGACGAAAGTCGCCGCCAACGATAATCAAAGAGAGCAATAATCGTTTCATCGTGGAAGCTCCTTGTTCTTGGTCCAATCGAGAGAATGTTTCGTTGCCGAAGAGCGAATGTCGCGCCAATCATCCCACGCAGCGGCTTATTGGGGCACACCGCCACGGCACAGGCTCCACGCGCACCTGCAAAAAAACAGAAAAAAGCAATTCGAGTCGCACCGTCGAGCACGATTGCCTCGCAAGTCGTCAACGGGAGTGACGTGCGGAATGGCGCGCTCTGCACGACAAGATTGTCAAAGCCGCACATCCGCCCACGGCAGTTAAGATTCCGGATTATCCCTCTTCCCTACAAGAAAAGCGAGGGTCCAGCCGGCTGAAAGTGGAAATCTAACTATCGCATTAACTTTCGCTCATGCGACCAGCCATTCGTCCGGCCCGGCGAAATGCCGGAAAGGGCACAAAAGGCGTCGCGGGCAGTATGTTCCGCGCGGTTTTTCAAGAAAGGAAGGTATATTGGGCCACTTTGCTGGCGTAGGCCGTCCAACGGAACTAAGCTTTTAGACGGCCTAAGCGCGGAAATCGTGCCGCGACATTTCGAGTTCACGCCCCGACCCTCTTTGTCAGCGAAAGCGAGCAATGCGCCCATGACCGGCTTGGCTGAGCAAATTCGATTGGACGAGGCTCGCACCGGAGCCCACGCGTGGAAAAAATGGGGGCCCTATCTCAGCGAACGGCAGTGGGGAACCGTCCGCGAAGATTACAGCGAAAGTGGCGACGCCTGGAACTACTTCTCGCACGATCAGGCTCGGTCGCGCACCTACCGCTGGGGCGAAGACGGTCTGGCCGGCATCTCCGACGATCGCCAGCGGCTCTGTTTCGCCGTCGCATTGTGGAACGGCAAAGACCCGATCCTCAAGGAGCGTCTGTTCGGCCTGACCAACAGCGAGAGCAACCACGGCGAAGACGTCAAGGAATACTATTTCTATCTCGACAGCACGCCCACGCACTCGTACATGAAATACTTGTACAAGTATCCGCAGGCGGCGTTTCCCTATGCCGATCTTGTCGACACCAGCCGCGGCCGCGGGCGCGATGAATTCGAATACGAACTGCTCGACACCGGCGTGTTCGACGACAACCGCTACTTCGACGTGTTCGTCGAATATGCGAAAAAATCGCCCGAGGATTTGCTGATTCAAATCACCGTCTGCAATCGCGGACGGGAGCGGGCCGACTTGCATCTGCTGCCGACGCTCTGGTTCCGCAATCGCTGGTCGTGGCAAAGCGGCGTGGCGAAGCCGAGCCTCGAGCAGGCGCCGCACGCGGCAGGCGCGAGCGTCGTCCGAGCGGTCGATCCGCGGCTCGGCGAGCGGTATCTGTACTGCGAAAACGACCCGCCGCTGCTATTCACCGAAAACGAAACGAACGCGCAGCGGATTTTCGGCGCCGCCAATCGCACGCCCTACGTGAAAGACGGCATCAACAACTGTGTCGTGAATGGCGCCGCCGCCGCCGTGAATCCGGAGAAGACGGGAACGAAAGTCGCCGCCCATTATCGGCTGACCGTCGAGGCCGGCGAATCGCGGGTCGTGCGTTTGTGGTTGTCGGATGTCGCGCCTGCCGCTAGCGCCGAGATCAATGGCCGCAGTGTAAATGGCGACAGTGATATCGCTTTCGACGCCCGGTTCGACGAAATCGTGCAGGCCCGCAAGACCGAGGCCGACGAGTTTTACGCCACCGTGATTCCCGCCGCGCTCGAAGCCGATTCAAAAAACGTCATGCGCCAGGCCTTGGCCGGAATGATGTGGAGCAAGCAGTACTATTACTACGATGTCGATAAATGGCTGGAAGAGCGCGGCTCGGACCCCTTCAAGGCCGTGCGCAAGTTCGCCCCGCGCAACGACCAATGGCACCACATGTACAACGGCGACATCATCTCGATGCCCGACAAGTGGGAATACCCCTGGTATGCCGCCTGGGACCTCGCCTTCCACGTCATCGCGCTCACGCTCGTGGACCCCGATTTCGGCAAGCAGCAATTGAAGCTGATGCTGCGCGAGCGTTACATGCACCCCAACGGCCAGATTCCCGCGTACGAATGGAATTTTGGCGACGTGAATCCGCCCGTGCATGCCTGGGCCACGGCCTTCACGTATCGTCCTGGAGGCGGCCAAGACGGGCCACGGCGACAAGGAATGGCTCAAGAGCAACTTCCAAAAGTTGCTGCTCAATTTCACCTGGTGGGTCAACCGCAAGGATCGCTCCGGGCGGAACGTCTTCGAAGGCGGCTTCCTGGGCCTCGACAACATCGGCGTCTTCGATCGCAGCGCGCCGCTGCCGACCGGCGGCTATCTCGAACAGGCCGACGGCACCGCCTGGATGGCCCTGTTTTGCCAGAACATGCTCGAAATCGCCATCGAGTTGGCCAAGACCGACGCCGACTACGCCGACATGGCCGTCAAGTTCGTCGAGCACTTCCTGTGGATCGCTTCGTCGATGGCCCACATGGGAGGCGACACCGGAATGTGGGACGAGGAAGACGGTTTCTTCTACGACGTGTTGCGTTTGCCCAACGGACAGTCGCAACGGCTCAAAGTGCGCTCGATGGTGGGACTGCTGCCGCTCTGCGCGGCCTCGACCTTCGACGGGGCGCTGCTGAAAGTCTATCCCGAACTCGTCGAACGCTTGCAACGCTTTATTCAGGCGCGGCCCGAAATCATCGTGGAGATTCACGATCCGAGCAAGCCGGGCGTCGCCGGACGCCACCTTGCCTCGATCCTCGACGAACACAAGCTACGCCGCGTGCTCGCCAAGATGCTCGATGAGAACGAGAATTCCTCAGTGAGTTCGGCATTCGCTCGCTGTCGCGGTTCCACGCCGAACATCCCTACGTGTTCCACGCCGGCGGACAGGACTACCGGGTCGAATACTTGCCGGCCGAATCCGACACCGGCATGTTCGGCGGCAATTCCAACTGGCGCGGCCCGATCTGGATGCCGGTCAACGCGCCTGATCATCCGCGCCTTGTTGCAGTACTACGGCTATTATGGCAACGATTTCAAGGTGGAGTGCCCGACCGGTTCCGGACGCTTGATGACGCTGTACCAGGTGGCCGAGGAGATTTCCCGCCGGCTCGGCAATATCTTCCTCAAGGGCGACGATGGTCGGCGGCCGGTCTACGGCGGCTCGGAGAAATTCCAGACCGATCCGCACTGGCGCGATCTCATTCTGTTCTACGAATACTTCCACGGCGACAACGGCGCGGGCCTCGGCGCCAGCCATCAAACCGGCTGGACCGGCATCATCGCCCGCGGCATGCACCTGTTCGCGACCACCACCGCCGAGCAAATGCTCGAACTGGGCAAGTTGGCCGCGGTGACTGACGTAAACGTTCCGCGGGTCGATCCGTTGGTCGCCGCCGCCACCTAGGACGGCCCAAGAAATGATCTCGGTTTTTCCATAGGCCCTCGTCGCGGGCCGCTCTGAATTCTGGCGAATTCAGCCAAGGACTCGCTCCGGCGCGGTAGCTGGATTCGCCAGAATTTAGCATTCGAGCAACGCATGGGTGTCCGATGAAGAAGATTGGTCTCGCTCTTTCCGGGGGCGGATTTCGAGCGAGCTTGTATCACCTTGGGCTGGTCCGCTTTCTGCGCGATGCCGGTCTGTTGCCCAGCGTGACGCACATCACGTCGGTGTCGGGCGGCAGCATTTTCGCCGCCCATCTCGTGCTCAATTGGGGCCGCTATAACGGCTCGGCCAGCGAATTCGACGCCGTGGCGAGCGAACTGCTCGACTTCGTGCGCCTGGATGTTCGCAATCGAATCGTCCGGCGGTTTCCCCTCACCTTCGCCCTGCGCTGGCCGCAACGGCTGCTGGGACAATCGAATCGAAAACTGACCCGCACTGGGCTGCTGGAATATCACTACGAGAAATATCTCTACGGCGACACCGGCTTATTCCAGTTGCCGGAACAACCCGCAACTTCACATCCTGGCCACCAACTTAAGCGAAGGCTGCCTGTGCTCTTTCACGCGCGACGGACTGTTGATGATGCGGCGTCAGCGGGGAGGGACATTCCAGATCGACCGCCTTCACATCGGCCTGGCCACGGTGCCGATGGCCGTCACCGCTTCTTCCGCTTTCCCCAGCTTTTTCCCGCCCGTTGACCTGACCGGTTCCGACGTCGGCGCCAGCGGCGGCGAGTTTGGCCGGCAGGCCTACACCGACGGCGGCGTGTTTGACAACCTCGGCGTTCGCATGTTCCGCTTTCTCGAGGAATTGTTGCCGTCGGATCACGGCGGCTTGGACGGCGTGCTGGTCAGCGACGTTGGCAAACGAATTAAAGTTCTGCCCAGTCGGCGCGCCGGCGGAGCGATCCGCACCGCCATGCGCGCGAGCGACATCCTGATGGACCGCGTCTGGCAGTTGGAGAACGAAACCGTCAGCGACACGTCGGGGTTTCTCTTCGCCCGGATTACCGACATCGTCGAGCCGCAGCGACGACCCGACGGCCCTGCACGTCGGAAATTCAACGTCAATTGGTCAACATCCGCACCGACTTCGATCGCTTTTCGCCGCTGGAAATCAGCAGCCTGATCCAGCACGGATACTGTGTTGGGCGCCAAGTTGTGCCGAACGAAGCCCGATTTGTTCGGCGCCGACCTGCCGGCGAATCCTCCCTGGGATCCGCTTCCCGCACGGGACGTGGCGCCGATTCCGCCTTCCCGGCTGCCGCAAGTCGAACCGGGCCGGGCCCGAACCGGCGCCGGTCACTCTCGAATCGCGGGAATTGCAACATTCAGCGCAGCGCCGCATATGGAGTGCTTTGCCGGACTATCGCGACTGGGTCTCTTATGTCTACGTGCCGATTCTGGTTCCGATTCTTGTTTTCGATGCCCTACCTTGTCGTCAAATCCTATCAGCGTTCGCATCGGATCAGTCAGATCGTCGATTCGCTGGCCCAGGGAAGCCGGGATTTACGGAAATGACCGAGTTGCTCGAAGGCCCCGTGAAGCCCTGGACCGGCGAGAGCGCCGAGGAAGTTCGCACTTCGAAAAGCCGGACTTGAAGGGTTTCACGATCCTGCAAGATTCCCGCATCATTGACATGCGAGGCTGGAAGCCCGCCGCGACCGGGGGCGACGAATCCGACTCTCTGGTCTACGGCTATCGTCGCCTGAAGGTCTTCAGGCAGCCTGAAAATTCGAGCAATCATCTGTTTCGCGTCGGTCTTCAAGCGATCAGCCCCAAGACGCAGGTTCGCTTCCCGCCGCAACAATTGCAGCCGAAGTTGCTGGCCCATAACATGGACGGCGCCGAGCACGGCGACAAACAGTTCCGCTGGGAAGCGATGGTCGATTTCGAGAATGTGCCGGCCGGCGACACGGTGGACATCATCTATGAACATCTCTCGCCGGGCGACTTCCTGCGGCAAGGCAATGGTTCGACGACTCTATCTTTCGATGTCGAGGCCGAAACGGCCGAACTGAGCCGCTGGCTACTATTGCCGCCAGGGAAGGAGTACCGCACGTTCCATCTGATCCGCTACGAAACCGGCAAGCCCAGCGACGCGGAAGACGTGACACGTGGTCACCGAATACCTGGCCGAGGATTCGACGATTCTGGCCTTTAAGTTGTTGTCGCTAAAGGCCGGCTATACGTACGAGATTACTTGGTACTATCCGTAGGATGAGAGACAATCAAGGAACCACTACTAAACAAATCGTTCTGACCCCGTTTCTGCCTCCAGCAAGTTGGTATTCATAGTTCCGCCATCCTACCCGAGCGGGCTTGCAGCGCCCACGGCTGGACAACGACCGGAATCGGCAGAACGGCGGAAATCAAAACGGACGCAACCGTGTTTTTAATCAACGCTGGTCCCTTTTTCGACTGCGATGTTGAGAAACGAGTCGCTTCAACAAGGCAGATGGCATCCTCGCGGTGGATGGCTCGGTTTAGCGGCTTCGCGTGGCTGTCGCGGAAACCGGCTTGCCGAACTCCCCGGCGTCGTACTTCTTCCAGAATTGCTCAGGCGTTTCCGCGGCGTCCCACCAATTAGGGCGAAGCGTCTGAATGCTTGGCATCCGCCGGAGGATTCTCACGCCGACGCGGATTTGACCCGGCGCAAAGGAAACGTCACTTAACTTCATCCCTGCCAGCGGCGAAAGATCGGAGATTTGCGTGTTGTCGCAATACAGCGTTACGAGCGGCATCCCTCGAAGTGGCGACAGGTCGGAAATATCCGTGTTGTTGCAAAAAAACCTCGCGAGCCTCATGCCCGCTAACCCCGATAAATCGGATACCTTCGTGTTGGCGCAACTCAAGAGTGTCAGGGGCATCCCTTTGAGTGGCGACGCGTCCGACACGTTCGTGTCGTTGAAATACAACTCCGTGAGGCTCATGCCCGCCAGCGGCGACAGATCAGTAACCGTCGTCTTGTCGCAAAACAGCTTCGTGAGCTTCATGCCGCTCAGCGGCGACAGGTCCGACACGCGCGTCGTGCCGCAATTCAGGAAGGTCAAGGGCATCCCCTTGAGCGGCGACAGATCGGACACTTCTGTTATTCCGCAATCCACTCCCGCCAACGGCATCCCTCGAATCGGCGACAGGTCGGACACCGACGTGCCGCAACAATGCAAATCTGTCAAAGGCATGCCTTCGAGCGGCGACAGGTCGGATACATGGCTCCAACTGCAATCGACTGCAGTCAGACGCATCCCTTTAAGCGGCGACAGGTCGGACAAAGCCCCCTTTGCCGAATCGCTGCCACAACATCGCAGTTTCTTTAATCCTGCGAACACGCGCCACGGGTGAAATATCAGTGACCTCGTCGGTGAGAAACCCGAAGTCTGTGACCGCGTCGTTCTCGAATTTGGGTGTGCCCGTCCCTTCGGCCGATGTGACCGTCGAGTCGAAATCTGGATTCAATTCCCGCAACTTCTTGGCGACGGCTTCCACCTGTTTTTCGGCAGGCAAGGCGGCAACGCCTCGCATCCACTGTTGAAAAGAAGGGTCGTTCAAGGCCAGAACCGGCTTGCGAGTCGGTATGGCTGCGATGGAATCCTGTTTGCCCGATGATTTCCCCTGGACCGCCAGCCAGGTTTGAAAATCAAGCGCGCTTACCGCGTCGTTCTCGTCGAATCGCATTCCGGCGCTCAATTGGACGCTGCTCGCCAACTCTTCGATGCTTCCGCGCAGCGGCTCAGGCATCCTCCACAACTTAGCGTTACTGTCGTCCGACGCGGTGAGCACCGTCTTGCCATCGGGGCTGCACGCGATGACGTTGATCACGTCGTTGTGTCGCAACGCGGGTCCGATCGGCCGGCATGTCGCGGCGTTCCACAACCGGCCCGTGCCATCGGTGGAACCTGTTAAAATCACATGGCCATCGGGCGAGAAACCGACGCATCGCACCGGGCCCCCATGCTCCAAAGGCGTCTTCAACGGTTGCCAACTAATCGCGTCGAAAAGCTGGGCGAAATTGATGCCCTCGGCGGCCAAAATCATTCGACCATCGGGGCTATAGGCCAGGGCGGAAAACTCGTTGGAATGGCTTCTCGCCGGACCGAGCGGATCGCCGGAGACGGCGGACCAAAGGCGGGTGGTCTTGTCGGCACTGCTGATGATTAGCGTCTTGCCGTCGGGATCGAACGCCTGCCCAAGGATGCGGCTCCCAAACTGCAATGGAGGGCCAATCGGCTGGCCCGTGGCGGCGTTCCATAGCCGAGCATTGAAGTCTGTGCGCGTGAACAGCGTCGCCCCATCTGGGCTGAGTGCCATCTGCCGAAGCCTGTCGCCCTGGGGTGGGATGCTGCCCAGCAGTTTCCCGGTGGAACGATTCCACCATCGGACAATTGGCTGAGTCGAATGCTGAGTGAACACGGTTTTGCCGTCGGGACTGAAGGCGACCCCCTCGACCTCATCGTTGGGCGCAGTGCTCTTGAACGGCTGTTCGATTTCGCCGCTGGGGACACTCCAAATCTTTGCCCCGCTGCTGAAGACGCCCAAGATGACCGCACGTCCGTCGGGGCTAAACGCCGCCGCACGCGTCCAATTGCCGGTGCGGATGGTGCGGACCAGGCTGCCCTGGGCTCGTTTCCAAATCCGAACGGTCGCATCGTCGCTGCCGCTAACAATCGTCTGCCCGTCGGCGCTTACGGCCACTGATCCGACGGTCTCTTGATGCAGCATCGGCGCCCCCAGTGGCTCTCCCGTCGCGGCATCCCACAACCGCACACCGTGATCCGCGCCTCCCGTGACAATTGTCCGACCGTCGGCGCTATAGGCCACCGATTCCACGTACCCCAGGTGCCCAAGAGGAAGCCCAATATCTTTGCCTGTCTCGGCGTCTCTTTGCCTCGCCACTCGGTCTTGCATCAACCCCAACAGAATTGAGTTGTTGCTCGGGTGCCAAGCAATGCTGAAGACTATTGATCCCGCGTCAAAAGAGCGATTTTTGTACTCCGACGTCCATGCATCCCAGAACTTGACCTTCCAGCTATTGCCGCCCGCCGTAACGACGGATCGGCCATCTGGGCTGAACGCTGCAACGACGCCTTTCGTCCAAGAAGGACATCGGGCGCTTCTTGATCGAGCGGCCGGCCGATCATTTCCCCCGTGTCGGTCTTCCAAAGCGTGGCCGTGCCATCGAAGCTGCCTGTCAAAATGGATTCGCCGTTGGGGCTGAAAGCGACACTGGACACAGGCCCACTGTGATGCAAGACCGGCCCACGACGAGTGCGCGTTTGCAGATCCCATAAAGTGACCGTTCCGTCGTCGCAACCTGCCAGGATCAGCGGTTCGTGGGGATGAAAGGCGAGGACTTTCACGGCGCTTTTGTGTTCCAGCGGTCCGGCGAGTGGCTCGCCCGTCGCACATTTCCACAAGCGCAGCTTGCCGTCTTTGCATCCGCTAGCCACGATCTGTCCATCGGCACTGAGCGCCACGGCCAGCACCGCGTCGGGATGCGGCAGGACAAACTGGAGTTGATGGAGTTGGGAGGTCCAAGCGGCCAGGTTCCAGCGGCAATCTTGCTCCACGTCGTCGGCGCCCGCCCGGTGCGCCAGTTCGAGGCCGCGGCCCAACCATAAGACACCGCGCGCGATCAAGCCCTGTTCGCACAGGGACAGTGCTCGCTGAAGCGTGGCGGCTGCCAATTCGCGCTGGGTTTGCCGCGCAGCGCGATCCGCGTCGTTGCGCGCCGTCACGGCCTCGGCCTGTTGCCGCTGGGCCTGCAGCAAGCCCAGACTGGTGCCAATCACGCCGGCAATCAACGCGGCCACCACGGCCATTGCGGCCGCGACCATCCGCTTATTGCGGCGAACAAATTTCTTCACCCGGTGTGTCGTGGAGGGCGGAGATGCCTCGACCGGCTCGTCCGCCAAGAAACGCTGCAGGTCGCGGCTGAGCGCATTGGCTGTTTCATAGCGGCGCGACCGATCTTTCTCCAATGCCTTCATCACGATCCAATCCAGATCGCCCCGCAGAATTCCACTCAGCTTTTTCGGCTCGAGACTTCGATTCGCCGCAATCGAGGGCAGCGCCTCGGTCGTCGAGAGCCGTGTGCTGGGCTTGGGGGGCTCGACCTCGCGAATGACCTGCAACATTTCCAAGAACGCCGCTGCTTTGAGCCGCTTCCGCTCGAACGGCGTCGTTCCGGTCAGCAACTCGTAGAGCAGCACACCCAGCGAATAGATGTCGCTACGCGTATCGACGTCGAGTTGATTCAGCTCCGCCTGCTCGGGCGACATGTACTCCAGCGTCCCCACTACCTGGCCGATTTCGGTGAACATCGTGCGCTCGGTGAACTTCGGGCCGGTGGCCTTCGCCACGCCGAAGTCGATCACCTTGGGCACCGGCCGGCCATCGTACAGAGCGACCAGCACATTGGATGGCTTCAGGTCGCGGTGAATGATCCCTTTCTGGTGGGCATGCTGGCAGCGCGTGACAAATCGGTATGAACAGGTCCAGCCGCCGCTGCGGCGTCAGGCGCTGCCGGTCACAGTAGTCGGTGATGGGCACGCCTTTGACCAACTCCATGACGAAGTAGGGGCGCCCGCTTTCCGTTGCCCCCGCGTCGAACACGCGGGCGATGTTGGGATGGTCCATCAGCGCCAGGGCCTGTTGCTCCGCCGTAAACCGGGCGATTACCTGGCGAGTGTCCATGCCCGGCTTGATGATCTTTAGCGCCACCTTGCGTTGCACCGGCCGGCTCTGCTCGGCCAGGAAGACGACGCCCATTCCTCCTTCGCCGATTTGCTGCAACAGCTTGTACGATCCGATGACCGTGCCCGGCCCTTCCTGGATGGCCTTCTCGCTTGTCGGTTGCAGCGCGGTAGCAGCCGGTTCAAGAAAATTGCCGGCGCGAAAATGGGCCTGGAGAAGTTTTTCGACGCGCTGCCTGAGCGCCTCGTTTCCGCCACAAGCGCTCTCGACATACGCCCCACATTCCTCGGGCGTGGCCAGATCGATCGCCGCGTAAAAAATCGACTCGACGTCGGATAAGTTGCTGGCCATGGTCAGGCTCGGCAGGCGGTCCACGGGTGAACGGAAAGCTCGCCCATTATAGTGCCGGCTTTCTCCGCCGGGCCAGCAATAGCAGAGCGACCAACGCCAACAGGCAAAGCACGAGCGACGAAGGCTCGGGCACGGCGGTCAGAGTCACCGCGCCAGTGCTATATAAGTTCGATAAGTCGAACGTCAGCCCCGGCTCGGTCGTGATCGACGCGAACTGATCACCATCCGGCAAAGAACCGTTCCAATCGAAGAGTTGAAACGAGTCGCCCAGCAGGCTGGCCGGATCGACGCCGGCGGCGAATTCCAGGTCCAACGTGCCGCCCAGCTCGGGGATGAGCCCCGGTGAAAAGCCAATGGGCGAAGTCCAATTGTCGTCGAGCAAGAACTGCAACGTCGCAGCATCGTCGATCGAGGCGCCCGTGTTAACCGTGATTGCAAGCGGATTGTTGCGGACGATGAGCGCGTCACCGGCCAATAGTTCCAATCCTTGAATGGACCCATCCGGCCGGATGGTATTGTGCGTGTTGGTTGTAGCAACCGGCGACCAGCCGGTAGCGCCGCGGAGATCAGCAGCGGTGAAGTTGGCGTTGGTCAGGGCGGCCTCATTATCGTGCGAGTTGTTGTAGAAATTGGCGCTGGCGAGATTGGCATTGGTGAAATTGGTGCTGGATAGGGTCGCAAATAGATTGGCGTCGGCGAGATTGGCATTGGTGAAGTTGACATTGGATAGAGTCGAGAAGCTGAAGTTGGCGCCAGTGAGCTTCTGATTGGAAAAATTCCAGCCCTTTAAGACAGCCCATTCAAAGGCAATGCCCGCCAGATCGCCACTGGCGTAGCTGGCGGTGCTGTAAAGTTGGCTGCTGGAAAACGGCGAATTGGGGTACGACAGCTCGTCGCTTTCGTTGAAACTTGCTCCTGCAATGATCGCACCACTGAAGTTGGCATTTGCAAACATCGGCTTCACGCTTTGGAAATCGGCGTTGGTGAGATTGGCGTTACTGAAATTAGCATTCGTCAGGGTCGCGCCAAGAAAACTGGCGCCCGTGATGTTCTGATTGGCAAAGTTCCACCCCGTTAAGTTGTTGAAGGAAAGCACAATGCCCGTCAAATCGCCGCTCGCGTAGTTGGCGGTATTGTAGAGTTGGCTGGCGGTGAAGCCAGTCGCGGTCGTGTAGCCGAAGCCGGCGCCTTTGACGTTTGCCCCGCTGAAGTTCGTGTTAGCCAGGGTCGATCCATAGAAGCTGGCGTTGGTCAGGTTCTGGTTGGCAAAGTTCCAGCCTGTTAAGTCATTGCTGTCAAGCACAATGCCCGTTAGGCAGCCGCCGGCGTAGCTCGCGGTGCTATAGAGTTGGCCGGCAGTGAAGCCGGTGGAAGTGGTACTCTCGAAGTTTGCCCCTTTGACGATCGCGCCGCGGAAGTTGGCATTGGTCAGGGTCGAGGCGTAAAGGTTGGCCTTGGTGAGGTTCTGGTTGGCAAAGTTCCAGCCGGTCAGGTCGTTGCCGGAGAGTCCAATACTCGACAGATCGCCGCTGGAATAGCTGGCGGTGCTGTAGAGTTGGCCGGCGGTGAAGCCGGTCGTTGGGCTGAAGTTCGTCCCTTTGACCGTCGCGCCAGTGAAGTTAGCGTTGGTCAGGGTCGAGCCATAAAGGTTGGCGCTGGTGAGATTCGCATTCGTGAAGTTGGCGCTGGTCAAGGTCGAGTCACTAAACTTGGCGTTGGTAAGGTTCTCGTTGGTAAAGTTCCAACCGGTCAGGTCATTACCTCCAAGTCCGACGCCCGTCAGGTCGCCGCTGGAATAGCTGGCGGTGCTGTAGAGTTGACTGGCGGTAAAGCCAACGGAGGTCGTGAGGCCGAGGTCAGCCCCCTTGACGATCGCGCCGGTGAGGTTGCTATTGGTCAGGATCGCCGAGGCCAGGTTGGCGTTCGTGAGGTTGGCGTTGCTAATGTTGGCACTGGCCAGGGTCGAGCCGCCCAGAGAGGCGCCTGTGAGGTTCTGGTTGGCAAGGTTGGCGCCGGTTAAGTCAATGCCATCGAACACAACGCCGGTCAGATCGCCGCTGGCGTAACTGGCCGTGCTGTAGAGTTGGCTGGCGGTAAAGCCGGTCGTGCCGCCGAAACCAGCCCCTTCGATGATCGTGCCGCTGAAGTTGGCATTGGTCAGGTTGGCATACTGAAGAGCAGCGTCCGTGAGATTCGCGTTGGTGAAGTTGGCGCCTGTCAGGGTCGAGTAGCCAAGGTTGGCGTTGGTGAGATTGGCATTCGTGAAAATGGCATTGGTCAAGTTCGAGCGGGGAGTGGCGGCAAAAAACGGGTCAAAAAAGACCGCGTTCGTGAGATTGGCGTTGGTGAAATTGGCATTGTTCGCGGCCGCGCCAGCAAGGCTGGCGGCCGTCAGGTTTGCATTGGTGAAGTTGGCCCCGACTAGAATTGAGACTTGTTGAGAATAGCTGCTATAGGCAGAGAGAATGGCGCCTGTGAGGTTCTGGTTGGCAAAGTTCCCGCCGGTTAAGTCGTTTCCCACAAGTCCGACTCCCGTCAGGTCGCCACTGGCGTAGCTGGCCGTGCTGTAGAGCTGAGCGAGGCTGACGCCGGTGAAGCTGAGGCTGGCTCCTTTGATCGTCGCGCCGCTCAAGTTCGCATAAGTGAGTGTCGAGCCAAAAAAGTTGACGTTCGTGAGATGGGCACTGCTGAGGTTGGTGTTCTCCAGCGTGCGGAAAGAAAGGTCGGCGCCGGTAAGATTGGCACGGGTGAAGTTGGCACTGGTCAGGGTTGCGGCGACAAGGTTGGCGTTTGCGAGGTTAGCATCGCTGAAGTTGGCACTGGTCAGGGTCGAGCCTTGAAAGTTGGCGCTGCTGAGGTTCTGGTTCGCAAAGGTCCAACCGGTTAAGTCATAACCCTCGAGTCCGATGCCCGTCAGGTTGCCGCTGCCATAACTGGCGGCGCTGTAGAGTTGGTTGGCGGTAAAGCCGGTCGTTTCTTCGAAATCGGCCCATTTGATGATCGCGCCGCTGAAGTTGACATTGGTCAGAGTCGAGGCAGCAAGGTTGGCGTTGGTGAGATTGGCATTCGCGAAACTGGCATTGGTCAGGGCCGAGCCATAAAGGTCGGCGTTGGTGAAGTTCGCCGTGGTTAACGTGGCGCCGATCAAGCTCGAATAAGAAAGATCGGCGCTGGTAAGGTCGGAGGTCGCGAACGAGGCATTCGTAAGGTTGACGGACCCTAATCCTGCGAATTCGAGTTGGTGGCCCGTCGTGTTCCAACCGCTTAGATCGACGCTGGGACCGGGCGTAATTGCTTCTGTGCCGGGAATCACGCCACCTGTTTGGGTATTGTAAATCTGCGCCAAGGCCGGGCTGGCCTGCGCGACAGCGAAAGCCAAAAGAGCGCAAACCGCGATCCGCAGAATGGTGCGGTAAAGCAGGCCGGCTGCCGGTGCGTCGGCTTGTTGAACCAACGGTCGGCGAGTCATTGGCGATTTCCTTGTGAAAGAGGAACGCCGCACCAGCAGTCGCAGACCGCCCAACGCCAACAGGCCGAGCGCGAGCGACGAGGGCTCGGGCACGGCGGTCAAAGTCACCGCGCCGGTGCTGTACAGGTTCGATAAGTCGAACGTCAGCCCCGGTTCGGTCGTGATCGTCGTGAATTGATCACCATCCGGCAAGGAACCGTTCCAATCAAACAGTTGAAACGATTCGCCCAGGAGGCTGGCCGGATCGACGCCGGCGGCGAATTCCAAATCCAACGTGCCGCCCAGCTCGGGGATGAGACCCGGTGAAAACCCGATGGGCGAAGTCCAATTGTCGTCGAGCAAAAACTGCAACGCCGCAGCGTCGTCGATCGAGGCACTCGTGTTGACCGTGATGGCGAGCGGATTGTTGCGGATGACCAGCTTTTCACCCGCCTGCAATGCCAACCCTTCGATCGACCCGTCCGGCTGGATGGTGTTGTGCGTGATGGTTGTTGGAGCTGGCGACCAGGAGGTCGCGCCGCGAAGATCGGCGCCAGTAAAGTTGGCTTCGGTCAGGTTCGCACCAAAAAAAGGGCGTTGGCCAGATTCGCATTGGTCAGCGTGGCATTCGTCAGGTTGGCCTCAGTCAGATCTTGTCCCGAAAGGTTCCAGCCTGCCAAGTCGTTGAGTTGGAAACCGATGCCCTGCAAGTTCCGGGCTTGGTAGCTGGCGGTGCTATACAGTTGCGACGCGGTGAGGTTAGACCCGGAAAAGTCGGTCCAAGCCACGGTGGCGCGCGTCAGCGTCGCGCCGGTGAGCGTGGCGTTGGCCAGGCTGGCTTCTTTGAGGTAAGCATTCGCGAGATTCTGGCCCGAAAGGTTCACGCCCGTCAGATTGCTGTCGAAGGCGATGCCCTGCAAGTTCTGGACCTGATAGCTCGCGGTGCTATAGAGTTGTGAAGCGGTGAGGTTAGACCCGAAAAAGTCGGTCCCAGCCACGGTGGCCCCGGTCAGGTTCGCGTTGGTGAGCGTGGCCTCCTCAAAGCTGGCATCGCTAAGATCGTCGCCGCCGAAGTTGGTGTTGGTGAGGTC
This sequence comes from Pirellulales bacterium, assembly GCA_963738955.1. Classification (GTDB taxonomy): domain Bacteria; phylum Planctomycetota; class Planctomycetia; order Pirellulales; family DATAWG01; genus DATAWG01. The sequence continues at coordinate 1,093 of CAVTYW010000012.1, read as the reverse complement.
GGAATAGTCAAAGCGGGCGCCGGTTAGATTTGCACCGGTGAAGTTGGCGCCGGTCAGGTACACGTAATTAGAAAGATTGGCCATGGTCAGATTCGCATTAGCGAAAGTACGCGCCGGTCAGGTTCGAACCACCAGAAAAATTGGCGTTGGTCAGATTGGCACTGGTAAAGTTGGCATTGCTTAGGTTCGACTGAAGGGTGGCGCTTGTGAGATTCTGGCGCGAGAAGTTCCAGCCGGTTAATGTGTCGCTGACAAATACGATTCCCGTTAGGTCACCATTGGCGTAGCTGGCGGTACTGTAGAGTTGGTTGGCGCTAAATGCGGTCGCGGTGCTGTAGAGTTGGTTGGCATCGTACACATTCACTCTGCTGAAGCTGGCCCCTTTGATGATCGCGCCGCTGAAATTGGCACCGCTCAGTGGCGTGTCGTTAAAATTGCTGTTGGTCAGGTTTGCGTTAACAAAGTTGGCGTTGGTCAAGGTGGATTGGCTAAAATCGCTGTTAGCGAGATTCGCATTACGAAAGTTGGCACCGGCCAGAGCTGAAGACCAAATCTCGGCGTTGGTAACATTCGCGCAGGTGAAGTCGCCGTTGATCAAGGTCGAGCTAATAAAGCTGGCGCCGGCGAGGTTTTGGTGTGCAAAGTTCCAGCCAGTCAGGTCGTCGTGGCTCAATACGATTCCCCCTAGGTCGCGGTTGGCGTAGCTGGGGGTGCTGTAGAGTTGGCCTGCGGTAAAGCCGGTGAAGGTCGTACCGCCGAAGTTGGCCCCTTTGATGGTCGCGCCGCTGAAGTTGACATTGGTCAGGGTCGAGCCGGCAAGGTTCGCGGCGTTGAGATTGGCATTGGTGAAGTTGGCATTGGTTAGGGTCGCCGACTCGAGGTCGGCATTGGCGAGGTTGGCGCCTGTGAAGTCGGCATTCAAAATGACGAGCCAGCGTATCAAGGACAGTCGCAGTGTATAAACCGCGCATACCGCCGCCATCCAAGGAGAGCACTCGAAATGGCTTTGACTGTTCGTGTGTATGCACTTTAAGCAGGTTCTATAAAAACTGGTGTCGAGTTTAACAATTGGATAGCTGTCGTTTGTAATTAA